>NZ_JBIAGO010000003.1:0-201821 GCF_042869775.1 Streptomyces sp. NPDC006711
ATAGCTCCGCTATCGAGACGCTCCGGCGCCTTGCGATGCACCGCACCAGACGCCGCGCCCTGACCGACCCTGATCCACCAGACACCCCCTAGCGGCGGACCGCCGAGATGAGTCCGCCCGGCTGCTCCTCGCCCTGCGGCGGGGTGCTGATCGGGCGGCCGTAGGCGGCGGCGCGCTCGCGCAGGGTGTGGGGGTGGGCCTCCCAGCCGTGCCCCGCCAGCCACCCCACCGGGTCGTCCGGCATCTCCGAGACCCACATGGTGGCGGCCGATCCCGGTGCGGCATCCGCGCCGAAGCGTTCGATCACTCCGCGCGAGCCCAGGGTGAGGCCCATACAACTGCCCGGCGCCGACTGCGCGCCGATCCGGGACAGCAGCAACTCCACCGCGTCCTCGGGGAGATAGATCAGGAGCCCTTCGGCGATCCACGCGGTCGGTGCGGTGGGGTCGTGACCAGCGGCGACCAGTGCGGACGGCCAGTCATCGCGCAGATCCACCGCGACGGTGATCCGCTCGCAGCGTGCGACGGCCCGCTCCTGGCTCAGTACGGACTCCTTGAAGTCCAGGGGCGCGGAGGTGTCGACCTCGAAGAGGCGGGTGCCGTCGGGCCAGGCCATCCGGAAGGCGCGGCTGTCCATGCCGGCGCCGAGCAGCACGATCTGTCGGACCCCGGACGCGGAGGCCTCCCGCAACAAGTCGTCGAGGAACTTCGTCCTGATGACGATGGAGAAGGCCAGACCCATGCGACGCCGCCGCGCGGCCTCGTCGCCGGGCAACGGCGGTGCGGAGGGCGCCAAACCGCCCGCAGTGGCGAAGGCCTGTGCGAGGGGGTCGCGGAACAGCGCGTTCTCGCGCTCGGTCTCCAGCGCCCGCACCTTGGCCACCCCCACCGCCGTGGCCCACACTCCCGACGGCCGCACCCGCTCCTGCTCATCAGTCACCGAACCAGCCTAGTTGCACCGTTGTCGCCGGCCGGACGCGGGATGCGGGTCCCTGCGGGGCCGCCGGAATCGAACCAGGTGCATTGAATCCACGGCCAGCGAATCCACGGCCGACGGGTCGACGGCCGGCGGGCCCGGCAGCCGGGGTGGCCGGTGTGAGCCCCGGTGCTGTCCGGGGCTCGACCGGCGCGTATCGTCTCTCCGCGTGACCGCAACCGACGCGCCCCGCACCAACCGTGACCTGCTCATATGGGCCTGGATCCTTGCGATCCCCGCCATTGGTGGCTTCGTGCTGGCGTTCGGCCTGATGCTGTTTCCGACGTCTTTCGACAACAACGGAAGTTTCCAGCCCCCCATGTCGTGCGGTGTGCCCGCGCTGTTCGACCGGCAGGCCTTCACGAAGCAGCACTACGGCCCCGGCGGAGAGCTCGGCGAGCTCGGTACGTCCGGATGCGACGCGGCGGTCGCCACCCGCGAACACCGGGCCGTGGGGGCCCTGGCCGTGGCCGCCCCGCTGGGCCTGCTCGCCCTCACCGTCCACCTGCACCGCCGTACGGACTCCGGTCAGCGCGTGGGCGACCAGGGTGAGACGTCACCGGCGGTCTCGTCCGACTGACCCGGCTGGTGCCGCGAGCTTTTACCGCGTGCCTACGGGCGTTTGCCGCGTGCGTACGGGCAACGCTTCCAGGCCCCGTATGAGTCGCGTCCGCCGCCACCGCAGCTCTTCGGGGGCCACCGCGAGACGGAGCCCGGGGTGACGCGTCAGGAGTGCGCGGAGCGCGATTTCCGTCTCGGCCAGAGCCAGGGGCGCGCCAGGACAGCGGTGGATTCCGTGGCCGAACGCCAGATGCCCCGCGCTGTCGCGGCCCGGATCGAGACGGCCGGGATCGGGATAGCGGGCAGGGTCTCGGTTGGCCGCACCGGGGGAAATGAGCACGGGGACACCGGCGGGGATTTCGGTCTCGCCCAGGGTGATCGCTCGCGTGCTGTACCGGAATGTGGCGATGCCCACCGGGGAGTCGTAGCGCAGCAGTTCGTCCAGAACGGTGCCGATGTGGTCAGGACCGCCGCGTACGCGATCGAGGAGGGCGGGGTGGCGGAGAAGGGCCAGCACGGCGTTGCCGATGAAGTTCGTGGTGGTTTCGTGGCCGGCGACGAGCAGGAGAACCACGAGGGAGACGAGTTCGTCCTCGGTGAGCTGTTCGCCCTCGTCTCTAGCGGCGATGAGTTCGTCCAGGAAGCTGCCGTCCTGGACGCGCCGTCTGGCCTTGATGAGGTCGGTCATGTAACCGGCCACGGCGTGGGAGGCGACATCGATCCGGTGGGGCTGCCCGGCGGAGAACAGCTCGTTCGACCAGGCGCGCACCTGGGCGCGGTCCGCCTCGGGCACCCCGAGCAGTTCGCAGATCACCGTCAGCGGCAGCGGGACGGCGAGAGCGGTGACGAGGTCGGCTTCACCGTCGTCGGGGAGGCCGTCGACGAGGTGGTCGGCGGTCTGCTGGATGTACGGGCGCAGACGGTTGACGGCACCGGTGGTGAATGCCTTGGTCACCAGGCGGCGCAGGCGGGTGTGCTCGGGAGGGTCGGTGGCGAGCATCGTCCGGGCAACGGCCGGGTGCAGATCGCGATTTGAGGTCCGGCCGGCGAAGAACCGGGCGGTGTCCTTGGACAGCCCCGGGTGCGCGAAGGCCGCCTTCGCCTCCGCGTAGCCCGTCACGAGGTAGCTGGGCCCGCTGCCGGATCCGGCGGCCATGTGCCGCACAGGGGCTGCCGCGCGGAGTTCGTCGTAGAAGTCGTAGGGGTTCTCGAAGAACCCCGGGCACGACAGCGGGTCGCTCATGGTGTCGGACCTGCTTCCTTCCCCCGGGCGGTCTCCCCGAGTGTATGGGTCGTCATCAGGTCAGGCGGTGAGCGCCTGGATGACCTGCTCGATCCGGGCGAGCGGGTCGGGACCCGCGGGCCATGTGGTCATCAGCAGGTGGTGGGTGGTGCCGGTCAGGGACAGGGCCAGGGCGGCGGCGCAGTCACGGGTGGCGGGTATCCGGCCGAGGCGCCGTTCGGCCTGAAGATAGGCCGTGAGCGAGCCGCAGCCCGGTGGGCCCCTCACGGGCCAGGACGCGCTGTGCGGCCTCGAACAGCTGGTCCCGTACTCCTGTGATCGGGACACCTCTGGGTGACGTGCGGCTCCTTCTCCTTGTCGTATGGGCACCCGCCCATACCTTGATGGACAAGCGCCCGTACTGGAGATGGGCGCCTCAGCCGCCAGGGGGATCTCATGAGCGCGATCGTCAACATCGAGCAGGACAGCACCTGGAACGGTGACGAAGGCCAGTACTGGGCCGACCATCACGATCGCTGGAACGCGGTCAACGAGGGGTTCAACGAGCCGTTGCTGCGGGCTGCCGCGATCGCGCCGGGCGAGCGGGTGCTCGACCTCGGCTGCGGCGCGGGCCAGACCTCGCGGCTCGCCGCCCGGCGGGCCCACCCGGGCCAGGTGCTCGGCCTTGACCTCTCGGCACCCGAGCTGGACCGGGCCCGCGCGCTCGCGGTCCAAGAAGGCCTGGACAACCTGCGCTTCGAGCGAGGTGACGCCCAGGTCCACCCTTTTCCGCCGGGCGGCTTCGACGTCGCTCTGAGCCGCTTCGGCATCATGTTCTTCGCGGACCCGGCCGCCGCCTTCGCTCATGTCCGCGGCGCCCTGCGCCCCGGCGGACGCCTCGCCCTCGCCAGTCTCTCCGCGCCCGAACGGTTGGACTGGGCGGGCCTGTTCGCCGACTTGCGCGCCTTCGGCCCGGTCCCTGACTTCACCGTCGGCGCGCCCGGCATGTTCTCGCTCGCCGATCCGGCGACGATCCGTCAGCTCTTGACCGGCGCGGGCTTCCGCGACGTACGCGTGGACCTGGTGACGGCGCAGATGAACTTCGGCAAGGACGCCACCGACGCGGCCGCCTTCCTGGCCGGCTCCGGCCCCGCCCGGTCCCTGCTCGAACGTCTCGCCCCCGGGGAGGCCGAGCAGGCCCGCGAGGCGATGCGCCAGGCCTTGGCCCGTTTCGAGGGCCCCGGCGGCGTCCGGCTCAACGCCGAGGCATGCCTGGTCAGCGCCCGCTGCTGACGGCGTCGGTACGTTTCCGCGTCTCCGATGCGCCGGCCTGGCGGCCGGGTCACCTGCCGTACGGACGGCTCGACCAGCGGGTTTCCCGCGCGACAGGCCCGCCGGAGTGGACCGGCCTATGGTCGGTAGGGAAAGGGTTGTCGCCGCCAGGGGAAAGGGTTGTCGCCGGCCGGAAGGCGGGAACAGGCCGTCGCGCGTCACGGTGGCGTACTGGCCGGCCGTCTGGAGGGACCGTCATGGGCCGGGTGCAAGGGCTACAGGGCCGTACGGCCGTCGTGACCGGCGCCGCCCGGGGAATCGGCGCCGCGCTGGCATGGGAGCTGGCCGTGCGGGGCATGCGGGTGGCGCTGCTGGGTCTGGAGGGCGAGGGCCTGCGCGAGGTCGCCCGGGGCCTGTCGGCGGAGACGTACTGCGTTGAGGTGGACGTCACCGACGAGACGGCGATGGAGCGCGCGGCAGCCTCGGTCGGCGAGGAGCTGGGGGCGCCGTCGGTGGTGGTGGCCAACGCGGGTGTCGCCGAGGGCGGCCCCTTCGCCGCCTGCGACCCGGCCACCTGGCGCCGCGTCATCGACGTCAACCTCTGTGGCAGCGCCACTACCGCCCGGGTGTTCCTTCCCGCCCTGCTCGGCAACCGTGGCTACTACCTGCAAATTGCCTCCACCGCCGCGTTCGGCTCGGTGCCCATGATGAGTGCCTACTGCGCGTCCAAGGCCGGCGTCGAGTCCTTCGCCCAGTCCCTGCGTTCCGAGCTCGAGCCGCAGGGCACCAAAGTGGGCATCGCCTACGTGCACTGGACGGACACCGGCATGATCCGCGACGCTGACCAGCACACCGTGCTGCGCGAGCTGCGCGCCCACATGCCGCCCGGGGCCCGCCGCACCTACCCGGTGGAGAGCATCGCCTCCTGGATCGCGCGGGGCGTCGACCGCCGTCTCGCCACCGTCTACGCACCGCCGTGGTTGCGCTGGGTTCAGCCGCTGCGTCCGCTGTTCCCGTCGGCCGTGACCGCCGTCTCGCGCCACGTTCTGCCGCGCATGGCCGACCGGGGTCCGGTCTCCCCGACCGGGCTGCTCGGTCCGGGAGGCAGGGCCGCCGGGTCGGTGCAGCGCGCACCAGAACGGGATTGAACGGGCGGAAACGGTGGCGGACGGGGTGGCGCTTCGGAAAAGTGGACCGCTTCTCGTCGGGCAAGGCGTGCCTATTGCGTCGGCTGTGGCGTTGAAGGGGTGGGTGTGGGCTGGGGGGCTGGGCCGAGGGCTGCTGTTGCGGCTGGGTCTGCGGCTGTGGCACTGGGCTGTTCCGGCTTCGGCACGGGCGGGGTTGCTTCGGCTCCGGCACCGGGGAGGGTGCTTCGGCTCCCGCACGAGGGCCGTTCCGGCTGCCGTCGGCGTGGGAGATCCGGGTTTGCCGGTGTTGGGCGATGTGTCCGCGTACGGTGGGTCCACCGCCGCGCCGCCTTCGAGGTGCGCCCGCGCGGCAGTTGGGAACAACGGTGCTGGAGGGGTTGGATGGCGCAGGTCTCGTCGGGTGAGCTGGACGACCGGGTGCTCGGCCGCACATGGACGGTGCGGCTGGATGCGGCGGCCCGGGGCACGGCGGCGGTGCGCGTCTCGTGCAGTCGGCCGGCCTGTCTTCCGGAGCGGCTGCCGACGGCCGCCGCCGGGCGCACGAACGCGGTCGCTCACCTCAAGGCCCATCTGAAGGCCATTGCCGGGCCGCGCCCCGACGCGTTCTGCGTGTGCAAGGCCGAGGGCTGCCAGGCCCACAACCTGTCCCGGCGCGATGAACGCCCCGAGCGCGGGGAGCCGTGGCGGTGCGGTGGTCCGGTGGTTCTGGCCATCGTCACCGACCGCGAGGGGCGTTGGTGGCGGGCGATGGAATGCTGCTCACGTTGCGCGGCCGCGACCCCCGGCGCCAAAACCGTCGCCACCGCGCCGCCGGCTCCCCGAAAGGGCAACGCCGCCGACGGTAGCGGAGTTCCCGCCGCTGCGGATCGCACCCGCGCAGGCGTCGCGGCCCTGGAGGACACCGCGGTGTTGTTCTCCGACAACGCCAACAGCGCCTCGTCCACTGCGAGATCGGGTGATCCCGCGCCCCCACCGCCCAGATCCGGCCCGCTCCCCCGCGCCCGGGCGGCTACGTCGGCGTCGGCGTCACCGGCTGCGGCTGCGGCGCCCAGAGGGACCAAGCCCTGGGGGAAGATCGGGCAGCGGACTGTGCCGCAGAACTTGCGGCCCGACGTCCTGCGCGTCGAACTCATCGAACTCGGCGACGCGTTCCGCGCCTACCAGCAACGTGCCGAGCCCGACCTCGCCCTCCTCGCCACCCTCCACGAGCGCAAGGCGCGCGCGTTCGCCCTGTGGGCCGACGTCACCCGCACAGAAGCGCTGCGAGAGGAGGCCGAACGTGCCGAGAAGGCCGCGCGGACCACGCGCGCCATGCACGCCAACCGCGCCCACCGTCCGACCTGCGGTGACACGGACGCCACCGGGCCCCAGGTGGAGTGGCTGCTGACGCGAGGCCAGGCCGTCCACGCCCGCGCCGTACTCGACCACGTCCAGGACCATTCTCCGCACCCCGAGGCCGAGGTGCGCCTGGCCGTCCTCATGCTCACCCTGCGGGCCGCGCGCGCCGGCACCGGGAACGTCACCGGTCAGGACCTCACCGGCTGGCTGGCCGGCGACGCGGAACCCGTACTGGAACGTCTGGTCACGGGCGACTGGCTGCGGCTGTCCTGCACCGTGGCGCAGGCTCTGGCGTCCCGGCCCGAGGACGCGGTGGCGTTCACCGTCCCCACCCTGCTGCCGGACCGGCCGCGTCCGTTCGCCTTCGGCAAGACCAGCCGCTCGAAGATCTCGGGCTGGGCCCAGAAGGCGGTCGGCGACCGGAAGCTACGCAAGAAGAAGCTGGGCCCGGCCACCCGGCTCCTCGCCCTGTACGCCGCAGCCCATTCCCGCCCCGACGGCCAACTCGGCCCGGAGCAGGACGGCGGTCTCCACCTGGACCGACTCTCGGCGTTCTGCGCCTTGCCCGCCGAGGAGATCGGCGAGCAGGCCGAACTGCTCGTCACCGCAGACTGGTTCAGCGAGGCCGACACGTCGCAGGACCGGTTGCGGGCCCGATTGTCCGAGCGGGTACTCCCCCTGAGTGGACTGCTCTAGGACTTGGCGCGGCGCGGTGGGCGCCACGGGCGGGGGGCGGAAGGCGGACGTTGGTAGCTGACTTTCAACTCTGGCCGTGAGGAACCGGGCGGCTGAACGAGCCCTATCCCCAACTTCCCTTCTTTATAAGGGAGTTTCGGCCAGGAGATGGGGACTCAGTTCAGGCCGGTAAGAAACTCGCCGAAGAGCCGGTTGGCGGTCTCGGAGTCGTAGAGGCGTTCGAACTCCGCGCGTGCGAGGCTGCGTCGGAACTCGCCGCGGTAGGAGACGTCTCCCGCGTCGTGCATGAGGTCGGTGAACCAGGCGGCGTACGCCTGGTAGTTCCACACGTGCTTGAGGCAGGTGGCGGAGTACGCCTCCAGCGGGCCAGCGTCCTGCTCCATGACCCGCTTCAGGACGGCCGTGGCGAACACGTCGGCGTCGTGCAGGGCCAGGTTCATGCCCTTGGCGCTCATGGGCGGCACGATGTGCGCGGCGTCACCGAGCAGGTACAGGCGGCCGTAGCTCATCGGGGCGTAGACCACGCTGCGCAGCGGCACCAGCGTCTTGCTGGTGATGGGCCCCTTCGCGGGCGACCGGTTCGCCGAAGCGTGCCTCGATCTCGTCCCAGATCCGGTCGTCCGCCCACTCCTCGACGGCGGTGTCCAGCGGGCACTGGAGGTAGAAGCGGCTGGCCCGGGGTCCGCGGGCGAACTGGCCGGCGAAGCCCCGGTCGTGGATCGCCATCATGGACTGGTGGTTGGCGGGGGCGTCGGCCAGTACGGTCAGCCAGGCGTACCCGTACTCGTGGGACTGGCGGGTCAGTAGGTTGTCGGGGATGCTCGCCCGGCTGACGCCGTGGCCTCCGTCGCAGCCGGCGATGAAGTCGCAGGTGATGACCCGCGTCGCGCCCGTACTGTCGCGGTAGCGGACGCGCGGCCGGGGGCCGGCCAGGTCCTCCAGTTCGACGTCCTCGACTTTGAAGCGGAGGTCGCCGCCGTCGCTGACGAAGACGTCGATGAGATTGCGCACGAGGACCTGCTGGGGGCAGAAACGTCCGTCGACGTGGTCGTCGGTCACGTACCTGAAGGGGCGCGACTCGCCGTCGACGCGGAAGTTCAGCACCGGCGCGAAGGGGGCGCCGTCGAGGAGCCGGTCCTCCAGGCCCCGCTCGCGGAACATGCGCGCGGCCCTGGGGTCGACGACCCCCGCGCGCTGGCGCTGCTACGCCGGTGTCCGGACCATAAAGACAGCTCAGGTACGCGCGCCCCTCCCCCACCCCCGCACCGCTCTCCGCGCAGAATTTCCGTGACGTCAGCCGCGCACGAAGCCGGCTGGGTCGGCCATGTAGCGGTCGAGGTCCGGGTCCTCGTGGAGCGCGTTGAACTCGTCGTGAATCTGCCACGCAGGGCCGAGTTCGGCGCGAAGGCGGCTGAGCGCTTGGCGTACCGCCTCGTTGAAATGGTCACACTCCGCTGCACGCCACGGCCCGGGGTTCGGGGGGTAATCCCAGTTCAACGCCGTATCGTAACGAGCTATCAGCCCGTACAGGACATCGCGGAGGTCGCGGCTGATCGGCAGCCGGTCCAGCTCGACCGGGTACCCCCACACCTCCGCGTCCTCGGTGGCCGCCCAGAGGACTGCGCCTGATCCTGCGTCGAAGAAGAATCTCGCGGCGGGCATGGCGTCGAACCCCTCGTTGTGTCGCGGTAGCGCCCATCACGGTACTCGAAGAGGTCGGCACGGCACCCCCCAAGCCACCCCACGGCGTCCGGATGCGGTTGGCACCTCGCCCGCGTCCCCCGGCTCCTCGTGCGCCAGCCAAAGGGTTCGGTGACTGGCCGGTATGGGCCGCCCACAATCCGGCCAATGACTCAGCGCAGCGAAACGATCACCCAGGTGGAGATTTACTTGAAGTCTCACATTGTTCTAAGGTGCAAGTGAGGCCACCGCCTCACCCTTCACCGCCCCGGGAGACCCCCATGCCTGTACGCCGCCTCAATCACGCGGTGCTCTACGTGCGAGACGTCGCTCGCGCCGTGGAGTTCTACACGGACGTATTCGGCTTCAAGCTCGACGTCGACATCCCCGGCCGCGCCGCGTTCCTCAGCGCCGAGGACACCCTCAACGATCACGACCTCGGCCTGTTCTCCGTCGGGGCACAGGCGCCCGGACCCGAGCAGGGTCGCGTGGGGCTTTACCACCTGGCCTGGGAGGTGGGAACGCTCGGCGAACTCGCCGCCATCGCCGTCGAGCTCACCAAGCGCGGCGCCATGGTCGGCTCGACGGATCACCTGGTGTCGAAGTCCCTGTACGCCAAGGACCCCGACGGCAACGAGTTCGAGATCATGTGGCGCGTGCCGCGCGAGGACTGGCCGTCCGAAGCCGACGACGCCCGCCCGAGCGGACTCGACCTCGAAGCCGCGCTCAAGCGTTGGGGACCCGACCTCAAGACGGGTGCGGCCGCCGGGTCGCCCACCTGAGTCAGGAGCGGCCGCCGCTTGCGCCGTGCGTCCGCTCACCCCGGTGCCCGCCGGTCGGCGAGAGAGGCCGCCGCCGCAGCCGGGCGTCAGTTGTCGCCGGCGTCGTCCCGCCGCTCCACGATCACGAGCGTGCCCCGGCTTCCGGGACGGACCGCGTGGACCGTCCCTGCCGGGACCAAATAGAGCTCGCCCGCGCACACCGGCACGGGCCTGCCGTCGACTTCGAGTTCGAGGCGCCCGTCGAGGACGAGAAGCACCTCGGCGGCCTCATGGCTCTCGGCCTTGACCGGCATGTCATCCATCCTCAGCACTTTCACACAGGCGGTACCCATGTCGCCCAGCACACGTGAGCGCCACCCTCCGGGGAGATCGGCGGCGGCATTCATCAGGTTGATCAGGCTCACGACGCACTTCTCCTCTGACCCCCGGTGTGATGTCACCGGACGCCCTCAGCAAGGTCTCTGGATGCCCGAAAAGCTACGTGGCCTGCGCGTACGGTTGGTCGACCGTTTCGCAAAGGATGGCGAGGGCGACCCTGACTGGTGGATGCCATCCCCACGTGGGCGGACCGCGCGTGCTCGGCAACCCGTGACAACAACGAACCATATTTGACCGGTCGTTCCACTGTCACTAGAGTTCGAGCGTGGCCAGAACCAAGGAATTCGATCCGGACGCCGCGTTGCAGTCAGCCCTGGAGCTGTTCTGGCGGCGCGGCTACGAGGCCACCTCGATGGCTGACCTCGTCGAACATCTCGGCATCGGACGTGCCAGCATCTACGCCACCTTCGGCAACAAGCACGAGCTGTACCTGAAAGCGCTGGATCGCTACAACGAGCACCACGACGCGGCTCTGCTGAGCGCACTGTCCCAGCCCGGCCCCGCACTGCCCGCCGTGCGTACGCTGGTACGACGCTTCGCGGCCGAGGCACACGCCAACGACCGGCGTTCCCTGGGGTGTTTCGTCACCAACACGGCCGCAGAACTGGGCGCACACGATACGGCGGCGGCCCGCCGGGTCGAGACGAGCTGGGACCACGTCGAGACTCTGCTGCGCTCAGCGCTGACCCGGGCCCAGGCGCAGGACGAGTTGCCGACCGACCGCGATCCGCGCACACTCGCGCGGATGCTGCTCGTACTGATGCAGGGTCTGCGAGTGGTCGGCAAGGTGTCACAGGACCCGGGCCGCGTGCGGGACGCCGCCGAGCAGGCGTTGAAGCTGCTCGACTGACCAACCCTGCGGGGAGCGTGAGGGTGCGCGTGTGTCTGCCCTTGCGGCCATATTCTAGAACGGTCAGTCCATTATCGAGGCGCCCGCCCCCTGGCACCCCGCAAACGGCCCCGGCACCCGCGCCCCTCAACGCCCCCAACCTCAACTCCCAACGCCCGACCCGGACCCCGAACCCCGAACCCCGAACAACCAAGTGCCGACCTAAGGAGCCACCACCATGACCGCACGCTTCACCGGAAAGACCGTCCTCGTCACCGGCGCGGGCTCCGGCATCGGCCGGGCCGTCGCTCTCGCCTTCGCGGCCGAAGGTGCCTCGGTCGTCGGGGCCGGACGTACCGTCACGGCGCTCGACGAGACGGTTGCGCTGATCGAGAAGGAAGGTGGTTCGGCCGTCGCGGTCACCACGGACGTGACGCGTTCCGAGGACGTCAGAGCCCTGGTCCGTCATACCGTCGAACGCTTCGGCAGCCTTGATGTCGCCGTGAACAATGCCGGCGTCTTCCGGGGCGGTGCCCCCATAGCGGACCTCCCCGAGGAGGACTGGCGCACCATGCTGGACATCAACGTCACTGGCGTACTCCTCAGCCTCCAGGCCGAAGTGGCTCAGATGCGGCGACAGCCCACCGGTGGCGCGATCGTCAACATCGCCTCCAACCTGGGCGCGCACAGCCGACTCCCGGGCCTCGCCGGCTACCTGGCCGGCAAGGCGGCCGTCTCCGCCCTGACCAGGGCGGCGGCCCTGGACCACATCGCCGACGGGGTCCGCATCAACGCCGTCAGTCCCGGCCCCTCCGACACCGCCATGTCGCTGCGCCCGGGCGAGACCGTCGCTGACCGCGCAGCCCGCATGAAGAGCGCGTCGCCGCTGGGACGGGTCTCCTCCACCGCCGAAGTCGCCTCAGCCGTGCTGTACTTGGCGTCGCCGGATGCCGCATCGATCGTCGGCGCCGACCTCGTCATCGACGGCGGCGCCGCCGCCTGACGGCAACCCCTGCGCCGACGCGAGTGCGGTCGCGTTCGCACCGGCGCGGGCCACGGCAGCCGGTCGCGGCAGCGCGGGTCACGAGAGGATCCGGTAACGACGGACCCGGATCACGACAGGCGGCTGGCGGCGCTCGGCCACCTGCCCGGCCGGCCGATCATGTGTCGGTGCGCTCGGCCTCTGCCGCCGACAGCTCGCCCTCCAGTCGCGGGGCTTCCATCGGAAAGAGGATGGGACTGAGCAGGTATTGCGCTCGCTCGGAACTCGGGCGGTTGGTCAGTTTCGGCGCGATGGCCGCACGCAGCTCGCCGATCAGTTCCTCCCGTTCCGCCGGGCTGAGCCAGAGCGCATGTTGCCGGTAACCCACCTGGTCGGCCACCGGATCGGCTCCGTCGCGGTCGAGATAGGCGGTGAACTCGGCCAGCAGCGCGGTCATCGCGGTGGCGAACACCTGCCGGTGGCCCTCGGGCGTGAGCGTGCCGAACCGCCTCGGCGCCGATTACAGCCCGGTCCTGTCGCAACCGGTAGTGCCGTTGCACCGCGCCCCGCACCACCAACACCTCCACGCGCAGCCCGGTCGAGTCCGCCTTCGCCATCCAGGAGCTGACGGGCGGCCACCAGACGCACGTGGGCGCCCTCACCATGACCAGCCGCGCGGTGGCGCACGGCATCCCGGCCTTCGGCGTACGCATCGAAGCCGAGGGGCGCTCGCTGGTCTATTCCGGGGACACGGCGCCGTGCGCGAACCTCGGACGGCTCGCCGCAGGGTGCGACGTGCTGCTGTGCGAGGCCGAGAGCGCCGAGGCTCCCGCCGGGGACGCGCAGGTGCACCACAGCCCCGAGGACACCGGCGAAACTGCCCGCGAGGCTCAGGCGGCCCGGCTGATCGTCACGCACGTCGGCAGGTTCCTCACCCCGGGACAGGCCGTGCGCGCGCCTCGGCCCGGTACGACGGCCCCATCGATTACGCCACGCCCGGTGCCACCTTCTCGATCAGCTGCGGGCGACAACTACTGGACACTGAAGGGGCCAGCTCTGGTCGGTGCCTTGCCACCGACGGCCTCTGCCTCCGCTCCCCCGCCCGAGCTCGTTCTTCGCCCCGCGCCCCGCGCCCCGCGCCGATTTGCCGGCCGTGCTCGCTCTGTGAGGGGCGGAGACTCGGATCGTGGGCGGTACCCCCCCGGAGCCGAGCCAACTCACCCTGCTGTCCGGCGGGTTCCGCCCCTTCCCGGCGCCTCGGCCATGAATCCCTTGAATCCCGTGGGTCACTTCGGCAGATCGGCGGCGAGGAAGGGCACAAGGAGCGCCAGCAGCGCCTCGGGCCGGTCGAGGGGGATGATGTGGCCGCAGTCCTGGAGGCAGTGTCCGGTCAAGTCGTCGGCAAAAAAGCGGAGTTGGCGTTCGAGGCCGGGGCCGACGGGGTGGGAGCCGATGGCCATGGTCGGCATGGTCAGGCGAGCTGTCGTGACGGCGTCCTCGATCTGTCGCCCGCTGGTGGGCAGCGCCCGGTAGTACGAGAACGCGCACCGCAGCGCCTCGCTCCCGGTGTACGCCTCGACGAAGGCCGCGCGGATGTCGTCGGGCACTCCCCGCCCGAGCGTCCCCGCATTGAGGAACCAGTCGATGTACGGGGCCTCGTTGCCGGCCAGTACGGTCTCGGCGAGGCCGGGGACGGCGTGGAAGCCGAACCACCAGGGGGCGCCGCCCGCGAGGACGTGTTCCGCCCCCGGCAGGCGACCGAGCAGGGCCTCCATCACCACCAGACGGCGGACGAGGCCGGGTCGGCGCAACCCGAGCAGGACGGCGGGCGCGGCCCCCGCGTCGATGCCGATCACCGCCGCCGAGGCCTCGCCGAGCGCGTCGAGCAGCCCTTCGGCGTCGGCGGCGAGGGTGCCCGCGTCGTACCCGTCGAGGGCCCGTGTGCTGGCGCCGAAGCCTCGCAGGTCCGGGGCGATGACCTGGTACCGGCCGGCCAGCGGGCCCATGATCTCCCGCCAGACCTGCCAGGTGTGAGGGAAGCCGTGCAGTAGCAGGACCGCCGGTCCCTCCCCCGCGACGGCGACGTTGAGTTCGACCCCGTTCGTCGTGACGCGGCGCAGTTGGTGTGCGGTGGCGAACGGCAAGGTGACTCCCCGGATTAGGCGGTTACGATTGGTTACCAGCGAACGATAGGTAACCGCCTGGCCGCTGCCCAGACGGCACTTTCAGGGAAGGTGGTGAGCCCCAGGTGACCACCCGAGGAGCCCGGGCCGCGCGTACCGGGGCGCGGGGTGATGTGTTCGATCCCCTGTGCCCGACACGGCAGTTGCTGGACCGGATCGGTACGAAGTGGACGTCGATGGCCGTCAAGACGCTGGCCGACGCCGCACCGGACGAGGTGCGCTTCGCGGAGCTGAAGCGCCGGATGCCCGGGGTCTCGCAGAAGATGCTGTCCGTGACGTTGCGCGGTCTGACCCGCGACGGGCTGGTGTCACGCCGGGTCGAGCCGAGCGTGCCGCCGCGCGTCTTCTACCGGCTCACCGAACTGGGGCTGTCCCTGGAAGTGGCGCTCGCGGCGCTGCGGACCTGGGCGGAGGACCACATGGCCGAGATCGACCGAGCCAACCGCACCGCCGACCAGGCGGCGGATGAGGCCGACGAGGGGAACGCGGCCGGGTCCGCCCATGACTAGGGGGCGTCTGGTGGATCAGGGTCGGTCAGGGCGCGGCGTCTGGTGCGGTGCATCGCAAGGCGCCGGAGCGTCTCGATAGCGGAGCTATCGGGGCGATTCGGCAACGCCGCGAGGTGCCGTGCCAGACGCCGCGCCCCCGGCCATGGTCCACCAGACACCCCCTAGCCCGGGTGGGGTAACACGGCGGGTGCCGCGGGAGCGGAGAGGGGACCGTTGGTCGCGACGACCGGCTCGTCGCGCAGCCTCCGCACCCACACCACCGCCCCACCCTCGAACCCGTTCCCCGGCCCGGAAAAGCGCTGCCGGAACCCGCCGAATGGAGCCTCCCCCATGACGACTCCCGCCCCCTCCACCGACTACGACAACCCCGACGCCGTGGACGTCTCTCTGATGATCGTCGGGGATTCGATCAGCCACGGCAGCAGCGGCGACTGGACCTGGCGTTTCCGCCTCTGGAAGCACCTCGATGAAAACCGTGTGCGGGTGGACTTCGTCGGCCCCTTCAAAACGCTCGACAACATCCGGACCGAGGAGACCGGCGACGGCGACAACACATACGCCGACACCAGGTTCGACCGCGATCACGCCGCCAAGTGGGGGCAGCCCTACATCGTCGCCAAGACGACCATTCAGGAGTATGTGGCGACCTACCGGCCCGACTTCGTCCTCGTACTCCTCGGCATCAATGACCTGATCTGGTACGACGTCACCCCGGAGCAGTTCGAGGCCAACCTGCGTGAGTTCATCGCCAACGCCCGCGCCGGACACCACGCCGTCCGTCTCGTCCTCGGCACCATCCTGGAGACCGTCAGGGCCACGCAGGACTTCGACCTCTCCAAGCGCGTGAGCAAGTGCAACGACCGTCTCCGCGCCGTGGCCACCGAACTCCGCCGACCGCTCTCCCCCATCGAAGTGGCCGACACCGCAGCCGAGTTCACCGCCTCCGACCACACCTGGGACGACACCCACCCCAATCCCAACGGCGAGGTGCGCATCGCGGCCGCCTTCGCCGACGTGCTCAGCCAGCGCTTCCAGATCGGCGCCACGTATCCACGCCCCTACCCCGTACTCGACAGCATCCCCATGGAACGCAAAGCACCCGTCCACGTCGACACCGCCGAAGACGCCGGACTCTGACCCCGGCAGACACACCGGCCCCCTCGGTCAAGAAACGTACGGTTCCGAAGCGCCCTTCCGGGGTAGGCGGCGCCCGAAGCCGATGTCCCCCCACGCGGGGGTTGGCGGTCAGCGCTTCACACGGAGGAAGCTGAGGGTGTTCTCGGTGAACGTCAGGCGGGACGGGCACAGCGTGGTGTTCGCGCTGCGCGGAGAGCTCGACCACGACAGCGTGGAGCAGCTGCGCGAGGCGGGGAACAAGGAGCTGCTGGACGGGCGGGCAGAGGGCCCGGTGGTGGTCGACTGCTCCCTCCTGTCGTTCTGCGACTCTTCTGGCATCGGTGAACTCGTCCGGCTGCACCAGCAGTTGTCCTGGCGCGACCGCGCGTTCCGGCTGGCGTCCGTACCGGCCAAGGTGTCGCGTTTGTTGGAGTTGACGGGTCTGAACCAGGTGCTCTCCGTGCACGCCGACATGGCCGGGGCTCTGGCCGTGGACAAGGGTTCCCCCGCCGGTGGCGCGGGCTCGGTCCGACTGAATGAGGGGCAGCGCGCATGACGCGTGTACCGAAGCCGCAGCCGGGCCGGCTCGTCGAGGCCGCCGGTGCGTCCGGCGGCGCGTCCGGCGGCGCGTCCGGCGGCGCGTCCGGCGGCGCGTCCGGTGGCGTCAGGGGTGGGGCGGAGGACGATCTGCGGGCGCTGTTCGGGCAGTCGACGTCCGTGTTCGCCTCCCTGGCCGGCCCGGCGCACATGCTGGAGACGGCCAATGCCGCGTTCTTCGCCGCCCTGGGTGGCGGCGAGCCGCTGCGGACCGGAATGCCTCTGGGGCGGATGGTGCCGGAGCTTGCGGCGCAAGGAGTCATCACCCTGCTGGACCGCGTCTACCGCACCGGGAAGCCCCACACCGGACACGACGCGCGGGTCGTGCTGGGCCGAGGGGACGCGGCGCGGGAGGCGTTCTTCGACTTCTCCTACGAGCCCCGCCTGGACGCCGGCGGAAACGTCATGGGCGTACGCATGATCGGCGTGGAGACGACTCAGGTCAAGCACGCCCAGCGCCTCACCGCCGAGCACCGGGCTCTCCTTGAGCAGATCGCGCGGCAGGCCCCGCTGCCGGAGGTGCTGGACGGCATGGCGCACGTCATCGAGGAGCTGTCGCCCGAGGAGGTGCTGGTCTCCGTGCTGCTTGCCGACCCCGACGGTCGGCACCTGCGCCACGGCGCGGCCCCGAGCCTGCCCGACTTCTACAACCGGGCCATCGACGGCATCGCCACGGGTGAAGGCATAGGTTCGTGCGGCACCGCCGCGCACCGGCGGCAACCGGTGATCGTCACCGACATCGCCACCGATCCCTTCTGGGACGACTTCCGCGACCTGGCCGGACGAGCCGGCGTCGCCGCCTGCTGGTCCACTCCGATCCTGGCCCGCGACGGTTCGCTTCTGGGCACCTTCGCGATGTACCACCGCGTGCCTCGCGCTCCGCAGGAGGCGGATCTCGCGCTGGCACGTGTCTTCGCGGGCACCGCCGCCCTGGCCATCGAGCGCGACACGGCGGAAAAGGCACGTCTGGCGGCCGAGGCCCGTGAGAAGGCCGCGCGCGACGACCTCGCCTTCCTGCTGGACGCCAGCGCCGCCCTGACCTCCGACCTCGACGCGGGCCAGACCCTTCAGCGCCTCGCCGCCTCGTGCGTGCCGAGGCTCGCTCCGCTGTGCGCCGTCGACATCATCAAGGGCGGACGCGTGGTCCGGGTCGCCACCGCCGCTCCCACCGAGGCGCAGCAGGACCTGCTCGCGTCCCACATCCCGGTCTACGACGCCGACGACGACGCCGTGTCCCGTGTGCTGGCCTCCGGCGTGAGCGAGGTCGCCCGCCGCGCCCCCACCGGGCCCGGGCCCTGGCACGACCTGGGCGTCACCGGCTACCTGTGCGTTCCCCTCATGGACCGGGGCAGCGCGTTCGGCACCGTGACGCTGCTGACGACGGACGAGCACACCTTTGACGGTCACACCGTCGCCCTGGCCGAAGAACTCGCCCGTCGCTCGGGCTCGGCCGCCCACAACGCCCGTCAGTACGCCCACCGGACCGCCCTCGCCCGCGACCTCCAGGCCGGCCTGCTCCTGCCGGACCTGCCGACCGTGCCGGGAACCGATGTCGCCACCTACTACCACCCCGCCGGTGAAGGACTCGACATCGGCGGCGACTTCTACGACGTTTTTCCTCTGGACGACGGCCGCTGGGCGTTCATGCTCGGCGACGTCTGCGGCCGGGGCGCCATCGCCGCCACCACCACCGCGCTTGTCCGCCACACCGCGCGCGCCGTCGCCCCCTTCCTGCACGGCCCCGAGGACGTCGTCAAGGCCGTCAACCGGGCCTTGCTGAACCGCCCCGGCAGTCACGGCGGCGGCTTCGTCACCCTCGTGTACGGCCAGCTCTCGCCCGCTCCTGACGGCCTCGACATCGAACTCGTCCGCGCCGGCCACACCCTGCCCCTGGTTCTCGACGACGGCCGCACCGCGCGGGCCGTCGAGGCGCCCGGTTCCCTGCTGGGTGTCTCGGCCGACCCGGACGTGTCACCCCATCGGCTGCGGCTGCGCCCCCACGAGAGCCTGCTGCTCTACACCGACGGCATCACCGAGGCGCGCGCCGACGACGGGGAGCAGTTCGGCGAACAGCGTCTCGCCGGTGCCCTGTGCCGCGCGGGGCGTCCGTCCGGCGCCCGGTACGTCATCGACACCGTGATCGAGGCCGTTCGGGCCTTCACCGGAGGCCACGACATCGACGACGACCAAGCCGTCCTCGTTCTGACGGCCACGGAAACGCCTCGATCCGCGAACGCACCTGCCGGCGATCGCGCCGACGACTCTGTCGGCGACAAGGACATCGCACCCGCAGCGTGCCCGTGAGAGCGCCGGGCCGGTGGCGGGCTTTGTCGTAGGAGCCCGCCACCGTGGAATTTGTTTCGCTTCATCAACTCGGGCCGCTTCGAAGCCGGGTTCCGTCGTTCACCTCGTAGGTATATCGGCCGACGCGTGAAGGCGTATCTTCCTACCGCACTGCCGTCGGTGACGCCAATTCTTCCGGGAACGGCAACACCCACGCCTCACTCGAAGTGGGTATTTCGGCGCGCCCCTCGGTTCGGGAAAAGTCACTGCTGAAGCCGTACATCGGCTTCCAGGAAACCCGTCAACGTCAGGGCGCCGCGCCTGCCATGAAGTTTCGAGCTCTCCCGACATGGCACTGTTTGGTGCCTCCCGGGGGCGGGGCCCCATGCCGGCCGTGCACACCGGACTGCCGGGAGTTGTTGCGATGATCTCACCACTTTCCTGCCGAGGACGGAGCACGATGACGCACGCGGAAGCATTTCGGTTGGCGCGCAGCCCCATCGCAGTGACGGGCGTAGCCGGGATGTTTCCGCAAGCGGCGGACGTCAGAGAATTCTGGCGCAATGTGATGACGGGCCGTGACTGCATCACCGAGGTACCGGAGAAGAGCTGGCGGCTCGCCGATCATTACGACTCCGACATGTTCGCCGAGGACAAAACATATGCCCGGCACGGCGGATTCCTGCCGCCGACGGTATTCGACCCCGCGGAATTCTCGATGCCGCCGTCGACCCTCGATTCCATCGGCCTGGTCCAGCTGCTCAGCCTCCAGGTCGCCCGGGACGTACTGGCGGACGCCGGCTGCGCCGACGCGGATTGGTACGACCCTTCGCGTACCGGAGTGATCCTCGGCGTATGCGGCCAGAACACGACCATGTTCCCGCTCGGGTCACGGCTCTACGGTCCCGTGGTGCGGGAGGCGGCGCTCAGCTGCGGGCTTTCGGCGCGGGACGCCGACGAGATCGAGCGCAGGTTCAAGGCCGCGTCCCCGGGATGGACCGAGGACAGTTTTCCCGGCACGCTCGCCAACGTGGTCGCCGGCCGCATCGCCAACCGCTTCGGGTTCGGCGCGGCGAACTGCACGGTCGACGCGGCGTGCGCCAGCTCACTGGCAGCGCTGCGCATGGCGGTCAGCGAACTGGTCGAGCACCGGGCCGACCTCATGATCACGGGCGGCTGCGACGCGGACAATTCCGTCACCACCTTCATGTGCTTCAGCAAGACGCCCGCCCTCTCGCCCCGGGGCACCGTTCGGCCCTTCGACAGCTCGGCCGACGGAACCCTGATCGGCGAGGGCATCGGCATGCTCGCGCTCAAGCGGCTGTCCGACGCCGAGCGGGACGGAGACCGGATCTACGCCGTGCTGCGCGGCCTCGGCAGCTCGAGCGACGGGCGGACACCGAGCATTTACGGGCCGAGCGGTGAGGGGCAGCTGGCCGCTCTGCGACGCGCCTACGAGGATGCCGAACTGCCGGTCGGCTCCGTCCAGCTCATCGAGGCGCACGGGACCGGCACCTCGGTGGGTGACGCCGTGGAACTCGGCGCTCTCAGCACGTTCCTGGCGCCTGCCGGGGCCGCCCACCGGGCCGCGGTGGGCAGCGTGAAGTCCCAGATCGGTCACACGAAGGCGGCCGCCGGAGCGGCCGGCCTCATCAAGACCGCGCTCGCCCTGCACCACAAGGTGCTCCCCCCGACCATCAACGTCGACACGGTGAGCGAAGCGGCCGACCGCGACGCGCTCTACGTCAACCAGCAGGTTCGGCCCTGGGTGCGTGAGCCCCACCGCCCGACGCGGCGCGGCGGGGTCTCCGCCTTCGGTTTCGGCGGGGTCAACTTCCACGCGCTTCTGGAGGAGTACCCCGCCGCCGGAGATGGCGTGCCGGTGTGGCACACCACGCCGACGGCACACCTGTGGCACGCGCCGGACGTGGACGGTCTGCTGGCGAAGCTGCGCGCGGGCGCGGCGCCGGGCGGGGGCGGCCCGGTCCCCGCCGGGCATGTCCGTCTGGGGGTGGTGGCCGCCTCAGACTCCGAGCGGACGTCGTTGGTGGCGCGGGCGATCGACCGGCTCGAAGGCGGTCCCGGGGCCGAGAGCTGGGAGCTGTCCGGCCAGCTGGTCTACCGTCGGGACGCGCTGCCGCCCGGGGCCAAGGTGGCGGCCCTTTTCGCTGGGCAGGGGAGCCAGTACGTGGGCATGGGCCGGCACGCCCTGCTCGCCCTCCCGCCGGTGCGGGCGTACTTCGACCGCGCCAACGCCCTCTGGGAACCGGGTGAGTTGGGTCTCGAAACGCTGGCCGACGTGGTCTTCCCCGTCTTGGGACAGGAGTACCCCGGGGTCGCCGCGGCCAGGCTGCGGCGCACCTCCTGCGCGCAGGCCGCCATCGGTGCGCTGGCCATGGGCCAGTACCGCTACCTGTCCGAACTGGGCTTCGCCCCGCACGGGTTGCTGGGTCACAGCTGCGGCGAACTGATCGCGCTGTGGGCCGCCGGAAGTCTCACCGACGACGGCTGCCTGACTCTGACACGCCAACGCGGCCAGGCCATGGAGCCGACGGCCGACGCGGATGACCGCGACAGCGGAGCCATGCTCGCCCTCCGGGCCTCGCGAGCCGTATGGGACGAACTAGCCGTCGCTCACCATGAGTTGACGCTGTGCAACCTCAACGCGCCGGATGAGCTGGTGGTGGGCGGCCCCACTCCTGCCATCGAGAGCCTGGCCGACGACTGCCGGGGCCGAGACCTGGTGACGCATCGGCTGCCCGTCGCGGGGGCGTTCCACACCCCGCTGGTCAAGCACGCCGCCGACACCTTCGCGCGGGCCGTCGCCGCGGTCGGTGTGCCCGCTCCGGCCACGCCGGTGTTCGCCGGGGCGCCGGACGCCTCGTACGGCGACGACGCGGGGGCCAACGTGCGGACGCTGAGCGAACAGATGCTGCGGCCCGTGGACTTCGCGAGCCGGGTGCGGGAGATGTACGCCGACGGATTCCGCGTCTTCGTCGAGTTCGGGCCGGGACAGGTGCTGAGCCGGCTCGCCACGCGCATCGTGGACGACCCCTCGGTCCACGTGGTCGCCACGGACGGCGGGGTCGGCACCGACAGCGCGGCGGCCCTGGCCTACGCGGCCCTGCGCCTCGCGGTGCTCGGCCTGGAAATCGAGGACATCAACCGCCATCAGGCGCCCGCTCCCGCGCCACGCGCCGCCGCTTCGCCCGTGGCGCGGCTTCTGGAAGGGCCGTCCTTCGCGGTGGAGGCGCGCCGGCCGCAGTACGAGAGCGCCCTCGCGCAGACGTACCAGTGCGCGTCTGCCACCCCCATGGATGCCGCGCCCCCGGCCCCGGCCCCGGCCCCGGCCCCGGCCCCGGAGACTGTCGCCGCGCCACCCCCTTACGTCGCGCCAGGCCCGTTGGTGGACGCCGCCGCCAGCCAACTCGCCCTGCACACCCAGTACTTGGACGGACAGTTGCACACGGCTCGTACGCTCGCCGAGCTCGTGGCAGGGGCAGCAGGCGAGGAGCCGGACACGACGCTGCTCGCCCAGGTGGAGGCGGTCAAGGAGCACAGCCTCGCGTTGAGCCGGGCCCACATCCATGCCCAGGACGTGATGCTCGAACTCGTACGGCTGGGACGGGACGGGGACGCTCCCCGGGGGCGCGGAGAGGCGAATCGAGGTGCCGGCGTGACGCACCACGACGAAGCCGGCGTCGGGGCTTCGAAGGCCGTCGCGGCCGGGCAGCCGGGACCAGTGGTGCCCCTCCCCCGCCAGTCGTCACCAGGGTCGGCGGGGCTGGCGCCGGGAGCCCGCCAACTCGGCGCGTGCGCATCGGAGTTCGGTGTCAGTTCGGACAGCGCGGTGTCATTGGCCGGGGACCACGGCGAGGCGCCCTCGGCCGGGGGGCACGGCGGCGGGACGGCCTGGGACGGCGGTCGCGGCGGTCACGACGGCGAGACGGCCGCGACCGGTGGCCACAACGGCGAGTCGGCCCCGGGCGGCGGTCGCGGCGGCGAGGCCGTCGGTCCTGACGCCCTGCCGGACCCGGCCTCCTGGGCCGTGGACGCGGCACAGGCCGAGCGGATTCTGCGTGAGCTCGTCGCCGAGAAGACCGGGTACACCGTCGAGATGGTCGCGCCCGACGTGGACATCCAGGCCGACTTGGGCATCGACTCCCTCAAGCAGGTCGAAATCGCATCGGAGGCGTGGCGACGTTATCCGTTCCTGCCGCGTGAGGAGATCTATCGGTTCGCCCAGGCGCGTACGGTCCGCGAACTCGCCGCCATGCTGGCCGAGATCGCCGCAGGGGCCGCAGCGGCAGCGGACCAGGACGAGACCGCGGCCGAGCCCGTACCGCTGGGACGCGGACACCTGACGCTGTGTCACTTGCCGGCGGCCGACACGCTGGCCGACGCGTACGGCCCCCGGCCCACCGCCCTGATCCTGGACGACGGCAGCGCGCTGGCCGATGCGGTGTCCGACGCCCTCGCGGGGCAGGGGTGGGATGTTCGGCGGTTGATGTTGCCCGGAATCACGGTGCAGGGCCACGTCGCTCTGGGCGACTGGCATGAGGAGACTCTGCGCGCGCGGCTCCTCGGCCTGTTGGCCTCTGCGGAACGGCTGGACCTGTGCGTGCTGGCCGCCGGGCATGACGCGCAGAGCACGGGCACGGCGGCCGCCGTGGCCCGGTTGCGGCACGCGGTACTGGTCGCCAAACACGTCACGCCGGCTCTCAAGGACACCGCCGGGTCCGGATATCGGGCCGGGTTCACGGCCGTGGCCCAACTGGACGGCTCTCTCGGCCTCGCCGGGAGCGGCGGTGACCCGTCCGCCGCTCTGCTCGGCGGTCTGGGTGGACTCGTCAAGGCCGTCGCGGTCGAGGAGCCCGACCTGTTCTGCCGTCTCGTGGACATCGCCCCGGCGTGCGATCCGGCTACGGCTGCCGCGCGCTTCGTGACGGAGACGACCGACGCCGTCCGGGTGGCGGAGGTCGCCTGGGACGGGACGCGGCGCGCGGCCCTGGCCGTCACACCAGTGGCTCCGGACGCGCCCGTGCCGGCCGCCGACGCCACCCCGGGGGCCAGCGACCTCCTGGTGGTGACCGGCGGCGCGCGCGGCATCACCGCGTGGTGCTGCGCCGCCCTCGCGGCCGCGCGGTCCTGCGGCTTCGTGCTCCTTGGCCGCACTCCGCTGCGGGACCTGCCCGCCTGGGCCGTCGGCCACGACGATCCGGCCGCACTCGCCACAGCCTGCCGGGAGCACGCGGTGGCCCAGGGCAAGGACGTCGACTCCGCCGCCGTACGCGACGAACTGGACGCCGAGGTACGCCTCGTCCAACAGCAGTCCGAGATCCGCACCACGCTGGCCGCCCTGCGCGCCCAGGGAGCGGAAGCCTCCTATGTGGCGGCCGATGTGGCGGACCCGGCGGCGGTCGCGGCGGCGCTGGCCCCCTACGCGCCTCGGGTGACCGGGGTGATCCACGGCGCGGGCGTACTCGCCGACAAGCCCCTCGCGCTGAAGACGCCGCAGGACATCGGACACGTGGTGGACACCAAGGTGATCGGTCTGTTGAACGTGCTGGCCGCTCTGCCGGGCGAGAACCTGCGCCATCTGGTGCTCTTCACGTCCGTATCCGGCATCTATGGCAACGGCCGCCAGACGGACTACGCGATGGCGAACGAGGCCTTGAACCGGTTCGCCTGCGCCTGGCAGATGGTGCGTCCCGCCTGCCGGGTGCGCGCCATGGCCTGGGGACCCTGGCAGGGAGGCATGGCATCCGCCGAGGCCCAGGCGCTGTTCACCGAGCTGGGGGTCGGGCTGCTCACGCGCGAGCAGGGGTGCGCCCACTTCACCGACGAGCTCGCGGCGGGCCCCGGCACCGGCACGGTGAGCGTCCTTGGCCCCCTGCGCTCGGTGTTCACTGCGCGCGCGCTTCCTGCGGCGGGTCTGACGGTGCTGCGTGGCCTGGAGGGCCTGGCCGAGGAGGCGGTCCTGGTGGACCACAGCATCGACGGTCTTCCCGTGCTGCCGATGACGGCGGCCGTCGGCTGGGGGGTCAACGTGACCGAGCGGCTGCGGTCCGGCCGCCGCGTGAACGAGGTCCGGGACTTCCGGGTACGCAAGGGGCTGATTCTGGACGGCTCGCACCCGCCGCGCGTACGGATCGTCGTGCGGCCCGAGGCCGACGGCGCGGGTGACCTGCGGCTGTCCTTCCACGACGACGGCGTGGACACACCGCTGCCGCGCTACGAGGGCATGTTCCGCACGGCGACGGGGGACGCGGCCCCGCCCCGTCTGTCGCTGCCGTCCGGCCCGGTTGCCGGAGGGAGCCCGCACCCGGCCTACCGGGACGGCTTCCTCTTCCACGGTCCCCTGCTCCAGGGACTCGGCGCGGTCCTGGCGGAGGACGACAAGCATCTGATGGTCGCGGCCAGGATGCCCGACCCCCAGGTGGCCCGGGGCGCGTACGCGGGCGCGCTGTACAGCCCGGCGCTGGCCGATCTGCTGTTGCAGGCGGCGGCGCTGCTCGGACGCAGGCTCTGCGGCCACCGGTGCCTGCCGGTGGCGGTGGAGCGCGTCCAGCTCTTCGCGCCGCTGCCGGACGACGAACCGTTCGTGATCGTCGTCGAACTGCTGGAGCAGGAGCCCCTGGAGCTCGTCTGCACGGTCACCGCGTGCGACCGGCGCGGTGAGGTGCTGCAACGCTGGGAGGCCGTCAAGGGCATTGTGGCCGCGCCGCAGCTCGGCAGCCGGGCGGCGTGGCCCGCGCCGCGCCCGGCCACCGCGTGACCCGAGGGTCATCCACCCATTCCACACCGGTCCGAGCAGACGAGAATTCATGGACGACCTGAGCTTCGACGCATCCTGTCCCGTCATCCCGTGGTGGCCCGATCCGGCTGTCGGGGACACGGCGCGGAGACCGCCCGGCCTGCCCGCCCCCGCGCCGGGCCTTCCCGCTCCCGCCCCGTACTCGACGCGTGCCGCCGCGCTCGCGGAAGAACTGGCGGCCACCGTGCGTGCAGCGCACCACGCCGCGCTGCGAGCCCACCAAGCTCTCCAGGAGGCGCTGCTGGCACCGGCGTCCCGAGCACCCCTGACCGTGCTCCCGACGGCGCCTGTCGCCATGGCGCCGCGTCAACCATCCGCCCTGCGCGCCACGTTGACGTGGTGCCCGGCATCCCCGATGGTCCCCGTCGACGACCTGCGCGTGACGGAGGTCGCGTCGGCCGACGAAGAGGCCTGGGAGGTCCGGCACGAAGGGCTGACCGTCGCGCGGGTGACCGGCCGCCGCGCGGCACCCGCGCCCACCGCGACGCCGTGGCCCGTACGCCAACTCTCCACGTACCCAAGGCATTTCAGGCCCTTGGCTCAGTCGGTACGCGACCGTCTGGGCCGGCCCGAGCTGGACCGGCTCGCCGCGGGGGACCTGGCCGGCGTCCTCGGCGCGTCCTGCGCGGCCGCCGAACCGCCCAGGGCCCTGAGCGCGACCGCGTTCGCGCTCCTGGACGAAGTCGTCGTGACCGGTTCCGGCACCGGCCGCCACGGCCAGGGGCGGGTCACCGCCACGACGCCCGGCGGCCGGGCCGGAACACCCGACTGGGTGGCACTGCTGACCGCCGCGTGGCAGGCCCTGCACGTCCACGCGCTCCATCAGGGCCTGCACCTGTGTCTGCCCGGCCCGTCCGTGACGCCCTGGACCGAGGAGTGCGTCCACATCGAGGTACGGGACGGCGCCCGCCTGTCCGGCCCGCTCCTGATGGCGGCCGACATCGTATCGATCGGCCTGGTCCCGCGCCCGCACGTGGTGGCCGACGTGTCCTTCGGCGACGGCCGCACCATCGCCGCCCGCCTGCGTGGGGTGGGCTGCGTGCTGCGTGAACCCCCGGGGCGCGAGCTCGGTCCGGGTGACAGCGGCTGCGGCACACGCCGCACGCCGGACGGCCGACAGGTGTTCGCCCACGAACTGCACATGGCCCACGCTTCCGAGGGCGACCTGAGCGTCGCCCACGGCGCGGCCCGGCACCGTTCGGCCTGCCTGATCCGTCCCCGGCTGCCGCGCGGCGACCTCCTGATGCTCGACCGCATGATCGACGCCCCGGCCGCCCCGGGCTCCCACCTCTCGGACACGTCGTACGTCACGGAGTACGACGTGCCACACGCGCCCTGGTACGTCGATGAGAACGCGGGCGACGTCCCGCACTTGGCGCTCCTGGAGATGTCGCTCCAGGCGGCCGCGTTCGTCGGAGCATCGCTCGGCGCCTGTACCGAGTATCCGGATCAGAACCTGACCGTACGCAACCTCGAAGGCTCCTCGCGGCTGGTGCGCGCCGTGGACCTGCGCGGCCGTACCGTGCGCCAGCGCACCACCGTGCTCTCCCACACGCCGTTGCCGGGCGCGCTGCTGCAACGCTACCGGTACGAACTGGCCGTGGGCGGTGAGACGTTCTATACGGGAGAGACCGTCCACGGCTTCTTCACCGAGCCGGTCCTCGCCCAGCAGCAGGGCCTGGACGGGGGACGCCTCGTGGCCCCTTGGCTGCGGCGTCAGTCACCACCGCCCCTCGCCCGGCCGCCGCGACCCACCGGCGAACACCCCGCGCCCTCGGGGCGGCTCGCCTTTCTGGAGGGCGCCGACATCTCCTTCGTGGCAGACGGCGGACGCTACTCCCTCGGCTATGTGCTGTGCGACAAGCCCATCGACCCCGACGACTGGTACTTCGGCCGGCACTTCCTGCACGACCCGGTCATGCCCGGCTCCTGCGGCGTGGAGCTGCTTTTCCAGATGGCTCGGGTGTGCCTGCGTTCCGCCGGGATCAGTACCGACGCGACGCCCGAGCCGCGACCGGCGCTCGGCGCCGAGCTGCGCTGGACGTATCGCGGCCAGATCCAGCCACACCACCGAGCGCTCCAGGCCGAGGTGCATCTGCGCGAGGTCATCCGCACGGACGCCGGCACCACGGCGCTGGCCGAGGGCAGCGTGTGGCGGGACGGCCTGCGCATCTACGCCGTGGACGACATCGCTCTTGAGGTCCTGGGCGGCACGACGGGACGGAGGGCGTCATGACCGTGCGTTTCGACATCGCGGGCGTCCGCTACGACCTGGCCGACCTCGATCGGCCGTGTTACGTGGTGCAGATCGACGGACGCACCGGGACGACGACCGAACGGCCCGGGCCCGGCGTCCGAGTGGTCGCGGTGGCGGCGCCCGTCAGCGCGCGCCACCTGGGTTCGCCCGCCTTCCTCGACCGCCACGGGCTGCGCTTCCCGTACATGGCGGGCTCCATGGCGGCGGGGATCTCCTCCGTGGATCTGGTGGTGGCCATGGCCCGCGCCGGCTGCCTCGCCTCCTTCGGGGCTGCCGGGCTGCCCGCGCCCCAAGTCGAGGACGCCGTAAGGCAGTTGGGGCGCCGGCTGCCCGGCCTTCCGTGGGCCTGCAATCTGATCCACAGCCCGGCCGAGCCCGCCGCCGAACGCCGGTGCGTCGATCTGTACCTGCGTCACCGCGTACCGTGCGTCGAGGCGTCCGCGTTTCTGCGGCCCACTCTCGATCTGGTCCGCTACCGGGCGGCAGGGCTGCGGCCGGGGCCCGACGGCACCGTACGCGCCACGCACCGCGTCATCGCCAAGGCGTCCCAAGCCGCCACGGCGTCCTTCTTCCTGCGTCCGGCGCCCGAGGAGTTGGTGACGGAACTGGTCAGGGACGGGCGCCTCAGCACCGACCAGGCCGAACTCGCCCGGCGCGCGCCCCTGGCCGACGACATCACCGTCGAAGCCGACTCCGCCGGACACACCGACCGGCGCCCGCTCGTCACGCAGCTCCCTCTCCTTCTCGCCCTGCGCGACCAGGAGAGCCGCGAGAACGGGCCGGGCGCGGGCGTCGCCATCGGAGCGGCGGGCGGCATCGGCACCCCCCGGGCCGCCTTCGCCGCCTTCTCACTGGGCGCGGACTACCTCGTCACCGGCTCCGTCAACCAGTCCTGCGTCGAGGCCGGCACGTCGACGCGGGCCAAGGAACTGCTCGCGGCGGCCGACGTCGCCGACTGCGCGATGGCTCCGTCCGCCGACATGTTCGAGATGGGCGTGGACGTGCAGGTGCTGCGCCGGGGGACGCTCTTCGCGGGGCGGGCGTCCTGGCTGTACCGCCTCTACCGTACGCACGCCACGCTCGACGACCTCTCGCCGCAGGACCGGCTGCGGCTCGAGGAGCAGGTCCTGGGACGCCCCGTCGCCGAGGCGTGGGCCGAGGTGGCCGAGTATCTGGTCCGTCGGCGCCCCTCCCAGGCGGAGCGCGCGGCCCGCGAGCCCAAGGTGCGCATGGCACTGCTGTTCCGCTGGTATCTGGGCCTGTCCTCCCGCTGGGCGGTCGAAGGCGAGCCTTCCCGCGCCGGTGACTACCAGATCTGGTGCGGCCCCGCGATGGGCGCGTTCAACGCGTGGACGCACGGGACTTCCTGGCAGGACCCACGCAACCGCCGCGTCGCCGAGGTCGCGCGCGCACTGCTCGACGGGGCCGCCTACCATGCCCGGCTCGCCCAACTGCGGTACGCCGGAGTGCGGTTGCCCACCTGGTGCACCGCCTGCCCTCCGCCCGAAGGAGCCGCGTACGCCGGTGACGCACACGCCGGCGCACCCCATCCGCAGGAGCCCGTGCGCCCCGTGCTCCCGCACCCGTCGTCCCCCGAGGGAAGCGTCCATGGTTGAAGTGGACGCCTTCTGGGCCTATGCCATCGGGGCGGGCTGTGCCTTGTCCACGGCCGAGCAACTGCGAGGGGCCGAAGACAGCGACCGGCGGCGCACGGTGCGTGAGCGCGACCTGACCGCGACCCTGCTGTTCATCGGGCTCCTCTTCACCCCCATGGGCATGTGGCTCGCGGTCCGCTTCCCGGGCTGGGAGACGATGTACGCCGTCCGCCACATCCCGCCGTGGGGGCTGGCGCTGTTCAGCGCGGGCATCACCGCGAGCGCCACGCTGGGGTACCTGTGCGCACACCGGCTGCTCGCGGCCGGCCGGATCTCGGCGGCGAGCCTTCAGTACGTCGGCGGGTACACCGCCGTGTTCTTCGTGCTCCTCCACGGCTGGGACGGGACCGGCATGCACCGCTTTCTCGCGCCGACGCCACGCGAGGAGTTCTCCCGAGCGCAGCTCCCGTCCTGGACCGAGCTCGCCACCTGGCTGCGCTCCCCCATCGCCGCCACCCTCCTCGTCATGGGGCTCGTCCTCATGCCCGCGATGTTCTGCCTGAACGCGCGGGCCCACGTCCGGGACGACGGCTCGCGCCGGCCCGTCACGGGGCCCGCCCGGTGGTCCCCCGGTGTCCGCCTCGTCGCTCACGCGGCGCTCATCACCCTGGGGCCGTGCCTGGCCCTGGCTCTCACTGCCCGGCTGGCCGTCAGCGAGCTGGGCGCCCTGCCGGGAGGAACGCTCTGGGCGGCGGCCGCGGGCGCCTTCCTGCGGCCGCGCGGGGCGCTGGCCGCCCACTGCCGCAAAGTGGTCCTCCCCACGCTCCACGACCACACCGAAACATCACCTCCTCCCCCGCTCCCCGGCCCGGCCCACGAGCCGGGCACTACCGACTCGGTCGCCCACCGCTGACTGGCCGGACCACCATCACACCTGACGGAGCGTCACCATGCGCGCCCCCGCGCACACTTACGAAGAACTGCTCGGCGCCACCATGGCCCAAGCGCTCGCGGTGAGCGCCCTCACGCCCGCGAGCCCCGATCTGGTCACGGTGCGCAGCGCCCTTTCGGGCCGTCCGCTGCCGCCGCTCGCCGTGTGCTCGGCGGCCGACGCCCGCGCCGCAGTCGCCCGGGGCCGCGAGGTGAGCGGATCCTGGCTGCGGGCCGGCGCACCGGCACGGCTCCGGGTCATCGCCGGGCTGCGCGACGAAATCCGCGCCCATCGGGCCGACTTGACCAGGCTGCTGCGTCACGGCGCGGGCTTCGGCCCCGCCGACGCGGTCGAGGAATGCCAGGACGGCGAGCGGTTGCTGCGCCATGCCGCGAGGGGAGGAGGCCTCGCCTCGCACCGGTGGCCGCGCTCACCGTACGCGAGCGAGCAGACCGGTGCCCGCGCGGCCACCGTCTCGTACGGGGACGACGCCCGGCCGCTGGCCTCCCTGTGCGAAGGCGCGCTGCCCGCGCTCCTCAGGGGTGGGGCGGTGGTGACCGAGGTGAGCGCGCGCACAGCGCCGGTGGCGCTGGCGGTGACCGCGATGGCCCGGCGCGCGGGCCTGCCCGACGGCGTGTGGCAGGTGGCGGTGCGCGGCGAGGCGCCCGGCGCGATGTCCGGCTCCGGCCTGCGCGCCGTCCTGGCCGAACACGCCGACGCCGTGGCGCCGTTGTGCTGTCCGCCGGACCCGGCCGGGCCCTGGCGGGTACGGTCGCGGCCACCGGGCCTGTTCGTTCTGCGTCACGACGGCAGTGCGCGCGCGGCCGCACGCGCCGCGGTGCGGGCATGCTTCGCCCGCGCGGGCCGTGGCTGCGCCGCCACTCCGCACGTCGCCGTCCACGCCTCGCGGGCCGAGGAGTTCCTGCACCGGTTCAGCCGCGAGGCAGCTGCCTCGACCTGCATGACGACGCTGCCGGACGAACAGCACCTGGCTCTTCTGTCGGAGTGGTTCGACGCATGCCTCGCGGCCGGAGCCCGTTCTCTCCTGCCCCGCCCGCGCACGCTGGAGCACCGGTCGGTCGCGGCTGCGCCCGTCCCGGCGCCGGTCCTCCTCCGGGACGGCGCCGGCCTGAGCGACCCCAGGCCGGAGATCCCCCAGGGGCCGGTCGCGCTCGTCACCGCGTTCACCCACTGGGCGGAGGTCCTGGACCACGCCCGGCGCGGCGGACACCACCTGTGCGTCTTCACCCGCACCCCTCTGCGGTACCTGTCCCCGCAGTTCGGTGACCTCCCCGCTCGCCGCATCCACCTCAATCAGGCGCCCAGAGCGGGTCTGCTGCTCTGACGGCGGGGGAACGCGAGCTCCGCCGGCGCGTCCGGTCGGCTCCCTGGCGCCTCGCGGCGGCGGTCGGCGGACGCGCGCGGGGTGTGCTGTCAGGCCGTCAGACGGGTGCCGCGCCGCCAGACGGCGCGGGTGTTGAGGGTGTCACCGATGTCGGTGGTCGGGTCGCCGTCGACCAGCACGAGGTCGGCGCGGAGTCCTTCCGCGATACGGCCCCGGTCGCCGAGGCGGAAGCGGCGTGCCGTGGTGGCGGTGGCCGCGCGCAGGGCCCGTGCGGGGGTGAGACCGGCCGCGACGAGGTGGCGCAGTTCGTGGTGCAGGCTCGCCCCGTGTGCCATACCCCCGAAGAACGTCTCGGGCATGGAGACGTCGGTGCCGGCCAGCACGTCCACGCCGGCGGCGTCCAGGGCGCGCACGGTGTCGTACACGTCCTGGAGCCTGCCCTGCGGGTAGCGGTTGTAGCTGGAGCGCAGGGTCTGGTCCCACTTGCTGTCGAGGCGTGCGGCGACCCGCGGGTCGTCGGCCAGGTCGGCGGCGGTGATGCCCATCATCGAGGCGTTGAGGGTGACGCAGGGAATGACGAACATGCCCGCGTCCTTGATGAGGCTGATGATCTCGGGGGTGTGGGGCCGGTCCATGAACACATGGGTGACACCGTCGATGCCGGCTTCGGCGGCCATTTCGGTGGCTTCCAGCGTCAGCGCGTGGGCCACGGTGAGGGCGCCGTACTTCTTGGCTTCCGCCACGCCGGCGTTCACGGTGGCCTGGTCCAGCGAGGGCAGTCCCGGGTGCCCCTCCACGCTGCCGTCGTCGATCATGAACTTGATGAAGTCGGAGCCCCGGGCGAGGAGTTGAGGCACGAAGGCGGCCGCTTCCTCGGGAGTGGTGGAGAACGGCATCAGGGGCATCACCGGGGGAAGTTCCCACTTCGGCCGGAACCCCTCGGGCATCAGTTCGCTGGGGTGGCCGCCGGGCGGTGTGATGGCGAAGCCGGCGGAGCGCACGTCGGCGACGGAGTCGTCTTCGGTGATGAGCCCCCGGTTCTCCCGGGTGTTCATGCCCTGCATCTCCAGTTCGGTCGTCACACCGAAGCGCAGGGCCAGCGCCAGGGAGCCCGGCGCGGAGTGGACGTGCGCATCGATGAGCCCCGGCAGCAGGGTGGCGCCACCACCGTCGACGATCTCGCTGCCTTGGGGGGCTTCGCCCCCGACGCGGACGATCCTTCCGCCGTCGAGGACCACGGTCCGTACGCCGAGGGACTTCTCCCCGTCGAAGACCTGCGCGTTGGTGATCGCGGTGAGTGCCATGGAGCCCGCCTCATTTCATTGCCTGTTCGCATGTACATACCGGATGCTATGCATTTACCAATGAGCATGCAAATGGGTGGGCGCGGGCTAGACTCGGGCCATGAGCAGCGCGTCCTTCTCCGATCAGAGCCCCGACGACCTGGCGCTTGACCAGATCGGCCCGGCGCTGTCCCGTCTGCGACGCCGCGCACCCGCTTCGGGCAAGGACCTGTCGCGCAACCTCGTACTCAATGTGATCGCCGACGCTCCGGACGAGACGACGGTCGGCGGCCTCGCCGCAGAGATGGGCATCGCTCAGCCCGTGGCCAGCAGGACCGTCGCCGCCCTCATCCAGGAGGGTCTGCTGCGCCGGGCGGCTTCCCAGCTCGACGGACGCCGCACCGTGCTGGAGCTCACCGAGCACGGCGAGGCCGAGCGCGGCCGCTTCGCCGCCGAACAGCGTGCGGCGTTCCTGGAGATCACCGCCGCCTGGTCGCCGGAGGAACGGCTCCTGTTCGCACGCCTGCTGGTCCGCTACGGCGTCGACGCCACCGCCTGGTCCAGGAGCCGGGCCGCGGCCCGCGACTGAACCGGCGCTCCGGCGCCGCGCTGAGATCCGCGCGACAGCCAGGCCCCACACGTGACGCGGGCCCCACCGGAGAGGGCGCGGGCCCCAACACCCGGCGTCCGTACGGCAGATGAGCCCCACGGCTTGCCTCCCACTCCGGTACGCGGACCTCAAGGGCGCGGGCGGGTAGCGCTACTCCGCGAGGCGGTGCAACCAGTCACACAGAAGGGCCTTCTCCGTGGCGCGCAGCGCGGTCGCAGCGCCGTCTTCTCCCGCCAGCGCCGCGTCGAGGGCGAGCGCGCGGGTCGCCAGGTCCGTCCCGGCAGCGACCGGCGCATCGGTGGTGATGGACCCGATGACGATGTCGCGCAGCCGTGTCGAGGCCGACAGATTCCGCCGCGCCGGGTCTTCACCGATCAGCGCCAGGGCGGCACCGGTCGTCGCGGCGTGGACCACATGGGTCGCCTCCTCCACCGGCACTCGAAGGCGCCCGTCGGCGGCGGCCCGGTCCAGCCGACTCACCAGAAGGGCGTGCGCCTCGTCGGCCGCCGGGGGCCTGCGGCCGGGGCGGGCCGTCCCGTACATGAGCAAGTAGAAGGCGGGGTGTCGCAGGCCGAAGTCGACGTGCAGGTCCCAGCCCCGGTAGAGGTCGGCCACCGGATCCTCGGAACCGCCCAGCACCTCGTGCTTCTCGGTCAGGTACATCTCGAAGCCGTGCGCGGCCAGCTCGTCCAGCAGGCCGTCCTTGTCGCCGAACATCCGGTACAGCGCAGGGGCCGTGATTCCCGCCGCGGTGGCCACGGCCCGCGTGGAAACCGCCTCGCTGCCCCGCTCCTCCAACAGCTCGGCCGCGACTCGCAGGACCCGGTATCTGACGGCGCGCTTGGGATCATCCATGGGATCGATGATACGCCATCTTGCGTATCACTGCCTTAACAGTGCTACGGTCAATACCGGAACACCGATCAAGGCCCTGCCGATGACCATGCGGACGCCCATGCCGCGTCCACACGCATGACCACATCGGCGGCGCGTCCCTGCCTCATACGTTCCGGCGCGCCTTCCGGCGTTCCGGCGTGCGTGCCGGGCGCCCGGCCATCGCTGAGCCGCACCCAGAACAACATCCCCCGTCGGCACGCGCCGACATCATGAGAGGACAACCATGTCCGACATATCGATCGCCATCGCTTCCTACTCCGGTTACGGCCACACGGCCCAGATCGCCGCCGCCGTCGCCGACGGCGCGCTCTCCCTTCCCGGCACACAGGTCCACCGCGTGGACGTCGCGTCGCTGAGCGACGCGGACTGGGAGACGCTGGACGGCGCCGACGCCATCATCTTCGGCTCCCCCACCTACATGGGCACCGCCTCCGGCGCCTTCCACGCCTTTGCCGAAGCCACCAGCAAGCGATGGATGACCCGCGCGTGGAGCGACAAGCTGGCCTCCGGATTCACCAACTCCGGTTCCATGAGCGGGGACAAGATGCACACCCTGCAATACTTCGCGGTCCTGGCCGCCCAGCACGGCATGCTCTGGGTGAGCCTCGGCCTGCTCCCGGGCTGGAACACCACGACCTCCAGCCCCGAGGACGACAACCGGCTCGGCTTCTATCTCGGCGCCGGTGCGCAGAGCTTCAACGACACCGCCGACGTGCATGACGCCGACCTGAACACCGCGCGCCACCTGGGCCGCCGCGTCGCCGAGCAGACCCGCGTCCACTGCGACGGCCTGGCCGCCCAGCGGTAGTCCGCACGTCCGCACATCACCACCGCTCGCCCCGCCCTCCCCGGGCGGGGCGAGCGGGACGGGAGCACACATGACCCCCACCACCCCATCCCCCTTGCAGCGACTCATGATCGGCGGCAGCTGGCAACACGCGGCCGGCCACCGCACCTACGAGGCGTACGACCCCTACACCGGCGAAGTCGCGTCCCGCGCCGCGGCCGCCGACGCCTCGGACGTCGTACGCGCAGTCGAAGCGGCCGAGCGGGCACGCGGCCCCTGGTCGCGGCTGGCACCGAGCGAACGCCGCCGCCTCCTGTGGGCGGCGGCCGAGAAACTGGAGGCCCGCGCCGGGGAACTGACCGAGGCGATGACCGCCGAGATGGGCGGCCCCGCCGCCTGGGGCGCCCACAACGTCAAGGTCCTGGCCGAGAAGATCCGTTACGCGGCGAGCGCCGCCCACGAGGGCCTGACCGGTGACGTCATCCCCTCGGAAGCCACGGGGCGCACCTCGCTCGCCATCCGCAAACCGGTCGGCGTGGTCGCGAGCATCGTTCCCTGGAACGCCCCGGCACTGCTGGTGGGCGCTTCGGTTCCGGCGGCGCTGGTCCTCGGGAACACCGTCGTGATGAAGGCGTCGGAGCAGACACCCCGCACCCATGGCCTGGTCGTCGAGTGCTTCATCGAGGCGGGGCTGCCGGACGGCGTGCTCAACCTGATCACCAACGCACCCGAGGACGCACCCGCCACCGTTGACGCGCTCATCGCCCACCCAGCCGTACGACGCGTGCACTTCACCGGCTCCACCCGCGTCGGCCGCCTCATCGGCGAGAAGGCGGCCTCGCACCTGAAGCCGGCGATCCTGGAGCTCGGCGGCAAGGCTCCGGCCATCGTCCTCGCCGACGCCGACCTGGGCCACGCCGTCGGCGCGGTGGGTTTCGGCGCGTTCGCCAACGCGGGCCAGGGCTGCCTGTCCACGGAGCGCGTCGTCGTGGACCGCGCCGTCGCGGACGAGTTCACCCGGCGTCTGGCCGCCCTGGCCGCCACCATCACCTGCGGGGACCCCCGTGACCCCGGGACCGTCCTCGGCCCCGTCGTCGGCCGGGACACCGTCTCGCGCCTGACCGGTCTGGTCAGGGACGCCGTCGGGGCGGGCGCACGGCTGCTGGCAGGAGGAACGGCCACCGGCCCGTGCTTCGCCCCGACCGTTCTGGCCGACGTCGCACCCGGCATGCGGGTCTACCGTGAGGAGTCGTTCGGGCCGGTGGTCACCGTCGTCGCCGTCGACGGCCCCGAGGAAGCCCTGCGCGTGGCCAACGACAACGACTACGGTCTCACCTCCGCCATCTTCACCCGCGACATCCCCCTGGCCCTGACCCTGGCGCGGCGCATGAACACCGGCATGTGCCACATCAACGGGGCCACCCTCGACGATGAACCGCAGATCCCCTTCGGCGGGGTGAAGAACAGCGGCTACGGCAAGTCGGGCGGCCGGGCCGGACTCGATGAGTTCACCGAGCTCCAGTGGATCACCATCGAAGGCCCCGAGAGCCCGCGCTACCCCATCACCGAATAGCGGGGTCGAACAGCGGGGCCGGCCTCGTTCATGGCGTGCCGTCAAAGGTCGCGGGCGCGTGTGTTTCGCCGACGGCGCCGGCCCCCGGTTTCGGGGGCTTCGCGACAGGGCCGGCGCCACGGAGCAGGGAGGCGATCGCGGCCAGGAGGGCCAGCGCGGCGCCGAAGGCGAACACGACGACCAAGCCGGAGTGGAAGGGCCCGGAGATCAGGGCGGGGAAGAACTCCCGCCCCGTCAGGGCCTGTTGCTGCGCGGTTGTCAGGTGGTCCACTACGCCGCTCGGCTGAAGGAGGTGCTGGACCGGGTTGACGCCGAGTTGCGCCGCGAACAGGGAAGCGACCGGGGGCAGGCTGCCCGCGTGGGCCGCGACGTCGGCGGGTACGCCTTGCTGTCGCAGCCCCGCCGTCAGTGCCTGGGGAAGGCTGTGGGCCAGTCCGGCGATCATGAGCGAGAAGAACACACCGATCGACACGGCGGTGCCGGAGTTCTGGAAGGTGGCGCGCATACCGGAGGCGACACCGCGCGAGCGGGCGGGCACACTGCCCATGATCGAGGAGGAGTTGGGAGAGGCGAACATGCCGCTGGCTATCCCGTTGACCGCGATGAGCACGGCGAAGATCCCGTAACTGAAGTCGATGGGGAGCGCCATCAGCCCCAGGAAGCTGGCGCCGAACAGCAGGGCACCGCCGGTGGACAGACCGCGAGAGCCGAACCGGTCCGACAGATAACCCGACACCGGGCCCGCGGCGAGGAACCCGGCGGTCAACGGCAGCATGAAAATGCCCGCCCACAGTGGGGTGTCGCCGTAGTCGTAGCCGTGCAGCGGCAACCAGATGCCCTGGAGCCAGATGATCAGCACGAACTGCATCCCGCCCCGGCCGATCGAGATGGCCAGTCCCGCCACGTTGCCGAAGGTGAAGGCGCGGCGGCGGAAGAGATCGAGTTGGATCATCGGCGCGGAGACGCGGTTCTCGATCACGACGAAGGCCGCGAGCAGGACGAGACCGCCGGCTATGAGCGCGTCGACGAACGGGTTGGTCCAGCCCATGGTGTGACCGCCGTACGGCTGGAGTCCGAAGGTGACGGCGATCAGGACCGCGCTGAGGCCCACCGCGAAGGTGAGGTTGCCCCACCAGTCGATCCGGCCGCCCTCGTGCCGGCCGCTCTCGCGCAGGGTGCGGTACGCCCACAGGGTGAAGAACACCCCGACGGGCACGTTCACCCAGAACACCGCGCGCCAGTCCCACGCCGAAAGCAGTCCGCCGGCGACGAGCCCGATGAACATCCCTGCGAGGCCCGCGACTTGGTTGATCCCCAGGGCGAAACCACGCTGCTCCTCGGGGAAGGCGTCGGTGAGGATCGCGGCCGAGTTCGCGGTGAGTACCGATCCGCCGACGGCCTGCACCAGACGCCAGCCGATCAGCCACATCGCGCCGTGGCCGCCGTCGAAGGGGTCGAAGGACAGCAGGACCGATGCGGCCGTGAAGACCGCGAACCCGCTGTTGTACATCCGGACGCGGCCGTACATGTCGCCCAGCCGTCCCACCGTGACCACGAGGACGGCCTGTACCAGGCGGTACCCCATGATCATCCACAGCAGGTACGCGATGTTCCCCGGGGCGAGCGGATCCAGATGGATGCCCCGGAAGATCGCCGGCAGGGCGATCAGCACAATGGAGCCGTCCAGCGCGGACATGAAGACCGCGGCGGTCGTGTTCGTCAACGCCGTCCACTTGTAACGGCTTTGGGATGCCCCGTCCCCGTCCAGAGCGAGCGTCCGCGCAGGATCCGCCATCGGCCTTCTCCCTCGTGATCGCGTCCGCGCCCCGGTCGCCCCGGCGACGGTCCGTCGGCGACGCGGCGTCAGATGCGTCAGATGTTCTGGGCCAGCCGTTCAAGAAGCGGGGCGGCCGCCGCCAGTTGTTCCAGCTCCGCCGGCGTGAACTCGCCACTGGTCAGGGCCCGGGCGATGAGCTCGCCCCGGGCGTTGCGCTTGTCCCGCAGCGCCTGGTGGCCGGCGTCGGTCACCGACATCACCGCACGCCTGCCGTCATCCGGGTCCGGCCGGCGCTCGACCAGACCGCGCGCCCGAAGCCCGCCGAGCGTCGCCCCCATGGACTGCGCGGTGATCTGCGCCTCACGGGCCAGCGCCGAGGATGTGGTAGGGCCCGAACGCGCGAGCTGGGCCAGGGCGGTCCGCTCAGGCATCGTCAGTCCCCCCTCGACCGGCACCTGACGCACCCGCCGGACCAGCACGCTGAGACTCGCCAGCAGCGCGGAAGCGACGTCACTCGCGTTCAGGCCACTCGGGTCGCTCGGGTCGGAATCTTGGGGCATGTACTAAGGTTACCTTATCAACCTGCTTTAGCATATGCCGGGACGGGAGAGAACGAGGGCACGCCTCCATGCAGGAGGGCGCTGACGGGAGCCGGCGCCTTTTACAGCAGGAGCGGTGCGACAGCCGGCGAGTCCTAAGCGGGGCTTAGGTCCTCAGCCCGTTACGCCGCCGTGACGACGCGTCTAACGTCCCCGCCATGGATACGACAGGGATTCTGGACGAAGCGCTCGCGCGGCTGCACGCCTGCGGGCCCGAGCGGCTTGGACGGCTCACCAACCACGCGCCGATGGCCGTCGAGGCTCTTGTCGCGCGCGGACAGGCGCGCTCAGTACACCGCTGGCTCGACCTGTACGCGCGCAAGTTGGAGGAATTCCCGTCCGGCGTCGCGCCCGTCACGGCGGCCAATTGGCGTTCCGCGCTGGGCGACCCGAGCCGCGCGGCCGACTGGATCCGCTTCTTCGAGCGGGAGCTCGCCGAACACCCCTGGCGCGAGGTCCTTGCCGCATGGTGGCCCCGCCTCCTGCCCGGCATGTACGGCGGCTCGACCCACCCGGTGATCCGGGTGGGCCACGCCGTGCGCACTCTGCTGTCCGGCGAGATCACCGAACCTCGTCTGAGAGAACTCGCGCACGGCCTTGGCTACTGGGCCGCGCGTCACCGGCCCGTCGCGACGCCGGCCCCGCTGCCCGGTGCCGCGAAGGCGGCCGCCGCTCTCGACACGGTGCCGCGCATCGCCCAGCAGGACGGCGGCTTTCCCGCGCGGCTCGACCGCGTCAGGGCTCTGCCGGTGTGGGCGGCCGGGGTGACGGAACCGCGTGACGCCTACCGCCACCTCACCGAGCTGGTGCGGGCGGCGACACACCGGTACGCCACCCACGGCCACGGCGAGGAGACGATGCTCGTCCACGCGGCCACGGCCCCCAACGCCGTCCTGCGCACCCTGCCCGCGCTCCCGCGGTCCCTGTGGCCGTCCAGCCTGCGGGCGGCGTGGACGGCCGCCGCGGCAGTCACGGCGATGTACGCACCGGCCGCTCCGGTCACGTACACCCCACCCGGCACCTTCACCCCTGAAGAGGTCGTCGAACGGGCCCTGGCTCATGGCGACGAACACGTCATCAAGCTCACCGATACCGCTCTCGACGTCGGCGACGAACCGGCCCTCGCGGCGGCTCTGCGCTCCATGGAGCTGAGCGTCCCGCTCGGGTGAGGCGCCTACCGCCGAGGTGGGCGTGCGGCCGGGGCCCGCGTCCGCTCCCCGCTCCGTTACGGGTGAGCGCCGTCCTGGTACGTACCGGAGGAGAACCCGTCCTTCCAGTGCTCCTCCCACTCGGCGAACTCCAGGCACAGGTGCTCCAGTTGGCGCCACCGGGGCAGATAGTCGGGATGGTCGGAGAACCGGGCGGCCGTCAGGCACAGTTCGTTCCACCACATCTGGATGTCCTGGCGCAGCCGCTGGGTGAGCCCTGGTTCATTGGTGCGGCCCGCGGCCACTTCCATGCCCCAGCTGGTCAGGAGGTCGCAGAGACACAGGGCCGTGTGGTCCGTGCTCTGTCGCAGCCGGTGGGCGGCCCAGGCCGCCTCGCTGCCGGCCTCCTGCCGTTCCGCGAGTTCGGTCAGGCGGGCGCTCAGAAAGTCCCGCAGCGGCGAAGCGTCGGAGGAATGCAGGTCGTCGGAGAACTCCAGAATTTCGACGGGCTCGCGGTCAGACATGGCAGGCTCCCCTCCCGGTGAAACACGACGGTCTCAAGGGGAGAGTATCCAAGGGGCGCCTGCCGCTTGCCAGTTCGCGGCACCACCTCACTCGAAGGTGCGCCGCCGACGCTCCGGCCGCCGACCGGCCCCGCGCGACGACCGGGCAGCGCCCCGCTTGTGGCACCGCCCGGCGCACCGCGAGACGGGACTTCACGCCGAGCCCGTACGCGACGCCCCTCCCCTCTCACCCCCGCTTTTCGAAGCCCGCCAGCAACTCGCGGGGGTCGAAGGTCACCCGGATACGGGTGATGCTCCCGTTCTCCACATGCATCCAGTTCATCGTCGGGGTGGGCGGCGCGACGCTTGTGTGCAGGTCGAACCAGGTGATCACCTCGTCGCCCTCCGCCACCCGCACCCGCACGTCGACCTTCTCCAGCACTCGGCCGAGCCCCTTGAGCCCGGCAAGCGCCTCCTCGGCTCCGGACGCCGCGCCCAGCGTTCCGACGAAGTCGACGTCCTCGGCCAGCACCCCCCGCAATGTCTCGAAGTCGCCCGCCTCCCAGGCCGTGTAGTAGATCTCAGCAAGCTCTCGCGCAGTCTTCGTCGTCGTCATGCCTCCATCCTCCGGCCACCCCATCCATCCGTCCAACAGATAATTCAGATGCGAGCTATCATATCTGCGTATGGAGATTCATCAGCTGCGCTACTTCGCCGCGGTCATGGACGAGGGCACGTTCACCGCCGCCGCTCATCGACTGCACGTCAGCCAGTCGGGGATCAGCACCCAAGTGGCGAAGCTGGAACAGGAGTTGGGGCAGCGGTTGCTCGACCGGTCCGGGCGCCGGATCCGCCTCACCCCGGTCGGCGAGGCCGTCCTCCCGCTCGCGAAGAACGCGCTCGCCACCCTCGACGCCATCCAGCACACCGCCGCCGAGTTCGCCGACGCCGTCCGAGGCCGGGTACGGCTCGGCATGATCATGGGCTGCTCCATCCCGGCCTTCCTCGACACCGTCGCCGACCTCGGCCGCACCCACCCCGGCGTCGAACTCAGCCTGCACGAGGGCCACTCCGACGATCTCCAGGCGCGAGTCCTCTCCGGCGCGCTCGACCTGGCTTTGATCGGGTACGCAGGTGACGTCACCCCGGGCCTCGTGGTGGACGTCGTCGTGGACGAGCCGATCACCGCCGTCGTCCCGGCCGGGCACACGCTCGACCGGCCGGAGCTGCGCCTCACCGACCTCGGCGGGGAAAAGATCCTCTGCCTCTCCCCCGGTACCGGCATCCGCGCCGCGTACGAGGACTCCTGCCGCAGGGCCGGCCGCGACCCGCGCGTGGACCTCGACGCCAGTTCCCCTGACATCCTGCTGCGTCTCGCCGAGCGCGGCGCCGGCATCGCCATCCTCAGCGCGTCCTCGACCCGGGGCTCCGGCCTGCGGAGCATCCCGCTCACCGACGCCACCACGCACGGCCGACTCGGCCTCATCACCCGCCGCGGCCAGCACTCCCCCGCCGCCCTGCTCCTGCGAACCAGCCTCCTGACCGCGTTGCGAACCAGCTAGCGCCGCGACCGGGGGCCGGCCGTTGCCCGGCGCACAGAACATGCCGCCCTCACCATCGAAGGGCAAGGCGCTCGACCGGCCCGGCGCCCCCACAACTCCCGCCCGGGAGCGCCCATTTCATTCCGCCGCGATACCGTGCCGCCATGTCTCGACCAGTGGAAACCCGATCAGTGCCGTCTCCCGTCACGGCGGACGACGTGGACCTCGCCGTGCGGCTCGCGGTCGCCACGCTCCGGAACGCACCCGCCGAGGGATGGGGCGGCAAGGCCGGTTCGCTGGAGTGGGACTGCTGGGAGACCGCCGAACACCTCGCCAACGACCTGTTGTACTACGCCGTCCAACTCGGGCCGCAGAGCCCGCCGTTGGACACCCATGTGCCGTTCGCTCTGAACCGGGAAAGGCCGGCCGCACCCCCGGTCTTCGTCCACGCCGACCGCGCCGAGGGTCCGGACGGTCTGACGCAGGTGCTGGAGGCGTGCGGCGCGCTGTTGGTCGCCATGGTGCGTACCACCTCGCCCCGGGTCCGCGCCCACCACGCCGCCGGAGTGTCCGACCCCGAGGGCTTCGCGGCCCTGGGGATGCAGGAGACGCTGGTGCACATGCACGATCTGGCGGAAGGCCTCGGGCTCGCCTGGGCCCCGCCCTCCGCCCTCTGCTCGCGTGTGCTCGCCCGGCTGTTTCCGGAGGCACCGGACGGCGCGGACCCCTGGCTCACCCTGCTGTGGGCCACCGGCCGCGCCGAACTGCCGGGGCGCCCTCGTCTCACCACGTGGCGCTCGGACAGTACACCGCGAACCTAGGAGCGGCGCGCGCCCACCGCGCTCGCTCAGCCACCCCGTTGCTCAGCCCCCGTGCGCGGTGAGTACGTACCCCTCCGGACCCTCGAAGGAGAACTTCGGCCCGAACGGACTGTCCGTCAAAGGCTCGACGATCTGCACGCCGGCGGCGACCAGCTGGTCGTGGAGTCGCACCGCGTCCGAGGTCCGGAACCAGAGCACGACGCCGAGCCCCGGTCGCGCGCCGCTGGCGAGGCTGACGCCGGGCAGGAGCGCGCGGACCGCGAACGCCGGCTCGGTGGCGAACACGACCGCGTGCGGGGGTGAGACCTCGGCGCGGCGCAGGCCGAGGTGCTGCTCGCAGAAGGCCGCTGCGGCCTCCACGTCGTGGACCTGCAAGGCGATGAAGTCGGGACTCTCGATGGCAACAGACATGGGATTTCCTCGCTGTTCAATGTCAGGACTTTGACATTGAGATTAGGGCACCGGAGCGAGGCATGTCAAAATGCTGACATGAACGAGAGTGTGCCGACCGAGCCGTTCAGCCCAGCGGACGACATCACCCACCACGTGGGCTACCTGCTCAAACGCGCCCAGGCGGCCTTGCGCGGCGCGATGGACAAGGTGCTGCGCGAGCACGGACTGACCGTGCCCCAGTACTCGACCCTTGAGCTCCTGGCGCGACACCCCGGCATGTCGAACGCCGACCTCGCCCGCGCGACGTTCGTCACCCGGCAGTCCGGAAACGTCGTCCTGCGGGGCCTCCAGGAAGCGGGTCTGATCACTCGCCCCGCCAGCGCCGGCCAAGGCCGGGCCCTTCCCGCCCGCCTCACCGAAGAGGGCCGCGCACGCCTCGCGGCGGTACAGGCCGCCGTGTACGCCATCGAGGGGCGCATGGTGGACGCCATCCCGCCCGAGCGCGTCACCGCACTCCTGGCCGACCTCGACCGGATCGCGTCGGCGCTGGGCGGCTGATCCGCTCAGCCGAACGCGGACGCGCGAAGAGGGCTACCGGGCGGGGCGGTCACGGCCTCGCACCGCGGACGAGGAGGACGGCGTAACGGCATTCACCGTCCGTGGTGTTGGCGAAAACGCGCTCTGCCGGTTCGCCCAGTTCGAGGGTGTCGCCCTCGTCGAGTCCGTGGACCGTCTCCCCGTCGTGGAAGGTCAGGTGCCCCTCGATGACCCAGATGACCTGCCGCACGAAGGCGAAGGCCGCGGCCGGATACGGGACGCGGGCTCCGGGCGGCAGGCGGATCTCGGCGAGCTCCACGGGAAACCGGGGTCCGGTGATCTGACGGCGCCGATAACCGGTGGACGGGTCGCGCCACTCCGCTGTCTCATCTCGGCGCCGTACGCCCCCGGCGACCGCCGTTTCGTCCGCTGTCCCATCCGGTGATCCATCGGGGGATTCCTCGGCGAGGGTGAGCAGGGAGGCGACGCTGAGCTCGAAGGCGGCGGACAGCTTGCCGAGGACCACAGCGGTGGGGCTGCTCTCGCCCCGTTCGATCCGACTGATCATGGCCTGCGAGACCCCGGAGGAGGCCGCGAGCCGCGCCAGGGTCCACCGGCGCCGTTCCCGCTCCATGCGGACGCGGGCCGCGATCCGGGCCACCAGGGGATCTACCATGTTGGACATGAATCCAATATACGAGAGGACGCGGCCCGTGTCGGTACGCCCAGCACGCCCGGAAGACACCGAAGCCATCCGTGCGATCCGCAACCACGCCATCGAACACTCGACGGCGCTGTGGACGGAGACCCAGCAGTCCCCCGCCGAGGGAGCGGCCTGGGTCGCGGCCCACCTGGAGCGAGGTTCGGCGTTCGTGGCCGAAGTGGGGGGCGAGACGGCCGGGTTCGCGGTTTACGGCCCCTGGCGTGAGAAGGACGGATACCGCCACACGGTCGAGGATTCGGTCTACGTCCGCGACGACATGCACGGGCTCGGCATCGGTTCCGCGCTCCTGTCCGAGGTCATCGACTCGGCACGTCGAGAGGGTCACCACGTCATGGTCGCCGGCATCGAGGCCGAGAACACCGCGTCGATCCGACTGCACGAACGGTTCGGTTTCCGTGTCGCGGGGACCGTGCCGGAAGCGGGAACGAAGTTCGGCCGATGGCTCGACCTCACCCTCATGCATCTGCGACTCGGCTGAGCGCGGAACGCTGAGCGCGGAACACGGCGACGCACCGCGACAGCCTCCGCCGGACGGGGTCGGGGGCCCGGGTGAGAACTCTCTGGAAAAGGTGACGGGTTCTGTCAGGCTTGGCATGAACCATGAAGGACATGAATGACACGAAGGACACGACCAGCGAAGACACCAGCACGCAGAACACCTCCCGCGAAAGCCCGGCGGGGCCGCCGCTCGCCGGCAGGATCGCGCTCGTAGCGGGGGCCACGCGCGGCGCGGGCCGCGCCCAGGCCGTCGAACTCGGCCGGGCCGGCGCCACCGTGTACGTCACCGGCCGCACCACCCGCACCCGGATCAGCGAGGTCAACCGGAGCACCGAGACGATCGAGGAGACTGCCGAACTGGTCACCTCGGCGGGCGGAGCCGGGATCGCGGTCCCCGTCGACCATCTCGACGAGGAGCAGGTGCGCGCGCTGGCCCGGCGCGTCGACGGGGAGCACGGGCGGCTCGACATCCTCATCAACGACCTGTGGGGCGGCGAGCACCTGACCGGCCACTCCATCTTCGGGAAGAAGTCCTGGGAGACGCCGCTCGCCGACGGCCTGCGCGTCCTGGAACTCGGCGTCCGTTCCCACGTGATCACCGCCGCGCTCCTGCTGCCGTTGCTGATCCGCTCGGACGCTCCCCTGTTGGTGGAGGTCACCGACGGCACCGCGCACTACAACCGCCGCTACCGCGAGAACATGTACTACGACTTGGCGAAGAACGCCCCGATCCGGCTGGCGTTCGGTCTCGGCCAGGAGTTGGCGGAGTACGGCGGTGCGGCGGTCGCGGTGACGCCGGGCTTCCTGCGCTCGGAGCAGATGCTGGCCAACTTCGGGGTGAGCGAGCAGAACTGGCGCGAAGCGATCGCCGAGGAACCGTCCTTCGGCATCGCCGAGTCGCCGGGGTTCCTGGCGCGCGCGGTGGCGGCGCTGGCCGCCGATCCGGACCGCGCCGAGCGCTGGAACGGCAAGTCCACTTCCAGCGCGGAGCTGGCCCAGCGGTACGGCGTGACGGACGTGGACGGCAGCCGTCCGGATGCCTGGGCGTACCTGGAGGAAGTGGTGCACGGCGGCAAGGACGGCTCGCCCGAGGACTACCGCTGATCCTCGCCTTCCGCGCGCGACTCACCTTGCGGGCTGGTCGGGCGGGTCTCATAGAGGGCGGCCAGGGCCACCGCGCGCTCACGGAATCGGGCGCGCAATGAGGCTGGGGCCAACACCTCGACGTCCGCGCCGAGCGGTGCCAGCTGGCCGAACGCGACGTCCTCGGATTCCGCCCGCACGGTGAGGGTGACCAGGCCGGCGGAGTCCGGTGCGCCGGCGGACGCCAGCGCGTCCTCGATCGCGGCCCTGTCCACGGCTGCGGGCAGCCGCCGCAGTCCGTGGCTCGTCAGCCGTACCGTGACCGTGGTGCGCAACAGCGCCCGGGCGAACGCGGCCGACCGTTCCTCCCAGTGCGCGGCCAGGTCGAAGGACGCGTCCCGCTCGAAAGCCTGGTCCGCGCCGGGAGCGGGGCCGATGGCGGCGATCCGGTCGACGCGGTAGGTACGCCAGTCGCCGTCGTCGTCACCGTCCTGCCCGCAGGGGACGCGCGCCACTGCGTACCAGGTGCCGGCTTTCAGGACGAGCCCGTACGGTTCCACCACGCGCACGACGGAAGTGGAGACGGCGCCGTCCTCGCCCGGCCGGGTGTACGTCAGCTCGACGGCCCGGTCCGCCCACACCGCGCGGGCCAGTTCCGGAAGCACCTCGGGGGTGACGGGCTCACGGAACCAGGCGGGGGCGTCGAGATGGAAGCGGCGCACGGAGGACTCGGCGGCCGCGCGCACCGAGGGCAGCAGGGTCGCGCTCAGCTTCAGTCGCGCGGTGTCCGCCGCGTCCGCCAGGCCCAGGTCCCGCAACGCCGCGGGGAGACCGGACAGGAACAGGGTCTCCGCCTCACTCGGGTGGAGATGGGTGAGCCGGGTGCGGTAACCCTGGGCCAGGAAGTACCCGCCGACACGTCCTCGCTCGGACCGCACCGGGACGCCTGCCTCCTGCAACGCCTGGGCGTCCCGGATCACCGTCCGCTCGGAGACCTCGAGTTCGCGAGCGAGGGCGGCGGCCGTCAGGCCGGGGCTGGACTGGATGAGGAGAGCCATACGAATCAGACGGGCAGCACGCATCCCCCAAGGATCACCGACGAACGAGAAGTCCCAAACCGCCGGACCCGCCCACCCACTACGGCTCGGACGCCCGCACCGACGCGCCGGCGTTGAGACCCACGTGGTCGTGCCCACCCAGGCAACCCGGCGGGCGACCGGACCAACTTCCCTACCGCTGACGCAAGTTGCCCGCCCGAAGACCAGACTTGGCAAACTCCCGGTCATCTTTCCTCCGTTCCCTATCCGGGATGTCGCGGACACGCCAGGATCTGGCCCGCGTCGGGCCGTATCCGGTGCTCGGCGCAGGGAGGAGAGCGCATGATGCGCCAACGGCAACGGCGACGGTTCATCACCTGCACCGTCGTGGCCGCCGCGTTCGGACTGATCGGCACCCAGTCGTTCGCGGCGTCCGGCGGCAGCGGGCCCCGGCCCTGGAACGCCCGGCACCAGGCCGACATCGGCCGGCAGCACACCGCGGCCGTGCACGCCGGCAAGGGGATGTCCGCCCTCACCGCCTCCGGGAGCGGCGACGACGGGTCCGACGAGGCGGAGAACTCCGCCGAAGGCACCGCCCAGTACACCGAGGCCCGCACCGCGCCCGGCGTCGTGGCGCCCGGCGCGTACGGGGCGGCCTGGGCTCAGCTCCAGTCGATGCCGCACACCGGGGGCAATTGGGACCACATCACACAGAAGGTCTACGACTCCGACGACCCGCGCTACCGCGACATCAACTCCAACTCCAGCGGCGGGTTCGGAGACGTGACCGGCCGGATCACCGGGATCGCCGCCGACGACCAGGGCTACGTGTACGCGGGCGGCGCCAACGGCGGCGTCTTCCGCTCGCGGACCGGCGGCGGACACTGGGAGCCGATCGCCGACAAGCTGCCCTCCTTGTCGACCGGCGCGCTCGCCCTGGACGGCTCCCAGCGGCTCTGGTACGCGACCGGAGAGTCCAACACGGGGGCAACCTCCTTCGTGGGCACGGGAGTTTATGTCCTGGCCGACCCCCGGCACGGTCAGTTCCAGCCGGGTGGCCGGGTGGGCGGGGCCGAGCTGGAGTCCACGGTCATCCACGCCCTGCGGTTCGCCGGCACCAAGGTGTGGGCGGCCACCAGCCGGGGCGTGTGGTCGCACTCCACCACGACGCTCTCGGGCCCGTGGAAGCTGGAGTTCGCCCCCAATCCGGAGTATCTGCCCGGCGGTTCGAAGGCGGGCGACGAGTCGGCCCCGTACAAGAACATAGCCAACGACATCGCGGTCGACCCCAAGGACCCCTCCAAGGTGCTCCTGGCCGTCGGCTGGCGCGGTGGTGACACCTACAACGGCCTGTACTCCCAGCAGGGCGACGGCAGTTGGAAGCCCACCACCGGTCTGGGCGACCTGCCCACCGACAGCGACGACGTGGGCAACATGACGTTCGGCGCGGCGGCCGACGGTTCTCGCCTGTACGCCGTCGACCAGTCACCGGCGCAGACCAACACCAACCCGGACAGCGGACTCAAGGGCGTGTACGTGTCCAAGTCCGGTTCGCCGTTCGGTCCCTGGACGCAGATCGCCGACTACACCAAGCTGAAGGCGTCCGGTTCGGCGCTCCAGGGCGCGGGCTACATGCCGGGCATCCAGTCCTGGTACAACCAGTTCCTCCAGGTCGACCCGGCCAACGCCGACCATGTCTATCTCGGTCTCGAAGAGGTCTTCGAGACCAAGAACGGCGGCACGAACTGGATCACTCCCGGCCCGTACTGGAACTTCCCGTTCCCCTGCTGGAGCATCGACCCGTCCAAGCAGACCGGCGACTGCTCACCGACCACCCACTCCGACCAGCACGCCGTCGCGGTGGGCACGTACAAGGGCAAGACGTACGCCTACGTGGGCAACGACGGCGGAATCTACCGGCGGCCCCTGAACGGCGCGGTCGACTCGGGCGGTCATGCCAAGGACTGGCAGTCGCTGAACGACGGCACCCTGGACACCTTGCAGTACTACTCGGTCGGCGTCGGCAAGGACCTCGACCACGGCGGCGTCTCGGTCACCGGGGGTCTCCAGGACAACGGTCAGTCGATCCTGCGCGGCCACGACAAGGTCATGGGCTCCAACTTCGGCGGTGACGGCGGTGACACCATCACCGACCCGGCCAATGGCTGCGACATCGCCAACGAATACGTCTATCTCGACATGTGGGTCACGCAGAACTGCGGCGCCAACAGCGGTAGTTGGGTCAATGATCCGGCGAAGGCCACCGAGTATGAGGTGGCTCCGCCCGACAAGGACCTCGGCGGCGCCGGCGCCCGCTTCACCGCCCCCATCACCTCCGACGCCAAGGACACCAACACGTGGGTGGCCGGCGGGCGTCATGTATGGGTGCAGACGAAGGGTTTCGCGATCCGCTCCGGCGCCGAGTGGAAGAACGCCTACGACCTCGGTGACGGCCATGTGGCCACCGCCGTGGCGTCCTCGGGCGGCACGGTGTACGTCGGCTGGTGCGGGCCCTGCAACAACCAGGGCTTCAGCCGTGGCATCGCGGTCGGCAACGCCGACGGCACCGGCTGGCACCAGCTGGGCCTCCCCGTCGACGGAACGATCCCCAACCGCTACATATCCGGCTTCGACGTCGACCCGGCCAACGCCCAGCACGTCTACGTCGCGGTCAACGGCTTCTCCCGGAAGTGGACCGAGGGCCCGGGCGCGGGCGTCGGCCACATCTTCGAATCGAAGGACGGCGGCGCCACGTGGGCCGACATCTCCGCCAACCTGCCGGACGTCCCGGCCGACTCGGCCAAGCTTCTGCCGAACGGCGGCCTCGCCCTCTCCACCGATCTCGCCGTCTTCTACCGGCCGGCCGGCGCCCGCCAGTGGCAGATCCTCGGCAAGAACCTGCCCACCACCGCGACGCTCCAACTACGCCTCGGCCCGGACGGCGCCCTGTACGCCGCCACCCACGGACGCGGCATCTGGTCCTTCGATCCACGGCGCCTGAAGGGACGCGACGACTGACCCGCCCCTGACGACCGGGACGGCCGGCGCGCTCCCCTCCCAGGAACCCGCCCGCCGTCCCCCGCCGCCCCCTCGACCCACCTGCCGACCAACCGGGGCGGAACGTGCCGTTGCAGGGGCGCCGCCCCGGGCCCTGAGTCACGGCTCTGATCCCGGTGGCGGAATTCGGTGGCGGAATCCGGTGGCGGAATCCGGTCGTCGTGGGCCGGCCCTCGTCCAGCGTCCGGACTCGCAAGGCGCTCGGCTGGCGGGTCCGAACCGGTCATGATGCGAAAGTCCGGGTCGCTTTCGGTAAACCGCCATATCTGGCGCCGAGTTGGGGAAGGGTCGTCCTTGTGCCCGCCTCGGGCGATCACGGCGCTGGACACGACGGCTGGAGGGACGCCATGAGCGAGCAGGAGACCTGGACCACGGAGGAGTTCGGTCCGTCCCACACCGGCTCGGTCGGCGTGCTCCTGGCCGACGGCACCGTCCCGCCCCCGGTCCACATCCCGACGAACTCGGGCTCGGGCGGCCAGTCGGTGACGGAGTGGAGCGTCTACGACGGCGGCGACTGGGGGCACGGGCCCCGCGCGGCGGTGCTGCGCGCGGTGTGTTCCTGCGGCTGGAACGGCGCGGAGCACCCGTTGGACTGGGACGAGATCGGAGACCAGCCGCTCTTCGAGGCGGGTACGAGAACGGCCGACCTCTGCATGCGGGACTGGGATTCGCACGCGGTCGACGTGGAGCGGTCGGCCACTCCCCTGCCCGACTCCGTGACCGACCTGCTGGCCCAACTGCACGCGGAGATCGAGAAGTTGTCGAAGACGTCACCTCTGGCGGCTCTGCGCGCGGCCCGCCAGCTGGAGGTGACCGCCGAGGACATCGGATACTGGGCGGCCCACGACGCCCGACAGGACGCGACCCTCGCGCAGGCCGCGGCCGCCCTGGGGCTGAGTGAGAGCGAGACGAGGAAGTTGCTGGCCCGCTTCGGGCGCTGGAGCCTGTACTACTGACCTGCACCACTGACCTGCACCACTGACACGCCGCTTCACCGGTCAGCGCGGTGCCGCAGTGTCACTCACTCACCATCGCTGCGAGCCGGGGCCGCCCCCGCCTCATGGAGGCGCGCCAGCAAGGCCATCAACTGCCGTTGCTCAGCAGGAGCGAGGGGCGCCAGCAGCTCGGCGTTGGCGCTCTCGGCCAGAGCCGCGCAGCGAGCGAGGACCGCCCCGCCCTTCGGGGTGACGGTGACGGCGTTCTTGCGGCCGTCGCAGGGGTCGGGGGCACGCAGGACCAGGCCCTCCTTTTGCAGGTGGTTGAGCATGCCCACCATGTCCTTGGGGTCGACGGCCAGCCGGCGGCCCAAGTCGGCCTGCGCGATGGGCCCGTACTCGGCGGTCGCCGCCAGCACCGCGTGCTGCATGAGCTTCAGCCCCTCCGCCGCGATCGCGTCGGCGACCAGGGCCCGGCCACGGGTCGCGACGCGGCCGACGAGCCAGGACGGCAGGGACTGGATGTGCTGGAGCGGCGTGCGCATGGGCTCAGCCTATCCGAATATCGTTGGACTTCCCCATGAAATTCGACCTATCGTTGGGGCACCCAATGAAAACGGAACGGGGAGGTCCTGTGCTGCGCATCCGCCACGAGGTCAACGGTGGACCCGAGGTTCTGTTCGCCGAGGAGGTCGACCGGCCCGAGGCAGGAGCGGGGGAGGTGCTGATCCGGGTCGAGGCGGTCGGGGTGACCCTGCCGACCGTGCGCAAGGTGCGCGAGGGCAACGGGCCGGTGTCGTTCGGCGGCGAGGTCGCCGGGGAGGTCGTCGCCACGGGTGCGGGGGTCACCGGCTTCGCCGTCGGGGACCGCGTCACCGGACTGTGCTTCGCCGACGCCTACGCCGAGTTCGCGGTCCTCAACGCCGCCCATACCTCCCGCATCCCGCAGGACGCGACCGCCGTGGACGCGGTCGCACTGGTCCGCAGCGGGCTGGTGGCGCGGGGCGCCTATGAGGCCGCGCGCGTGGAGCCCGGCGAATCGGTCCTGGTCACGGCGGCAGCCAGCGCTGTGGGCACGCTGGCCCTCCAGTTCGCCAAGGCCGACGGGGCGGCGCGCGTCGTCGCCGCCGTCAGCGGCGCCGACAAGGCCGACTTCGTACGGGGTCTCGGCGCCGACGAGGTCATCCTGTACGAGGACGAGGACTGGGGCGCCCCGTACGACGTGATCCTCGACGGCGTCGGCGGCGATCTGCTCGGCCCGGCGGTACGGGCCCTGGCGACGGGCGGGCGGCTGGTGGCCTTCAGCTCCGGCGGCGGCACGGTGGAGGCGTACGAACTCCTCGTCCGAGGCGCCTCGATGATCGGCTTCCAGATGCGGGCCATCGCCCTCGGCAAGCCCGAACTCTACGACCGCTGGCTGCGTGAGCTGTGGCAGCTGCGCGATGCCGGCACCCTGCGCACCGCCGTGCACGAGGAGATCCCGCTCGCCGAAGCCGCACGCGCTCACACCGTCATCGAGCAGCGCCGCAATCTCGGCAAGGTCGTCCTGATCCCCTGAGCCCTCCTCTGCGCCATTCCTCGCGCCGTCTCGGGGAACCGCAGGGGCGCGGCGGCCGTCCATGCGACATGAAGGGCGGCTGACCCGGGCCGGGAGGACGCGGGCGCCACCGCGTGCGTGAGGTGGTGACGGGCCGCTCGTCGGTCCCGTTCACGTGCTGTTCGCCGTCCGTCCCTCCCCCGCTGGTCGCGATGTCTGCCTCCGCTGTCAGTCTCCGGACGATTTCCGGGACTCAGGAGGCCGACATGACCAACCCCTCGCGCAGAACCGTTCTCAGGAGCACGGCGGCCGCCGGCGCCCTGGCCGGCGTGCCCGCCTCCGCGCTGTTGTGGAGCCGGCCCGCCGTAGCGGGCACCCCTGGCCCCGAGCAGGTGCACCTCCAGTACGGCAACGAACCCTCGCGCGAGATGACGGTCTCCTGGGCCAGCGCCGGTTCGGTGCGCCGGCCCCGGCTCAGGCTCGGCACGGCCCACGGCGGCTTCGACCACACCCACCAGGCCGAGACCCGGACCTACGTCGACGGACTGAACAAAGTCGAGACGTACACCCATCACACCCGGCTGCACGGGCTGCGACCCGACACCGCGTACGTCTACGAGATCGTCCACGACGGAGCCGCCCCGGTGCGCGGGACCTTCCGCACCGCGCCCGGCCGCGAGCGGGCCGCGTTCCGCTTCACCAGCTTCGGCGATCTGGGCACCGGGTCGTCCTCCTGGAGCAAGTCCGCGCTGCACGGCGCGGCCGCGGTGCGCCAGGTCGAGCGGTTCGACCCGCTCTTCCACCTCCTCAACGGCGACCTGGCGTACGCCAACAACAACCAGGACCGCCAGCCCCAGTGCTGGGACGCGTTCATGAACAACATGTCGGTCTCGGCGCGCAACCGCCCCTGGATGCCGGCGCCCGGCAACCACGAAGTCGAGGCGGGGGGCGGCGAGTTGGGCTACGCCTCGTACCACACCCGGTTCGCCCTGCCGGACAACCACACCCGGGACTTCTGTGGCAACTGGTACAGCTTCCAGGTCGGGTCGGTGCTGTTCCTGTCGGTAGACGGCAACGACATCGCCATCGAGGACGACGCCAGTGTCGATCCGGCCACCGGCCGTTCGGTCTACATCAGCGGGTACAGCGAGGGCGCCCAACTGCGCTGGCTCGAGCGGACGTTGGCGCGGGCCCGGGCGGGGCGGGAGGTGGACTGGATCGTGGTGTCCATGCACCAGTTCGCGATGTCGTCCTCGGCGGCGAGCCACGGCGGCGACATCGGGATCCGTGAACAGCTCCTGCCCCTGTTCGACCGGTACGCGGTCGATCTGGTCCTGTGCGGCCACGACCACGACTACGAGCGCACCCATCCGGTACGGGGCACCGACCCCGGCAGTCTGCTGCGGCCCAGTGTCGTCGACGACGGGCTCCGCGAGATCGACACGTCCAAGGGCACGGTCCACCTGATTCTCGGCGGCGGCGGGACGGCTTCGCACGACGACACCTATCTCGGCGACACGGACGGCAGCGGTGTCCCGGACGCGTTCGTGCGCACCAAGCGCCTGCCGTTCAAGGCCGACCCGGACGCCAAGGAGAAGGCCACGTGGTCGGCGGTGCGCGACCCCGACACCGCTCATCCGTACGGCGTGGCGGTCTTCGATGTCGACCCCGGCCACCTGCCCGGCGGACGTACCAGCATCACCGTGAGCTACTACCACTCCGAGGGGGCGACGGCGTCCAACCCGTTCCCGACACCCGTACTCTTCGACCGCTTCACCGTCCACCGCCCCCGCCGCGACGGGTGGGCCACCCCCGGCCGCCCCCAGCACGCCGGTACTCCCGCCTCCCCGGCGGCCGGGAACGAGGCCGGGCTTCGCTAGGCGGTGCCTGCGCAGTTGGTGAAGGCCGGTCTGGTGCGTGCGCTGTAGATGCTCGCGCCGCCGTTGGCGTCGTACTTCAGAGGGACGGTGATGGTGTCGTCGGCGCTCCACGGGAAGCCCTGGGTGTCGAACGTCCAGGTTCCGGTGGCCTTCGTCGCCAGCTCCGAGAGCGTGACCCATCCGTACTGGCGTGGGGGCACGCTCACGGTCAGCTTGTTGCCCATCTCCTGCTTGAGGTCCACCGTGGTCGCGCCGTTGACCTCGGCGGTGACATCGAGTTTGAGGCCGATGAGATCGCTGCCGAGGGTCAGGCTTCCGCCCAGTTTGAAGCCGATGGTGTTGGTCCACCCCGTGGAGGTGTTCAGCGAGAACTCCCACGGGATCGTGGTCGAGGTGTCGTTGAACCAGATCGGAGAGACGCACGTCTCCGGCAGGGTGAACGGCGGTGTCTGGGTGGTCGTGGACCACGAGCAGGTCGAGGTGTCCTTGGCGCATCGGGCGGCCGCGTAGTCCACGGCGGTGTTCCATGCCGTCTGGTAGACCTCGGCGGGCAGTGTCCACTGCTGGTAGGGCGTGTTGTCGCAGCGGTAGGTGTAGACCCAGTTGTCGCTGTTGGGAGGTATCTGGACGGTCAGGCATGTGTTGTCGCCGACCTGACGGATCCTGAACGCCTTCTGTGCCGATCCGGCGACGGGCTGGAAGTACCACTGCTCGGACGCGCGTCCGTCACAGGGCTGTTGGCGCAGTTGGTAATGGGCGGTGGTCAGGTCCATGCACTTGCCGGTGGTGGCGTTGACGATGGCGAACCCCGAGCCGAGGCTGGTGCCCGTGTTGACGCGCCACCCCGTGGCGGAGCCCGGCGCCGGGTTGACGGAGACGGCCGCGTTGTCGTCGTAACTGCCGCCTTGGACGTCCAGCAGCTTTCCGTTGCTGACGTTGGTGAACGTCAGCTGGATCAATGCCGCCGGGCTCAGGTCCGCTGGGGGCGCGGCGGTGGCCGGCGCGGCACCGACTCCGAGGGCTGCGGCCATCATCGCTGCGACGGTGGTTGCCACTCGCCACAATGATCTTCGTCTACCGGCGCTGGTTCTGGCCACGGTGTGTTCCTCTCATGATGCGTATGCCGGTCGGACGACAGGCGCCAAGGAAGGGGCAGCGTTCCGCTACCCCTTGCGCTTCTTGAGATAGTTCTTTGCCGCGCTGCCCACACGGGCGGCTGCGGCGCCGGCGACTACCGCTGCGGTGAGACCGGTCGGATCAGTGTGGACGTGGGCGAGGTTGGACAACGCGTCTATGGGTGCGGCGGACTCCGTTCTGGTCGTCTTGACCCCTGCGTCGATCTCCGCCGCGCTGTCGACCGCTGTGCGCTCGCCCGTGTTGTTGAGGCGGCACAACGGGCACTCCTTGACGGCGTCGTTCCCATGCAGGGGGCACGCGGCGTTGTGGACGAGGAGGTAGTTCGCACCGGCTCGGACGTGGTAGGTGTGGATGCCGCTGACACTGAGGTTGTAGACGGTCCGGTCGGCGACCGTGCCGCGGTCGTGGATCGTCGTGATCCGCACGGGCAGGGCGCTTGACGGGTCGCGCACCAGGTCCCCGGCCCTGAGGTCCCCGGCGTCCACCCAGCCCCGGCCCTGGACCCAGAAGGGGTGGCCGGCGGTGGCGGTGATCGTCACCTGTCCCGAATCCCCGAAACCGATGTCGATCAGGTGCTTGGCCCCGTGGCCGACGACGAGTTCCGCGACGGGCTCGCCGACGGTGGCGTCGGTGCCGGGGTCAGTGGCCCTGACCTCGTCGCCTTCGTGGATCTCGCTGATCGGCTTCGTACTGCCGTCGGCCATCTCCACCAGGGTGTCCGAGGAGAACGAGTTGCACTTCTCGACGGCCGTGGCGGCCTTGCCCAGCGTCGACGCCTCCTTGGCGGCGGACTTGGCCACGGTGCCGGCGAGTTTGCCGCCGGGGATCATGCCGAGCGCGTCCATCGCCGCCGCGGCCTTGTTGCCCTGGGCGAGTTGGCCGGCCGCGGCCACTCCGGAGGACACCGTCCCGATCGGCCCGGGTACGTAGGCGACCACCTCGGCCGCGGTGGTCGCCACGTGCACGACCGACTTCCAGGAGAACGTCCCCGCCAGATCGACCCCGTTGACCGGGTCCGCGTTGACGTAGTCGTAGTCGTTGGCCGAGCCGCCCGCGACCGGGTCGACTTGCAGGAATCGGCCCAGGACCGGCAGGTAGACGCGGGCGCCCATTTCGATGGCCTGTTGTCCGGCCAGGTGCTCCACCGGGCGTTCGTGCTGGCCGAGCCAGCCGAAGTCCATGCCGCCGGCGGCCGTTGCCGGGTTCGGGAGGTCGGTGAAGGCGCCGGTGGTGGGGTCGATGTTCTGGCCGTACGGGTCGTAGAGGCGGATGTCGCCGGTGCGGGCGGCGGTGCCGTCCGCGGTGAACAGGACGTCGCCGTGGATGTTGGGGTAGGACCAGTTGGTGGTGGCGGCCCGGTCGTAGTTCTTGGTCAGGAGTACCCCGCCGGGCAGCGCGACGATCCGCTGGAGCAGGCCGCCGTCCTTGTCCAGGATGAGATCCGCGTCGTCGTCCTTGGAGCTGTAGGAGTAGCGGGTGGTCCCGTTCTTCGAGCCGTCGAGGGCACCGGTGACCGTGCGGGCGGTCAGCCGGTCGGCCGCGTCCCTGGTGTAGGCGATCGCGGTGCCGGACGCCGTCGTCGTGCGGACGTGCCGCTTGGTGGAGTCGTACCCGAGGGTGTCGCCCCCGAGCTTGACGGTGTCGCCGTGGTCGTCGTAGGCGAGGGAGAGCGTGAGGCCGCCGCTGGTGGAGGTCAGCCGGTCGGCGCCGTCGTAGCAGTAGGCGGTGGTGACCGGGGAGGCGCCGTTGAGGCTGTCGGTGGACGCCGTGCGATTGGTGTTCAGGCCCGCTGTCCTGGCCGGCCCGCAGCCGTCGGCCGGGTCGAAGCGGTAGGTGAGCTGGTGGTGCGGGACGCTCGCCGCGACGAGCCGGCCCACGGTGTCGTAGGCGTAGGAGTAGTTCGCGGCGGTCTTCCCGTCGGCCGTCACCACCTCGTCGGTGACCCGGCTGTCACGGGAACGGGTCACCGTGTCGACCACCGTGGAAGCGGCGGTCTTCCAAGTCAACGCCGTCGGCTTGCCCGCGTCGTCGCGCGCCATGGCGTCGAGGCGGGATCCGTTGCCGTAGGCGACACCGGCCAGTTCGGTGGCGGTGTCGTAGGCGGGGGTGGCGACGGTGGTCCCGTCCACCTTGACGTCGGTCAGCTGGTTGGCGTCGTTCCAGGCGTACGCCACGGTGCTGGAGACGCCCTTGACCGTGGTGGTGTCCTTGATGAGCCGCCCGACCTGGTCGTACGTGGCGTTGGAGGTGACGCCGTTGGCGTCGGTGTAGCCGACCTCCTGGCCCAGCAGATCGACCACTGTGGTGATCGATCCGTTTTCGTCGGTCATCTTCGACGTCAGCGGATCACCGCCCACCGCGAAGTCGACGGCCACGGTGCGCGCCGGCTGCCCCCCGTACGCGGGCGCGCTTTTCTTGACCATCCGGCCGCGTACGTCGTAGCTGGTGCAGGCCCACGGCTCCTCGTTGGTCCGCTGCGCCACCACCCGGCCCGCCTCGTCGTACACCGTCTCGCCCGTCAGCGCCGGGCCGCTGCCCGGTTTGGGGGTGGTGGACGTTTTGCTCATGCCGCCCTGGTTGGCGGCCGGCGCGTTCGGGTCGCACGGGTTGGCGCGGGTCTCGTGGTCGCCGTAGTACACGGTCGTGCCGCGCTTGTCGGGGTCGGCGATGTCACCGGCGGGCAGCGCGGAGGCCAGCTTGCGCGAGTACGTCTCGCCCGGGCGCTCGTAGGTGGACCGGGCGGTGAGGTTCAGTCCGCCGGGGTCGGCCGTGGTGGACACCATGAGCCCGTACACCGGGTCGATGCCGGCGGCCGGATCGGAGTAGCCGCCTGCGCTGTGCTTGGTGGGCGCCCGCTCCGTGGTGCCTCCGGAGCCGTCCTCGGTGGTGGAACCGGTCGCCAGGCCGTACCGAGGCGCGAGCTTCGTGCCGGGCACGGGCGCCGGCGCGCCGGCGCCCGGCGGGCTCCAGGTGAAGGTGAGCGCGCCGGTCGTGCCGGAGCGGTTGTAGTAGTCGACGCGGACGCGGTGTCTGCTGCCGGCCGTGGTGTTGGTGTACTTGCCGGCGACCGCAGTGGCCGGCTTGTCACCCCAGCCGTCGACGGTCAGCACGTCGTCCACCCACAGGCGCACGCCGTCCACCGCGGTGAACCCGAGCCCGTAATCCCCGGCGGCGGGGAACTCCATCTCGCCGGTGAACCGCCCCGACCAGCCGGCGTTGTTCGCCACCGGCGGGCTCGTCCCCCACGAGCGCGACAGGGCCCCGTCGACGGCGCCGACCCCGGTGGCGAACACCCGCGGAACGCCTGCCAGTTCGGGGCTGTCGTAGTAGGCGGCCGACAACCCCGTCAGACCCTCGTCGTAGTCGGTGTGGGTGTGCGGCATTTTGGGTGCGCACGCGCGGGTCGGGGTCTGCCCGTCGAAGCAGGACGCCGGCGCGGGGCCGTACCGGTCGATGGGGCGGTCGGCGTGGTCGTACACCGTGGTGGAGCGCCGGCCCGCGCTGTCGACCGCCGCGGTGGCCTGGTCCTTGGCGTTCCACTCCGCCGATATGCTCGCCCCGGTGAAGTCGGTGGTGACCAGCGTGCGGCCGGCGTCGTCGTACGTCACGGTGCGGGAGCGGGTGGAGTCATAGACCCCGGCCAGGGCCACGGTGGCCTGCTTGCGCTCCAGGTAGTACTGGTAGAAGTGCTCGCCGCGTCTGTCGCTCGAGCGGCCGTCCGGGGCCGGGGCCAGTACCTGCACCGCGCGCAGGGCCGGTGGTTCCTGGGGCTGTTCGATCACGGAGTCGTAGCCGATCACCGTACAAGCGGCGGCGACATCGCCCGTGTTGGTGCACCCGTTCTCGGCGGACGGGGCCTGGCGGGCCACCCAGTCGTAGGCCAGGCTGCCGCGCAGGGTGGCGAGCGGGCCAATGCTGTCGAGGGCCTTCTGCCTCTCTTCCTCGTTGTCGCCCGCCTGGTCGTAGCGCTCCTTGGCCGAGGCCCGGCCGACGTAGTCGAAGTCCTGCATGTCGGCGCCTGGGTTCTCGATCCGGGCCAGGGTGCCCAGCTGGTACCAGAGCCGGGTCTCGCTGCCGTCCCAGTAGTGGATCCGGCACAGCATCCGCGGCGGGGCAGGGTCCGAGCCCGGCGGCCGTGACACCCCTCCGTAGCAGCTGTCGCTGTTGTCGGTGTTGTAGAACAGCTGGTGCGACCGGCCCGAGACCGGGTCCTTGATCTGGGTCAGCCGTGGCGGTGTCCCGCTGTAGACGTACTGCAAGGCGGCCGGTTTCTTGCCGTCCAGGACCGATTCCACCGCGGCCAGTGTGCCGTCGGGGTTGAACAGCGACACCGTGTCGCCCTCGGTGAGCGTGATCCGGCCCGTGCCGTCGAAGGCGAGCACACCGTCCTCACCCACGGGCGGCGTGTATCCGCCCGTGGACGCCTTGGTCCAGGTGTGCTTGCCTCCGGCGCCGTCGGTGAGCACCACCGAACCGTCCAGCATCTCGGCGTGGCTGTAGCCGCTGGACTGCGCCGACAGCGTCCACCCGGCGGGCAGAGACTGCGAGTCCGCCGAGAACAGCCATTCCGTCGGTACGATCCGCGGTTCGAGGTTGTGGCTGCGCTGGTCGTCGGGGCCCGTGGTGCTCTTGGCCCACAGCACCATGCGGGGGCGTTGATCCGAGTGGTGGTACAACTCCACGCGCAGCGGGACCAGTTGGCCGGCCTTCAGGGCGATGTCGTGGTCCTGGTGCGGGCCGGGCAGCAGGAAGTCGTCGCCGGGGTCGGCGGCTTCGGGATTGTCGTAGACGAGTTTGTCGCCCAGCCAGACGCGCGCGCCGTCGGTGTGCGCGCCCGCGAACCGGAAGTCACCGGTGACCGGGGCCTTGAACTGGCCTTCCCAGCGCACGACGAACCAGTTCTTGTCCAGGGCGGGCGGCATCGGATTGTCCCGCCACGGCAGGTTGTCCGGGTTGCCGCTCCAGGTCATGCCCCAGTCCAGGTTGACCTGCGACTCGCCGCGCACCATCACCGGCAACGTGTCGGGGGTGCCAGCGTGGTTCGGATCGTTGAAGTACGAGGCGCGCACGCCATGCGGTGCGCCCTCACGGGAGTTGTAGGCGAGGTTCACGCCGGCCGGTCCGCCCACCGTCTGGAACGCCGGCCCGCCGGCCTCGATGTGCGCGTTGCCGTTGAACAGGTTCACCGTGACCGGACCCAGGTGATCCGTGGGCGCCGGCCCCGGATCCCCCACCCGCTGATTGAGCGTGAAGTGCCCGACCCACTGCGGCGGCGTCGCGGTCGGCGCGCCGGACGTCGCGGTGGCCGCCGTCCAGGTGTAGCGGCCGCCGTCGTGCAGCACGTGCTTGGGGACCGTCCATTGGGGCTGGTCCAGGCAGCCGGAGTCCACCACGCTGCCCGAGCGTCCGTCGAAACCGGTGGAGATCTTGAAGCAGTACAGGATGCCGTCACCGGCCGGGGCCACCTGCAACACCGGTGTCTCGGTGGCCACCACCGCGCCGTCGATGGGCGCGACCAGGCTCGTCCGGGGGGCGGGGCCGGCGTCACGCACCGTTCTTCGCGCGTCGAACCGGGCGTGTTTACCGGTCGCCAGGGGTGTGAAGTCCGCCTTGGGCTGCTTGGGTTCGGCCTGTGGCTTCTGCCGGGCCCCGGACGGCACCGACAGGATCGGCAGGTTCCGCGGCACCTGTCTCGGCGCCGCCGCGGCCGCCACGGGCGGCACCGCCTCCGTCTGCGCCAGTGAGACCACCAACGCCAGCGCCAAGGTCAACATGATCGCCCGCATGCACGACCGCACGGACCACAGCGCTCTGCCGCCGCCTCTGGTCACAGCTCCTCCAACGTCGTCGACGTCCGTCGGAGCCCACGGCGGGACCCACCGCGCGTTCTCCCCGTTTGCGCGCCCGGCGGGTCGAGCCGGGCGGCGACTGTGATGGTGCGGTACAGGCGGCGCGTGGGGAACAGAAGCGGTGCACGTTGGCCGGAATCACCAAACGCCGGAGCGTCCGGCGGAACACCTCCCACGTCGCGCACCGGGCCCCCTCCCACCTTCCTGTCAGGGACATGCTCAACCCGTACGCTCCCAGGGACGTGGAAGCGGAGGGTGCCAACCCGCGCACGTCGTGAGCCAGTTGGCGTGGACCATTCGGTGGCGCGGGGTACGTTCGCCGGTCCCGGCGCGGCCGGTCACCCTGGCCGAGGCGACCATGAAGCGGTGGCCCGTGCGTCGATGCCGGGAGGACACGCGCGCCTTCCGGGCGGATCCGCTCACTTTCGGCTGGACCTCGCGGATAGCGCTCGCCCTCCGCGTCCCGCACCCCGGAAGATGGACATGTCGACTGTTGAGGGAGATACCTGCCCGAACGTCCATCGTCGTGGGGACGTTCGGGCAGACCCGGTTCGGACGAGTGAGGACGTCGCGCCGCCCGGTGTGATAATCGAGAGCTGATCGTCGGGGGTGTGGGGGCATCCCGTAGCGGCGGCACGACCAGCGAGGCCGATGGGAAGGATGACGGATCCATGGGGGAGGCCATCCGGTTCACCGTGCTCGGGGCCGTGCGGGCGGTCCGGGGCGGTGACACCCTCACCACCGGCTCGCCGCAGCAACAGGCGCTCCTGGCCGCGCTGTTGCTGCGGTCCGGTCGGGCCGTGCCCGCCCATGAGCTGATCGCCGCCGTCTGGGGCGACGAGGCGCCGGACTCCGCCCTGTCGAGTCTGCGCACCTACGCGTGGCGGCTGCGCGGGATCGTCGAGGAGGACCGCTCCTGCCCCAAGGTCCTCGTGTCGCTGCGCGACGGCTACCAGCTGCTCGTTGGGCCCGGCGCGGTGGACGCGCTGTACGCCGAGGAACTGGCGGCCGATGCCGCGCGGGCCCGGGCGGCGGGCCAGGAGGAGGAGTGCGGCAGGCTGCTCACCGAATCCCTCGCGCTGTGGCAAGGCGAGCCACTGGCGGGGGTGCCGGGGCCCTTCGCCGAACAACAGCGTTCACGGCTCACCGCGCTGCGCCTCGCGCTCCAGGAGGAACGCTTCGCGCACGATGTGCGTCAGGGCCGCTTCGCGCTCGTCATCCCGGACCTCATCGGCTTCACGCAGGAACACCCGCTCCAGGAAAGGCCGTACGGCTTCTTGATGCGCGCCCTGTACGTGACGGGCCGCCAGGCCGACGCGCTCGCCGTGTTCGGCCGGGCCCGCCGGACCCTCGCCGATGAACTGGGCATCGACCCGGGCCCCGAGCTGAGCGCGCTGCACCGACAAATCCTGGCCAACGATCCGCTTCTGATGGGCCGCGTGGACGGCGCCCCGGAACCGGGCACCGGGCTCACCGCGCCTCCCGCGCCCGAGGCCTCGGCCGTGCACGACGCCGGGCCCGCCGCCCCGCACGCCCCCGAGCCGCCGGCGCCGACGCGGCCCGCCCAGCTCCCCGCCGACATCTCCGACTTCACCGGCCGCGCCGGCCAGGTCCAGGCCCTGTACCGCGCGCTCACGGCCCCCGCCCGCCCTTCGCTCACCATCGTGTCCGTCACCGGCATGGGCGGCATCGGCAAAAGCACCCTCGCCCTCCAGGTCGCCCACCAGGCCAAACCGGACTTCCCCGGCGGCCAGCTCTACGCGGACCTGCGCGGCAACGGCCTGGAACCGGCCGACCCCGGCGCCGTCCTCGGCAGTTTCCTGACCGCTCTGGGGATCCCCGGCCAGGGCCTGCCCGCCTCCACGGAGGACCGCGCCCTGCTCTTCCGTACGGCACTCGACGGCCGCCGCGTCCTGGTCGTGCTCGACAACGCGCGTGACCCCGCGCAGATCAGGCCGCTGCTGCCCGGCTCGGCCGACTGCGGCGTGATCATCACCAGCCGGGCCATGCTCGCAGGGCTCTCCACCACCCTCCAGAGCGACCTGGACGTCTTCGACACACGGGAGGCCATCGCCCTGCTGCGGGCGATCGTGGGAGCGGAACGCATCGGCGCGGAACCCGAGGCGGCGGCCGAACTGGTCGCCCTGTGCGGCCACTTGCCCCTCGCCGTGCGCATCGTGGCCGCGCGGCTCGCGGCCAGGCCGCGGTGGCGGGTGGCGACCATGACCGGGCGCCTCGCCGACGAACGGCTGCGCATCGGCGAGCTGCGCGCCGGGGACCTGGGCGTGGCGGCCGCCTTCGAACTCGGCTACCACCAGCTGCCCCGCCCCCAGGCCCGGGTGTTCCGGCTGCTTGCCCCCGTCGCGCGGCAGGGCATCGGAACGGCGGCCGCCGCGGCCGCCCTCGGCCTGGACGAGTACGACGCCGAAGAACTCCTGGAGTCCCTGGTCGACGCGGCCATGCTGGAGGCGCCGCTGCCGGGCCGCTACCGCTACCACGACCTCGTGCGCTCCTTCGCGCTCCAGCTCGTGGTGGTGGAGCGGCCGGGGTCCGAACCTGCGGAGAGCGAGGAGGCGGCCGCCGCTCTGGGACGGCTCCTCGATCACCTTCTGGACGGGGCGTGTTCGGCCTTCCAGGCGATGGTGCCAGGCGACCCGGTCGGCGCGATCCTCGGCGGCAGGCCCGAGTCGGGCCCCCATTTCGCCACGCTGGCCGAGGCACGCGCCTGGGTGGCGGCCGAATTCGACTGCGCCGTCAACGCGGCGGCCCTGGCCGCCCAGAGCCCGGCCAACGCCGGCCCGCGCATCCTGCGCACGGCGGGCGATCTGCTGGTCGCCCTCAGCCCGTTCGGCCGGGACATCCCCTACCGTCAACTGGCCGCCGCCGCGCGCAAGGTGGCCGACACCGCGGCGGCCCACGGCGACGACCAAGCGGAGGCCCGGGCCCGTTTCGTGTGCGGCAACGCCGCCGTCCAGTACACCCAGCTGGCCGAGGCCGAGCTGCACACCCGGCTCGCGACCGAGGCCTGCCAGCGGGCGGGGGACGAGGTCATCCTTCAGCAGATCCTCAACGACCGGGGCCTGATCGCCCAGTGGCAGCGGCGCTTCTCGGACGCGGTGGACTTCTACGACCGCGCCACCGAGCTGGCCCGCGAGCTCGGCCACCGCTCGGGCGAGCTCATCACCGTCCTGAACGCCGCCCAGGCCCGGCTGCGCAGCGGCCGTCCCGCCGAGGCGGCGCAGGCGTGCGAGGGCGTCCTTGAGCGACTGCGTACCGTACGGGATCCGCACGGGACCTCCTACGCCTGGTACGTCCACGGGATGGCGCTGCACGAACTGGGGCGGCGGGCCGACGCCGTGGCGAGCTACACCGCGTGCCTGGACATCTGCGCCTCGGCCCGGCTGCGGGGACGCGAGACGCAGGCCAGGTTCCGGCTCTCGGACAGCCTGCGGGACCTGGGCCGATACGACGAGGCGCTGGCGCAGGCCGAGCAGGCGCTGGGCCTCAGCGAGGAGTTGGGGTCCCAGCGCGAGCGCGGGCACTGCCTGCTGGCGCTGGCCCGCGCGCTGGCGCAGACCGGCGCGAGCGGCACGGCCCTGGCCCGTGCGCGTCAGGCCCACGACGTGTTCATGGGACTCGGCCTGCCCGACGCCGATCAGGCCGAGCTTCTGGTGCGGTCGCTCGGCGGCCTCGTGGGGGCCGTGGAAGGGTGAGCAGCCCGGCGACGGGGGAGGCGCCGGACTGCTCGGTCTGAGGGCGCGCATGGCGCGCGGCGGTTCAGCCCTGGCTGTTCCACTCGTCGATGTTGGATGGGCCGCCGGCCCGGACGCTCACGGTGTTCGCCGACGCCTGCGTCCCGTCGTGGGAGACGGCCACCGAGACCAGCGAGGCGGCGCACACCGCGGTGACCAGGACCGCGGCCTTGCGCAGGATCAGGGACTTGATGGATCGCTTCATGAGGTGCCGTCCGCTCCGTGGATCGTCGTGCCGAGTACGGGGAGAGCCGGTATCCGTCGTGGAGGCGGCTGCTCGGTGACCACTTTGGTCCCCACCGATCTACGGCGGATATACGCCGGATAGGAGGCCGTTCGCGCGGCCCCGGCGGGCTTGAGGATCCCACGTATATGCCTCCCGTGCAGCATTTCTCGTCAGACGGTGGCCGCCCTTGGCCCACGTCCTGACGCGAGCGAACCAGGGAGTGGCATGGACGGTGGCGAACCGGTGTCCGGCTTCGGTCGACCGCTCGGGCTCCGGCACGGACGCGACGGCCCTGCCGCGCCCGGCCCCTCCTGTGGAGCCTGACCTCAACTCGACCCGACCGCACGGACGTCGGCGACGCGTGACCGGCGCCGCCGACCCCACCGCACCACCGGGACCGCGCTCCGCTCCGTCACGGCGCCGGTCGGCCACGCCCACGCACCGTACTCCCACAACTGCGCCCGAGCCGTCCCGCGACGGAGCCCGGCTCGGCGGAGGTCCGCATGACTACCGCTCTCCCCTCCTCGACCGCCCTCTCCTCCTCGCCCACGCTCCCCTCCTCGGCCAGTCTCCCCTCCTCCGCCCTTCCCGCTCCCGCCACCGGTCTGCCGGCCGGCCTCAGCTTCGAAGTGCTCGGGGAAGTCCGGGGCTGGCGGGACGGCGTCGAACTCCCCCTCGGCGCGCCCCGGCAGCGCGCCCTGCTCGCCGTCCTGCTGCTGCGCGCCGGCTCCCCTGTCGGCCGCGACCACCTGCTCGACGGAATCTGGGGCGACGCCGCCGTACTGGACGGCGCCAACCTGGTGCAGGCCTACGTCTCCAAGCTGCGCCGGCTCTTCGAGCCCGGCCGGGCCCCACGCGCCGCGAGCGAAGTGCTCACCCGCATCGGCGCCTCCTATCGGCTTTCCGTCAGCCCCCAGCAGTGTGATCTGGGCCGGTTCCAGCAGTCCGCCGCCCACGCGCGGGCACTGCGTGCGTCCGGTCAACCAGGCGCCGCTGAGCGGACGTTGGCCACCGCGCTGGACTCCTGGCCCGGCCCCGCGCTCACCGGCGTGAGCGGTCCGCTGCTCGACGTCGAGCGTGCCCGGCTCGCGGAACTGCGCCTCGCGGTCGTCGAGGAGCATGCCGAGCTCGCCCTCGAACTCGGCTGCCACGCGCGCCTGGTGCCGCATCTGACGGTCCTCACCGCCGAACACCCCTACCGCGAACGGCTCTGGGCCCTTCTGATGGTCGCGCTCTACCGAGGCAGCCGGCAGGCCGACGCGCTGGCCGCCTACCAGCGCGCCCGGCACACGCTGATGGAGAACCTGGGACTGCTGCCCGGGCCGGAACTGCGCCGGATCGAGGAGGCGATCCTCGCCGGACGCCCCGACCCGCTCGCCCGCCGCACGCCATCCGGCGCGGCCGACGCCGCGCCCGGTCACGACGAGCCGAGTCACGACGAGCTCAGTCACGAAGACCCGTCTCACGACACGTCGGCGCAGCACGGCGCGGCGGGCTTCGGAGCGAGTGGCTTCGGCGCGGCGGGCTTCGGCGCGGCTCGCGGCGGGCCGCGTGATGGCGGGGTCGGCGGGGTCGGCGGGCTTTCCGTCGGGGCGCACGCGGCGAACCCCGTGCCCGGCCGCCCCCGGCTGACCCTGGTCGGCGCGGCGCGGACTTTCCCGGCCGCACCCTCCGCCTCCGGTCACGGCTCCTGGCCCGAGGGAGCGGCCCGGCTGGCCCGCTGAGCCGACGGGCGTACGCCGACGGAAACGCCTCCGACGGGCAACTACCGCTCAAGGCAGCCCGGTTGCACCTCCCCCGCCTCCACCTCTTCGCCGGTCTCCACGACCCGGCCCCCCACCGCCGCCGTGCGCCGCGTTCCCGCGTCCGCGCACGGCGGCCGTCGCCATGGCCGCCATCCCGCCGATCAAGGAAGCACCGCCCCATGACAGTCCAGACCGACACGTCCCCGCCGGACGATCCCCGTCCCGCCACTGACCCCGACGCGGACACGCCGGCCCCAGCCGGCTCCGGCCCCGGGGCCCAGGACGCCCCCACGTCCACTTCCGACGCCGCCACCCCCGCGCCCCGCTCCCGGCGTCGGCGCGTGCGGCGGATCGTCAAGCGTGCCGCGGTCGCCCTCACCGCGCTGATCCTGCTCGCCGTCGGCTCACTCGCGGGGTACGCGTACTGGACGGTCCACCGCTCGCTGCCGCGACTGTCCGGCGCCGTCGCCGTGCCCGGCCTGGACGGTGAGGCCCGGATCGTCAGGGACGCCTCCGGCATCCCGCAGATCTACGCGGCCAACGCGCACGATCTGTTCATGGCCGAGGGCTACGCCCAGGCCCAGGACCGCTTCTGGCAGATGGACACCCAGCGGCACGTCACCTCCGGCCGGCTCGCCGAGATGTTCGGGCCGAGCCAGGTGCAGACGGACAAGGTGGCGCGCACCTTCGGCTGGTACCGGGTGGCCGAGCAGGAGGTGACGATGCTGTCACCGGAGACCCGCGCGTATCTGCGGGCCTTCTCCGACGGGGTGAACGCCTATCTGGCCCACCACCAGGGCGCCGAACTCTCGGTGGAGTACCCGGTGCTCGGCTTCGTCTCCGGCGACTACCGGCCCGAGCCGTGGACACCGGCCGACTCGGTCTCCTGGCTCAAGACCATGGCCTGGAACCTCAATACGGGCATGATCGACCAGTTCCAGCACGCGATGCTGGCGGCCCGGTTGCCGGCCGGGACGGCGGACGCCCTCTCCCCCGCCTACGACTACCAGCGCTGGTCCCCGATCGTCCCGGACCGGGCGTCCGCCAACGCGCCGCAGGCGCAGACCATGGCCGCGACCCCGGTCCCCGCTCCGGTCTCGCCCTCGGCCCCGACCCCGGACCCAGCCCCGTCCCCGGCCCCAGCCCCGACTACGCCTGTTCCCGCGACCGGCGCCGTCTCCCCCGCCACAGCCACCGCCCCTACCACCCCCGCCGTCCCCGACGCCGCGTCGGCCGCGCTGGCCGACAGTGCGAAGGTGCGTACCGTCCTGGCCGCCGTCCTCGGCCCCCAGGGCACCGGCATCGGGTCCAACTCCTGGGTGGTGTCCGGCAGTCGGACCACCACCGGCAAGCCGCTGTTGGAGAACGACCCGCATCTGACGCCCTCGCTGCCGGGCATCTGGTACCAGGTCGGCCTGCACTGCACGCGGTCGGGCCCGGACTGTCCCTATGACGTCGCCGGCTTCACCTTCGCCGGCATGCCGGGCGTGGTGATCGGCCACAACGCGGACATCTCCTGGGGCTTCACCGACCTGGGCGCCGCCGACTCCGACCTCTTCGTGGAGAAGGTCAGCGGCTCCGGGTACGAGTACAAGGGCGAGCGGCTTCCGCTCACCGTCCGCAAGGAGACCATCAAGGTGGCGGGCGGCCACCCGGTCGACCTCACGGTGCGCTCCACCCGGCACGGCCCGCTGATATCGGACGTACTCAAGTCGGCCGACGAGGTCGCCGACGACGGCAAGGAACCGGACGTGCCGCCGCACACCGCGCGGGACGGCTACGCGGTCGCCATGCGGTGGACGGCGCTCGACCCCGCGCCCACCATGAACGCCCTCTTCGCCCTCGACCGGGCCAGGGACTGGGACGGCTTCCGTGCCGCCGCCGCTGCCTTCGCCTCACCCGTACAGAACATGATCTACGCGGACCGGGCCGGGAACATCGGCTACCAGACACCGGGCCGCATCCCCGTGCGCGAGGCGGGTGACGGCCGCCGGCCGGTGCCGGGGTGGACCGGGGCGTACGACTGGACCGGCTATCTGCCCTTCGACCAGTTGCCCACGAGCTTCAATCCGCCCGAGGGTTACATCGTGACCGCCAACAACGCGGTCGTCGGGCCCGGCTACCCCCACCTGATCGGCAGCGACTGGGGCACCGGCTACCGCAGCCGGCGGATCATCGACCTCATCAAGCAGGCCGGCAAGCTGGACGTCGCGGCGATGGAACGGATCACTCAGGACACCTGGAACGGCAATGCCGCCACCCTGGTGCCGCAGCTGCTGCGGGTCCAGGTCGGCGCGGACGCGAAAGGCGCCCAGGACCTGCTGCGCGGCTGGGACTTCACCCAGGGCGCGGACTCGGCTCCCGCCGCCTACTTCAACGCGGTCTGGGCGGAGTTGCTGAAGGAGGCGTTCACCGACCGGCTGAGCAGGGCCGGGGTGAAGAGTTACGCCTACCCCGACGGCGGCGGACGCTGGTTCGACGTGGTGCGCGGTCTGCTCGGCCAACCCGACAGCCCGTGGTGGACCAGCGCCACCGACCCCTCCGTCCATGGCCGGGACGCGATGCTGCGCCAGGCGATGGAGCGGGCCGCATCCGACCTGCACAAGCGGCTCGGTGACCAGCCGCAGAAGTGGCGCTGGGGCGCCCTGCACACCCTGACGCTGCGCAACGCCACCCTCGGCACCGGCGGGCCGGCACCCTTGCAGTGGCTCCTGAACGCCGATCCGATCGGCGTCGGCGGCGGCACCGACACGGTGATGGCCAACGGATGGGATCCCCAGAAGGGCTTCGAGGTGATCTGGGTGCCGTCGATGCGGATGGTCGTGGACATGGCCGACTTCGAGCGTTCCCGCTGGATCAATCTGACCGGCGCCTCCGGCCACGCCACCGCGGACACGTACACCGACCAGACCAAGCTCTGGGCCGACGGCAGCAGCCTGCCGTGGCCGTACGGCGCGGCGGCGGTGGACAAGGCGGCCCGCGACCGCCTGCGCCTCACGCCCTGACGCGAACGCGCCACTGCCGCCCGAGGTTCCGCTCACGCGACGGTGCCCGGTCCCCGCTCCACGCGGGGGCCGGGCACCGTCGCGTGAGCCCTTGCGCGCCCGGCGCCGCGCGCTCCCCCCGGGCGCCACCAGAGGGAGTTCAGTGGATCGTCAGACCGGCTGGGCCGCCCGGTCAGGGGGACGTCAGCGGGGCGCAAGGCCGCTGCCGGTCGCGCGTCAGACACAGCCCAGACCGCCACCGACGGACGCTCAGTGCGGGACAACCGCGCGGCAGGACGCGGACGGCAGGCTCGGGAGCGACAGTCACCCCGGGCGTCCCGCCACGGGGCCGGAGATCGGAGAGACATGCGCTGGGAGCAGGTGTATCTGGCCGGCACGGGCGTCTGGCTCGGTGACCGCGCGGACGCCGCTGAGGCGGTCGCGGACGGTGCGTACGACGCCGAAGAACACGCCGTCAACCAGATCCACTCGGTCAGCTCGGCCACGGCCGGCGGAGCGGACGATCCGGCCGCGCCCGAGATGGCGGTCCGCGCGGCCCGGACCGCGCTGCGCCGGGCGGGCCGCGCGGCGGAGCGGGTGGGCACCGTCTTCCACAGCTATCTGTGGTTCCAGGGCGCCGAGTTGTGGCCGAGCGCCGCCTACGTGGCGCAGCACACGGTGGGCCCTTCGGTGCCCGCCTTCGACCTGTTGCAGCAGTGCAACGCGGGCCTGGCAGGACTTGAACTGGCCGCCCGGCAGCTCCGCGCGCGCCGGCCCGGCGAGGACGAAGCGGTGCTGCTCACCACGGCCGACCGTTTCGCGCCGCCCGCCTTCGACCGCTGGCGGGCCGAGCGCGGCCTGGTCTACGGCGACGGAGGCACCGCGCTGGTGCTGAGCTCCGCCCCCGAGGGCGCGGCGGCCCGGCTCCTGGCGACCGCGACCCGGGTGGACAACTCCCTTGAGGGACTGGCCCGTGGCACCGGATTCCGCGCGGGACCCGAACAAGAGCCCCGGCCCGTGGACTTGGCGGCGCGGGCCGAACAGTACTTCCGCGCCGAACGCAATCTGCGGGCCGCGACCACCCGCACGGCCGAGGTGGCGGCCGAGTCGATCCGCGCCGCGCTTGCGGACGCGGGGACCACGATGGAGCGGATCGACCGGGTGGTGCTCAACGCCACCGGTCAGCAGCGGATGCGCTGGCAGCTGGAACACCAGCTGGGCGTGGACGAGAAGTTCTCCAACTGGGAGTTCTGCCGTGACGTGGGGCACCTGGGTGCCGGGGACCATGTCGCCGGCCTGAACGAACTCCTCGAAACCGGCGAGGTCGGCGAGGGGGACCGGGTCCTGCTGGTCGGCGGGGGCACCGGCTACAGCTGCACGAGCGCGGTCGTGGAGATCACCGACGCGTCCGGGTGGTACGCGTGAGCGCCCCGGTGTCGGCGGACACCGCCGCGCACTCCCACCCCCTTCTCTCCCCTCCGCTCGACGACACCCTCGTCGTCGACCTTCTCGACGCGGCGGCCGCCGCGCGCCCCGGGGCCGTCGCCGTCCGGGACGGGCACGGAGCCTGGAGTTACGCCGAACTGGCCGACGCCAGCCGGGCGGTGGCGGCCGGCCTGGCCCGGCTCGGCGGTGTGGTGCCAGGTGACCGGGTCGTGGTGCGGCTCGGCAACCGGCGGGAGTTCGTCGCGCTCTATTACGGCGTGCTGCGCGCCGGCGCCGTCGCGGTGCCGCTCAACCCGGAGATGAAGGCGTTCGTGCTGCGCGGCGTGCTCGCGGATGCCTCGCCCGCCGTGGTCGTGCTGGACCCCTGTGAGCCGGAACAGGTCCACGAGGCCGTCGCCGCCTGCGGAGCCCGCTCCCTCACCCCCGCCGATCTCCTGGCCTACGACGCCGTCGCCCTCGACACCACGCCCCGCCCCTGCCCCGACGCGCTCGCCCAGTTGCTCTACACCTCCGGCAGCACCTCCGCGCCCAAGGGTGTGATGGGCACCCACCGCCACGTGGTGTTCGCCGCCCGCGCGATCGCCCGCCGTCTCGGCTACCGCCCCGACGACGTGGTGCTCGCCGCGCTGCCGCTCTCCTTCGACTACGGCCTCTACCAGCTGCTGCTGGCGGCGATCGGCGGGAGCGAGCTCGTCCTGGCGGACGCGGCCGCGCCCGTGCGCGCCATGAACGTACTGCGCGAGTGCCGGGCCACCGTGGTGCCGGTGGTGCCCTCGCTCGCGGAGATGCTGTGCCGGCTCGCGGCTCGCGGCGCACCACCTGAGCATGTGCGGCTCTTCACCAACACCGGTGCGGCGCTCGCGGGTTCGGCCATCGAGGCGCTGCGCGCCGGCTTTCCCGGCGCGGCCGTGGTGGCGATGTACGGGATCACCGAGTGCAAGCGGGTCACGATCGCGGAACCGGACGCCGACCTGGTCCGGCCCGGCTCGGTGGGCCGGGCCCTGGACGGCACCACGGTCGAGGTACTGGACGCGCGGGGCGACGCACTGCCGCCGGGTGAGGTCGGCGAGATCGTCGTCGGCGGTCCCCATGTCATGGCCGGCTACTGGAACGCGCCCGGCCTGACCGCGCACCGCTTCCGGCCGGACCCGCGCACCGGACGGATCCGGCTGCACACCGGCGACCACGGCCGCCTCGACGCCGAGGGGCACCTCTACTTCTCGGGTCGCGTGGACGACCAGTTCAAGCGGCGCGGCGTCCGCATGGGGACGCCGGAGATCGAGGCCGCGGCCCTGGACGTGCCGGGCGTACGGGCCGCCGCCGCTCTGCCGCCACGGGACGGGCTCGATCTGCGCCTGGTCGTCACCGGCGACGACGGTCTCGCGGCCTCCCTCGTCATCGAGGGCCTTGAGCGGCGCCTGGAACCGGCGAAGGTGCCCGCCACCTGCCGGGTCATCGCCCGGATGCCCCTCACCCCCAACGGCAAGATCGACCGGAAGGCCCTGGACACCGATGAGCACTGACATCTGCCCCACGGGCCCGGCCCCGGCGGCCCGTGCCGAGCCGCCCCCGTCGCAGGACCTGCTCGCCGCCGACCTCGTACGCCGCTACGGCAGCCCCCTGTACGTCTACGACCTGCGCAGGGTCGAACGGGCCGCCGAAGACCTGCGCGCGGCGCTGCCCGAGCACTCCCGCCTGTACTACTCGCTCAAGGCGAACCCGCATCCCGAGCTGGTGCGCACCCTGCGGCTCGCGGGCGCGCTGCCGGAGATCTGCTCGACCGGGGAGCTCGCGGCGGCTCTCGCGGCGGGCTTCGACGGCGGCGACTGTCTCTACGGCGGCCCCGGCAAGACCGCTGGGGAGGTGCGCGAGGCGCTGGCCGCCGGGGTACGCACCTTCTCGGTGGAGTCGCCCGCCGATCTGCGCCGGGTCGGCGCCCAGGCGCGCTCCCTGGGGGTGACCGCGCGCTGTCTTCTGCGCGTGAACGGCGCCGGCGCGGGCGCGGGTGTCGGTCTGCGGATGACCGGCGGGGCCTCGCAGTTCGGCCACGACATCACGGACGGGCTGCCCGACTTGTCCCAACTGCTCGTCGCTGGAACGCAGTTGTGGGGGCTGCACTTCTTTCCGCTGACCAACGCCGTCGATCCGGCGGGGCTGCTGGCCGAGGCGGTCGCCTCGATCCGTACCGCCGCCGCCCTTGAGGCCCACTGGGGCGTGCCGCTGCGGATGCTCGACCTCGGCGGCGGCTTCGCCTGCCCCTACGCGGCGCCGGGCGAGCGGCCGCGCTACGACGCCTTGCGCGCACCGCTGACGGCCGCGCTGGACGAGCATCTGCCGGGCTGGCGGGGGCGGTTGGAGCCGTCGTTCGAGTCCGGGCGGTATCTGGTCGGTGACAGCGGTCGCCTGATCTGCACCGTCACCGAGGTCAAGGAGAGCCGGGGCACGACGTTCGGCGTCCTCGACAGCGGTATCAATCATCTGGGCGGTCTCTCCGGGGTGGGCCGGCTGCCGTCCCTGCGCGCCGAACCGCTCCGGGTCGCTGAGCCGGGGGCCGAGACCGAGTCCGGGGCCGAGACCGACCGGGTGGATGCGGCGGCCGCCGGGCACGAGGCGGGCCAGACCCGTCGGGTGACCCTGGTCGGCCCTCTGTGCACCCCCGCCGACGTGATCAGCCGGGCCACCGAAACCGTGCCCCCTCGGCCCGGCGCCCTGCTGGCCGTGCCCAACGTCGGGGCGTACGGAGCGACCGCGAGCCTGCTCGGGTTCCTCAGCCGGCCCGCGCCCGTCGAAGTCACCGTGCGGGACGGCCGCGTTGTCGGCGCCGGCCGGCTGACCCTCACGCGCGAGCCGCTTCCCGTCCACGAGCCCGCCACCCAGGCCTGCGGCGCCGACGGCACCCCCGACGGCACCCCCGACGCCACGGCCGCGAGCGACACCGGTGCCCGGCCGGGCACCGACCACCACCGCGACCCCGCAGGTCGCACCGCGAGGAGCTGAACACCGTGATCACACAACCCCGTTGGGACGAGCGGTACGAGCGCGTTCTGACCGCGCTGCTGCCCAGGCTGGCCGATGAGCGGCCGCTGTCCGCCGAGCGCGGGCTGCGGTCCGCGGGGCTCGACTCGATGGCCGTCGTCGAACTGCTCATCCAGCTGGAGGAGGCCTACCACGTAGCCATTCCCGACGAGGAGTTGGGGCCCGAGGCCTTCGAGACCGTCGGCAGCCTGTGGGCCGCGGTCGCCCGGCAGCTCGACGCGGCCGGCCCGCGCTGACCGTCCCGGCCGTCCGATGGCCGGACGGCCCGACCGCTTCGAGAAAGGCTGGCAGCTGTGCCGGTTTCACTGGACATCGACATAACGACACCCGATCTGGTCCTGACCGGGGCCGAGACGAGCGCCACCGAGCGGGTCGCCGCGCTCCTGTGCGCGGGCCCCGAGGCGCGGATCGACGAGCCCGCCTGGGTGGCGTCGGCCCGCGACCACTGGGAGGAACTGCCCGCCCGGCTGCGCCGCACGCTGCGCTCCTTCCGCCGCGACCCGGGCCCCGGCGGCGCGCTCCTGGTGCGCGGGCTGCCGGTCGCCGCGCCCGGCCTTGGCGCCACACCCGTGACGGACGGTTCGGTGCAGCGCACGGCCAACGTGCCCGCCGCCGTGCTGATGCTCGCCGCGTGCGGGCTCGGTGACCCGGCCGCCTTCCGGCCGGAGAAGACCGGCGCGCTGGTGCAGGACGTCGTGCCGGTGCCCGGACGGGAGGACTTCCAGGGCAACGCGGGCTCGGTGCTGCTCACCTTCCACAACGAGAACGCCTTCCACCCCCACCGGCCGGACTTCGTCATGCTGCTGTGCCTGCGCGCCGACCCGGGCGGCCTCGCCGGGCTGCGCACCTCCTGCGTGCGCGAAGTGCTGCCGCTGCTCGACGACGCGAGCAGAACGGCGCTGCACCTGCCGGAGTTCCGCACCGCGCCGCCGCCCTCGTTCGGCGGGGCCGGCGGCCTTGCCGAGCCGCACCCCGTGCTCACCGGGGCCCCCGACGACCCGGATCTGCGGGTCGACATGGCTGCCACCAAGCCGCTCACCGAGCGGGCCTCGGCGGCCCTTGAGGAGTTGCGGCGGCTCTTCGAGCGCACCGCGCGCACGGCCCGTCTGGAGCCGGGCGACCTGGCCGTCGTCGACAACCGGATCACCGTGCACGGACGTACCGCCTTCCGTCCGCGCTTCGACGGCACCGACCGCTGGCTCCAGCGCACCTTCGTCCTCGCCGACCTGCGCCGCTCGCGCGCCCACCGCGCGGGCGACGGCCATGTGCTGGCCGACCCGGCCCCGCACGACGCCTGACCCCGCGCCCCCCCGCAGCCTGGTCGGCCCGGTCCCGCAAGGCCCGCGCCGGCCAGGCTGCGCCGTCCTGCCCGTGAACCTCCGGGCCGTCTCCCGGCCCGGCCGCACACCACAACGGAGCGACCGTGACCGCAGCACTCTCCTCGGCCCCCGGGGCCGGGCATGCGCCCGCCGTCCGTACGGACACACCCGCCGACGACCCGTCCCGAGCGCCCGGCGTCGGTGGCCCCAGCCTGATGGCGGCCCGGCCCGAGCCCGCCGACCTCGACCCGCGCCGCGCGCTGCGGGAACTCGCGCGCTGGCGCGGCGCGGGTCAGGACGCCGCGAGTTTCCCCTATCGCGCGGTGCTCGGCCACTACCGGACCGTCGGCAAGAACGCGGTCGGTGACGAACTCCTGACGGCGCTGCGCGCCATCCGTCCCCAGGGTGGCGCGGGGCCGGCGCGGCTCCTCGCGGACTGGCTGCCGCAGGTCGTGGACGGCCGCCACGGCGACTACGCCGGCTATGCGGGGATCCCGGTCTACACGTCGCTCGCCGAGAACGGCGCGAGCACGGACCACGTGATCACCGCCCTGCTCGCCGACATCGTGGAGACCGAGACGGCCACGCTGGCCGGCGCCCCGGCCGGCCGGCCCAGGGCCAGGGCGGCGCTGCGTGCCCTCATCGCGGCAGCGGGACTCGCGGCCCGGTACGGGACGACGAGCACGCCCCGCGCGCCCGACGAGGACGCCGCCCTGGTGCGCGCGGGCGCCGAGGCGGCCCGGGCGGCGCGGGAGAGGGTCACGGCCGACGTGCTGCGGGCCGTGGAGCTGACGCTGACGCCCACCACCCGCAGCCATGACGAGCAGATGTTCATCCGGCTCATCCAGATCTTCGAGGCGGTCTTCGCGGCGGTCGCCCGGGCCGTGGCGGCGGCGACGGAGGCGGTGGGCACGGGCCGGATCGACCTGGCACAGAAGCTGCTCGACGAGGCGACCCGCCATGTCACCGGCACATCCGGGGTCTTCCGGGTGCTGACCACGATGCCCAAGGACGCCTTCGCGGTGATACGGGCCAACACCGACGGGCGCAGCGCGGTGCAGTCCCGGACCTACCGGGCCGTGGAGCGCTCCTGTCCTACGCTGCACCTCGCGCTGGTGCGCAGTGGCCTCCCTGAGGCCGAACTCGCGCCCGCCATGGCCGAGTTGGACGCGGCGTGGGGCGCGATGAAGCGTACCCACTGGGGCATCACGATGAAGGTCATCGGCACCGTGCGCGGCACCGGCGGCACCGACGGCGCCTCCTATCTGCGGGAGGCCGCCGAGGTCCGGCTCTTTCCCGCGCTCGGCTGACCCACCCCCTTTCAGACGGCGTTCAGTGAGCCGTCAGTACGGCGCAGGCGGCACGACGGGGGACCGTCCGGCCGCGCACAGGACCGGGCCAGGGCGCGCCCAGGGGCCGCCAAGGGCAGGCCAAGGGCGCCGTCAGGGCCGGACGACAGCATCGAAGACAGAGCGGCCGGCCCCCACGGCCCGCCCGCTCGGCGGCACCCGACACGGCCGCCGCCATCCACCCACCGGATCGGAGCGCAGTGATGAGCAGCGAGGACACCACCGTCTACCAGGTCGTGGTCAACCACGAGGAGCAGTACTCGATCTGGCCCGCCGACCGGGAGCTGCCCGCCGGCTGGCGTGCCGAGGGCGTACGGGGCGAGAAGGCGCAGTGCCTGGCCCACATCGACGAGGTGTGGACGGACATGCGGCCGCTGAGCCTGCGCCGGGCGATGGAGCAGCAGGCCGCGGGGGCCGACGCGGTGCCGTCCGCCGGCTGAGGGCGAGCGCCGCGGCGCGAGCAGCACCGCCGCGACCGGCGGGCGGCGCCCCGGGTGACGGCGGCGGCAGGGACAGGGCATCGGACACCGAACGGTAAAGGGAACAACGCGTGGACCCGCGACTTGAGCATCAGGACTGGATCTCGGCGATCGCCGCCACCGCGGCGGCGGATCCGGACCGTACGGCCTTCGAGTTCTCCGGAAGGGAGGACGCGCCGGCCGAGCGGCTGAGCTACGGGCAGCTCGACCGGCGGGCCCGGGCCGTCGCGGCCCGGTTGCGGCGGCGCGGTCTGACCGACTCCCCGGTGCTGCTGCTCCAGCCGCCCGGCCTCGAGTACGTGGTGTCCTTCGTCGGCTGCCTGTACGCGCGCGCCGTCGCGGTGCCGGTCTACCCGCCCAACCGCCGCCCCCGCTCCCTTGAGCGGCTGGTGGACATCGTCGCGGACTGCGGGGCGACGGTGGCGCTGACCACCGCCGCCGTCCGCGAACGGCTGCTGCCCGGCGACCCGGACGGCGCGGTGATGGACGTGCTGCGCCTGCTCGCCAGCGACCGGGTGCCCGAGGAGGAGGCCGGGGACTGGGTGCGCCCGCGCGTCGACGCGGACACGGTGGCGTTCCTCCAGTACACCTCCGGCTCCACTTCGGCGCCGCGCGGCGTGGTGCTGACCCACGGCAATCTGCTGCACAACTCGGCGCTGATCCAGCGGGCGTTCCGCACCACCGTCCGTACGCGCGGCATGTCCTGGCTGCCGCTCTTCCACGACATGGGCCTCATCGGCGGCATGCTCCAGCCGTTGTACTACGCCGGCTCCTGCTCGCTGATGGCGCCCACCGCCTTCGCCCAGGACCCGCTGCGCTGGCTGCGCGAGATCAGCAGGACCCGGGCCACGGTGAGCGGCGGCCCCAACTTCGCCTACGACCTGTGCGCCGATCTGGCCACCCCCGAGATGCTGGCAGGACTGGATCTGAGCAGCTGGGAGGTGGCGTTCAACGGCGCGGAGCCGGTGCGCGCCGAGACCTTCCGCCGGTTCGCCGACGCCTACGCCCCTGCGGGCTTCCGCGCCGATGCCTTCACCCCGTGCTACGGCCTCGCCGAGGCCACCCTCATCGTCTCGTGCAAGCCGCACGGCACCGCCCCCGCCCGCTTCCAAGCCCCGAACACGCTGCTCGCCGGCGTACCCGACGAGGCCCCGGGCGCGCCCGGTTCGGCGGCCGCCAGCGGGACCACCGAACTCGTCAGCAGCGGACGCCCGGACGGCTCCCAGCGCCTCGAAATCGTCGACGCGCTCACCCGGCGGCCCGTGCCGGCCGGGGCGATGGGCGAGATCTGGCTCTCGGGTCCGAGCGTGGCCCAGGGCTACTGGAACCGTCCCGAGCACAGCGCCGCGACCTTCGGTGCCCGCCTCGCCGATGAGGCGGGGAACGACGAGAGCGCCGACGAACAGACGGCCAAGGACCGCCCCGCCTTCCTGCGCACCGGCGACCTGGGTCTGCTGCACGAGGGCGAGCTGTACGTCACCGGGCGGCTCAAGGACCTGATCATCGTCCGTGGCCGCAACCACTACCCGCAGGACATCGAGCGGACCGTCGCCGGCGTCCACCCCGCGCTGCGCGCCAACTGCGGCGCCGCCGTGCAGGTCGAACTGGCCGGCGCGGCCGAGCTGGTGATCGTGCAGGAGGTGTCGCGCGACCATCAGGACGACGACCTGGCGGCGCTGGCCCGCGCGGTCCGTGAAGGCGTCGCCGAGGCCCACGGGGTGCGGCCGGCGGCGGTGGTCCTGATCCGCGCCGCGACGCTGCCGCGCACGTCGAGCGGCAAGGTGCAGCGCCATGTGTGCGCCGCCTCCTACTTGGCGGGGGACCTCACGGCGCTGGCGCACAGCGGCCGTCCGCAGGGCGCGGCGGCCGAGCGGTCGGTGGCCCTGGACGCCGGTGCGCTGCGCGCGGCGGACCCCGCGACGCGTCCCGCGCTGCTGCTCGCCGCGCTGCGCGCCCTGCTCGCCGCGCGCCTCGGCATGGCCGCCGACGACCTCGCTCCCGAGCACCGGCTCGCCGAACTCGGCCTCGACTCGCTCGGCGCGGTCCGTCTGCGGCACGAACTGCGCACCACGCTCGGCGTCGACCTCGCCCTGACCGAAGCGCTCGCCCTCGACCTGTCCGGCCTCTCGCGGCTGCTCGCCGAGCGCTTCGCGGCCGGGGCCCAAGCGATCGAACCGACGGTGGTGGCCGAGGCCACCGAGCCGGGCGACCACCCGCTCTCCCCCAGCCAGGCCGCCCTGTGGTTCCTGCACCAGGTCGCTCCGGAGAGCCCCGCCTATCTGGTCTCCGCCGCGTTTCGGGTGCACGGCGCTCTCGATGCGGCCGCCCTGCGCACGGCTCTCGCGGCTCTGTCCGAGCGGCACGCGGTGCTGCGCAGCACCTTCCCGCGCACCGGATCCGGTCCGGTGCAGCGGGTGCACGCGGCCCTTGAGCCCGCCTTCGAGCAGATCGACGTCTCCGTCCTGAACGCCGCCGAACTCGCCGGTCTGATGACGGAGACGGCCGAGCAGCCCTTCGACCTGGAGGCCGGACCGCTGCTGCGGGCCCGGCTGTTCACCGGCGCCGACGACGGCCACCGCCTCGTCCTCACCGCCCACCACCTCGTGGCCGACCTGTGGTCCCTCTCGCTCCTCCTCGACGAACTGGCCACCGGCTACCCGGCGGCGCTGGGGGGCGAACCCGCCCCGGCCCCCGCCGCCGCCGTCCCGTTCGCCGCCTTCGCCCGCCGCCAGGCCGAGCTGCCCGGCACCGCGAGCGGACGCCGTCAACTGGAGCAGTGGAAGCGGGAGTTGGCAGGAGTCCGGGCCGGCACCTCGCTCCCCGCCGACCTCCCGCTGCCCGAGCGTCAGCGGCTGCGCGGCGCGGCCGTACCGCTGGCCGTGGACAGCGCCACCACCGAGGCGCTGACGGCCCTGGCCCGGCGCGAGGGCAGCACCCTGTACACGGTGCTGCTCGCCGCCTTCCAGCTGCTGCTCGCGCGCTGCACCGGCGAGTGGGACGTGGTCGTCGGCACCCCCACCCACGGCCGCGCCGACGCCGCGTTCGCCGGGACGGTCGGCTCTCTGGTCAACACCGTGCCGCTGCGCACCCGGATCGAGGCCGCCGAACCGTTCACCGCCCTCCTCGCCCGCGTGCGCGACGGCGCCCGCAGGGCTCTGGACGGCTCCGACGTGCCGTTCCCCGCGCTGATCGAGCTGATCCGCCCGGACCGCGATCAGGGCGGACGGCCGCTGGTACGCACCCTGTTCAGCCTGCAACAGGCACCCGGTGGCCACGCCGAAGCGCTGGTGGCGATGGCCACCGGTCGTGACGGCGTCCCCTTCACGCTGGGCGCCCTGGACTGCTCGACGCTTGCGCTGCCGGTCGGCGGCAGCCAGTTCGACCTGCACCTCACCCTGGGCGCCGCCGAGGGCGGGCTCGCCGGTTCGGTCCGCTACGACACCGACCGTTACCTGCCACGGACCGCCGAACACTTCGCCGCGCGCTTCGTCACCCTCCTGTCCGCGATCGCGAAGGACACCGCACGCCCGGTCGGCGCGCTGCCGCTGCTGCCCCCGGCCGAGCGCCGGGCCGCCCTCGCCGAGGGCAACGACACCGCGCTCGCCTACGATCCCGCCGACGGCGTGGTGCGCCGCTTCGAGGCCCAGGCCGCCCGGACCCCTCGGGCCGTCGCGGTCACCGCCGCCGGACCGCAGGACGGTGAGCAGCTGGACTACCGCACACTCGACCGGCTGGCCGACGGCGTCGCGGCGCGGCTGCGCGCCCTTGGCGTCGGTCCGGGTGACCACGTAGCCGTCCTGCTCCCCCGCACCCCGCCTCTCCTGGCCGCGCTGCTCGGCGTGCTCAAGTCCGGCGCCGCCTATCTGCCGCTGGACCCGGGCCACCCGGCCGAACGCCTGGCGCTCGTGCTCGCCGACGCCGGCGCCGCCGTCGTCCTGACCGACCTGCCGGACGAACGCGTCCCGGCCGGCGACTGGACGGTCCTCGCACTCGATACCGTCGAAGAGGCCGAGCGCGCCGACGACACCCTGATCGCCCCCGAGTCCCCCGCCTACGTCCTGCACACGTCCGGCTCGACCGGCCGTCCCAAGGGTGTGGTGGTGCCGCACCGGGCGCTGGCGAACCTGCTGGCCTCCTTCGAGCGCGACCTGCCGCTCGCCCCCGGCGCGGGCTGGCTCTCCGTCACCACGCCCGCCTTCGACATCGCCGCGCTCGAATACTTCCTGCCCCTGGTCCATGGCGCGACCGTGCACCTGGCCGACGCTGCGACGGCCGGCGACGGCTCACGCCTGCGCGGCTGCCTGGAGACCGGCCGGGTCAGCCACCTCCAGGCCACGCCGGTGACCTGGCAGCTGCTCCTGGACGCGGGCTGGTCCGGCACTCCGGGTCTGACCGCGCTGTGCGGCGGGGAGCGGCTGCCGGCGGAGCTCGCCGCCGAACTCCTGTCCCGTGGCGTACGGCTGTGGCACGTGTACGGGCCGACCGAGACCACCGTGTGGTCGGCGCGCGGCGAGCTCACCGAGGCCGGCGGAGCACTGCCGCTCGGCTCGCCGGTCGCCAACACCCGGCTGTACGTGGTCGATTCGGCCCTTGAGCCGGTCCCGTCCGGGGTCACCGGTGAACTCCTCATCGGAGGCGACGGCCTGGCGCACGGATATCTGGGCCGTCCCGGACTGACCGCCGAGCGCTTCGTGCCGGACCCGTTCGCCGCCGTACCCGGCGCGCGGCTCTACCGCACCGGTGACCTCGTCCGGCGCGGCCCCGATGGCGCGCTGCTCTTCGTCGGCCGCGCCGACACCCAGGTCAAGCTGCACGGGCACCGCATCGAACTGGGCGAGATCGAGACCGCGTTGGAGCGGCTGCCCTCGGTACGCCGGGCCGCGGTCGTGGTGGACGGCGAGGGCGCGCGGGCCCGCCTTGTCGGGTACGTCGAGCAGCGGGAGACGCCCGCGGCGCCGGCCGAGCTGCGCGAGCGACTGCGCCGCACCCTGCCCGGCTATGCCGTGCCCTCAGTCCTCATGACACTGGACGAGCTGCCCCTGACCGCCAACGCCAAGGTCGACCGGCGGGCCCTGCCCGCGCCCCGGGCCGCCGTCGCGCCGGAGACCCTGGAGGAGCCGGTCGGCGCGACCGAGCGACGGATCGCGGCGCTCCTGGCCGAACTGCTCGAAGTCGAGCGGATCGGCCGGCACGAAGACCTCTTCGAGCGGGGCGCCCACTCGCTGCTCCTGGCCCGCTTCGCCGAACGGGTCCGCGCCGAGTTCGGCGCCGCCCCCGCACTGCACCAGCTGTTCGAACGGCTCACGGTCGCGGCCGTGGCCACGCTGGTGGAAGCGGCCGCCGCCCGTCCGGCCGGGACGCCCGCCGGCCGCCGGGCCCCGGTCCGGGTGGACCGGTCCCGCTACACCGTCGACCGCGCCCCCGACGGCACCCTGCGCCGGGCTCCGGGCGGCGCCACGGGCGGCCCGAACGTGGGCCCGGGTTCGCCAGCGAGCCCGATCGCCGACGTGGTCGCGGACTCGTCCGCGAGCCGGGTCGCCGACTCCGCCCTGGGCACGCACTCGCCCGCGAACCCCGTCCCCGGCGCGGTCGCCACCCCGGCCGCCCGCTCCGTCGTCAGCTCGGGCTCCGCCGTCGGCCCGCGCTCCGCCGTCGGCCCCGGCGCGGGGGAGGCACGATGACCGCCGCCCCGCCGCTCCTCGCCGACCGGACGAAGACCGGCCCGGATCCCGCGTCGAGCCGTCCGTACCTGCTGCGCTGTCCCGTCTGCCAGGAGAGCTACCAGGACGACGGGCTGCGTCTCGACTGCGCCGTGGCCCACCGCCCCGGCCTCCTGCGCACCGAGTACGCCGCCTCGTTCGCCCCCGCCCCGGCCAGCGGCCCGTTCCGCTACCGCTGCTGGCTGCCGACCCGGGGCCAGGTCCTGCCCGAGAGCCGTGGCGGCGCCACCTACCGCGCCGAACGGCTCGGCCGCGCCCTTGGCCTGAAAGAGCTGTGGGTCGCGTTCAGCGGTTACTGGCCAGAGCGCGGCGCGACCCTGGCCACCGGCAGCTTCAAGGAGCTGGAGGCGCAGGCCGTGCTGGCCCGGCTGCCCGAGCGGCCACCGGTCCTGGTGGTCGCATCCGCCGGCAACACCGCCGCGGCCTTCCAGCGGGTCTGCTCGGATCAGGGCGTCGAGTGCGTCCTGGTGGTACCGGACGCGGCACTGCCCGCGCTCGCCGCGGCCGGCGAACGCGCCTACTGCGTCCGGCTGGTGACGGTGGCGGGCGACTACAGCGACGCCATCGAGCTGGCCGACGCCATCGCCACCCGGCCGGGCTTCCAGGCCGAGGGCGGCACCCGCAACGTGGCCCGGCGCGACGGCCTCGGCACCGCGTTCCTGTCCGCCGCCGAGACCATCGGCCGACTGCCCGACCACTACGTACAGGCCGTGGGCAGCGGGGCCGGCGCGATCGCCGCACACGAGGCCGCCCGGCGGCTGCTGGCGAACGGTATGCCGGGATCGAAGCGGGTGCCGGTGCCGGACCGTATGCCGGAGCCGGCGCGTGCGGCGGCGTCGGACGGGAAGCACGCGCTGCCCAGCGGCGCGAGCACTCGGTCCGGGGCCATGGAAGCCGGGACCACAGAGTCCGGGGCCACAGGGTCCGGGCCCACGGGGTCCGGGCCCACGGGGTCCGGGCCCACGGGGTCCGGGCCCACGGGGTCCGGGCCCACGGGGTCCGGGCCCACGGGGTCCGGGGCCATTGATGTGCGGCTCGGCGGTCTACCGCAGCTGACGCTCTGTCAGAACACTGATTACGCACCGATGTTCCACGCGTGGCAAAACGGTTCGGCCGAGCCGGACGTCCGCTCGGAATCCGCGACACGGGCGGCCGTGGCCCGGGCGTACGCCCGGGAGCTCACCACCCGCACACCGCCCTACGCCGTGGCCGGCGGGGTGCGCGAGATTCTTGCCGAGAGCGGCGGGGAGCTGCGCGTGGCGGACCGCGCCGAGGCGGTGGCCGCCGCACGGCTCTTCGCCGACGCGGAGGGCATCGACATCGAACCCGCCGCGGCGGTGGCCGTCGCCGGGCTGCGCCAGGCGGTCGCCGCCGGACAGATCCGGCCGGAGGAGACCGTGCTGCTGCACGTCACCGGCGGGGGCCGGGCCCGCCGCCGTGCGGCCACCCGCGCGCCCGTCGCGACCGGTCCCGACCTGAGCATCCCGGCCGGGCTCGACGTCCGGGCCGCCGCCGACCTGGTGACCGGCGCATGACGCCGCCCGAGAACGTCCCCCAGGTGACGCTCAGGACAAGCGAGTTGCGGCACACCTCGATCCCGGCGCCCATCGACATCCACGCCCCCGCGCTCCCCGAAGCCGCCACCCCTGTCCCCCACTCCCCCCACTCCCCCTCCGAACCGTCCGGTCGGCAGAGAGCAGAGCAGACCATGCAGCAGTACGCCTTTCCCGCCACCTCGGCCCAGCGCCGGATCTGGCTGGTGGAGCGGCTGACCCCCAAAACCAGCGCCTACCATCTGCCGTTCGCCCTGCACCTGGACGGGCCCCTCGACACCGCCGCCCTGACGGCCGCGCTGGCCGAACTGGTCGGCCGGCACGAGTCGCTGCGTACCCGCTTCGAGGAAGTCGACGGCGAGCTGACGCAACTGGTCGGCGAGGAGGCGGCGTTCGCGTGGGAGACCCGCGAGACCCCGGCCGACGAGCTGGCCAGCGTGCTGGCCGCCGACGCGGCGCGCCCCTTCGACCTGGGCGGGGGCCCGCTGCTCCGGGTGGTGCTGCACCGCCTGGCCCCGCAGCGCCACGTACTCGCGATCACCCTGCACCACCTGGTCGCCGACATGTGGTCGATCGGCATCCTGCTGGCCGAGCTGGCCCTGTGCTACGCGGGCCGGGCGGCGGAGCTGCCCGAACTGCCCATCCAGTACGGCGACTTCGCGGTGTGGGAGGGCGAGACCCGAGCGGCGGACGAGGAGCAGGACCGGGCGTACTGGCGCACGGCGCTGAGCGGCGCGCCCGAACTCCTTGAGCTGCCCGGCGACCGCCCGCGTCCGGCCGCGCAGTCCCTGCGCGGGGCAGCCCTTCCCGTGGAGCTCACGGCCGAGCTGTCGGCCGGGGTACGGACGCTGTGCCGCCGGGCCGGGGTCACGCCGTTCATGGCACTGCTGGCCGCCTTCCAGAGCGTCGTCGCACGTCACAGCGGCAGCGAGGACATCGTGGTCGGCACCGGCGCGGCGGTGCGCCCGGCGGAGGCGGAGGGGCTGATCGGCTGTTTCATCAACATCCTGCCCGTCCGTACCTCGCTCGCCGGCGACCCGACGTTCACCGAGCTCCTGCACCGGGTCCGTGCCGCCGCGCTGGCCGCCTTCGACCACCGGTCCCTGCCGTTCGAGCGGATGCTGCCGGAGCGGGTGACGGGCCCGGTACTCAGCCACAACCCGCTGGTCCAGTCGCTGCTCCTGGTGCAGAACGCACCGCTGGCCGCGCCCGACCTGCCGGGGCTCGCGGTGACCGTACGGGAGGTGCCGCGCGGCGGCGCCCAGGTCGACCTCAACCTCCAACTCCGTGAGATGGCAGGACAGTTCACCGGGACCGTCGAGTTCGCGAGCGACCTCTTCGACGCGCCGACCGTCGAGCGGCTGCTCGGCCACTGGCGCACCCTGCTGACCGCCGCCGTCGCCGCGCCCGACACCCGTCTTTCGGCGCTGCCGCTCCTGACCGGCCAGGAGCGGCAGCGGGCCCTGGTGGAGTGGAACGACACGGCGCACGCCTACCCGGCGGCGGGGTCCTTGCTGCATGAGCTCTTCGAGGAGCAGCGGGCCCTTCGCCCCGAGGAGCCGGCCGTCGTCGCCACGACCGGCGAGCTGACCTACGCGCAACTCGACGCGTTCGCCGAGCGCGTCGCCGCGCGGCTCACTGCGCTCGGCGTGGGGCCCGACACCACCGTCGGGCTGTGTCTGACCAAGGGCCCGGCGCTCGTGGCCGCCGTGCTCGGTGTGCTCAAGGCGGGCGGCGCCTATCTGCCGCTGGATCCGGCCTACCCCGCGCAGCGCCTCGCCTTCATGCTCAAGGACGCGGCGCCGCCGGTGGTCCTCACCGAGCGCGCCCTGGCGGAGCTGCTGCCCGACACGGGCGCCGAGCTCGTCGAGATGGACGACGCGCAGGACTGGCCCGCCGCCCGGCGGCGTCCCGCCCTCGTGAGCCCGGACCACCTGGCATACGTCATCTACACCTCGGGTTCCACCGGCACGCCCAAGGGCATCGCCGTCCCGCACCGGGGCGTCGTCAACAACCTGCTCGACCTCAACGGAACGTACGGCATCGGGCCCGGCGACCGCGTGCTCGGCCTGTCCTCCCCGAGCTTCGACATGTTCGTCTACGAAACGCTCGGCATCCTGGCCGCCGGCGGCGCGGTGGTCGTGCCCCACCCCGACCGGGCGCGCGATCCGCACCACTGGGTGGACCTGGTGCGCCGCCACGGGGTGACGGTGTGGAACTCGGCGCCGGCGCTCGCCGATGCCTTCGTACGGGCCGGTCAGGAGCGGGGCGTACGGCTGCCGAAGCTCAAGGCGGCCTTTCTCGGCGGGGACTGGATCCCGGTCGCGCTGCCGGAGCGGTTCCGCCGGATCGCGCCCCGGCTCGCGTTCATCGCGCTCGGCGGCGCCACCGAGGCGTCCATCCACTCGATCACCTACCCGGTCGTGGAGAGCGACCCGGCGTGGACGAGCATCCCGTACGGCCGTCCGATGATGAACCAGCAGGCCGTCGTCCTGACGCCGGCCCTGGAGCCCGCCCCGGTCGGCGTGCCCGGTGAACTCTGCCTGGCGGGCCGCGGGTTGACACGGGGCTATCTGCGCCGCCCCGGCCTCACCGCCGACCGCTACCGTCCGCATCCGGCGGCCGGCAGCGGCCCGGTGCCCGCCGGCGCGCGCCTCTATCGCACCGGTGACCTCGCCCGCACCCGCGCCGACGGGGTGATCGAGCTGATCGGCCGCCTCGACCACCAGGTCAAGCTGCGCGGTCTGCGGATCGAGCTGGACGAGATCGAGGCGGTGCTGCGCCGTCATCCGGGGGTCGAGCGCGCCGTGGTCACGGCGCGCGGCGAAGGGGACGAGCGGCGCCTGGTCGGGTATGTGGTGCCCGCCGGGGAAGCCCAACTGGCGCCTTCGGCAGCTGAGTTGCGGGCGCTGCTCAAGGCGGACCTGCCCGAGTACATGGTCCCGGCGGTGTTCGTCACCCTCGACGCGCTGCCGCTGTCCCCCAACGGCAAGGTGGACCGGGCCGCGCTGCCCGAGCCCGACGAACGGGCCGACCGCGAGGGCGCCGTCTTCGTGGCCCCGCGCGACGACGTCGAACGGGTCCTCGCCGCGCTGTGGGCCCAACTCCTGGATGTCGACCAGGTGGGCGCAGAGGACGACTTCTTCGCGCTGGGCGGCCACTCACTGCTCGCCACCCGGCTCGCCTCGGCGCTTTTGGAGACCTTCGGCGTCGAGTTGCCTCTGCGCGACCTGTTCGAGGCGCCCACCCTTGCCGAGCAGGCGCGGCGCCTCGCGGCACGGGGCCGGGAGGCGGGCGCCGATGTCGCCGCAGTGGCCGAGATCGCGGCCGGACTGCTGGAGATGACCGACGAGGCGGCCCACGGGCTGCTCGTCGCCCACGAGAAGGGCCTGGCATGACCACCTCCACGAGCACCGGCGTCCTGGCCGGTCACGCGAGCCTCGGCGCGCACCGCCTGGCCGCCGCCGACCCGCTCCTTTCCGGGCTGCTGGAACGCGAACACGTCCGGCAGAGCGAGACCCTGGCCATGGTGGCCGCCTCCAGCAGCGCCGACCCCTCGGTCCTGGCCTGCGCCGGAGCGACCATCTCCAACGTCACCACCGAGGGCTACCCCGGCGCCCGCTACCACGCGGGCTGCGAGGTCGTCGACGAGGTCGAGCGGCTGGCGGTCGCACGGGCCCGCTCGCTGTTCGGCGCCCAGTACGCCAATGTGCAGCCGCACTCGGGCAGCACCGCCAACCAGATCGTGCTGTGCACCCTGATGAAGCCGGGCGACACCCTGCTCGGCATGGAGCTGAGCGCGGGCGGCCATCTCACGCACGGCTCGCCGGCCTCGGTGTCGGGCCGGTTCTTCCACGCGGTGGGCTACGGCACCGACGCCGACGGCCTTCTCGACTACGGGCAGGTGGCCGACCTCGCCCGCGAGCACCGGCCCAAGGTGATCGTGTGCGGCGCGAGCGCCTACCCGCGCACCGTGGACTTCGCCCGGTTCCGGCGCATCGCCGACGAGGTCGGCGCCTATCTGCTGGCCGACATCTCCCATATCGCCGGATTGGTCGCGGCCGGTCTGCACCCGAGCCCGGTCGATCACGCGCACGCCACCACCACCAGCACCTACAAGCAGTTGTACGGGCCGCGCGGCGGACTCATCCTGCTGGGCCAAGACGCCCCGACGGTGCTGCCCGGCACCCGGCGCACGCTCAGCCGGGCCATCGCGCACGGCACCTTCCCCTTCCTCCAGGGCACCCCCGATCTGGGCGCGGTGGCCGCCAAGGCGCGCGCCTTCGACATCGCCGCCCAGCCGGAGTTCCGCGCCCTGGCGGGACGGGTGGTGGACGGCGCCCGCGAGCTGGCGCATGCCTTCGCCGGCCTCGGCCACACCCTGGTCACCGGTGGCACCGACAACCACATGGTGCTGCTCGACGTCGGCCGGCGCGGGCTGACCGGCGCGATCGCCGAGGCCGCGCTCGCCGACTGCCGGATCGTCGTCAACCGCAACCGAATACCGGGCGACCCGCACGGCCCCCGGGTCACGAGCGGCATCCGTTTCGGTACCAACACGCTGGCGCTGCGCGCCATGGGACCGGCCGAGATGCGCCGCTGCGCCGCACTGGTCGACCGGGTGCTCACCGCCGTGACGCCCAGCGGGGAGCGCGATTTCACGCTCGATCCGGCCGTCCGCGACGAGGTGCGCGGCGAAGTCGCCCGGCTCTGCCGGGAGTTCCCGCTGCCGCACCATCTGCCGGCCTGACCCCCGTCCACGCCACCCAACGCCCCGGGATCACCCACATGAGCCAGTCACCCCAGCGCACCGCGCTCTCCGCCGACAAGCGCCGCCTGCTCGCCCAGCTGCTCAAGGAGCATGGCCTGTCCCGCCCCGACGCCGCCGACCTGATCGCCCGCCGCCCCCAGGGGGTGCGCCTTCCGCTGTCCTTCGCACAGCAACGGCTGTGGTTCGTCGAGCAGTTCGCGGGACCGAGCCCGCTCTACAGCATCGCCTGCACCGTCCGACTGACCGGCGACCTCGACGCCGGCGCGCTCGAAGGGGCCCTGAACCGTGTCGTGGCCCGGCACGAGGCGCTGCGCACCACCTTCCACGCCGAGGACGGCAGGGCCGAGCAGATCGTGCACGACCGGGTCACGGTCACCCTCGCGCTCGTCGACCTGTCCGCTCCGGGCGAGGACACCCGCGAGGCCGCGCTGTCGGAACTGATCGCACAGGAGAGCCGCCGCCCCTTCGACCTGGGCTCCGGCCCGCTGCTGCGCGCCACCCTGGTCGGGCTGGCGGACGATGAACACCTGCTGGTGCTCACCATCCACCACATCGTGGCGGACGGCTGGTCCCTGGACATCCTGGTGCGCGAACTGGCCCACCACTACCGCGCGGGCGCCCCCGAGCTGCCCGAACTGTCCACCCAGTACGCCGACTTCGCGCTCTGGCAGCACGGGCGGGTCTGCGGTGAGGCGCTGGAGTCGCAGCTGGCCCACTGGCGTGAGCGGCTGGCCGGCGCGCCCAGCGTCGTGGACCTGCCCACCGACCGGCCGCGCACCGTCCAGCAGAGCTTCGCCGGCGCCTGCTTCCCCTGGCGGCTCGAAGGCGACCTCGCCGCCCGCCTCACCGCGCTGGCCCGCGAGCACGACGCGACCTTGTACATGGCGCTGCTCGCCGGGTTCATGGCCGTCGCGCAGCGGTGGAGCGGGCAGAACGACCTGGTGGTCGGCTCGCCCGTCGCCAACCGCAACCACCCGCAGACGGAGGGTCTGATCGGCTTCTTCGTCAACATGCTGCCGCTGCGCGCCGACCTGTCCGGCAATCCGTCCTTCACCGAACTGCTGGGCCGGGTAAGGGAGTCGGCGCTCGCGGCGTACGCCCATCAGAACGTGCCGTTCGAGCGGATCGTGGAGGAGGCGCGCCCGGACCGCGACGCGCAAGGCCGCACCCCGTTCGCCAATCTGCTGCTGGTCCTCCAGAACACCCCGGAGACCCGGATCGAGCTGCCGGGCCTGCGGATGGACGTGGCCGCGGTCGACACCGGCACCGCCAAGTTCGATCTGCACCTCCAGGTCACCGAGACCCCGGAGGGCCTGACGGGGCTCGCCGACTACAGCACCGAGCTGTACGACGAGCGCACCGTGCGCCGCTTCATCGACCAGTGGCTGCGCCTGCTCGCGGCCGCCGTCGAAGCCCCCGCCACCCGGCTCGACGCGCTCCCCCTGCTCGGCGCCGCCGAGCGGAGCGCGGAGCTCATGGCCGGCGCCGCGCGCGGATCCACCGCCCCGGCGGCGCGCAGTCTTCCGGATGCCTTCGCCGAGCAGGTGCGGCTGCGGCCCGACGCCATCGCGGTCGGCTGCGGCACCGAGCGGCTGACGTACGCCGAACTCGACCGCCGCTCCGACGCGCTGGCCCGGCGCCTTCGCGCGCTCGGTGTGGGCCCCGAGAGCCGGGTGGCGATCTGCGTCGAGCCGTCGGCGCGGCTGGTCACGGGGATCCTTGGCATTGTGAAGAGCGGCGGCGCGTATGTGCCGCTCGATCCGCGCCATCCCGCCGAGCGCCTTGCCTTCACCCTTGCCGACTGCGGCGCGGTGGCTCTGGTCGCCGACCCGGAGCACGCGGGGCTCCGCGGCGGCCTCCCCGTCCTCGCGGTGGACCAGCCGCTCTCCTCGGAGCCGTTGGAGCCGGCCCGGCTCCAACCCGGCCACCTGGCGTACGTGATCTACACCTCCGGCACCACCGGCCGCCCCAAGGGCGCGCTGCTCACCCACGCCAACGTGCTGCGGCTGTTCGAGGCGGCCGCGCCCGATGTGGCGTTCGGCCCGGACGACGTCTGGTCGCTCTTCCACTCGGCCGCGTTCGACTTCTCGGTCTGGGAGATCTGGGGCGCGCTCCTGCACGGCGGCCGCGTCGCCGTCGTGCCGCAGGAGGCCCGGCGCACTCCGGCCGCCTTCCACGCGCTGGTCCGCGCGGAGGGCGTCACGGTGCTCAGCCAGACCCCCACCGCCTTTCGCCAGTTCGCCGACGCCGACGCGGCGGCCGTCACCTCGGCGGCGCGGCCGCTCGCGCTGCGGCACGTCGTGTTCGGCGGCGAGGCCCTTGAACCGGGCGCGCTGCGCGACTGGGCCGCCCGGCACCCCGAAGGGCCCCGCCTGGTCAACATGTACGGCATCACCGAGACCACGGTGCACGTCACGGCGCACACCCTCGAAGCGGCCGGGCTCGACGCCCCCGGCAGCGTGATCGGCCGCCCCCTCGCCGACCTGGCGGTGCACCTCCTGGACGGGCGCGGCGAACCGGTGCCGGCCGGTATCCCCGGTGAGCTGTGCGTCGGCGGACCCGGCCTCGCCCGTGGCTATCTGGGCCGGCCCGGCCTGACCGCCGATCGCTTCGTGCCCTCTCCGCTCGGCGACGGCGAGCGGCTGTACCGCAGCGGCGATCTGGCCCGCAGGCTGCCCGACGGGACGCTTGAGTACCTGGGCCGCGTCGACCAGCAGGTCAAGGTGCGCGGGCACCGCGTGGAGCCGGGCGAGATCGAGGCGGAGCTCGGCGCCCACCCGGGCGTGCGGCACGCGGCGGTGCTGCCTCGCGAGACCCCGGACGGCGGCACCGGCCTGGTCGCGTATCTGGTGCCCGACGCGGACGCCGACGGCGAGGCTTCGCCCGCCGGGGGCCGGGCGGCCGACGCGGAGCAGGTCACCCAGTGGCGCACCGTCTTCGACACCGCCTACGAGCAGTACGAGCAGGCCGGTGGCGCCGACCCCACGTTCAACATCCGTGGCTGGACCAGCAGTTACACCGGTGAGCCGATCCCCGCCGAGGAGATGCGGCGCTGGGTGGAGGACACCGTCGCCCTGGTGCGCGCCACGAAGCCGATGCGGGTCCTGGAGATCGGCAGCGGCACCGGGCTGCTCCTGTTCCGGCTGGCCGGCGGGTGCGAGCAGTACACCGGACTCGACCTGTCGTCCAGCGCCATCGCTCACGTACGCCGTCATCTGCCGGCCGACTGGCAGCACGTGACGCTGCTGCGCCGGCCGGGCCACGAGCTGGACGACCTCAAGGGCGACGCGTACGACACCGTCGTCGTGAACTCGGTGGCTCAATACCTGCCCAGCGCGGGCTACTTGGTGGACGTGCTCACCAAGGCCGCCGGGCTGCTCGCACCCGGTGGGCGGATCGTTGTCGGCGACGTGCGCCACCGCGCCCTGCTGGAGGCCTTCCACGTCTCGGTGCTCGAAGCAGGCCGGCCGGCCGGGGCGGACGACGCCGAACTCGCCCGCCAGGTCCGCCAGGCCGTGCGGCAGGAGAACGAGCTGCTGCTCGACCCGTGCTTCTTCGAGTCCCTGCGCCAGGAAATCCCGCGCATCGGCCGGGTGCAGGTGCTGCCCAAACCCGGGCGCGACCGCAACGAGATGACCCGCTACCGCTACGACGTGGTGCTGCACCTGGACACCGAGACCGTCCCCGCTCCGGTGCGCACGGTGGCGTGGACCGGCGGCGAGCCGGCGGCGCTGCTCGACGGCTCCCCCGTCGTCGTCACCTCCATCCCCAACACCCGGGTGCACGCCGACGCGGTGACCGCCGCGCGGCTCTGCGGCGAGGACACGGGCATCGACGCCGCCGATGAGGCCGTCGGTCTCGATCCGCAGGACGTACGCGACATGGCGGCCCGGCTCGGGTACGCCGTCGAGCTCAGCTGGGCCACCGGGGACCCGCTCGGGCGCTTCGACGCCGCGTTCCGCCCGGCCGGCACCGACGCCGGCACCGCGCTGCCTCCGGCCGGAGACTGCGCCGGCCTGCCGTGGCCGCACTGGGCCAACGACCCCCATCGCGGCCGGATCGCCCGCACCCTGGTGCCCCGGCTCCGCGCCCATCTGCGCGAGCGGCTGCCGGAGTACATGGTCCCGGAGGCGTTCGTCACCCTGGAGACGCTGCCGCTGACCGCCAACGGCAAACTCGACCGCGCCGCGCTGCCCGCGCCGGACTGGTCCACCGGGTCCACCGCGCTGCTCGCGCCGCGCGACGACACCGAGCGGGCCCTGGCCGAGATCTGGAGCACGGTCCTCGGCGTGGCCCGGATAGGGCTCGCCGACGACTTCTTCCACCTCGGCGGCCACTCGCTGCTCGCCGTCCAGGTCACCGCGGCGGTACGCGAGTCCCTTGGCCGGGATCTGCCGGTACGGGCGCTGTTCGAGGCGCCGGTGCTCGCCGCGTACGCCGAAGCGGTGCGCGGCGCCCCGGCCGCCGAGACGCACCAGGACACGGCGGCGCCGGTGCGCGAGGCCGTGCCGGCCGACGGCGCCGGGTTCGACGACCTGTCCGCCGAAGAGCTGGCCGCGCTGATGGGCGGCGAGCTGTGATGCCCGCCGCGTCCGCGCCGCCCGGCGCGTCCCTCCCCTCCCCCGACCCCGATCCTGTGAAGGAGCGTCCCGTGGCCACCGGCCCCCGCACCGCCGAGGTGCTGCCCACCTCCGCCGCCCAGCGCCGGTTCTGGCTGATCGACCGCCTCGAGGGCCCCAGCGGGGTCTACAACACCGCCGCCGCGCTCCGGCTGCGCGGACCGCTCGCCACCGAGGGTCTGCGCGACGCCTTCCAGCTCCTGGTCGACCGGCACGAGGCCCTGCGCACCGTGTTTCCGGCCCGCGACGGCGTCCCGGTCCAGCTGGTGCTGCCGCGCCGGGCCTTCGAGCTGAAGGTCACCGACGCCGCCGGATCGAGCGAGGCGGAGGTCCAGGAGCTGGCGGGCCGTCTCGCCGAGCAGCCCTTCGACCTGGCCAAGGGACCGTTGATGCGCGCCGAGCTGATCGCGCTCGGGCCCGGTGAGCACGTGCTGCTCGTGGTGCTGCACCACATCGTGGTGGACCGGTGGTCCTTCGGCCTGCTCATGTCCGAGCTCTCGGAGTGCTACGCCGCGTCGGCCGAGCGACGCCCCGTCCGGCTGCCCGAGCTGACGGCGCGTTACGCCGATCACGTGGCGGGACGCCAGGCCGTGCTCGACGGCGGCCTCGACGAGCGGCTGCTGGCCTATTGGCGCGACCAACTCGCCGGTGCGCCCCAGGCGTTGGAGCTGCCCTGCGACCGCCCGCGCGCGGCGGTCCGCACCTTCCGCGGCGCGAGCGTGCCGGTGCGCCTGGACGCGGGCCTCTCGCAAGGGGTGCGCGACGTGGCCGCCTCGACGGGCGCGACCCCGTTCATGGTGCTCCTGGCCGCTTTCCAGGCGGTCCTCGCCCGGCACGCGGGCGTCGAGGACGTGGTGGTGGCGACCGGGCCCGCCACCCGGGCGCCGGGCACCGAGGCGCTGGTGGGCTCGCTGGTCAACACGGTGCTGCTGCGTACGTCGCTGGCCGGCGACCCGAGCTTCGCCGAGCTGGTCCAGCGGGTGCGGGGCACCGCCCTTGACGCCTTCGACCACCAGGAGCTGCCCTTCGACCGGCTCGTGGAGGAGCTGGCGCCGAGCCGTGACCTGTCGCGCAATCCGCTGGCCCAGGTCGGCTTCGTCCTCCAGAACGCGCCGGCCACCACGCCCGCCCTGTCCGGGCTCGCCGTGGAGCCGGTGGCCGTGGCGCGGGACAGCGCGCACATGGATCTGGACCTCCAACTCGCCGACGTCGAGGGGTGTTTCACCGGTTTCGCGGAGTTCGCCCGCGATCTGTTCGACGCTTCGACGGTGACCCGGATGCTCGGTCACTGGACCACCTTGCTGAGCGGGGCCGTCCGCGCGCCCGGCACCCGTCTTTCCGAACTGCCGCTGCTCACCGCCGCCGAGCTCGACCAGGAGCTGCACGGCTGGAACGACACCGACGGCGAGTTCCCCGCCGCGCTGCGGGTGGACCAGCTGTTCACCCGGCAGGCCGCCCGCACGCCCGGCGCGGCCGCGGTGATCGACGCGTCGGGCACGCTCACCTACGCGGCGCTCGACGCCTGGGCGGCCCGGATCGCCCACCGGCTGCGGCAGGCCGGGGTCGGTCCCGATGTGCCGGTCGCCCTGTGCCTGGAGCGCGGGGCCGGGCTCAGCGCGGCCATGCTGGGCACGCTGCGCGCCGGCGGCGCCTTCCTCGGCCTCGACCCGGCCTATCCGGCCGACCGCCTCGCTCACATGCTGGCCGACGCGCGCCCGGCCGTGATCCTCGCCGACGCCTCCACCGCGAACGCGCTTGTGGCGGACGCCGAGGTGGTGCTGCTCGACGACATCGCCGCCGACGCAGCGGAGTTCGGCCGCGCCGACACGGGGCCGGGCAGCACGCAGGAGTGCGCCGGCGCCGGCGAGGCCAACCTGGCCTACCTCGTCTACACCTCCGGCTCCACCGGGCGGCCCAAGGGCGTGGCGGTGAGCCACCGCGCCATCGTCAACACCTTTGCCGGGCTTGCCCGTTCACACGGTTTCGGACCCGGCGACCGGATGATCGCGCTGCACTCGCCGAGCTTCGACCCCGCCGTGCACGACTGCCTCGCCCCGCTCGTGGTGGGCGCCACCATCGTCTTCCCCGCGCAGGACGCCGCCCGTGATCCCTGGCACTGGGCCGAGCTGGTCGGGCGCCACCGGGTGACCGTGTGGTCCATGGGACCGGCCGGTACCGAGGCGATGCTGGCCGCCGCCGAAGAGCACGGCCTGCCCCTGGACAGCCTGCGCGCCGCGCTGGTCGGCGGCGACGTACTGCCGCCCGGGCTGCCGCCCCGGCTGCGCGCCGCCGCGCCCGGCTGCCGGGTGGTCAACTCCGCCGGCGTGGCCGAGGCCGCCTTCTGCAACAACGAGTACCCGGTCCCCGAGGACGCCGGGCCGGGCCCGCTGCCCTATGGCCGCCCCCTGCTCAACCAGCGCCTCCTCGTCCTCGACCGGCTGCTGCGCCCGGTTCCGGTGGGCGTGCCGGGCGAGCTGTGCGTGGCGGGCGAGGGCCTGGCCCGTGGCTACCTGGGCCGTCCGGGCCTGACGGCCGAACGTTTCGTGCCGCACCCCTACGGCCGGGCGCCGGGCGAGCGTCTTTACCGCACCGGCGACCTCGCCCGGCGCCGCCCCGACGGCGAGCTCGAACTGCTCGGCCGGGCCGACCACCAGGTCAAGATCCGGGGCTTCAGGGTCGAGCCGGGCGAGGTCACCGGCGTCCTGCTCACCCATCCGGCGGTGGCGGACGCCATCGTGGTGGCCCACGAGGCAGGTCCGGGAGAGCGCCGCCTCGCCGCGTACTGGGTGACCGCGCCGCACACTCCGGCATCCGGCGCCGAGCTGGCCGCCTGGCTCCGCGAGCGCCTGCCCGCCCACATGGTGCCCGCGCTGTGGACACAGCTCGTGGCCCTGCCGCTCTCAGCCAACGGCAAGGTGGACCGGGCCGCGCTGCCCGCGCCCGCCGCGTCGGGCACCACGAGCACGCGCGTCGCACCGCGCACCGACCGCGAGACGCGGATCGCCGCCATCTGGCAACGCCTCCTCGAACTGCCCGAAGTCGGCGTCCTGGACGACTTCTTCGCCGTCGGCGGTCACTCCCTGCTCGCCAACCGGCTCGTCAGCGCCGTGCGCGCCGAGTTCGGCGTGGAGGTGCGGCTGCGGGAGGTGTTCGCCGCGACCACGGTGGCCGCCCAGGCCGAACTCGTCGGGCGGCTGCTGAGCGGCGAGGGCGCGACGGACACCGCGCCGCTGCCGCCGATCACCCCGGCGGACCCCGCGCAGCCGCTGCCACTGTCCTTCGCCCAGCAGCGGATGTGGCTGTTCGACCGCTTCGCCCCGGGCAACCCGGCCTATCACGTACCGACGGCCGTACGGATCGGCGGCCCGCTCGACCCGGTGGCGCTCGCCGCGGCGCTGCGGGCCCTGATGGACCGGCACGAGGTGCTGCGCGCCGTCGTCGTGGCAGGTGAGGGCGCGCCCACCCAGCGCGTGCTGCCGTCCGGTGCGGCCCCGCTGACCGTACGCGAACTCGGCTCCGGCGAAAGCGTCGAGACGGTGGTCGAGGCCTTCGTGACCCGTCCCTTCGACCTCGCGGCCGAGGCGCCGCTGCGCGCCCTGCTGCTGCACACGGCTCCGGCCGAACACGTCCTGGTCCTGGTCATCCACCACATCGCGCTCGACGGCTGGTCGATGGCCGTGCTCGTCGAGGACCTGGGTGCGCTGTACGACGGCCGGGAACTGCCGGCGCTGCCGGTGCGCTACGCCGACTACGCGCGGTGGCAGGCCGACCGGGCCGACGAGGGCCGCTGGGCCCAGCAGCTCGACCACTGGCGCGCACGCCTCGCCGGACCGCTGCCCGCGCTCGACCTGCCGGCCGACCGGCCGCGTCCCGCGACCCCGAGCCTGGCCGGCGCGGTCCACGAGTTCACTCTGCCCGCCGAACTGACCGAGCGGCTGCGCTCGTTGGGATCCCAGCACGGCGCCACACTCTTCATGGTGCTGCTCGCCGGCTACCAGGCGCTGCTCGGCCGGCTGTCCGGCGCCACCGACGTGGTGGTCGGCACGCCGGTCGCCGGACGCGGACAGCGCGAACTGGACGGCGTGGTGGGCTGCTTCGTCAACACCCTGGCCCTGCGCGGCGACTTGTCCGGAGACCCGGCCTTCACCGACCTGCTGTCGCGTGTCCGCGCCGGTGCGCTCGCCGACTTCGAGTGCCAGGACGTGCCGTTCGAGCAGGTCCTGGACGCCGTCGGCGCCGAGCGCGACCCCGCGAGGCACCCGGTCTTCCAGACCATGCTGACCCTCCAGAGCGCCCGCCCGCCCCGGACCGGCTTCGACGGCCTGCGCGTGGAACCCATCGAGGCGCGCACCGGGTCCTGCCTGATGGACCTGATGTTCACCGCCGACGAGCAGGACGGATGCCTGGCGTTCTCGGTGGAGTACGCCACCGACCTCTTCGACGAGCAGAGCGTCGCCCGTCTCGCCCACCGCTTCGGCGTGCTGCTCACGGCCGCCGCCGACGCGCCGGACACCGCGCTGTCACGACTCGCGCTGCTGGACGCCGAGGAGCGCCGCACCGTCCTGACCGACTGGAACGCCACCGCGCGCCCGTTCCCGTCCGGCGGCCTGCACGACCTGGTCGCGGCGGCCGCCGCCCGCACCCCCGACGCCCCGGCCCTGGAGTACGAGGGCCGCGTCACCACCTACGCCCATCTGGAGGCCGCCGCCGAACGGTGCGCCGCCCGCCTGCGCGCCCTCGGCGTCGACGGGCAGAGCGTGGTCGCGGTGCACGCCGCCCCCACCCCGCTGCTCGTCACCGCCCTGCTCGGCGTGATGAAGGCAGGCGCCGCCTTCACCACACTCGATCCCGAACTGCCCGAACCGCGGCTGCGCCTGCTCCTGGACCTGTCCGGCGCGCACCTGGTCCTCACCGACGACGGCGTACCACGCCCCCTCTTCGACAAGATCACGGTGGTCCCGATCGAGGCACCCGACGAGCCCGCCCGGGCCGTCCGGGTGCCGCAGGCCCCGACCGAGCCGGACGCGCTGGCCTGCGTCTTCTTCACTTCCGGCACCACTGGAACCCCCAAGGGGTCGATGTTCACGCACGGGGGCCTGGTGAACTTCACCCTCGCGATGGCGCGGGAGTTCCGGCTGGCCCCCGGCGACCGCTTCCTCCAGCTGGCCTCCACCGGCTTCGACGTCCTGCTCGAAGAGCTGTTCCCCGCCCTCGCGGCCGGCGCCACCGTGGTGCTGCCCGGCTCCCGCCTCCTGACCCGAGGCGTCGACCTGACCGGATATCTGGCGGAGCACCGCATCAGCGGCCTGGAGCTGACCACCGCGTACTGGCACGACTGGGTCGGTCAACTGGAGCGTACCGGCGGCCAGTTGCCCACAACGCTGCGGTTCGTCGCGATGGGCGGCGAGCGGGTGCGCCGCGACCGGCTCGCCGCCTGGCAACGGTACGGGGTCGCGCTGGTGCATGTGTACGGGCTGACCGAGGTGACCTGCACCTCGACCACCCTGCGCGTGGAGGACGAGGCGGTGGGCGGCGACGGACTGCCGATCGGCCGCCCGCTGGCCAACACCCGGGTCTATCTCCTGGACCCGTCCGGCCGGCCCGTGCCCATCGGCGCCCCGGGCGAGCTGCACCTGGGCGGCGCGGGCCTGGCCCGTGGCTATCTCGGCCGCCCGGGCCTGACCGCCGAGCGCTTCGTGCCCGATCCGTTCGGTGAGCCCGGCGCCCGGCTCTACCGCACCGGTGACCTGGCGCGCCACCGGGCCGAGGGCACCGTGGAGTTCATCGGCCGCGCCGATCAGCAGGTGAAGATCCGGGGCCACCGGATCGAGCCAGGCGAGGTGGAGGCCCAGCTCGTCGAGCGGACCGAGGTCGGCTCAGCCGCCGTGGTGGTCCGCGAGGACGAGCCGGGCGAGAAGCGTCTGGTCGCCTATGTGGTGGCCGCCGCCGGCCGCGATCTGGACGTCTTCGAACTGCGGGCCGCGCTGCGCGAACGCCTCCCGGCCCATCTGGTGCCGTCCGCGATCGTGCCGCTGCCCGCGCTGCCGCTGAACGGGAACGGCAAGCTCGATCGCGGGGCGCTGCCACGGCCCGGCCGCGCCGAACTGGCCCACGGCGCGGCGGCCGCGCCCCGCACCCCCCTGGAGAAGGAGATCGCGGAGCTGGCCGGCGAACTGCTCGGCCTGCCGGCGGTCGGCGTCCACGACAACCTCTTCGATCTGGGCCTGCACTCGCTGCTCGCCACGCGCTTCGCCGCCCGGGTCCTCGACGCCTGCCGCGTCGAGGTGCCGCTGCGGGTCTTCTACGAGGCCCCCACCGTGGCCGAACTCGCCCTCAGGATCGTGCAGTTCCAGGCTGAGGCGAGCGATCCGGACGATCTGGAGCTCCTGCTCGCGGAGCTGGAGGCGGAGGACGGCGCCACCGACACCGCCACCTCCTGACCCCGGCCCGAACTCCCGGCGCACCCGCCGCCTTCCACCCCGACCGGCCGCAACCCGGCCCCTGGAGGAACCCCATGCCCATCGCCCCGGCCCTGCTGGAGGACTGGCTCCGCGAGCGGTACTTCACCACCACCTACGACATCAGCAGCAGCGGCGTCGAGAACTACACCGTGGACCAGGTGCTCGCCCTGGCCGGCACGAGCGCCGCCTCGCTCGGCGGCATCATGTTCCGCGACAGCCACTCCCTCGGCGCCGAGCCGCTGCGCGCCGCGCTCGCCGAGCGGCACGGCACCGACCCCGGCTCGGTGATCGCCACGCAGGGTTCGAGCGAGGCCATCTATCTGGTGATGCACGCCCTGCTCGAACCGGGCGACGAGATCGTGGTGCAGGCCCCGGCCTACCACGCCCTGGTCGAGGTGGCCGCGTCGATCGGCTGCCGGATCGTCGAGTGGGCGATGCGCACCGAGCACGGTGTGGTCACCAACGAGGACGAACTGCTCGCGCTGATCGGCCCGGGCACCGCCATGGTGGTGGTCAACTTCCCGCACAACCCGACCGGCGCCACGGTGACCGAAGCCCAGCAGGGCGCCATCATCAACACCTGTGCGCGGTACGGGACTTGGCTCGCCTGGGACAACGCCTTCAGGGACCTGGTGTACGACCGCGCGCCGCTGCCCGACCCCACGCCTCTCTACGCACGGGCGGTCTCCTTCGGCACCCTGTCCAAGGCGTACGGGCTGCCGGGGCTGCGGGTGGGGTGGGCGCTGGCCGCGCCCGACGTCCTCGCGGGGTGTGTGCGCCGCCGCGACTACACGAGCCTCGCGCTCTCCCCACTGGTGGAGGCCGTCGCCACGCATGCCGTGCGCCACGCCGACGAGCTGCTGCGCCCCCGGCTCGCGCAGGCCACCGCCAACCGGGCGGTGCTCGGCGACTGGCTGGCCCGCCACCGCGACCGGGTGGCCGCCGACCTGCCGGCCGGCGGGGTCACCGTCTTCCCCGAGCTGACGACGGTGGACGACGTGACCGTGTTCGCCGACCGGCTCGACCGCGAGCACGGCGTGCTGGTGGTGCCCGGCGCCTGTTTCGGCGCCCCCCGGCACATCCGGCTCGGCTTCGGCGGCGCGCGCGACGAACTCGTCGCGGGCCTCGACAGACTCGCCGCCCTGCTACCCGTGGCCGGCTGACCCGCGCGCCGCGCCCCACCGAACCTTTCGCACCCACCGACCCGAGGTGACCCGCCCGATGCACACCCTCACACTCGACGCCGCCGACGCCGACGCGATCGCCTCCCTGCTGGATGAGCTGGCCGACCGGTACGCCGACGTCGAGGACCAGGCCTTCCAGGACGAGCTGACCGTCCAGTCCCACCGGCTGCCGCTCGCGCTGCGCCGCTTCCTGACCGATTTTCGGCTGCACGAGCCCGCCGGGGCCTGCGTGGTCTCGGGCTACCGCGTCGATCAGGACCGCGTCGGCGCCACCCCGGCGCACTGGCGCCACCGCGACGGGCTCTCGCCCGCGCTCCGCGAGGAAATATTCCTCCTGCTGTGCGGGGCGCTGCTCGGCGAACCGGTCGCCTGGGCCACCCAGCAGGACGGATACCTGGTGCACGACGTCCTGCCGGTCAAGGGCCACCAGGACGAGCAGATCGGCACCGGCAGCAACCAGACCATCTTCTGGCACGTGGAGGACGCCTTCCACCCCTACCGGGGCGACTACGTGGGCCTGCTCTGCCTGCGCAACCCCGACCGGGTGCCCACCACTTTCGTCGGCGCCCAGGACCTGGAGATCTCCGCCGCCGACCGCCGCGTCCTCGCGGAGCCGCGCTTCTTCATGCTGCCCGACAACTCCCACCTCCAGATGCTGGACAGCGGGCCCGGCCGGCCCCTGACGGGCGGCTCGCGGCTCTTGGACGCCGCGTACGAGCGCCTGAAGCGGATGCTGGAGGACGCAGCGCCGGTGCCGGTGCTCTTCGGCTCACCGCACGACCCGTATCTGTGCCTGGATCCGTACTTCATGGATCTCGACCGGCTCGATGCGCAGGCCCGGGGCGCGCTGCGACGGCTCTCGGACGAGATCGACCGCCGTCTCGGCGGCGCCGCGCTCGCCCCCGGCGAGATCGTCTTCGTCGACAACTACCGCGCGGTGCACGGCCGCAGCTCGTTCACGGCGCGCTTCGACGGCACCGACCGCTGGCTCAAGCGGATCAATGTCGCCCGCGATCTGCGCAAGTCCCGCGACGCCCGGGCCGCCGCCGGCTCCCGCGTCCTGTTCTGACCCGGGCCCGCCGGACCCGGCCTCCGTACGCCCGGCACCGCCTTCCACCACCCGCCTTCGGGCCCGCCTGACCTTCTCCGGGGAGAGCACCGTGAGCACCACCCGCACCGCCGCCGACGCCACCGCCGACGAAACCGCCCGCCGCATCGCCGGCCTGTCGCCCGAGCAGCGGGCCAGGCTGGAGGCACGGCTGCGCGAGCGGGCGGCGCGGCGCCCGGCCGCGCCCGCCCAGGGGGTGCCGCGCCGCGCGCCGGGGACTTCGGTGCCGCTCTCCTTCACCCAGGAGCAGATCTGGCTGGCCCAGCAGCTCGCCCCGCGCTCGGCGGCGTACAACGTGCCGATGGCGGTGGCCTGTTCGGGCCCGCTGGACGGCGAGCGGCTGGCCGGCGCGTTCCGCGCGGTGATCGCCCGGCACGAAGTGCTGCGCACGACGTTCGGCGCCGGAAGCGACGGGCTCCCCGTCCAGCTGGTGCACGACGAGGCACGGTTCACGCTCCCGGTGACCGACCTCAGTGATCTGGCACCGGGCGATGCGGAGGCGCGGGTGCGCGAGCGGCTTGCCGAGGAGGCCCGCACCCCGTTCGACCTGTCGTCCGGGCCGCTGCTGCGGGCCGCGCTGCTGCGCACAGCGGAGCGGGAGCATGTGCTCGCGCTGACGGTGCATCACATCGTGGCCGACGCCTGGTCGGTCCAGGTGCTGCTCGCCGAGGTCTCGGCGGCCTACCGGGCGGCGGACGGGCCCGGGGGCGCGGCGCCCGCGCCCCTGCCGGTGCAGTACGGCGACTTCGCCGCCTGGCAGCGCGGCCGCCTGGAAGGCGCGGCCCACAAGGAGAGCCTGCGCTACTGGCAGCATCGGCTCGCCGGCCTCAGCGAGACACCGCCCCCCGCCACCGCGACAGCGCGTCCCGAGGGCGGGCCGGGCGCCGGCACCCACAGCGTCGAGCTGCCCGCCGATGTCACGGCCGGACTGCGGGCGCTGGCCGCGGAGCACCGCACCACGCTCTTCACGGTGGCGCTCGCGGCCCTCCAGGTGCTGCTGCACCGCTACGGTGGACAGCCGGACCCGGTGGTCGCCACGCCGGTGGGCGGCCGCGAACGCACCGAACTCGAAGGCCTGATCGGCTGTTTCGTCAACACGCTGCTCCTGCGCGGCGACCTGAGCGGAGAGCCGACGTTCACTCAGCTCCTGGAGCGGGTCACCGAGGCGACCCGGCGCGACTTCCAGCACCAGGAGGTGCCGTTCGAGCAGCTGGCCGCGCAGCTGCGGGCCGGCTCCCCCGACGGCCTCGCCCGCACCATGCTCGTCCTCGACCAGGCCACCCCGGCCCAGGGCTCCGGTCAAAACCCGGCGGGCGCGGAGGAGTTGGTGCTGCGTCCGCTGGAGGGGGCAGGCCCTGCCGACGCCAAGCGCGATCTGACGTTCACCGTCTCGGACACCGGCGCCACCCTGGTGCTGACGCTGGTCCACCGCACCGACCGCTACGAGGAGCGCTCCGCCGAGCGGCTGCTCGGCCACTACGCGACCCTGCTGCGGGAGGCGTGCGCGAAGCCGCACCGGCCGGTCGGCCGGCTGCCGCTGCTGAGCGCCGCCGAGCGCGAGCTCGTCCTGGACACGTGGAACGACACCGCCCTCGAGGTGCCCTCCGGCACCTTCCACGGCCGCTTCGCCGAGCAGGCCGCGCGGACCCCGGACGCCGTCGCGGTGGTCGGCGCCGACGGCACGTACCGCTACGGCGACCTCGACCGGCTCGCCAACCGGCTCGCCCACCACCTGCGCGCCCTCGGCGTGGGTGCCGAGACCCCGGTGGGGATCTGCCTGGAGCGCGGGGCGTGGACCGTGGTGGCCCTGCTCGCGGTCCTGAAGGCGGGCGGCTGCTATGTGCCGATCGACCCGGCCCAGCCACGGGAGCGGATGGCGATGATGCTCGCCGACACCGCCGCTCCCGTGGTGATCACCCGCGCCGCGTCGGCGGGTCCGCTGCCCGAGGGCGTGCGGGCGGTCGTCGTGGGCGAGGCGGACCTCGGCGCGCTGCCCGACACCCCGCCCGATGTGAGCGTCGATCCGGCGCGGGCGGCGTACGTCCTGTTCACCTCCGGGTCCACCGGGCGCCCCAAGGGCGTGGTGGTCGAGCACCGTCAGCTGCTCAACTACCGTACGGCCGTGGCCCACGCGCTCGACCTGGCGGACGGCGCCGGGTACGCGATGGTGCAGCCGTTCACCTTCGACTCGTGCCTCACGGTGCTCTCGGCGGCGCTCCTCGGCGGCGGCACACTGCACATGGTGGACGCCGACACCGCATCGGACGGGCGGCTGCTCGCGGCCTACTTCGCCGAGCACACGGTGGACTACCTCAAGATCAGCCCCTCGCACCTGGCAGCGCTGGAAGGACCCGGCGCCGCACACCGGGTGCTGCCCCGACGGGGCCTGATCCTGGGGGGCGAGGGCTCGACAAGCACCTGGGTGCGCGAGCTCCTGGGCCGCGCCGAGTGCCGGGTCCTCAACCACTACGGGCCGACCGAGACCACGGTCGGCGTGACCACGCACCGTCCCTTGGCGCACGAGCTCGCCGCCACCGCGACCGTGCCCATCGGCCGGCCCCTGGGCAACGTGCGGGCGTACGTCCTGGACGGCGCGGGCGAGCCGGTGCCGCTCGGCGTGCCCGGTGAGCTGTTCATCGGCGGCGCCCAGGTCACCCGGGGCTATCTGGGCCGCCCGGGCCTGACCGCCGAACGCTTCGTGCCCGACCCGTTCGGCGCGCCCGGCGCCCGGCTCTACCGCACCGGCGACCTGGCGCGCCGCCTGGCGGACGGGGCGATCGAGTTCCTTGGGCGCCTCGACGACCAGGTGAAGATCCGGGGCTTCCGTGTCGAACTGGGCGAGGTGGAGGCGGCGTTGGCCGCCCTGGAGTCGGTGGCTTCGGCAGCGGCCGTGGTCCGCGAGGAGCACGCGGGAGAGCGTCGGCTGGTCGGCTATGTCGTGCCCGCGCCGGGCGCCGAGCTCGAAGTGGAGTCCCTGCGCGCCGAGTTGAAGTCGTCCCTGCCCGGCTACATGGTGCCATCCGCCCTGGTGGTGCTCGACGCCCTCCCCCTCACCCCCAACGGCAAACTCGACCGTCGCGCTCTGCCTGCGCCGCCGCGCCAGGAGTCAACGAGCGGACGCGCCGCCCGCGACGAGAGGGAAACCGCCCTGTGCCGGATCTTCGCCGAAGTCCTCGCCACCGACCGCGTGCCGGGCATCGACGAGAGCTTCTTCGACCTCGGGGGCCACTCGCTGCTCGCGATGCGCCTGGCCGCTGTCATCCGTACCGAACTGGGCGCGGAGATCGGTGTCCGCGACATCTTCGAGACGCCCACCGTCGCGGCCCTGGCCGCCCGCCTGGAGCAGGCCGGGCCCGCCGCCGCGCTGTCGCCGCCGGCCCCCGCCGAACACCGGCCCGCCCGCATCCCGCTCTCCCACGCGCAGGCCCGCCTCTGGTTCCTCAACCGCATGGAGGGCGAGAGCAGTGCCTACGCGATGCCCATCGTGCTGCGGCTCACCGAGTCCGTCGACACCGCCGCCCTGCGGGCCGCTCTCGACGACGTGGTCGAGCGGCACGAAACGCTGCGCACGCTCTTCCCCGAGACGGACGGCGAACCCCGCCAGCACATCCTGCCCGCCGCCCCCGGCCTGGTGGAGCTGACCGTGGCCGGCGCGGACGAGACCTCGGCCCGGTCCCGGATCACCGAGCTGTGCGCGAGGCCCTTCGACCTCACGAACCAACTCCCATTGCGTGCCGCGCTTTTCACCCTCGCGCCCGACGAACACCTCCTGGTCCTCGTGCTGCACCACATCATCGGTGACGGCCTGTCCATGCGCCCCCTCACCCGGGACCTCACCACCGCCTACCACGCCAGGGCGGACGGCCGTGCGCCCGTGTGGAGCCCGCTGCCCGTCCAGTACGCCGACCACACCCTCTGGCAGCGTCGGCACCTCGGCGACCCCGACACCCCCGGCACCCCGCTGCACGACCAGCTCACCCACTGGACCACCCACCTCGCGGGCCTGCCCGACGAGATCCCCCTGCCCACCGACCACCCGCGACCCGCCGAGCCCAGCCACCGCGCCGCCCGGCACACCAGCCGGACCGACGCCGCCATCCACGACCGGCTCGCCACCCACGCCCGCAGCCACCAGGCCACCCTCTTCCACACCCTGCACGCCGCCCTCGCCACCCTCCTCACCCACAACGGCGCGGGCACCGACGTCCCCATCGGCACCCCCACCGCGGGCCGTGCCCACCCCGAACTCGACGACCTCATCGGCTTCTTCGTCAACACCCTCGTCCTGCGCACCGACACCAGCGGCGAGCCGACCCACACCCAGCTCCTGCACCGCACCCGCGACCTCGGCCTGACCGCCCTCAGCCACCAGGACCTGCCCTTCGAACGGCTCGTGGAAGCCCTCAACCCCCCGCGCGCATCCCACCGCCATCCCCTCTTCCAGACCGTCCTCACCCTCAACACCGCCACCGTCGAGCAGGATCAACTCGGCGCGGCCGACGTCGACTTCGAGAGCGCGGCGAAGTTCGACCTGTCCTTCACCGTCACCGAACACCACACCTCGGGCGGCGCCCCCGACGGTCTCACCGTCACCATCGAGTACGCCGCCGACCTGTTCGAGCCGGTCACCGTCCAACGGCTCGCGGACCAGTTCCAGCGCGCCCTGCGCAACGCCGCCCACCACCCCGACGTCCCCCTGCCCGCCCTGGACCTGCTCGGCGAGAGCGGCCGGGCCGAACTGGCCGCCCTCGCCACCGGCGCCGCCCATCCGCTGCCGGACGCCGCCCTGCCGGAGCTGTTCGCCGCGCAGGTCGCCCGCACCCCGCACGCCACCGCCCTCACCCACGGCGCCGACACCCTCAACTACGCTCAACTCGACGCCGCTACCGCCCACTTGGCCAGGCACCTGGTGGAGCTCGGCGCGGGCGGGGAACGCCGGATCGCCATCCTCCAGGAGCGCTCGGCGGCCCTGGTGGTGTCCACCCTGGCGGTGGTGCGGGCCGGCTGCGCGTATGTGCCGCTGAGCGAGAGCTGGCCGGCCGAGCGGATGGCGCTGGTCCTCGACGACACCGGCGCCGACCTCCTTCTGGTGGACGCCGCCACCCGTGACCTGCCATTGGTGCGGGACCGGGCCGCGACCGGGGTACGGGTGGTGGACGTGTCGGCCCCGCTGCCCGACAGCGCCGTCCAGCACCTTCCCGCCCTTCAGGCCGACCGGCTCGCCTACGTGATGTACACCTCCGGCTCCACCGGCCGCCCCAAGGGCGTGGCCGTCACCCACGCGGACGTCGCCGCGCTGGCCGGGGACCACTGGTGGCGGCGCGACGGTCATCACGAGCGGGTCCTCTTCCACTCCCCGCACGCCTTCGACGCGGCGACCTACGAGCTGTGGGTGCCGCTCCTCAACGGCGGCGAGGTCGTGGTCGCGCCGACCGGCGCGCTGGACGCCGCGCGTCTGGGACAGCTGATCGCCCAGCATCGGGTCACCGCGCTCTGGCTGACCGCCGGCCTGTTCCGGCTGATCGCCGAGGCCGCGCCCGAGAGCCTGGCCGGTGTGCGGGAGGTGATGACCGGCGGCGACGTGGTCCCGGCGGACGCGGTACGCCGCGTGCTGGCCGCCCACCCCCGGCTGCGCGTGGTCGACGGGTACGGTCCGACCGAGACCACCGTCTTCGCCACCCGGCATCCCATCGCCTCTTCGGACCGGCTCGGTGACACCGTGCCGATCGGCCGCCCCCTGGACAACACGCGGGTCCAGGTCCTGGACGCCGGACTGCGCCAGGTGCCGCCGGGCGTGCCCGGTGAGCTGTTCATCGGGGGCGCCGGGGTCGCGCGCGGATATCTGAACCGCCCCGGACTCACCGCCGAGCGGTTCCTGCCCGATCCGTTCGGCCAGCCGGGTGCCCGCATGTACCGCACCGGCGACCTCGTCCGCTGGCGGTACGACGAGCGGGGCGAGGGGCGGCTCACGTTCATGGGCCGCACCGACGACCAGATCAAACTGCGCGGCTTCCGCGTCGAACCCGCCGAGATCGAGGCGCACTTCACCAACCGTCCCGACATCGCCCAGGCCGCCGTGCTGCTGCGCGAGGACCAGCCGGGCGACCAGCGGCTCGTGGCCTATCTCGTCCCCGCCGCCGCCTCGCCCAGCACCCCCGACCCGGCCGAGCTGCGCGCCGACGCCGCGGCCCAGCTGCCCGCCCATCTGGTCCCGTCCGCCGTGGTCCTCCTGGACGCCCTGCCGCTCACCGCGCACGGAAAGCTCGACCGCCGCGCCCTGCCCGCCCCCGGCGCGTACGCCACCACGAGCGCGCCCTCCCGGGCTCCCCGCACCCCGCACGAGGAAGCCCTGTGCGCCCTCTTCGCCACGGCGCTGGCCATCGACCAGGTCGGCATCGACGACAACTTCTTCGAACGCGGCGGGCACTCGCTGCTCGCGATGCGCCTGATCGCGTCCGTACGGGCCGAGCTGCGGGCGGACGTCGAGGTACGCGACCTCTTCGAGGCACCGACCGTCGCGGCCCTGGCCGAGCGTCTGGCCGGTGCCCGGGCGGCCGTCACGCTGCCGCCGCTGGTCCGCGCCGAGCCCCGGCCCGAGCGGATCCCGCTCTCCTCGGCGGGGACCCGCCTGTGGTTCCTCAACCGCATGGACGAGACCGAGCGCGCGTCCTACAACATCCCGGTGGTGCTGCGCCTGTCCGAGGCGATCGACACCGGCGCGCTGCGGCAGGCGGTGGACGACGTGGTCGCGCGGCACGAGACGCTGCGGACCGTCTTCCCCGCCCATGACGGCGAGCCGTACCAGGAGATCAAGCCGGCCGCTCCGGGTCTGGTGCCGCTGGACGTGGTGGTGAGCGACGAGGCGGGCGCCCGCGCGCGGATCGCCGCCCTGTGCGCCCGGCCCTTCGACCTGACCACCGAACTGCCGCTGCGGGCAAGCCTGTTCACCCTCGCACCGCAGGACCACCTGCTGGTCCTTGTGCTGCATCACATCGCCGGTGACGGCCTGTCGATGCGACCGCTCAGCGCGGATCTCACCACCGCCTACCACGCCAGGTCCCAGGGCCGCGCCCCCGGCTGGGCGGCGCTGGCCGTCCAGTACGCCGACTACGCCCTGTGGCAGCGCCGCCACCTCGGCGACGCCGACACCCCGGGCACGGTGCTGCACGCCCAGCTCACGCACTGGAGCGCTGTCCTCGCCGGCCTCCCGGAAGAGATCGCCCTCCCCACCGACCATCCCCGCCCGGACCACCCCACCCACCGCGCGCGGATCCACACCGTCCGCACCGGCCCCGCCGTCCACCGCCGCCTCCTCGCGCACGCCCACACCCACCAGGCCACCCTCTTCCACTCCCTGCACGCCGCCCTTGTCACCCTCCTCACCCGCAACGGCGCGGGCACCGACGTACCCATCGGCACACCCGCCGCGGGCCGTGACCTGCCGGAACTGGACGGCCTTGTCGGCTTCTTCGTCAACACCCTCGTCCTGCGCACCGACACCAGCGGCAACCCGAGCCACACCGAGCTCCTGCGCCGCACCCGGGACGTCAGCCTGACCGCACTCGCCCACCAGGACCTCCCCTTCGAACGGCTCGTCGAGGCCGTCAACCCCAGCCGCTCCCCGCACCGCCACCCCCTGTTCCAGACGGTGCTCACCTTCAACGACACCGGCGCCACCGGACCCGAACAAGGCGCCGCCGACGTCGAGTTCGAGGGGGCGGCGAAGTTCGACCTGTCGTTCACGGTCACCGAGCACCACACCGAGGACGGCGCCCCGGACGGTCTCACCGTCACCGTCGAGTACGCGGCCGACCTGTTCGAGCCGGCCACCGTCGAGCGCCTTGCCGGCCAGTTCCAGCGGATCCTGGACGCCGCCGCCGAGCAGCCCGACACCCCCATCATGGCCACCGACCTGCTCGACGAGCGCGAGCGCCAGGTGCTGTTCCGCGAATGGAGCGGCCCCACACGCGCACTTCCCGGCCTCACCCTGCCGCAGCTGTTCGCCGCGCAGGTCGCCCGCACCCCCCACGCCACCGCCGTCACCTGCGGCGCCGACGCCCTCACCTACACCCAACTCGACGCGTCCGCCAACCGGTTGGCCCGCCACCTGGTGGCCCTGGGCGCAGGACCCGAACTCCTGGTGGCGCTCGCCGTGCCGCGCTCGGTGGAGACCCTGGTGGCCGTGCTCGCGGTCCTCAAGTCCGGCGCGGCCTACCTGCCCATCGACCTCTCCCACCCGGGCGAGCGGATCGCCCACACCCTGACCGACGCCCGTCCGCTGTGTGTGCTCACCACCACGGAGGCGGCCGCGCTGCTGCCCGCCACGGGCCATCCCCGGCTGCTCCTGGACGCCCCGGAAACGGCGACCGCGCTCGCCGGCCAGTCGGCCCACGATCTCACCGACGCCGACCGCGCCGCCCCCCTCTCCCCGCGCAACCCGGCCTACGTCATCTACACCTCCGGCTCCACCGGCCGCCCCAAGGGTGTCGTGGTCGAGCACCACTCGCTCGACGCCTACCTGGCGTGGGCGCGCGAGGCCTACGACAGCGTGGCCGGCCGGGCCCTCGTCCACTCACCGGTCTCCTTCGACCTCACCGTGACCGGTCTGTTCGCCCCGCTCACCAGCGGCGGCACCGTCCAGCTGATCGAACTCGACGACCAGGCGCCCACGGCGCGGGAGTTCGAACGGCCGACGTTCGTCAAGGCCACCCCGAGCCATCTGGCCCTGCTGACCGCACTGCCCGAGCGCTTCTCGCCCAGTGAGCAGCTGGTGCTCGGCGGCGAGTCGCTGATGGGCGAGGTCCTGGACGAGTGGCGCCGGCGGCACCCGGGCGCAGCTGTGATCAATGAGTACGGCCCGACGGAGACCACGGTGGGCTGCACCGAGTTCCGTATCGAACCCGGCGACACCGCGCCCTCCGGCGTGATCACCATCGGAAAGCCGATCTGGAACACCCGGATGTACGTACTCGACGATACGCTGCGGGCGCTGCCGATCGGCGTCGGCGGCGAGCTGTTCATCGCCGGTGACCTGGTCACCCGCGGCTACCTCGGCCGGCCCGGCCTGACCGCCGAGCGCTTCCTTCCCGACCCGTTCGGCGAGCCCGGCGCCCGGATGTACCGCACCGGCGACCTCGGCCGCTGGACCCGCGACCAGCAGGGCGAAGGACGGCTCGAATTCCTCGGCCGCACCGACGACCAGATCAAACTGCGCGGCTTCCGCGTCGAACCCGCCGAGATCGAGACGTACTTCACCAACCGTCCCGACATCGCCCAGGCCGCCGTGCTGCTGCGCGAGGACACCCCCGGCGACCAGCGGCTCGTCGCCTACCTCGTCCCCGCCCCCGGCGCCGCGCCCGACCCCGGTGAACTGCGCGCCCACGCCCGCGCGCACCTGCCCGCCCACCTCGTCCCCTCCAGCACGGTGCTGCTCGACACCCTGCCTCTCACCCCCAACGGCAAGCTCGACCGCCGCGCCCTGCCCGCGCCCGCCACCGCGCGGACGTCGGCCGCGCGAGCCCCCCGGACCCCGCACGAGCACATCCTCCGCGACCTGTTCGCGTCCGCCCTCTCCCTGGACAGCGTCGGCATCGACGACAACTTCTTCGACCTGGGCGGGCATTCGCTCCTCGCGGCCCGGCTCACCGCCAGGATCCGTACCGAGCTGAACGTACAAGTCGGTCTGCGGGCGCTGTTCGAGACACCCACGGTGGCCCTGCTCGCCGAACGGATCGCCGCGGACGGCGGCGCCGGGGACGACGCCGGACTCGGGCAGCTGCTGCCGCTGCGCACCGGCGGCTCACGTCCGCCGCTGTTCGCCGTGCACCCCGGCGGCGGGCTCGGCTGGTGCTACTCCGGGCTCGTACGCCACCTCGACCGCGACCGTCCGCTCTTCGCGCTCCAGGCCAGGGGGCTGGACGGCGCGGGTGAACTGCCGCACAGCGTGGCCGAGATGGCCGCCGACTATGTGCGGCTGATCCGCGAGGTGCAGCCGAGCGGCCCCTACCATCTGCTCGGCTGGTCCTTCGGCGGCACGGTGGCACACGAGATGGCGCGGCTGCTCCAGGAGGAAGGCGACGAGGTGGCGCTGCTCGCCCTGCTCGACTCGCACCCCACCGGCCGGTTCCGGCACGCGGGCCGGCCCAGCGACGCGGAGATCCTTTCGCTGGCGCTCGACGGGCTCGACCTCGACGGACTCGCGCTCGCGACGGCCGGGCCCGTGGACGCGGCGCACACCCTGGGGCACGGTCTTCCGACCGCGGAGGCCGTCCTTGAGCTGCTGCGGGAGCGCGGCAGCGTACTGGGCGGACTCGACCCGGACGCGCTGGGCCGGCTCGTGCGGGTGACGGCCAACAACCTGGCGCTGGCTCAGGGCGAGCGGCCGGGCCGTTACCGGGGTCCTGTGCTCTTCTTCGAGGCCCTGCCAGGGCGTGGCGCCGACGGTGTCCCGCTGGCCGAGCTGTGGAGGGAGCACGTGGAGGGCCCGGTGGAGAACCATCCCCTGGACATCCCCCACAGCCGCTTCACCACCCCCGAGGCGCTGGCCCAGATCGGCCCGGCCCTCGCCGCGCGTCTGCGCTGACCCGGCGTTCGGGGTGGTGCGGGCCGGTCGCGTGGTGCGGGCCGGTCGGGCGGCGCGGGCCGCCCGGGGTGGTGCGGGCCTGGTCGGGTGGTGCGGGCCGGCCAGACGGTGCCAGCCGGCCAGACGGTGCCGGCCGGTCAGGCGGTGCGGACCGGCTCGCTACCCAACGCGCCACCGCACCCACCTGGCCCCCGGTCGCAACCCGGACCGACGCCACCCATCCACCCCGCCGCCACGTGTCCCTGCCGTCAGCCCCTGCCGCCCTGCCCCTGCCGCCCTGCCCTTGTCGCCTCTCACCTGCTAACCCGCTCACCCGCTCACCCGCCCCTGTCACCCCGCGACCGAACGGAGCCGCCCCATGGGCCCGCCCCGCCCAGCAACCGACCCCGCCGACCCCGCCGACCCTGCCGACCGACGCCGCGCCGTCACCCGGCGCCGTCCCCCGCGAGGCGTCCGACGCCGCACCGAGGCATCATGACCACCTTCCTCCTCGTGTGCGCCGGACGGCTGGTCACCGCGCTCGGATCCAGCATCTCCGGCTTCGCGCTCGGCCTGTGGATCTATCAACAGACCGGCTCGGTCACGCAGTTCGCCACGGGCCTGCTGCTCGGCTTCGCGCCGGGCATGCTGGCCGCACCGGCCGCCGGTGTCCTGGTCGACCGCCACCGGCGCCGCACCGTGCTGCTCTGCGCGGACACGGCCGCGCTGCTCGCGGCAGTCGCCATGGCCCTCTCCCAGTCGACCGGGCACCTGGCGGTGTGGCAGGTGTACGCCGTCACCGTCCTCGAATCCTGCTGCGCGGCCTTCCAGTGGCCCGCGCTCGCCGCCGCCGTCACCGGCATGGTCCGGCCCGAACAGCGGGGCAGGGCGGGGGCGATGACACAGACCGCGCTGGCCGTGGCGCAGCTGCTCGGCCCGATGCTCGCCGCCACCCTGCTCGGCGTGGGCGGGCTGCGCGCCGTCCTGGTCATCGACGTCATCTCGTTCGCGCTGGGACTGCTCACCGTGGTGCTGGCCCGCTTCCCCGAGCCGGGCGACCGCGAGGCGGACAGCGGTCCGGGCGCTCAACGCCCGGGCTGGCGGGCGGAGTTGGCCGAGGGCAGGCGGCTGCTCACGGGGCAACCCGGCCTGCGCCACCTCCTGCGCGTGGTCACCGTCTTCAACGCGGCCGAGGCGACCGCGACCGCGCTCCTGCTGCCCCTGGTCCTCTCCAGCACCCCGCCGTCCGAACAGAACGCGGCGGTCGCCCTCGTCAGCACCTGCGGGGGCCTCGGCCTCGCGGTCAGCAGTGTCGCCATGTCGCTCTGCCGTCCGCCACGCCGGCCCATGCCCTGGATCACCTCGGCCACCGTCCTCAGCGGCGGCGCGGTCCTGCTCGCGGGTCTCCATCCGCGCCCGGTCCTGCTCGCCGGAGCCGCCTTCATGTTCTTCCTCGGCCTGCCGGTGGTCACCAGCTGCGCTCAGGTCCTGTGGCAGTCCGCGGTGGCCGCCGAGGCGCAGGGCCGGGTCTTCGCCCTGCGCCGCATGTTCACCCAGGGCGGCACCATGCTCGGCTTCCTGCTGGCCGGTCCGCTCGCCTCGCGGGTCTGCGAGCCGCTGGTGGGCGCGGGCGGCCCGCTCGCCTCCACCGTCGGCCGCCTCCTCGGCACCGCCCGCGACCGAGGCAGCGCCCTGCTGCTGTGCTGTACGGGTCTGACGCTGGCCCTGATCGCCCTCATCGGCCGGCGCCACACCATCGCCGCCCTGCCTCCTCCGGCGGACGAGGACACCACTCCCGTACCGGCGGCCGCCACGCGCTCTACGCCGGCGAGCCCGCCCACCGCCGCCCCCTAGGCTCATCCGGCATACGTTCCAAGCCGGCGCGTCCACCCGAACGGGCCGGGCGCGCCCGTCACTTCACCGTCATCACCCCGGAGGCACTGTGCTCTTCCGCCCCACCACCGCATCGGACCTCGACCATTTCCTGCCGCTCATCGTCGCCGACCCGGCAAGCGCCATGACCGCCGACACCTACACCTCCCGCGTCTCCCGTGGTGAGTACCGTCCCGAGTGGACCTGGATCGCGGACGACGGTTCGGGCCGGGCGCCGCTCGCCCTCGCCGTGTGGTGGGGCGGCCCGGACGAGGACCAACCGGGCGCTCTGGACGGCCTGTTCGTCCACGCGTCGGTGCCGGCCGCCGAGCGCGCCCCGTTGGCCGCGCGGCTGCTCGCCGCCGCGCACACGGCCTACGCGGGGGCCGGAGCGGACGTCGCGCCGGAGTACCACCTGTTCCTGCCGGGTGACTGGCGCGCCCGGCCCGACACCGTAGCGGCCGTGGCCTGGCGCCAGGAGGCGGCCCGACGCGCCGGTCTTGGCGCGAGTCTTGAGCGGCTGCGCTACGAATGGACCCCCGGGGCGGGTCTTCCCGAGCCGTCCGGCGCCCTGGTCTTCGATGCCGAGCCAGACGACGAGGTCTTCGTCGACCTGTTCCACCGGGTCCTCAGGGACACCCTGGACACGATGTCCCGCAAGGAGGCCGACCGCGTCGGCACCGAGAAGCAGGCACGCGACGACGTGGCGTTCTACCGCGACACGATGCCCGGGGACCGGTCCTGGTGGCGGGTCGCGCGGACCCCGGGCGGCGAGGTCGTGGGCTTCGGGCTGCCCTCGCGCAATCACACCTGCCCGGTGGTCGGGTATCTGGGCGTGCTGCCCGAGCACCGGGGCCGTCGTTACGCGGACGAGATCCTGGGCGAGATCACCCGGATCCTGGTCGCCGAGACCGCCCCCGAACTCGTCCGCGCCGACACCGACACGACGAACACGCCGATGGCGGCGGCCTTCGAACGCGTGGGGTACCGCAGCGACTCCTGCCGCCTGGTGCTCTCCGCCTCCTGAACCTCCCGGCGCGGACGACGGGCGCGAGGGCCGTCGACAGGTGGCCGAGATCCGGCGTGTATCCGGTGAATATCCCCCCTCGCTTCCATGGACCACAGGAATGGCACAGGGGTACGGGCACCGATACGCGTCGGACGATTCGGAAAAGGAACAACCGCACATGAGCATCGATGAGTTGGCCCTCGCCCCTACCGAGACCGAGGCCCGGGCCGCGTTCGTGTCCCGGGCCGGCGGCCCCGAGCTCGACGTGCGCACCCTGCTCGACCGGGCGGCGCGGTCGCTGCCGGGAGTGCTGCACGACGCGATGGACGCCGGCGCGGTGCTGGCCGAACTCGCCGCGTACGCGGCCCGGCGCCCCGTCCCCGCGGCCTGGGCGCTGGATCTGGCAACGGGCGCGCTGCACCGGGTGCCCGGGCCGCGATCGGGCGAGCCGGTGGGATTCGCGGCCGGCCTCACCTGGGTGGACGCCCTCGAATCGGGCCTGGCGGCGCACTGCGAGGCGCTGCTCGCCGACCGCTTGGCGTCCCCCGTCACCCGCGTCCCCGCGTTGCGCCTGGCCGGCGTCGAGGAGAACGGCGGCACACAGGAGTCGACCGCGCCCCTCGCAGCGCTTCCCGGGCCCCGCTCCGTTACGGCACCGCACCACGCCACGCGCGCCGAGGGCGAGTTCGTCGCGCACGACCTGTCGGGCCTGCTGTCGCTGCCCGCCTGCGCCGTACGGTTCGCACCGGCTCACGCGCCGCACGGGCGCCCGGACTCGTCCCCGTCGCCGAACACCGTCATCGCGACGGGCCCTACCCTGGCGGCCGCGACCCGTACCGCCACCGAACGCACCCAGTCCCTCAATGCTGGTCGCTCGTATGGGAGTTGGGTTCCCCGGACGGTCCCCGCCATCACCCGCGCCCAGGAACAACCCGCCCTCTGCCCACCTCCCCGCCCCCAGTGGACCCACCCTCTGGACGCCCTGCGTTCCCAGGGCCACGCTCCTGCCGCGATCCTCCTCGACCACGACACGCGCCTCACCGAGGTGCTTCCCTACGTGGTCCGAATCGTGCTGGACCGCGCAACGGCGTAATGCCGGTGCCGCGTCAGGCGCGTCCCGCGTGGGCGCGGATACGTCGGTGCCGGCGTCGGGTGGCGGTGGCGGCGTACTCCCTCGCCGGGTGCGCGAGGTTCGGCCCGGTCAGGGGTACTCAGGGGACGCGGCGGGACGGCGTCTCGGGCCACAGACGAACCAGGTACTCTTCCGTGCCTTCCAACCCTTCCCCGCCTTCCTGCCGCGACAGCTCGTTCTCCTGGGCCGGTGACGAGGTGGTTCCACGGGTTTCCTCACGCCCGCGATAGAAGACCCGGGCGTGATGATCGCCTGTCGGGACCGTGACGCATCGCGCCCCCATCGTCCCCTCGGATATGACGAGTTGGCCGGTGGGCAGCTCCATCCGCAGGTCGCGCCGGCCCTCCCAGCCTTCCGGCGTGGGTGGTTCCCCCGTCCACGTCTCGATGCGCAGCTTCACTCGGTGGGTCGCCTGGACACAGCAGATCCGCACCTCGTACCCGTTGCCCGCCGCCACGTCGGCGCGTGCCCGTGCGATCAGGGTGTTGTCGTCATGGGCGTCGCAGTCCGCGTCGAAGAGCTCGAATGCGCCGTAGTCGGGGAAGACGAGGGCTTCGTATGCCGTCAGTTGGTGCGTCACGTCTCTCCATACCTCTCACCAGTGCCGGTCGGTGCGTTCTTGTGCCCAACTACGTGACGCGGTCGAGGAGTGCGAGTACCCGACGGATGGCTTGCGTCGTGGCCCGCTCGTCGTGGGACGGCAGACCGCTGTCGGAGAACAGGTGCCGGTCACCTGGGTAGAGGAAGAGCTCGCCATCCGCTGCCGCCCCGGCCAGCGCGCGGGCCGCGTCGATGTCGCCCTCCCCCGCGAAGAACGGGTCCGCCTCCATGCCGTGGATCTGAACCGGAACGTCCCGGGGCCAGCCGCCACCGAACTCCGAGACCGGCACGCATGCCTCGAACAGCACCGCGCCCTTCGCGCCGGCGCGAGTCTGGGCCAGCTTCTGCGCCGGCAGGACACCGAGTGAGAACCCGAGGTAGACGATGTCGTGGGGTAACAACTCGGCTGCGGCGGTCCCTCGCGCGACGATCGTCCCGAACCCGATGCTCTCGGCGTAGCCGACGCCCTCCTCCAGGCTGTCGAAGACCCGCCCCTCGAACAGGTCCGGGACGTGGACGGTGTGCCCGGCCGCTCGCAACTGTTCAGCGAACGCGCGGACACCGGTGGTCAACCCGTGCCCATGGTGGAAAACCAGCACCTCAGCCATGCCGCTCCCCTCGTGCCGCCGCGCCCGATGACTTCGCAGACGAGTATGACCCCCACCACTGACATCACCCACGGCCGCCCCCACGGCCCCTGGGGCCACCTACGGCCTCCCTCGCCGGACGTACTGGACGGCCGTCGGTACGCGACGGCGGCGGGTCAGTCGATCGCGAGGGGCCCGATGCCCAGGTCCTCCCGCATGAGACGGCGCATCTTCGCCATGGCCTCGCGCCGTCGCTGTATGAGCGGCTGATCGTCGGCCGAGCCCACGGCCACCCCACGGGCGTACGCGTCACGGAGCGCCCGCAGGCAGTGGAACGCCTCGTTCCCCGCCTGCACGACCTGCGAGGGGCCCACGAGCCAGAGCCGTTCGCTCGCCGTGTATATCCCGGTGCCACGCACCGCCTCGCGCACCGCCGCGTCCCGTGCGGCCTCGGACCTGTGGTCGCCGAGGGCGACGGCGCGAATCTCCTCACCGGCGGCCTTGAGGGCGGAAACGTACTCCGTATAGACGTCCCGCCGCACCTCCAGCACGTGCCTGGCTTCCTCCCGACGCCAACGGTTGCGGTCGGCGAACAACGTGGCCGCGATGCCGATCACGGCACCGGTGAGCGTGGAGAGCAGGGGCATCCAGTCCATGCGCCACAGCTTGGCCAAACCGCGCCGCCGGCACCAGGGGGTTTCGCCATGATCCATGAAGGACGGCCACCCGCACATGAGGTGCCAGGAATCGGCCATCCATAAGGAGGCGAGCGGGTTGATGTGCGGCGGATGCCGTTATCCGACGGGAGCGCGGGGCACCCATGCAGTGCCCTGGTCCGGCCGCGGCTGCGGACGGGCCGTATCCGTGGATGAAAGACGAAGGAGTGCTCTCGGATGACGAAGGCACGCGAGATCATGACAGCGGGTGCCCAGTGCGTGGGCGCCCAGGAAACCGTGCTCGACGCCGCGAAGAAGATGACCGAGCTGGGGGTCGGCGCCCTGCCGATCTGCGGTACGGACGAACGGCTCAAGGGCATGCTCACCGACCGGGACATCGTGGTGAAGGTCCTGGGCGCCGGCAAGGACCCAGCCTCGGTCAAGGCCGGCGACCTCGCTCAGGGAGAGGCCGTCACCATCGGCGCCGACGACGACGCCGACGAGATCCTGCGCACCATGAGTGAGCACAAGGTCCGCCGGCTGCCCGTCATCGACGGCCACACCCTGGTGGGCATCGTCGCCCAGGCCGACGTCGCACGCGCCCTGCGCGACCCCAAGGTCGGCGACCTCCTCGAAGCGCTGTCGACCGACTGACCGCCGCCCGCACCAGGAGCCGAGGCCCGGGTACCCCCGTCTGCTGACGCGGCGCGGCGGGCGACCGGGCCCGCACCATCCGGGACAGAGCGCGCCCTCGGCAAGGCGATGCGCGTCTCGTCAGTCCCACGCACCGTGCCCTAAAGTCGCCCCATGCGACGAAGGCTTGGGCTGGCGATCGTCGGCGCTGCGGCGCTGGCTTGGGGCGAGTGGGTCAATTGGCGCTGGTCCCGGGCTCTTGTGGGAAGCGGTACGGGCGCATCCGAAGCCGTGGTCGTGCTGGGATTCCGAAATCCGCAGCCGACGGCGAACTTCATCAACCGCTGGCGCGTACGCGCGGGAATCCGCTCCGTGGCCGCTGACGGTCCTGGCTCCACGCGCGTGATCTTCAGCGGTGGCGTCACCGGCACAGGGGCCCCGGAGGCCCAGTTGATGGCCGACTACGCGAAGGCGGCGCTCAGCTACGACGGCACCGTACTGCTCGAGGACCGCAGCACCACGACATGGGAGAACATCACCAACGTCATTCCGCTCCTGGAGGACGTCGACCGCATCAAATTCGCCTCGCAGCCGGCGCACGCCCTCAAGGCCCGTGCGTACTTGCGGCGCCAGCGCCCCGATCTGGCCGAGAGAGTGGTGCGGGCCGATGATCACCGGCCCGGCGAATGGATGATCGGCAAACCCCTGCTCGCTCTCTACGGTTGGTGGTCCCTCCGCGGCCTCGGACCCGAGGAACGGAAGGCCGCGCCGTAAAGAACCGCCGGAACGGGGAAGCCGCCTCCCCAAGGCCGCGGCGCCGACCCCGAGCCCTCCGGCCCCCGGCTCACTGGGCCAGCATGAACGCGCGTGCCGCTTCGACAGTCATGCCGCGTCGTACGTACTCCTCTGCGAAATCCCTTAACCGGGGTTCGAGATCCATGACATCGCAGAGGCGGGTCAAACCCTCGAAGATCTCCTCCGCCAGCCAGGCCCCGGTCCGGGTGGTCCACAGGGTCGCGAAGTCCCCCTCACCCCCGTCGAGTCCGTCGAGTCCAAGCGCCCCGCACTCCTTCTCGGCCTCCGCCATTCGCTCCCGCGTAACACTCTTCGGCGTCGGCATCAATTCGCGTACCAGCCGGCGGACTTGGAGCCAGTCGGGACGGAATCCGTCGTTTTCGTCACGCTCGTCCCAGCCAGCGGTCCACGGGGGCGCCGGCTCGGGCACGAGGAGCGCGGTCGGCGGCAGCAACGCTTCGAGTGCGGCGTGCGCCGGGACGGGACCGAGCGGCCGGTCCACAACGCCCGCCGTATACGCGGGCAGTTACGGGGTCCGCGAGGCCGCCTCCTTCCACCCGCTCGCGAGGGTTTCTCAGCAACTTATGCGCGGAGTCGGACAGTTGGCTGCGCTCCCACATCGCCTCGAACCGGGCAACCTGTCCGGCAGGGACTTCCGGCAGGCGCCGCCCCTTTGACCGGCTCGCTCTTCTCGTACGCCTCGTAAAAGTCCCAGAGTTCGTCGGTCCAGCCCGGGCTGCTCGGCGGCAGAGCGGCCGCGCCCCCACAGCGGCAGGTGGCTCGTACGGCCGTGCCGCCGTGGGCGGGGGAGGTCACCAGGAACGTGCCGCCGTACGCTTCCGCAACACCGTCGCCTGATCACCCAGTTGGCGCATGGCGTCCTGCGCTGCCGGCTTCAGGGCATGCGGATCGGACGAGGGCCTGGGAGCGCGTGGGCCGGAAACGTCAATGCGCGCCACGCCGCCTCACCTCTTCCGTGTGGCGTTGCGGGCCGGGGTCCGGGTAACCCCCAGGAACGGCCCCCCATACGCCAGCCGACGCCGCCGATTCCATGCACCGCACACACACCGCACACCGCACACCACGAGGAGACCCACATGACCATGTCCGACCGTTACCGCACCGCCTGGGACGGGTTCTGGGCGGAGAGCTCGGGCGAACCGGGTGAACCCTTCTGGGACGCGGACCCGGCCCTCAGCGCGCGGCGCGACCTCGACCACCTCGACCCCTACGCCGACCGCTCCCTGCCGATCGCAGACCTGGGGTGCGGCAACGGCACCCAGACCCGCTTCCTGGCCACCCGTTTCGCCCGCGCCGTCGGCGTCGACCTATCCGCGGCCGCCGTCGCCCACGCCCGCCGCGCCGACCCGGAGGGCATCGCCACGTACGAACAGCTCAACCTCGCCAACCCCGCAGAGGCCGACGACCTGCACGAACGACTCGGCGATACCAACGTCTACATGCGGGCCGTGCTGCACCAGAGCGACCCGGAGGACCGTCCCGCCGTGGCGGCCTCCGTCGCTCAACTGGTCGGCACGCACGGACGCGCCCTCGTCCTGGAACCGACCGGGGAGGCCAAGGAGGTCATCGCCGCCGTCGCGGCGCGGCCCGGCGGCCCCTCACCCAAACTGCGCCGCGTCAAAGAACACGACCTGCACCCAGGTGAGGTGGCCGAGGGTGAAGTCGCCGCCCTGCTGCGCGCGGCCGGTCTCACCGTTCTCGACGAGGGGGCGGCCGCCCTCACCATGAGCGAGACCCATCCCGACGGCACCCCGGTGGAACTCCCCGGCCGCTGGTTCGTCGCGGGCCGCCCCTGACACCGAATTCGCCGGTCGCCGTGTGGAACGTGGATCGGTCGATCAGGCTGACCGCGAGCGTCCGCGTTCCTGCGACCGGGTCGAGGCCAGATGCCGGCCCGGATCCGCGGTGGCCCATGGAGCGAGGGCATCAACCTCTTCACGGAGCGCATGGCGGCCGGCGGATGCGACACCACTCTGCGGATGGCCGACCGGGCCGGCGGCCGCGCAACGGGACCGTCCACGCAACGGATCCGGTCGCTTGACCTCAAGTGCGGTTGACGTACGAGAGTGGCGACCATGACCCACTTCCTGGACCTCGTCCACCCCGCCGCCGGAACCGCTCTGATCAGTGAGTGGCACACCGGCACCCCCGAGCGCTCGCGCGCGGCCGCCGACGTGATGATCGGCGAGTGGGCCGCAGCGGAGATGCCCTCCGCGCTCCTGGCCCAGTACATATTCCTCTCCACCGACGGCACCGGCCTCCTCTTCTATGCCCAGTGGACAAGCGATGAGAACCACCTCACGTGGGTCCGTGCCCGGCGGGCCGGGATGGTCAATCGTGTCGACACCCTCGTGCCAGGCATCGTCCGCCCGGGGCTCAACCGGACCCGCCTCCATCGCAGCGTGGTCCACGACGCGGAGCACGAGCCCGGCGTCTTCGGGCTGTCCGTGGTGGCGACGGACCTCGCCGACGACGTGGCCACGGCGGCGCCGGGCCTGCTCGGCGCACACATCCACCTGACTCCGGACGGCCGGCGCGCGTTCGTCCTCACGGAATGGGCCGATGCCGCAGCGCAAGAGGCGGCCGACAACCATGCCGGTGGGTCGCGGCAATACGCCCTGCACCACTCGTTCTTGAATGACCGCAGCCACCACGTTCTCCCCTCGGAAGCCCGGCCCACCACAGACTGACGAAGGCCCGCCTTCTCGGAGTGGCCGTCGCGCGGGTGCGAGCAGCCAGCCGATACTGGAATTCGCGGTCGGACGCCAACTACCCTCGCAGCAAAGGGTGTTGGGTGCCAACGAGGGACCGCCCATCCCCTCGGCCCACCTGGTCGCACCCGACCTCAGGCCGGCCTCGACCGCCCGGGCCGGGACCACACGCCCATCCACTGCGCGGCCCCCCACTCCTCGAACCGTCGCACCTCGACGAACCCCAGCCGGGCCGCGAGGCGCATCGCGCGATTGTTGGCGGTCTGGGTGCGGAGGGCCACCGGTGCGTCCGGGCGCTCGTCGGCAAACCAGTCGAGTACCGCCGCGCACGCTTCGGCGGCGTACCCTCGCCCCCACGCCTCCGGCAGGAACATGTAGCCGAGCTCGGCCTCCCCCACGTCCGGCCCCATGCGCCCGGGCCGCTCGGACTCGCGCCGATCGAGGGTGACCATGCCGATCATCTCGCCGTCGAGCGCGGCCACGAAAAGTCCCGGGCGCCTCAGGGGTACGTCCGGCATCGCGCGCTCCAACTCGTCGCGCGGGCGTGGGCCACCCACGTAGACGCCCACCTCGGGTGAGGCGAACAGCTCGATGAACGCCGCGCGGTCCCGAGCCTCCGGTGTACGGAGCACGAGGCGGGCGTTCCGGATCGGGGACGACAACCAAGTGGCGGATCCCGGTTCAGTCATGCGCGGCAAGCTATCGCACGGCCGCCCGACGCAGCCGACGAGAGTTCCGCAGGTCCACCTCGTTCCGAGCCCCACCCCGGAGCTCATTGTCAGTGGGGGCGGTTACCTTCGGCTCATGGCACATACAGACCTTGACGCGTTCCGTCGTGAGTGGTCGCGGCTCGAATCGTGGCTCCGGGTGAACTCGCCCGCCGATCACGCGCTTCTGCGTGGGCCCGCGCGGCCCGAGCGGATGGTCGAGATGGAGGCTCGGCTCGGGTTTCCGCTGCATCCCGAGCTCAAGGCGCTGCTGGAACAGCACGACGGGGCCGGCGAACCCGCCGTCGTCCCCGGCTCGCGCGAATTCCTGCCTGCGGGCGCGTTTCTTCCGTTGGGCCACCGGCTCTGCGGGGTGGACGACATGGCGATGGCGTACGACGACCTCGTGGACGTCGGCGAGGACAACATCGAAGCCGACCTGTGGTCTGAGGACGCGTTGGCCGTCAACTTGCGTCGCTGCGTGCCGTTCGCGCTGCCGAACGACGGCGGTGTCGCCTTCGTCGACCACCGGCCCGGGCCCACTTACGGTTACGTGTACGAAATGGGCATCGGATCCGGCGATCTGGACGGCACCCTGTGGGCGACCAGCCTGACCGAGCTCTTCCGCTCGTTGGCCGACGCTTTGGAGACGGGCGGTTCCTTCCTGTACTACTGGCCCGCCCCTTACGAGGACGAGACGAACCACCGCTGCCTCGAATGGGCCATACGGACCTGAGCCCGTCCTGACCTCGCGCCCCCGGCAACCCGGGCTCGCGGCGCGGCCGCCGCAGCGCTGTGGGGCCGCCACACAAGGTGGCGGCCCCACAGGACGCCGGTCCGGTGCAGATCCGGTCCAGATCCGGTTCAGACCTGCGCTGCCCTCGTATCCCGCGGGCTCAGCGGACGTGCACCGTCACCACGTCGGACGCGTGCAGGCGGACGGGCTTCTGGTCGTGCCGGCTGGTCAGGCCGTAAAGCACCGCACGGAACCGCAGGTCGCCCCGGCGCGCGGACGCGCCCGCCGCGGTGACGCGCGCGTCACCCTTGGCCGGCGTGCTGCACGTCTCCTGGTGCCACCCCTCGCCGAACCCGTTCTCCTCCACGCAGAGCTGGTGCAGGAGCCCGGCGCTGTCGTCGCCGCCGTGCGCCGTGACGGTGATGGTCTTACCGACCTGAGCCGTGTGCGGCGCCGTGATCTCCACAGCGCCCTTGGCGAACGCCGGCGCGGTGGCCAGAGCCACCGACGCGAGACCCAGCGCGCCGACCGCGGCCAGCCGTCCGCCGCGCGCCTTCAACCCGGTCTTCTTCGTCCTGGTCATGGACTTCCCCTTCGTTGGGATCCCCCGCGCGGTGCGGCTCCGCGTCCTCGCGAAACCGCCCAACGCGCCTTGCTGTCCTGCCAGATGAGGCTGCCGCGCGGCGCGTTGCGTCCCGGCCGCGCCGTTACAGATTCACGACAAAACAGCCTCCAGCCATGGGACAAACACCCCTAGGCCGAACAAGTGACGATTTAGTTGGCGGTAGCCGGAAGAGTCGTTAGCGTGCGTCGCGCACACCCTCCGTACATGTGCGTGCGCATCCGTACGTACTCGCCCACGAAGGAGAACGCCCATGCCTCCCAGCCACCCCACGGCCCCCACAGGCGTCTCGCGCCGCCGAACGACGCGGGTTACAGCTGTCCTCGCCAGCGCTCTGCTTCTGCTGAGCACCGTACTGGTCACCGAAGCGGCCGCCACCCACCGCCGCGTCGCCGCCACCATCTCCGCCGCCACCACCCTCGCAGCACCCACGCTGCGGTGCGTCCTGCGCACCTCCCCCTCCATGCCCCGTCTCCTTCTCGCCCGCCGTCTCCGCCACCCCCCGTCACATCACCGCGCGCGGCACCATCCGGCTGGACGACTGCGGCGGTGAACAGTCGGGTATCCGCTCCGGTCGGCTCGCCCTCCAGGTCAGCGGGCACGCCGCCTGCACCCGGGTCTCGGACGTGCGCGGCTCCGCGACGATCACCTGGTACTCGGATCCGGACGGACACGGCCGCGTCATGGGCCGCTCCACCCTGGTCCCCACGGCGACGGGTGCCCAGGGCTACTCCTCCCTCGACTCCTTCCTCAGCGGCAGGATCCACTCGGGCACCTTCGCCGGCCACGGGGTCACCGCGCGGGCCCTGCCCACCACCGACGTCCGCTCCTGCTTCGGCCGGGGGCTGGACAGTGTGGGGTTGCGCGGCAACGTGAGCATCAGCTGACGCGGCGGCGGACCAACCGCCGCGTCAGCTGACCAGGACCGGGCGGCCGCACGCGGCCCGGTCCCCACGCGCGTCACACCTGCGTCAAAGCGCCCGCGTCAAAGCACCTGCGTCAAAAAGGGTTTGAGCCGGGATGCGCCCGCTGCTACTTTCGCGGTGGACCGTGCAATCGTCGTATGGAGGTGAGCCCCGTGAACACAGTGACTCAAGGGCGCTCCCTCACCCCGTCACGGTCCGGCGGCTGACACTCGGTGTCGCCAGGAGCGCCTGAGATGTAGGCATTCCTGGAAGGAACTCCGATGAACACAAAGCTTTTCACCCCTGGCCCGAGCTGGAACGCGGTGCTGATCACGCGCGTCGCTGACGGGCAATGGCACGCACTCGATGACGACTTGGTGATCGGGCGCGGCCATACGCACCACCGCTCCGACGGGCGCATGTTCGTGAGCGTCGACGCCTGGCACGACGCCGCCTTCGACCGGCTCGCCGAGGCGATGTCGGCGGCCCTGCCGAGGCCGCTGTACACGGTGGTCGACGAAGCCGACATGGCCGTGACGGACAGCTGGCGACGGGCCGGTTTCACGATCCGGCGCCGTGAGTGGGAGTACGTCGTGCCGACCGATCCCGGGATCACCGGGCTCGAAGCGCCGCCCTTGCCAAAGGGCGTGACGATCGTGCCCGGCGGCGAGGTGGACGAGCGGGCGCTGCGGGAGGTGGACCGCGCCATCCGGGCCGAAGTCGAGGCAACCGTCGGCTGGCAGTCGATGCCGGCGGAAGTGATCGACCACCCCAAGGGTGACACCATCGTCGACCCGTCGAAGTACGCCGTGGCCGCCACGCCGGAGCGCTGTCTCGGTCTCATCCGCGTCGTGAGGGTGAAACGGCCACGCGTCGGCCTGGTCGCGGTCAGAGCCGGTGAGCAGCGCCGTGGCATCGGGCGGGCGCTCCTCGCCCACGCGTTGGGGACGCTGCACCGCTCCGGGTGCGGCGCGGCGTGGACCGAGGTCCACGAGTCCAACCGGGCGGCGACGGCGCTGTTCGAGGGTATGGGTGCCCAACCGGTGAGCAGCAACCTGGAACTGGTACTGCGATGACGAGGAACAAGGACGTCATCGAAGTCGAGGGCAGAGTCGTGGAGTGTCTGCGCAGCACCATGTTCACCGTGGAACTCGAGAACGGCCACCAGGTGCTCGCGCACATCAGCGGCAAGATCCGCAAGAACTACATCAAGATCGTGCTGGCGGACCGGGTGCTGGTGGAGCTCCCGCCGTACGATCTGACGCGCGGCCGGATCACCTTCCGGTACCGCACCTGACGGTCGGTACGGTCGGTCCGTTCCGCACGCTCTGACGCGCGGGGCCCCGGCGGGTGGTGGGTCCCCGACCGGGACTCCGGCGGCAGCGCCCCCGGGGTCCCGGCCCGGCGCCCCACCGCGGCGCCGCCAAGCCGTCGTGGGCGAAAGTGCACCGCGTGCCCTCCGGAGCCGGTGGTCACCGCCGCGAAGGCCCGCCGGCTGCTCGGCGTCGAGGACCCCGTCCAGCGCGTACATGTGGGACCGACCCGCGATGCCACCCACCGTGTCGCACGACCAAGCCGCTCCCCTGCGGTCGGCGGCGAGCAGGATGGGATGTCGACGGTGGCGTAGTGGTCGAGATTCACCCCCGTGCGCTGGGGGCGGCCATGGCCGGGCGGCCGGACCGGGCCGCGCCCGGCTCGCCGCCCACGTCCGCCTCCGGCGACTCCGACCCCCCGCACCTCGGTCTCCGTAGCCTTGCCACGTCGGCGAACTGACGGCACGTCAGGCAGCTCGGTCACCCCGTCCTGTCATCGAGATGACCGCCGCCCCCAGCACGCACGCGGCCCCGGCCACGAGGTAGGCGAGGTGGTAGCCGGTGAGCTGGTCGTCGCTGGTCGCCGCCACCAGGACCATGACCGCCACGCCGACACTCGCGCCGATCTGCTGGGCCACGACGTTCACCGCGCCGGCGACCGCGTGCCGCTCCGGCGCGACGCCGGTGAGCCCGGCGGACGTCATCGAGGGGAAGTTCAGCCCCTGTCCGATCCCGCTGATCACCAGGCCGGGCAGCACATGCACCACATAGTCACCCTGGTGCGGCGTGCTCATCCACAACGCCGTCCCCACGCCGATCATGACGAGCCCGACCACCATCAGCGTGCGCGGTGTGTACTTGGCCAGCAGACGCCCCGTGGCGAAGTTGGCGGTCAGGAAGACAGCCGCCGACATCGGCACGAGAGCGATGCCCGACTCGACCGGCGAATACTTCAGCATCCCCTGGAGATACAGCGGCGCGAAGAACAGCATCCCGACCGAGCCCATGTACTGGAGGAACGCCGCGAGGCTCGCGGACCGCACCGAGGAGAGCCGGAAGAGACCGAGCGGCAGCACCGGGTCGGGCGTGCGGTGCTCGCGTACGACGAAGAGCAGCAGGAGCACCACCGCGCCGAACAGCGAGCCCCACGCGAGCGCGCCGTGGCTGCTCGCGCCGACGACCAGCAGCGTGAGGCCCGCCGTGCCCGCGATCGCACCGGGCAGGTCGAGCCGGCCACCCCGCCCGGTACCTCCGGGCAGTCCGGCGCGCGTCGCCGACAGCACCCCCACCCCCACCGCCACCGAGAACCACAGCACTGAACGCCAACCGAAGAACTGGGTCAGTACGCCGCCCAGCATCACCCCGCCGCTGAAGCTCGCCGCGCCCACGGCGGCGTACACACTGAACGCCCGGTTGCGTGCCGGGCCTGCCGGAAACACCTCGGTGAGCAGGGCCAGCGCGGCCGGACCGGACAGCGCGGCGCCGATGCCCTGGACCGCTCGCGCACCGAGCAGGATTGCGGTGTCGGGTGCCACGGCGCCGACCAACGCGGCCGCGGTGAACAGGGCGATGCCGCACTCGAACACCCGCCGTCGGCCGAACACGTCGGCCAGCCGCCCACCCACCAGCAGGAAACCGGCGAAGGTGACGGCGTAGGCGATCATGACCCACTGGAGCGTGACCTCGTCGAGGTGGAAACGCTCCCCGACCGAGGGCAGCGCGGCGTTGAGGACGCCAAGGCCGCTCACATCCAGGGCGAGCGCCCCGGCCAGCACTCCGAGCGCGAGCCCGGGCCGGTGCCGTCGCGTCACTTCGGTCGTGGTCATACGGGCCCCCCGACCTCGCCGACGGCCGTCAGAACACGGCGGTGACCGAGCCATAATCGCCGGGCGCCGGTGGCGTCGGCACCGGCCCTCAGTGGCTGCCCCGGGGCGGGGAGTTCTATTCGTTCGGTACTTACCACCAGGACGCGGACGTCAGTCGGCGTCGGCTCGTGGTTCATGATTTTCATGCCAAGCAGCTTGCAGTGCCTCTCGCACGCTGTCTACCTGGCCCCGACGCGACGCCCTCACCACACACCTCGCACGAACCCCCATCTCCTGCTCAGAGCACGGTGGTTGGTAGCGCGGGCACACATGTGTGGCGGCGTGATGTGTACGCTTCCGTGTTCGATGCCACCCGCCCAAGTGCGTAACAACCATGGATCATTGACCCTGTTCAGGCTGCGGGAACGGCAGCAACTAGCCGCTTCGGCACGACAGTTGTCGCGACACCGAAACGGGCAGTTCGTGGATCAAATCGCGCCACTGCACTTCTGACCCATGAGGAACACTTGTTTCACTCACCACCGGATGACACTCTGAAGTGCGTCGGCCCGGCGAGTGCCCCTCGATGCGATGTGGTTCCTCGCCGGACCACATCACGCGTCACCGGGACGCAAAGATCCTGGCGCTTGTCGGACGTGGTTGTGCGAATGGAGAGTTCCGTGTGCACATACTCGAAGGCGATGCGGTCGTGGCTCGCATGGATGCCGAGTCCATCGACGTACTCCGCAGACGCCTCCCCTCGCTTCTGAACGAGTCTGCTCCTCCCCCGACTTCTGACTTCCTCACCGTCCTGCGGCCCTCTCCACGTCGAAGCGCCGTATTCCCGTCATGAGCCACCCGGTGGCCGACCACCCCGGCGCCGGCCCATCCGCTCCGCGACCGTCCGGCGCCGGCCTTCTTCACCGCGACACGGCTGTGTGCGCCCTGGCCACCTGATGTCCGGTGCCCTGCCCCGACCGACGGCGCGACCGACCCCATGACCCGTCGGCCTCCCCCTTCATCGGCCCCATTCCGTCCGCCCCGCTGAGGAGCCGCAATGCCCCAAGAGCGCGCAGCGCGAGATTCGCATGCCCTCGCAGAGTTTCTGTTGTCTCGTGTCGCCGAGCTGATGGACCTGTCCGGCGAGGTGGTGGACCGCTGGACGCCGATGCACCAGTACGGCCTCGACTCCTTGAAGTTCTCGACGCTCGCCGCCGCCTTGTCGGATCTGCTCGGCTGGAGAGTTCCCGTCACCTGGATGTGGCAGTACCCGACCATCGACGCGCTCTCCCGCGCGCTCGCCGAGGGCCCGCGTGCCGCGCAGGCGCCACCGGACCAGGGCCGTCGCAGCGCCGCGTCGCACGAACCCGTCGCCATCGTGGGTATCGGCTGCCGCTTTCCTGGCGGGCCGGACCCGTCGGCGTTCTGGCAGCTGCTCTCCGAGGGCCGGGACGCCGTCGGACCGGTGCCGGCCGCGCGGCGCGAGCTGCTGGGCGACGCGGTGCGCTGGGGCGGATTCATCGACGGCATCGACCAGTTCGACCCGTTGTTCTTCGGCATCTCGCCGCGCGAAGCCGTCCAGATGGACCCCCAGCAGCGCCTGATCCTGGAGCTCGCCTGGGAGGCGCTTGAGGACGCGGGGGTCGCGCCCGGCAGCCTCGTCGGCACGGAGACGGGCGTGTTCATGGCCTCCTGCTGGGGCGACTACGCGGCGCTCGCGCACTACCGGGGTCCCGGCGTCCAGATCACCCCGCACACCGCGACCGGCATGCACGACGGCATCATCGCCAACCGCGTCTCCTACGTGCTCGGTCTCCAGGGCCCCAGCATGGCCATCGACGCCGCCTGCGCCGGATCGCTCGTCTCCGTGCACGCGGGATGCCAGTCCATCTGGATGGGTGAGAGCGAACTGGTGCTGGCCGGCGGAGTGAACCTGAGCTTCGTCTCCGACTACTACACCGCCATGGACGCGATGGGCGCGCTCGCCCCGGACGGCCGCTGCAAGCCGTTCGACGCCCGGGCCAACGGCTATGTGCGGGGTGAGGGCGCCGGGGTCGTCGTGCTGGCCCCGCTGAGCGTGGCCCTTGAGCGCGAGCTTCCGGTGTACTGCGTGATCAAGGGCAGCTCCTCCCAGAACGACGGCCTGAGCAACGGCATGACCGCGCCCAACCCGCAGGCGCAGGAACTCATGCTCCGCAACGCCTACCGCCGGGCCGGCATCGCGCCCGCACAGGTGGACTACATCGAGTGCCACGGCTCCGCGACGCCGCTCGGTGACCCCATCGAGGCCAACGCCATCGGAGCGGTACTCGGCGCCGATCGCGACGAGCCGTTGCGGCTCGGCTCCGTGAAGTCCAACGTCGGCCACCTCGAGGCGGCCGCCGGCATCGTGGGCCTGGTCAAGCTCGCCCTGTCGATCCGCAACGGCGTACTGCCGCCGAGCCTGCATTACGCCGCCCCCAACCCGCAGATCATGTTCGAGGAGTACAACCTCACCGTCCAGGACCGGCTCACGGCGTGGCCCCGCCGCTCCGACGCGCGCCGAGGGGGTGTGAGCTCGTTCGGGTTCGGCGGCGCGATCAGCCATGTCGTCGTGGAGGAACTGCCGCGCCCCGAAGGAGTCCTCGTCCTGCTGGCCGGGGATTCGCGCGAGGCACTGGTGGAGCGGGCCACGGCTCTGCGCGAGGACAACGACCTTCGTGCGATGTGCCAACTGCCGCCGGGTGAGGGTGCGTTCAGGTTGGGTGTGACCGCCCGCTCGGTGAGCGAGCTCAGAACGAAGCTGGACGCCTTCACCGCCGGGAGAGAGGCCGAGGGGCTGAGCGTCGGCCAACCTGCCGTGCGGGCGCCCAGGGTGGCGTTCCTGTTCTCGGGCAACGGCTCGCAGTGGGTGGGCATGGGCAGGCAGCTCCTCGCCGGTCTTCCGGTGTTCCGCCGGTCCCTGATGCGCTGCGACCGGCGGATGCGGACGCTGCTGGGCTTCTCGCTCGTCGAGCAGCTGCTCGCGCCCGACGGCCGCATCGACGACATGGACGTCTTCCAGCCGCTCCTGTTCTCCCTCCAGGTCGCGCTCGCCGACGCCTGGCGCTCCCTCGGGGTGGAGCCGGATGTCGTCGTGGGGCAGAGCGTCGGAGAGTTCGCCGCCGCGCACATCGCGGGGGCCCTCGACTTCGAGGACGCCTCCCTGCTGGCCGCCCGGCACGGCCACCTCCTCCAGCAGCTGGCCGTGGGACGCGGCGACGGCCTCGCGGTCATGACGAGCGCGGAGGCGACCCGGCCGTACCTCACCGACGACCTCACGCTGTCAGGTCACAACGGCCTCAACTCCACTCTGGTGACCGGCACTTCGCAGGCGATCGACGACCTGGCCGGGAGGCTGACCGCCGCGGGCGTCACCAACCACCGGGTACGGATGGGTCACGCGCCGCACTCCCCGCTCATCGACCATGTGCTCGCCCCGCTCAAGGCCGACCTCGCCGGCCTCAGGCCGCGTACCACGCACATCCCGATGATCTCCACGGTCACCGGCGCGCTCGTGGACGGCTCGGAACTGGGCGCCGACTACTGGGCCGACAACCTGCGCCGCGAGATCCAGGTGGTCGGCGCCCTGACGGCGCTGCGCGACCACGACATCGACGCGGTCGTCGAACTCAGCCCGCACCCGCTGCTGTTGAAGTCCGCGTCGGAGATCCTGACGGCGGCCACGCTGCCCTCGCTCAGGCGCGGCGCCGACGAGGCCTCCACCCTGCTCGGATCGCTCGGCGCGCTGTACGCCGCCGGGCTCACCGTCACTCCCAGCCCCTTCCTCGCGGGCGACCGGGGACGCCATGTCGCCCCGGGCCGAGGGGGCGGCGGCGCGGGCGACGAGCAGACCTACCTCGTGCCCGTCACCGCGCGTACGGCCGCCGCACTCACCGACACCTGCCGTGAGCTGTCCAACCACGTGGAGCGGCACCCCGATCTGCGGGTCGCCGACCTCGCCTACACCCTCGCGACCCGCCGCACCCACCACAACCACCGCATAGCGCTGTTCGCCCGCGACCGGCAGGACGTCCTGGACGGACTCGCGAGGATCGCCGCGGAACAGGCCCACCCCGACGTCGTCACGGGGACGGTGACCGGCAACGGCGACCGCCGGGTGGCGCTGGTGTTCTCGGGCGGCGGCACGCAGTGGGTGGGCATGGGCCGTGAACTGCTGGGCAGGCACGCCGGGTTCGCCGCGTCGATGCGCGCGTGCGACGCGGCGGTGCGCGCGGCCGGCGGCTGCTCGGTACTCGACGAGCTCGCGGCCCCGGCCGAGCGGACCAGGTACGAGGAGATGGACTTCCAGCAGCCCGTTCTGTTCGCGCTCCAGGTCTCGCTGGCGCGGGTCTGGCTCGACCTGGGCGTCGAGCCGGCCGCCGTCGTGGGGCACAGTCTGGGCGAGGTCGCGGCCGCCTGCGTCTCGGGCGCGCTGTCCCTCGACGACGCGGCCCGCGTCGTGGTCGCCCGCTCGCACCTGCTGGAGCGCCAAGCGGCCGTCGGCGCCATGATCTCGGTCGATCTGCCGGAGCGGGAGCTGCTGCCGAGGCTCGCCCCGTACGCACGGCACGCGGCGATCGCCGTGGTGAACAGCCCCACCAGTGCGGCGGTCTCCGGATCGCCCGAGGCCATCGCCGCCCTGGAGGCCGACCTCAAGCGGGACGGGATCTCCACGCGGCGCATCCGCGTCGAGCGGCCGGTGCACAGCCCCGGTATGGATCCGCTCGTCGAGCCGCTGCGCGAACGCGTCGCGGGCATCACCCCGTTGACCCCCGCCATCGAGTTCCGCTCCACGGCGCTCGCCGGCGCGGTGAACCCGGTCGCGGACGGGGAGTACTGGGCGCACAACCTGCGCGACCAGGTCCGGTTCGCCGAGACCATCGCCTCGCTGGTGGACGACGGCGTCGGCACGTTCATCGAGATCGGCCCGCACGAGACGCTGCGCGGCGCGGTCGAGGAGATCGCGCTCGGCCGGGGCAGGCAGGTGCACGCGGTCAACTCGCTGCGACGCGAGGAGAGCGATGTCCGCTGTCTGCTCGGGGCCGTCGCGTCGCTGTACGTGCGAGGCATCCCGCTGACGTACGACTCGTTGTTCGCCGACGACGTCGAGGTCGTGGAGACCCCGCTCGTACGGTGGCAGAAGGACCGCTACTGGCTGGACACGGTGCCCCGCGCCCAGGTGGCCGCCCCGGCGCCCGCCGGGGAGCCCGTGGCGGCGGAGATCCAGGTGCGGGCCGTGAGCCAGGGGATTGCCGATCCCGCGCCGGACCGGCCGCTGAAGGACGTCGTCCTCGCCGAGATCGCCGACGCGGTGGGTGTGCCGGCCGACCGGTTCGACCAGGGCACTCAACTGCGCGACTTCGGCCTCGACTCGATGCTCGCGATCCGTCTCGTCAACAGGCTGCAAGCCCTGTTCGGCCACCGGGTGTCGCCCGTGGTGTTCCTCGACGGCCGGACCGTGTCGGAAGTGGTCGGCCACATCGTCGGGATCGTCGAGGGACCGGTCGCCGCCACGCCCGCGCTCGCCCCCGTGCCGGCGCCGGCCACCGGCCCCGTGCCCGAGTCCGCACCCGCACCCGCACCCGCACCCGCACCCGCACCGGAGCCATGGACTTTCCTCGACGACCTGTCCGAGCTGGACGCCGAGGAGCTGGTGGAGGAACTGGCCGCGCGCGGGTTCCTCGAGCCCACCGACGCGCCGGCCCTTGAGCAGCTGCGCGCCGGTCCTGCCGGTCTCGAAGTGGCGCCCGCCTCACACGGCCAGGCATCGCTGTGGTTCATGCAGATGGTCGCGCCCGACGCCGTGCCCTACAACTTCATGGTGGCCGCCCGGATCCGTACCGAGGTGGACGAAGGGGCGCTCGAGGATGCCGTACGGGCCGTGCTGGAGCGGCATCCGGCGCTGCGCACGCTCTTCGTCGAGGCGGGCGGCAGGCCCTACCAGGTCGTCCTCGACGAGCCGGTGTACGAGTTCGTCGTGGTGGACAGCACCGGCCTGGACGACGAACAGGCCCGTGAGGACCTGGCCGAGTACGGGCACCTGCCGCTCGACATGGACAACGGGCCGCTGGTACGGGTGGTGTTGATGGCCCGTGGTCCCGCCGACCACTACCTGCTGGTGCTCGTGCACCACATTGCATCGGACGCGGCCTCCGCCGACGTGATGATCCGGGAACTCCAGGAGAACTACGCGGGCGCCGACCCCGCCGCCCGCGAACCGACCGCGCCCTACACGGAGTTCGTCGCGTGGGAGCGTCAGTGGCTCGCGGGGCCCGCGGCCGTCGCGGCCCTTGAGTGGTGGTCGCGGAAGCTGGCCGACCCGCCCGCCCGTCTCGACCTCTCCCCCGCGACCCGCCCGCCCGGCGTCACCTACGAGGGGCGCGATCTCACGCTGCGCTGGAGCCGCGAAGAGACGCGTCTGCTAAGGGAGTTCGCGGTCCGCGAGGGTGTCTCGATCAGCAGTGTGGTCCTGGCCGGGTTCTTCGCCACCCTCAACCGCGCGGCCGGCGTGGAGGACTCCGTCCTGGCCACCGCGATCGCCCAGCGCGGCGAGCCGGGATGGGAGTCCGCCATCGGTTACTACCTCAACACCGTCCTGGTGCGGGCGCGTCCGGCCGGTGACCGCAGCTTCCACGATCTGCTGCGCGAGGTCCACGCCTTCTCGCTCGGCCTCCTGGAGCACATGAACTATCCGCTCGATCTGTTGGCGTCCACCCTGAAGCCGCCGAGGGCCGAAGGCCGTTCGCCGTGGTGCGACGTGGTGGTGAACTGGCTGTCCTGCGACGCGTTCCCCCGCTCCGTGAAGCTCTTCCACGGCATCGGCGCCCCCGTCGAACCCGCCGGCGCCCTCCCGCTCGAACCACTCCAGGTGCGCAGGCACCTCGCCAAATTCGACCTGGAGATCTCGATGGCCGACATCGACGGCGAGGTGGTCGGCCACATCCAGTACAAACCGAGCTATCTGGAAAGGCAGACCGTGACGGCCCTGCTCGCGCTGTTCCGCACCGTGCTCTTCGACTCGATCGCCCATCCCGATCTGCCCCTTCAGGACGTCGCGCCGAGCGGCCGCGCCGAAGGGACGGACCAGTGAGCGACACCCTGCACTCCGCCTTCGTCGAGCAGGCGGTCAAGAGCCCCGACGCGCCCGCCGTCTACTCCGACGCCGGCGTCCTGACCTATGACGAACTCAACGAGCGCTCCCGCGCGCTGGCCGAACGGCTCGTCGCCGAGGGCGCGGGCCCCGGGGTCCCGGTCGGCATCTGCGTCGAGCGCACCCCCGACCTGCTCGTGAGCATCCTGGCCGTCCTGCGGACCGGCTCCTGCTATCTGCCCCTCGACCCCAACTACCCCGCCGAGCGGCTGGCGTTCATGGTCCGCGACAGCGGGACCCGCCTCGTGCTGACCACCCCCGCGTCCCTGGCCGCCTGCCCGGCCGGGCCGGCCGCCGTCGTCCTGGGCGAGGCCGTGCGGACCGGAGCAGGCGAGCGGCCCGTGCCGGTCGTGCCCGGTGACACCGCGTACATCATCTACACCTCGGGTTCCACCGGCAGGCCCAAGGGCGTGGCCATCCACCACGGCGGCTGCGTCGCCATGCTGGCAGAAATGGACCGGGTCTTCGCGGGGTGTGATCTCAGCGGTGTCTCGGCGGCGAGCTCGGTCTGCTTCGACATGTCGGTGATGGAGATCTTCGCCGCGCTGTGCCGGGGCGGCGCCGTCGTGCTCGTGGAGAGCGCGGTCCATCTGCCGGACAGCCGGTACGCCGACAAGGTCACCCATCTGAACGTCGTACCGTCGGTGATGAACGGTCTGCTCGACGCGGGCGCGCTGCCGCCCGGGGTGCGTACGGTCGTGTTCGGCGGTGAGCCGCTGCGGCGCAAGCTGGTGGACCGGGCGTACCGGGAGACGGGCGCCGACCGCGTCTACAACGCCTACGGCCCCACCGAGGGCACCGTGTTCTGCTCGGTCAAGCTGGTGCCCAAGGACGGGAGCGGTGAGCCCACGCTCGGCGCGCCCTCGCCCGGGGTCCGCGCCTATGTGCTGGACGAGAATGTGCGCCCGCAGCCGGCCAGCGTCCTGGGCGAGCTGTACATCGGCGGCCCGGGCCTGGCCCATGGTTACGTCAACCGGCCGCGCACCACGGCCGAACGGTTCGTGCCCGATCCGTTTCGCGACGGCGAGCTCATGTACCGCACCGGTGACGTCGTCGCGTTCACCGAGGACGGCGAGCTCCGGTTCGGCGGCCGCGCGGACCACCAGGTCAAGCTGCGGGGCTTCCGCATCGAACTGGAGGAGGTCGAGGCCCGGCTGACCGGCTGCCCCGAGGTGCGCGAGTCCGCCGCCGTCGTACGGGACAACAAGCTGATCGGGTATGTCGTGCCCGAGGGCGACGCCCGTGACGGCGTCTGGTCAAACGCCGCGCTCCAGTCGGCGATCACCGGCAGGCTCGCCGCCGAGCTGCCCGAGCACATGGTCCCCGCGACCATCGTGTTCTTGGCGGCGCTTCCGCTGGCGCCGGGCGGCAAGCTCGACCGCGCCGCGCTGCCGGAGCCCCCGGCGCCCGCCTCGGACGGGCCCATGACGGCGCCCGGCACTCCGACCGAGATCGCGCTTGCGGAGATCTGGGGGCAGCTCCTTGACCTGGAGCCGACGGGCATCGACGTCCACGCCGCCTTCTACGACCTCGGCGGGGACTCGCTGCTCCTGGTCCGGCTCGCGCGCCTGATGACCCGGCGCTTCGACCGCCGCGTGCGGGTGCCCGACCTGTTCAGCTTCCGTGACATCTCCTCCCTGGCCGGCTGGCTCGACGACGACAGCGGCGCCGCGCCCGAGGCCGTCACGTCGGCCCGCCTGCGCGCCGGCGCCCGCCGCGCGGCGCTGCGCGGGCGCGCCGCCCCCACCGGCCGCTGAGCCACATCCCCTCGCCCTGAAGCCCGTCCCCGAAGCCCGACCCGAAGCAGGAGCCTTTTCATGACCGAAAGCCCCGAGCAGGACTACGACCCGGGTGATGTGGCCGTCATCGGCATGTCGCTCCGCGCGCCCGGCGCCAGGAACAAGGAGGAGTTCTGGGACAACCTCGTCCACGGCAGGGAGTCGGTGTCGTTCCTGGCCAAGGAGGACATCCTGGTCGATGAGACCCTGATCCACAGCCCGTTCTACGTGCGTGCCTGCGGTGTGCTCGAAGGGTATGACCAGTTCGATCCGTCGGTCTTCGGCATCAGTGACCGCATGGCGGCGGCGATGACCCCGGAGAACCGGCTGTTCCTGGAGAGCGCGTGGGAGGCCCTTGAGGACGGCGGTTACGACCCGGACCGGCTGACGGCCGAGATGGGCATGTACGGCGCGAACAACCCGCAGACCGCCGCGCTCTACAGCTCCCCGCCGGACCGCGTGTCGGTCGGCCCCGAGGCGATCGAGGCCAGTCTCGCGTGGTCGCCCGACACCATGACCTCCAACGCGCTCTACTACATGGGCCTGACCGGCGAAGCCGTCACCGTCGCCGCCGTCTGCGCCGGGTTCCACTACGCGGTGCACCTGGCCTGCCAGTCGCTGCTGCTCGGCCAGAGCGACATGGCGATCGCGGGCGGCGCGATGGTCCGCCTGCCGCACCCGCGCGGTCACCTGTGGGAGGAGAACCGCGTCCTGTCCAAGGACGGCCACTGCCGGCCCTTCGACGCCAACGGCACCGGCACCTCGCTGTCCAGCGGTGTCGTGACCGTGCTGCTCAAGCCGGTGGCCGGGGCCGTCGCCGACCGCGATCACATCTACGCCGTGGTCAAGGGCTCGGCCGTCAACAACAACGGCGTCAGCGCGATGGCCTACGGTCTGGCCCAGCCCGAGCGGCTGAGCGCGTGCATCGCCAACGCCATGGAGGTCGGCGGCGTCACCCCCGACACGGTGTCCCTGTACGAGGCCAACGGTCTCGGTCTGCCGATGACGGACGAGCTGGAGGTGCACGCGGCGAGCATGGCGTTCGGCAAGCAGACCGCCACCACCTCGATCGGCGGAGTCAAGGGCAATGTCGGCCACGGCGGTGTGGTGTCGGGCGGCTTCGGCGCGATGAAGGCCGCGCTGGCCCTCCACCACCGCACCCTCCCGGCGACGATCAACCTGACGGAGGTCAACCAGGACCTCGACTTCCCGAGCACCCCCTTCGTCCCGCAGCGCGAAGGGGCGCCCTGGGAGCCGGAGTCCGGCATCCGCCGCGCGGGCATCACCTCGATCGGCGGCGGTGGTTACAACGCGCACCTGGTCCTTGAGGAGGCCCCGGCGCTCGCCCCGCGCGCCCCCGAGGCCGTCGGCAGGCCGCGCCTGGCCACGCTGTCCGCCCTGGACGACGAAGCGCTCGACCAGCGGCGCGCGAGGCTGCGGAAGTGGCTCACGGCCCATCCCGACCAGCGCCTGGACGACATCTGTTACAGCCTGAACCTGGGGCGCAAGGTGATGGCCCGCCGGTGGGCGGCCGTCGTCCGCAGCCGCGAGGAGCTGATCGCGGCGCTGTCCGACGATTCCCCCCGCGGCCAGGCCACCTCGACGGCCGCCGCGCCGCACGTGGACGTGGACTCCTTCCCACGCGGCGACCACGGCCTGGTGTGCGCGGGACCGGACGCTGGGTCGCTTTCCGCTCTGGCCGCCGCCTGGGTGACCGGTGAGCGGGTGGACTTCGGCGCCCTGCACACCGGGGAGGCCAGCCACCGCGTGCCGCTGCCCACCTATCCGTTCCGGCCGCGCCGGTTCTGGCGTACGGACTGGTGAGCGTGCGCACTCCGGTACTGGACACCGTGGACCTGGGCGACCCCGCCACCTTCGCCGAGCGCGACCTCACCGCGTTCTGGCGCACCCTGCGCGACAGCGCCCCCCTGTACTGGAACCCGCCCACCGAGGGCCGCCGGGGTTTTTGGGTGCTCTCCCGCTACGACGACATCATGGCCACCTACCGGGACAACGTGACCTTCACGTCCGAGCGCGGCAACGTGCTGGTCACCCTCCTTGAGGGCGGTGACGCGGGGGCCGGCCGGATGCTGGCCGTCACCGACGGGCACCGCCACCACGCACTGCGCAAGATCCTTCAACGGGTGCTCTCACCGAGGGTGCTCAGCCAGGTCGCCCGGACGGTTCGGGCCAACACCCGGCAGTTGGTCCGCGAGGCGGTCGAGGCGGGCGGCTGCGACTTCGCCGAGGAGATCGCCGGCCGGATCCCGATGACCACGATCTCCAACCTGCTCGGCGTGCCCGGGCAGGACCGCGAATTCCTGCTCTCGCTGACCAAGAGCGCGCTGTCGACGAACGGCACGGATGTCGACGGGGTCGAGTCCGAGATGGCCCGCAACGAGCTGTTGATGTACTTCATGGACCTCGTGGAGGAGCGGCGCGCGTCGCCGGGCGACGACGTCATCAGCATGCTCATCGCCAGCTCCATCGACGGTGTGCCGCTGTCCGACGAGGACGTCGTGCTCAACTGCTACAGCCTGATCATCGGCGGCGACGAGACCAGCAGGCTCACGATGATCGACTGCGTCCACACCCTGGCGGACCACGACGATCAGTGGCAGCGCCTCAAGGACGGCGAGGCGGGCATCGACACGGCGGTCGAGGAGGTGCTGCGCTGGGCGTCGCCCACGATGCACTTCGGGCGTACCGTCGTCCACCCGGTGGACCTGCACGGCGAACGGCTGCGGCCGGGCGAGATCGTCACGCTCTGGCACGCGTCCGGCAACCGGGACGACCGTGTTTTCGACTGGCCCGGGACCTTCGATCTGGGCCGCACCCCCAACAAACACCTGGCCTTCGGCTACGGACCGCACTTCTGCGTGGGCTCCTACCTGGCCAAGGTGGAGATTTCCGAACTGCTCATGGCGCTACGGGACTTCACCACCGGATTCGAGCGCACAGACGAGCCGCGACGCATCCGGTCCAACTTCCTGACCGGGTTCGCCACGCTGCCCGTGCGGTTCCGGCCCGATCACCGCGGACTGAAAGAGGTCGACTGATGAGCGGCAACTCCTTCGGCGCCCTTGGTCACGTCGAACCGGCCGGACAGCACGCCAAGACCGTGACGGGACCGCTCGGGGGGCAGGCGTGAACATCTATCTCTCCGGGCGCGGGGCGTTCGCGGTACAGGTCGGCGACGCCCTGCTGGACGAAGGGCACAAGGTCGTCGGCGCCGCCGCGCCCCGCCTGCGCAGGGGGCGGTCAGACGAGAGCGACGCGATGTCCTGGGACCGGCTGCGTTCGTGGGCGTATCCGCGCAGCATCCCGTGGACGGACTCGGCCGAGCTGCGCGCGATGCACATCCCCGACGGCGTGGACGTCATCGTCGCCGCCCACTCCCACGCCTTCCTCGGCCGCCGCACCCGCGCCCGTGCCGCCGTCGCCTGCATCGGCTACCACCCCAGTCTGCTGCCGTTGCACCGGGGGCGTGACGCGATCCGTTGGACGATCCGGGACGGCGACAAGGTGACGGGCGGGAGCGTCTACCACCTGACGGAGCGGACCGACGCCGGCCCGCTCGCCGCGCAGGAACACCTGCTGGTGCCGCCGGGCTCGACCGCACAGAGTCTGTGGCGTGAGCATCTGGCGCCGCTGGGTGTGCGGCTGCTCCTGAAGGTGGTCGCCGATCTCGCGCAGGACCGGCGGATCGAGGTTCCGCAGGACGAGCGCCTGGCGACCTGGGAGCCCGCGATGGACGCGAAGCCGCTGTTCAAGCCCGAGCTGATCGCGCTGCCGGGTTCGGCCCGGGTCGAGGGCGGCAAGTGGGCGCTGCATCAGTCGTGAAGCGCGCCGGGTGCCGGGAGAGCGGGCGCTCTCCCGGCACTTCGCCGTGGTGATCGGCTGTCCCGTGCTCCTTGTCGCCCGGCGCGCCAAGGAGCACGATAGGAACCGGAGGTAGAACGTCCGTATGGCTCGGAGGTGACTGCCCGATCCTCTGTCGGAGTCGTCCGCGACGACGACTCCCCTGGCCGGGACCGCCATCGCCGGCGCCGGGCTGATCCCGGCGCCCGGAGAGCGGATGGCGGGAGCGGCCCTGTTCCTGCCGGGCACGCTGTCGGCGGACGACGGCGCTGACGAGGGAGAAGAAGGTCCGCCACAGGACAACCGCCGGCGTCGGTGCGCGTCCACCCCTCACGTGAGCGCGCGGCCGGGGGCCCCGCAAGGCCAGCGGCCGTACTCCGGGGGCTTCGGCGTGCCGGGCCGGCCAACGGAACGGAGGACTCGATGTCCCTCACCGTCATCATCATCATTGTCGCCGTCGTGGTGGTTGTCATCGCCTGCGCGGTGGCGGCGGGCGTGGTCATGAAGCGCCGCCGCGAACTGCGGGAGCGGTTCGGCCCCGAGTACGAGCGCACCGTGGAGGCGCAGGACAGCCGCCGGGCCGGCGAGCACGAGCTGCGCGAGCGCCAGGAACGGCACGACGCCCTGGACATCAGGCCGCTGCCGGCCGCCGCCCGCGACCGCTACGCCCAGGACTGGGCGCACGTGCAGGAGCAGTTCGTGGACCGCCCGGACGACGCCGTCCACGACGCGGACCGGCTCGTGACGACGCTGATGAGCGAGCGCGGCTACCCCACCGAAGGGTACGAGCAGCAGGTCAAGGACCTGTCGGTGGAGCACGGCAGGACCCTGGAGCATTACCGCGCCGCCCACGACGTGCATGACCGCAGTGCCCGCCACCAGGCGACCACCGAGGAGCTGCGCGGCGCGATGGTGCACTACCGCGCGCTGTTCGAGGAACTGCTCCACGACGGAGACCGGCCGGACAAGGACGCGGCGTGATCCGGCGCCCCGGCGGCCGCTGGACGCCGCCGTCGCGGTGACCGGCCCAAGTACGGATGGATGTGCGGAGATGACAGAGATGAGCAACGCGCAGATGCCCCGCCCCGATGACGACGCCCTGTCCACGGAGGACCTGGCCGGTACCGGGCCGCAGGACACCGAGAGCGAGACCGAAGGTCTCACCGACACCCCGCCGCAATTCCCCGGTGAAGCCACCGCAGCGCCGGACGACGAACAGGGTGGCTCCGTGCGGGCGGCCGACGAAGAAAGAGGCGACGCGGAAGCGGCCGGTGAGAACGAGCCCCTGCTGGGGGCGGAACAGGAGGAGTTCCGCGCCAGGTGGCAGCGGATCCAGAGTCAGTTCGTCGACGACCCCAAGGACTCCGTCAACGCGGCCGACCAGTTGGTGGCCGAGACCATGCAGGCGCTCGCCACGACGTTCTCGACGCACAAGCGGGACCTGGAAGGCCAGTGGCACCGAGGTGAGGAGGTGCCGACGGAGGACCTGCGCGTCGCACTCCAGCAGTACCGCTCGTTCTTCAACCGGCTGCTCAGCACCTGACGTACGCCGACGTCCTGGGCGGCGCTGTCAGTGGGCCGACAGCGCCGCCAGGCGCCTGGTCACCAGGGTGCGTCCACGGGGCGGGACCGTCCACAGCTCGTGCCCGGCGATGCCCCACCGCGCGAGCAGGGCGTTGGCGGCGAGCATGCCCGTGGTGGCGGCCCGTTCCATGAGCGCCACGGGCAGGTCGCAGCGGATCATGTCGCCGGCGAGCATGACGCCGGGGTGACTGGTGCGCACGGTCGGCCGGTCCTGGTAGCTCCCCACGGCGAACAGCGGGCAGTCCTCGCGCCATTCGTGCCGGGCGTCGATCACCGCGCAGTCGCGCGTCTCGGGATAGACGCGACGCAGCTGGGCGACGAGCCGGTCCCGCGCGGCCCGCCGGTCGCCGCGTTCCGACTGTGCGTACGCGTGCAGTTCGACCACGGAGCCACCCGTGCGGGCGCTCCAGCGGGCCGCCTCGCCCTCCCAGCGTTCGAGCACGCTGACGTTGTCGAGGTCGCCGTATCCGCTGGTGCCGAGAAAGCCGGGCCGGTCGCTCGCCACGGGACCGTCCAGCCACAGCCGGCTGACCAGGAACGGCGGCGCCGTACGCAGCCTCCCGACCCGCGCCCGCCAGGCCGGATCCCCCAACTCCGGGCTTTCTCGGACCAGTTGCGCCAGTCCGGGAACGTTCAGCGCGAGGACGCAGGCGTCGTGGTGGACGTCGTCCGTCGCCGTGGCCACGCGCACGCCGCCCCGGGCGTCCGGCGTGAGGCTGTCGATCCTCGTGGAGGTGCGGACCCGTGCGCCGAGCCGCCGCAGCCGGTCCGCAAGGGGGTCCCACAGTGCCTGGGGGAACGGCTCGTCCGGCACGTCGAAGAGCAGGCCTTCGGCCGAGCCGAGGAAGTAGATGTGGAACATCAGGGCCATTTCGGCCGCCGAGAGGGTGCGCGGGTCGGCGAAGAAGCTGCGGGAGAAGACCTCGAACGCCAGGTGCCGGGCGGACCGGGGGAAGCGGATCGTGTCGAGGTAGTCGTACGCGCTGATCGAGTCGAGGCGCGCGTACACATCGGGCACGCGGACGTCGAGCAGGCCGAGGGCGGCTCCCGCGTTCACCCGGGCCAGCTCACGCGGCGGGAAGGAGCGGCTGCGGGCGGCGAAGGCCAAGGCGCTCCACGGTGGCGTCCTCGGTACGGCGGCGAAGCTGTCGTGGAGGCCGTCCGCGTGCCGGAGCGGATAGTCGGGGAGCGGCGTGAGGCGTCGCAGCCCGGGGTCGGTGCGGCGCAGCAGGGCGCGCAGGTTGTAGTACTGGCGGAAGAAGGCGTGGAAGCCCCGGCTCATCGTGACCCGGCTGCCGTCGCTCAGGGTGGTGGGCCAGCCAGCCAGGCGGCCGCCCAGTGTGTCGGCGCGTTCGTACAGGGTGACGCGCACGCCGCGTTCGGCCAGCGCCGTCGCGGCCGCGAGACCCGCGATGCCTCCTCCGACGACGCCGACGGAGAGGGACGTGGCCTCGCGGGCACGTGCGGTGCCGGGTCGCGCGGGCAGCAGGCGGGCCCGGGTGTCACGCCCCGGCCTCGGGGCGGCGGCGGTCAAGGCGCCACCGCCCGGAGGGTGAGGTCGAAGGGGACGGCGGGGTCTGGCGGGAAAGGCATGGTGTTCCTCGGGGGGAGGGGACGCTCATGAGGGCCTGGCGGGCGGCAGGACGGGGCGCCGCCTGCGAGTGGCGGCGGAGAGCGCGCTGCGCACCATGGGCAGGACCGGGGTGCGCAGACCGATCGCGAGGTCCTGGCCAAGGGTGGTCCGTCCGTCGAGGAAATACAGCAGACGCTCCATAGGAACGTGGGTGAAGAGCTGCCCGAAGAAGGCGGCGCCGTCCACCCGGCCGCTGGCCAGACCCCGCAGGAGGACCGCGTCCATGGCGCGGGACCTGCGGGAGTGCGGGGGCGGCGGGAGAGGGTCACGTCCGGACCTGAGCGCCCGCGAAATGGCCTCGGTCTGGCGCTGGATGGCGGAGAAGGCGTACCCGGTGGAGGGGCGTACGGCTCCCCCGGCCACCCCGATGGGGAAGACGCCGGGGGCGCCGCGCCGGGCGAAGCGGCCGTCGGTCATGGGGATGACCCCCGTCTCGGTGTCGGTGACGAAGTGGTCGCCGGCCGCGAGGACGTCGGTCAGATAGCCGCGCAGCATCCGGTCGTAGGCGTCCCGTGGCAGCACGGCGGCGGAGAACTGGGTGTACTCGACGAGCGCGGTCGTGGCGCTGGTGGGCAGGACGTAGAAGAAGGCCAGGCCGTCGGGCGGTTGGGGGGTGCGGAAGTCCATGAGGTCCGCGGCGTCACGCTGGAAGGCGGGCCGCCGGGTGCGCACGAACCAGCCGCGGAAATGCTGCAACAGGCAGGTGCGGGCGGGCGGCAGGGCGCTTGGGGGCCGGGAGTCGAAGACGTAGCGCGCGTGCAGCAGACCGCCACGTCCCTCGCTGTCGCGCAGGTGGACGTGGCTTCCGCGCCCGGCCGGGGTGACGCGCTCCACGGTGGCCCAACGCCGCGTGATGTGCGGGGCCCGGGCCAGGCGCTCGTCCACCAGCGTCTGGAAGGTGTCCGAGCGGATCATCTTGTAGCGCAGGGGCTCGATGTCCTGGCAGGTGGTGCGGCCGTCCTGGCCGTGGACGCGCAGCGAGCGCCAGGAAGCGGTGACCGCCTCGTCGTGGCGCCCGGGTCCGCGCTCCCAGAAGCACCAGGTCCGCCGGGGCGGGCGCAGCGGTCCCGGCGGCGCGTCGAGCAGGACGACCGATGGCGCTCCCCCGATGTACCCGGGCGCCGCCAGGCGGTCGGCCAGGGACAGGCCGGCCGCGCCCGCCCCGATGACGATCACGTCGGCTTCGTCCATCGGCGTCGATGCTCCCCTCGCCCTAATCGGGTGACTCCATCAGGTTTGCTTCCGCTGCGGGCCGGTACGTGAAGGCGTGCCGTGGTCACCAGTACCACGGTGCGTCCGTGTTCACGCCGGACGGGCGACGGTTGATCCGCCTTCCGCGCATCCGCTTCGGCGGTCGGGGCAGGCGCAGGAGCATCCGATCGTCCGGACGGACAAGCCGAAGGAGCTGCCGCGATGGACTGGGAAGACGGCCTGCGGCGCGACGGTCATTACCTCGGAGGCGGCCCGCCGGCGCCGCAAGCGGCACCCGGTCCGGCCCCCGCGGCCGGGGGCCCGGCGTACGCGGCGGTCGACGCCGATGTTCCCGAAGCGGTGCGGGCGCGGCTCGCGTCGTTCCTCGCGCACCGCGCCGGATGGGCCGAGGCGCTGGACGAGACGTTCGCGCACGACGTGGTGGCGCGTCTTGAGCGGTTCGCGCTCGGCGGCGGAAAGCGCCTGCGCCCGCAATTGCTGTGGTGGAGTCTGCGGGGCCGCGCACGACCCGGCGACGCGCGGACGCGGGGCGCGCTCGGGCTGTGCGCCGCGCTCGAACTCCTTCAGTGCTGCGCGCTGATCCACGACGACGTCATGGACGGGGACCTCGTCCGGCGCGGCGAGCCCGCGCTGCACGCGGCGGTGTCCGGCCAGTACGCGCCCCTCGCGGCGGGCGGCGGTCACCGCAGGCTCGGCGAGTCCGCCGCGATCCTCGCCGGGGATCTGGCGCTGGCCTGGGCCGACGACATGGTCGGCGAGCTGGAGCTGCCCGCGCCCCTCGCGAGGGACGTGCGCTCCGTGTGGGCGGTGATGCGCACCGAGATGGTCGCGGGGCAGTACCTCGACATGCACGGCGAGATCACCGGCACCCGGTCCCTGGCCCGCGCCGTACGCGCCGCGTGTCTGAAAAGCGCCCTGTACACGGTGGAGCGTCCGCTCCAGCTCGGCGCCCTGCTCGCGGACGCCGACGCGCGGACCACGACGGCCCTGCGCTCGGCGGGCCGGTGCGCCGGTCTCGCCTTCCAACTCCACGACGATGTAAGGGACTTGTTCAGCGGTCTCGACGGCAGGCCACCGGGCCAGGACGTCCGGGTCGGCAAACCCACCTACCTGATGGCGGTGGCTCTCGCCCGGGCCGAAGCCACCGGCGACACCGCGGCCCGGGAGGTGTTCGGCCGCGAGGTGGGCCGCGCCGGGCTCGACGCGGACGGCCTGCGGGCGGTCCGCGAGGCCGTGACGTCCACGGGAGCCCACCGGATCGTGACGCGCAGGATCGCGCGCCTGCTCGACATGGCCCACCGCCATCTCGACCGCGCCGCACTCGACCCGGACGGCCACCGCCGCCTGGCCGCCCTCATGGAGAGCGCGGCCGGGCGGTCCCCCACGACGCTCCCCGGGGACTCTGCCGCCCCTTCCCCGCCGGGCACGCGTGCCGCCGTGATCGAGGAGGTCTCATGAGGCGTACGATCCCGGGCCGCACCGACCACGTTGTCGTCGTCGGGGCCGGGCTCGCCGGGCTCGCCGCGGCGCTGCACCTCCTGGGGGCGGGCCGCCGGGTCACTCTCGTCGAGCGGTCACCGGGCCCGGGCGGCCGCGCGGGACGCCTGGACAGCGGCGGATTCCTGCACGACACGGGACCCACCGTGCTGACCATGCCGGAATTCGCCGACGAGGCCTTCGCCGCCGTCGGCGCGAGCCTGTACGACCACGTCGAGCTGATCGCGCTGCACCCGGCCTACCGGGCGCGGTTCGCCGACGGCGCCACCCTGGACGTGCACACCGACGGCGACGCCATGGAGAGCGAGGTCGCCCGCTTCGCCGGCGCCCGCGAGGCCCACGGCTACCGGGGGCTGCGGCGCTGGCTACAGCAGCTGTACCGGGCGCAGATCGGCAGCTTCATCGACACCAACTTCGACTCGCCGCTCCAGCTGCTCACCCCCGATCTCGCCCGACTCGCCGCTCTGGGCGGCTTCGGCCGGCTCGACGCGCGCATCGGGCACTTCCTCAAGGACGAAAGGCTGCGCAGGGTCTTCTCCTTCCAGGCCCTGTACGCGGGCGTGCCCCCGGCCCGCGCCCTCGCCGCGTACGCCGTCATCGCGTACATGGACACCGTCGCCGGCGTGTACTTCCCGCGCGGCGGCATGCACGCGCTTCCCGCCGCCATGGCCGACGTCGCAGCGTCCGCCGGCGCCGAGCTGCGCTATGGCCAGAGCGTGGTGCGGCTGGAGCGCTCGGGGCAACGGATCACGGCGGTGGTGACCGCGCACGAACGCATCGCCTGCGACGCCGTCGTCCTCACCCCCGACCTGCCCCTGTCCTACCGGCTGCTGGGCCGGGCGCCCCGGCGCCCGGTGGGCCTGCGGGCCGCGCCATCGGCCGTGGTCCTGCACGCCGGATGCGACCGGACCTGGCCCCAACTCGCCCATCACACCCTCTCGTTCGGCGCGGCATGGAAAGGGACATTCCACGAAGTCACCCGGCAGGGCAGGCTCATGAGCGACCCCTCACTGCTCATCACCCGGCCCACCGCGAGCGACCCGGGTCTCGCGCCGCCCGGCAAGCACCTGCATTACATCCTGGCCCCCTGCCCCAACACCGCCATCGGCCCCGACGCGCGCGCCTGGGCCGAACTCGCGCCGCGTTACCGCACCCAGCTCCTGACCGAACTGGAGCGCCGGGGCCTGGACGGACTCGCCGCGTCCGTGACGGACGAGCACCTGGTCACCCCGGCCGACTGGGAGGCGAGGGGGCACCTGTACGGAACGCCCTTCTCCGCCGCCCACACCTTCGCGCAGACCGGCCCGTTCCGGCCGCGCAACCTCGTCAACGGGACCGAGAACGTCGTCCTCGCCGGGTGCGGCACCACCCCCGGCGTCGGGGTGCCCACGGTGCTCGTCTCGGGAAAGCTCGCGGCCGCGCGCGTCACCGGGGCCGCGGCTCCCCGCCGCCGCCACCGCCCGACCTCGACCTCGGCCCCGGCCCCGGCCCCGGCCTCGACCCCCGCCCCGGTCCGCAACGCCGCCCAGGAGCGCCCCTGATGACCGCCCGCGAGCTCAACGCCGCCGGTATCACCGACCCCGGCCTGCGCCACGCCTACCGGCAGTGCAGAGAACTCAACGCCCTGCACGGCAGGACCTACTTCCTGGCCACCCGCCTCCTCCCCCTCGAACACCGCGCGGCAGTCCACGCGTTGTACGGGTTCGCGCGCTGGGCGGACGACATCGTCGACGCCCTGGACAGCACGGACACCACGGACCAACGCCGTTGCGCGCTCACGGAGTTGAGTCAGGACCTCGAAGCGGGCCTGCGCCTGGGCGCGAGCGAGCGGCCCGTCATCCGGGCGGTCGCCGACACCGCGCGCCGCTACGTCATCGACGCCCAGCTCTTCCACGACTTCATGGCGTCCATGCGCAGCGACCTCACGGTCACCTCCTACGCGACTTACGCGGACCTGCGTTCCTACATGCACGGTTCGGCGGCCGTCATCGGTCTGCAAATGCTGCCGGTGCTCGGCACCGTGGTGCCGGCGTCCGAGGCCGAACCACACGCGGCGGCGCTGGGCGTGGCCTTCCAGCTCACCAACTTCCTGCGGGACGTCGGCGAGGATCTGGACCGGGGCCGCGTCTACCTGCCCCTCGATCTGCTGGCCGCCCACGGCGTCGACCGCGAGCTGTTGGAGTGGAGCAGACGAACGGGCAAGGGGGACGCCCGTGTCACGCGGGCGCTGAAGGCGGCGGAGCAGCTGACCCGGCGGACCTACCGGGAGGCCGCCCCCGGTCTCGCGATGCTCAGCCCCCAGTCGAGGCCCTGCATCCGTACCGCCTTCGTGCTCTACCGCGGCATCCTGGACGCCATCGCCGCCGACGGCTACCAGGTCGTGCACCGCCGCGCCGTGGTGCCGCGCCGTCGGCGAGCGCTGATCGCCCTGGACGGTCTCGTCGGCCGGGCACGCGTACGCCACCGCCGGGGAAGACGCGTTACGGCCCCGAGCGGCGACACCGTGGTGGTTCACCGGCCGGAGCGCTCCGGGGCCGGGTGAAAGGATCGCGGGCAGGCGAGTCGGCAGAGGTTCCTCACGAAACACGAAAGCAGAGGCGCATGGTTTCGCGCGATCCGGCACGGCGTCCCCGCCTCCCCCTCGGCCTGCGCGAACGTGCCGTGCCCTGGGAGCGCCAGCGCAGCACATGGCGGGAGGCCGGCCCGGCCCTGATCGCGGCGGCGCTGCGCCGCGCCCAGGTAAGGCCCTGGGGCAACTGGTATGTGGCGGGCGCCTCCCGGGACCTGACCCCGGACACGCCCTGGGGACGCGTCATCGCGGGCCAAGAGATCGTGATGTGGCGCGACGCGCGGGGAAGGGTGGTGGCGGGACCCGGACAGTGCCCGCACCTCGGGGCGCCGTTGAAGGACAGCCCCGTGCGCTGCGGGACCCTGATCTGCCATTGGCACGGTCTCGCCCTGACGGGGGCCCCGACGGCGGGGTGGGAACCTCTGCCCGCGTACGACGACGGAGTGCTGATCTGGGTACGGCTCGACGCGACCGACTCGCCTCAAGTGCCGTCGCCCGAACCGATGTTGACTCGGCGCCCCGGCCTGGAGCGGTCGCTCGTCTCCGTGTACACGACGGCGGGCACCTGCGAGCCCGAGGACATCGTCGCCAACCGCCTCGACCCCTGGCACGGCGCCTGGTTCCATCCGTACGCCTTCGTCGATCTGACGGTGGTGAGCGCGCCGGGGCGCGACTGCTCCGAAGAGGACGACGCGTTCGTCGTCGACGTGTCGTTCAAGGTCGCCGGCCGCGTCGTCGTCCCGGTGCGCGCGACCTTCACGGCTCCCGGGCCCCGCACCGTCGTCATGCGCATCACCCGGGGCGAGGGCGAGGGTTCGGTCGTCGAAACGCATGCGACGCCGCTGGGCACCGACGCGCGGGGGCGGCCGCGTACCGCCGTGGTCGAAGCGGTCGTCGCCACCTCCGACCGGCCCGGCTTCCGCGTGGCCCATCTGCTCGGTCCGATCGCCAGACCCCTGATCCGGCACACGGCCGGACGACTGTGGCGGGACGACCTCGCGTACGCGGAACGGCGCTGGCTGCTGCGCTCGACGGGGCGCTTCCCCGGCTGACCACCTGGAACGGTCAACTCACCCTGTCAGTAGGGGCATTGACTTCATTCCGCCCAGACAGCGCGACGGCGGGGTGCGTGCGGCTCGATCGCCGTACGCACCCCGCCGTCGAGGGTTCGAGCCACCGCTCCGTCAGAAGCGGCCGCCCGTGGCCCGGGTGAAGGGCCCCTGCCCGCGGCGGGCGGTCGTCCGGCCCAGACTGTAGGCCCCTGCCAGGGCCGCCAGAACGCCGCCTCCCACACCCGCCGCGATCTGCCTGCGCTTGCGCACCACGGTCCACGCCGTCGATGCCGCCTGGATCGACTTGCCGGGCATCGTGGACAGCAGCTCGCCACCGGCCTTGGCCTTGGAGCGCAGCGCCACCACCCGGCTGCCCGCGCTGTCCTTGGCCTCGGACGCGGCGGACTTGGCGTCGTTCGCGGTCGAGGTGGCCTTGGCCGTGGCAGACCGAGCTCCGTTACTCGCAGAGCGGGCCGTGCGCTTGGCCGCGGTGCTGTTCGTCGTCTCGTTCTTCTTCGCTGTTTCGGACATGAGGTCCGTCTAGCCGCAGTTCCCGAATTGAAACGGCCGAAGTCCGCGCCTGTGGTCAGGGTGTGGGGAAAGACGGGAGAGAAGGCAGTCGCAGGATCTCGTCGAGGTAGCCGGGGCCCGTGGGCGGGACCACCTCAGGGGCCGTGCGGTAGCGCAGAGTTGATGACTGCCATGCGTGGTAGCCGCTCATCCAGGTGGACATGATGTCGACATAGGTGTCGACGGCGGACCGTTCCTCCGGGGTGAGGGCGAGGTGGGCGCACAGCTCGGGCACCTGGCGTGCCAGGTCCTCGAAGCGCTGGACGCGCCGGTTCACCCGGGTGCGCACCGCCGCGACGGCCGCGTCGCGGGTGAGGCTCCGGGCCGCTTCAAGGACGAGGATGAGATTGTCCATGTCGCCCCGGGCCTCCTCCTTCTCCACGGAGTACACGTCGTTGCACATCAGCGTGACGTCGATGGCGGTCTGTCGCATGATGCGCAACTGCGGCGCGTGGAAGGCCGCCACGGGCACGCTGATGCCCGCCGCGCGTTCACCGAGGGAGAGCGGCAGGTCGGTGCCGGCGATGCCCCGGCGGACCTGGAGGTAGCTCTCCAGGTCGGCGGGGATCCCGCGCAGGCGGCCTATCGCCTCGTGGGCCTGGGCGGCGAAGTAGTACTCCCACTCGTGCGCGGTCCGCGCGATCCAGGCGGGGTGGGCTTCCCTGGTCCCTCGGGTGCGGATGTCGGCGAACGCCGCCGTGCACGGGTCGGCGTCCACGGGCGCGGTGGCGCCGTGGGCGATGTCGATCAACTGCCGGCAGACGCAGGCGGTCCGGGCGGGGTCACGGCCGAGCGGGCCGTCGAACTGGTCGTCGAAGACGAAGAAGAAACCCATGGCGTCCGCGCACAGGTCCAGGGCCGGGCTGTCGGCGTGGGCGAAACCGAGGGCGGCCAGGCGGGGCATGTCCCAGGAGTCGTACCACGCCGCCGAGCGGTCGTCCGTGACCAGACCGAAGCGCCGGACCCACTCCACGTGGTGTCGGCGGGCCCGGTCGAGGCCCCGGCTGATCCCGGGGGAGGCGGGAAGGTCGAATTCGATGTCCTGGGGCATGGCTCCCCTTCGGTCGCGCGAGGGGCCGGAGCGGTCGCCGCCGGCCCTGGCCACCGCCGGTCCGGGGACTTTTCGGGGACCCGTTCTCCGGCCGGAGACCGTGTGTCGTGTCTCAGCCTTCCGCCGGCCCGGTGCGCTCCGGCCCGGCGGCCGGCGACTTGAGGTCGAGCGTCAGGGGCTCCGCGCCACCCACGCCGAGCCGCGCGAAGGAGTACGCCATGGACGCGCTCACGCTCGTCGGCGCGCGGAACGCCTCCGTGTCGCGGATCGCGGGGAGGTGGTCCCGGATCGCCTCAGGCGTGGGGTCCTTCTCCCACACCACCCCTTCGGTGGCGCCCAGGAAGATCCGGGCCACGCGACGGCCCGCCGCGTGCAGGAGTTCCCCGGTGCAGGGCACGGACGCGTGGGCCAGGAACGCCACCGCGGCCGCCACGTGCCGGGCGGGGAAGAGGTCGCCGAGCAGGGCGGCCGTCGGCTCGTCGCCGTCGAGCGCTTCGAGGGACATCCGGGTGGCGGCGATCGGCACGACGGCGTTGACCTTGATGCCGTGGTCGGCACCCTCGGCCGCCGATGACGTGGTGAGACCCAGCACGGCGCCCTTGCCCGCCGCGTACGCGCTGAGTCCGGTGTCGCCGAAGAGGGCGTCGGAGCATGTGTTGACGATGCGCCCGTACCGGGACTCGACCATGTGCGGCCACACGGCTCGCAGCATGTTCAGGGTCCCGCCCGCATGGGTGGCGAGCACCCGTGCGCACTCCTCGTCCGTGAGGTCGCCCAGGGGACGCAGGATCGAGATCCCCGCGTTGTTGACCAGGACGTCCAAGCGCCCCCAGCGCTCCACGGCGGTCCCGGCCAGCGCCCGGGCGCCGGCGGCGTCCGACACGTCGTGGACGTCCGCCACCGCCTCCCCGCCGTGCCCCCGGATCTCCTCGGCGACCTCCTGCGCGGGCGATGGCGATGCGCCGCGCCCGTCGATCCCCGTGCCCACGTCGTTGACGACCACGCGTGCGCCCCGCGCCGCGAGCAGCAGGGCGTACTCGCGGCCGAGCCCGCGCCCGCCGCCCGTGACCACGGCCACCCGGCCGTCGAAACGGAGCTCGTCCCTTGCGTCCACCTTGGCTCACCGACCTCCCGCGACGTGCGATGTCCCCGCACAACCTGCCCCGACGGAACGGATCGGGCCAGGGAGCGCGTCGGACCACCTGACGCACCGACCCACGCTCGATGCCCGCGAACGCTCCCCCACGCGCCGTTGTGCCCACGGGCGTTGCGTGCCTAGGACATCGGTGTAGCGAGGACATCGGTGTGCCGAGGGCCGCCGGTGCGCCGGCAGGCAACCGCTCGGGCTGGGCTCGCCCCCCTCGTCATCTATGCTTCATGGCGGCCGCGGGACGGTGGCTCGTCATCGCACGCGGCATGCGCGGCATGGCCCCTGGGCATGGCCCGCGGGGTCCGTCGTAGCGGCGTCGAGGACAGCGGACCGTACGACGGCCACGGTCCGGGCGGGACCGCGTGACGCCGTCACGAAGACCTTGGGGAATCAAGGAACCACCGGCAGCTGCCCCGGCGCTGCGGGGTGCTACGACCGCCCGCGCACAGAAGACCCATGGGAGAAGCGAGGTAATGCCGGTGATCTGCGTCGGAGGCATGATCGGGATCGGCAAGACGAGCGTGGCCGAACTGCTCGCCAAGGAGCTGGGCAGCGACGTCTTCTACGAGAGCGTGGACGACAACCCGATTCTGCCGCTGTTCTACACGGCGACTCCCGAGGAGGTCCAGGCCAAGCGTTATCCGTTCCTCCTCCAGCTCTACTTCCTCCAGACGCGCTTCGCGTCGATCAAGCAGGCGTACAAGCAGGCCGACAACGTCCTTGACCGGTCCATCTACGAGGACTGGTACTTCGCCAAGGTCAATCACGACCTGGGCCGCATCAGCTCCCTGGAGATGCGGGTGTACGAGGGCCTGCTCGAGGAGATGATGCGCGAGATCGACGAGCTGCCCTACCGCAAGGCGCCCGACCTCATGGTCTACCTCACGGCGGACTTCGACACGGTGCTGCACCGGATCGGCCTGCGCGGCCGCGACTTCGAGCAGGACGATGCCCTTGTCGAGTACTACCGGGTCCTGTGGTCGGGTTACGACGACTGGGTGCACCGGCACTACTCGGCCAGCGACGTCCTCGTCATCGACATGAACCGCACCGATGTGGTGGGCAACCCCGAGGACGCGGCCCGGGTGGTACGCGAGGTCAGGGCCGCCCTGGCGGCCGGCCCGACGGGGCACTGAACGCCCCCGCTCACAGGCCGCGCGCGGTGATGTCACCGTACGAGGTCGTCGCGTGGATACGCAGGCCGGCCTCGGCGCCCTCGGTGTTGCGGAGCGCGTTGTGGACGCGGCCGTACGACGTCTCCGCGTCCAGGGTGGCCGAGGCGCCGGGGGCCGTGCCCACGGTGATCGCCCCGTAGGCGGTGCGCAGGGTGAGGGTGCCGCGGGTGGCTTCGTCGATGTGGATGTCGCCCGCCGACACCGTGATGCGCGCGTCGCCGGCGAGGCGGCCGACCCGGACGTCGCCCGCGTGGACGCTCAGCCGCAGACTCGCGGCCTCCTCGATCCGGGCGGCGCCGTGCGCCCCGTCGAAGGTGACATCGCCAAGGGGACCGGACGTGTGGAACTCGGCGGCGCCCGCCTTGGCCGCGACCTCCGAGCCGCCCGGGAGCCGGACGGACACGTCCAGTGCGCCCGAGGCACCGAAGTACTGGTTCTTCGCCGGGGCGACGATCCGCAGCACCCCGTCCTCGAAGGCGACCGAGGTCTGCCGCGCTGCCTTCACGTCACGGCTCCTGGACGCGTCCGCGGGCTTGATGTCGACGCTGACGTCGGCCTGGTCGGTGGCGCTCACCCGTACCCGTCCTGCCGGGATGTCGAGGACGGCGGTGACGGGGGCGGGGGCGGCGAACGTCTGCATGGTGTGCTCCTGCGTCTCGTGGTCCTGCGCGGCGGGTGGCTTGTCCGCCGCGTTCTGTGGCAGATCATGCGAGGTACGGGTTTCAGCCCGGCTTCACCACGGATTCAGCCCGCTTCACCACGGATCCCGTCGGGTTCGGTGGGCCCCGCTCGGCCCCTGTCGCATTTTCCGCGGGCATTTTTGTCGACGGCCTTCATTTCTCGCGGCGGCTCCGCTGTAGTGGCCCCTACGGGCCGACGGCTCGCTCGCGGGTCGGCGGCCGCCGCGCGGACGCGGCACGTGACCAGCTGTTCGGCACCACCAGTTCGGCACCACTTGTTCGTCACCACCTGTTCATCCACCGAAGAGGCAGGAAGGAACGCCATGAGTCCCAGCCCCAGTCCCGTGGAGCTCCAGATCCGCGAAGCGGGTCCGCTCGACTTGGAGGAGCAGTTCATCGAGTTCGAGGACGACGTGGATCCCGGGCGTCGCGTGGAGGCCTGCATGGTCGACCCGTGGCCCACGGCCACCACCCGGGTGGCCTGCGACTGAGCCCGCCCCGGCGGCCCCGGTCATCCGGCCGGGGCCGCGCGCACGGGCTCGGCACCGGCGGGGAGCCAGGATCGCGGGACGTGGAACGGGGAGCGCATGAGGGCGGCCCGGCACGACGACGCACGGGACACCGACGACGCGGAGGACATCGACGATATACAGGACGCGGACGACGCGGACGACGCGGACGCGCTGCGGCGCCGCCTCGAAGCGCTGCTCGGCGGAGCCCAACGGCGGCTCGCCGCAGACGAGTTGTGGCTCTACCTGATGGATCCGGCCATGCCCGCGTATGAGCACGGCTGGAAGCTCCGCGTCTCCACCCGGCCTGACGAGCTCATGGAGACCATGGGCCTTATCGTGCCGGTCCTGCTGCGCCACACCTGTGACGCCAAGTTCGCGCTCAGCCCCTCGGTTCTTCGGGACCTCAACAGTGGCGAACGCCATCCCCACCTGGTTGGCAAGGCGGTCACCGTCTACCCGCGCGCCGAGGACTTCGTGACCATCGCCCATGAACTGGCCGGCATCCTCGACGGACGCACCGGCCCCCGCGTGCTCAGCGACCGCCGCGTGCGGGACGGGGCGCCGGTCCACTACCGGTACGGGCCCTTCAGAGCGGCTGGGAGCACCCTCGTCATGACCGGCCCGGACGGGCGCGCCTTCACGGGCCGCGCGGGTCCCCGCTACCGTCAACCGCCGTGGGCCGACGACCCGTTCGGCCGCCCTGCCCCCTGCGTGGTCCCGGCCGCGAGCCCTCTGGTCGGCGGCCGTTTCCGGGTCACCAGGGGCATCGCCCGGTCACCACGCGGAGACGTCCTTCGGGGCTTGGACACGACGACCGGTGAACCCGTGGTCATCAAGCAGGCCAGAGCCCACATGGCGGAGGACGAGCGGGGGCTGGACGCGCGGGGCCGGCTGCGCAACGAGCACCGGGTGCTGGCGGCGCTGGCCGGCACCGTCGGCGTACCGCGCGTCGTCGGCCATCTGCGGCACGGTGAGGACGAGTACCTGGTCATGAGCGACTGCGGCCCCGCGGACCTGCGCCGGGACATCCACAGCCACGGCCCCTACGCGGCGCGCGGCGACGGCGGTGGCCGCCAAGTGGCCGCCCTGGCACGCCAGTTGCTGGTTGTCCTGGCCGCGATCCACGCCCGTTCCGTGGTGGTCCGCGATCTCAAACCGGACAATGTGGTGCTCGGTTCCGACGGCACGGCGCATCTCGTCGACTTCGGCATCAGCGCCCTCGGCGGCTCCCGCCCGGCCGGTGCGACACGCGGCTACTCCCTGCCCGTCTACCGCCCCGACGCCGAACCCGACCCGGCCGACGACTTCTACGCGCTGGGCGCCACCCTGCACTTCGCGCTCACCGGCATGGATCCGGTCGCCGTCGACCCCGACCGCGCCGTCAACCGCGAGCGGACCCTGGCGTGCCTGACCTCGGCCGCGCCCGGCGCCGCCCTGCGGCCGCTGCGCCTGCTGGTCGCCGGCCTGATGAGCTTCGATCCGGCCGAACGCACCGGCGCCGCACGGCGGTTCGCGGCAGGGCTGCCCGCCCTCCCCGGCAGGCGCCGGATCCCGTCCCCTGTCCGTCCCTCTCCGGCCCTCCTGGACGAGGTGATCGGCCACACCGTCGCCGCGAGTGTCGCCGCCGTGCCCGGTCTGTGGGACAGGCCCGGTGCGGATCACCCGGGCTCGTCGCTCACCCTGTACGCGGGCGCGGCCGGCGTCGGCCTCGAACTGCTCCAGCACCTGGACCGGCCCGGCGTTGTGGAGGCCGTCGCCGAACTGGCCCGCGCCACCGCACGCCATGCCGAACTTCCGCGCCTGAACGCGGCGTTGTACACGGGCCGGACCGGCGTCGATGTGTTCCTCGGCGCGGCCGCCCGGGCCGTCGGGCCCCTGTCCCGCGAACCGCTCGGGCCACCGGACCCGCCGGACGACACCGGTGACCAGATCGGCGGCCGGGCCGGAACCGGCACGGGTCACCTGGTGCTGGCGGCGCGGGCCACCGCCGACGGACGCGACCTTGACGCCGGCCGCCACCTGGCGATCGCGTCCGACTGCGCCGCCGCGCTCCTTGCCCGAGGAGCGGACGCGGTCCCCGACCTCGTACGGCCCGCCGCGTCGTCGGACGCGGCGTACGAACTCGGCTTCGCCCACGGCGTCGCGGGCATCGCGCACTTCCTCTACGGCTGTCAACGGGCCACCGCCGACCAAACCGTGCGCGCCGCCGCCCTCAAGTCCCTCGACGCCCTGGCCGCCCGCGTGCCCGGCCTGGTGAGCGCGGCCGAACGCCCCGAGGCCAACCGCCGGTACGGTTCCTGGTGCCGGGGGCTGGCCGGCATCGCGGCGCTGTTGATCGAGGCGGGCACCGGCGAACAGGACGCGAAACTGCTCGGCCTAGGGCTGCGCGCCGCCCGGGCCTGTCACCGGATCGCTCCCCGGATGAGCCTGGTGTCGCAGTGCTGTGGCCTGTCCGGCGTCGGCGACGTCCTGGTCGACGCCGCGCTCGCCACGGGCGACGACGCGTACTGGGCCGGAGCGAAGGACATCGCCTCACTGATCCTGGCGCGCAGCGGCGGAACCGTACGCCGGCCGCTGTTCCCCGACCACACCCTCACCGGAACCGACGTGGCCTGGGCGACCGGCGGCGCGGGCGTGCTCACTTTCCTGCGCAGACTGCGCGACCGGGGCGGCGCCCGACTGTGGGACCCCGCCGGCCCCTGACCCGCTGTTGGCGCGGCGGCGGAAGGCCTCCTCCTCGTCCGAGAGGCCGCCCGCCCGCGCCAAGTTGTTGACGAGGCCGAACACCCCGGTGAAGTGGCCTCGGCCGTTGCGGTGAGGGGACTGGAAGCGTACGTAGAGGACGGCCTCGCCGTCGCCGTCGGTCTTCTCCATCGGCCCATCTTCCCCCAGACCTTCGCGTGCCGTGGTTGAGCCGGGGGCCGGGCTCGTACATCACCGGGTGTAGGGGCGTTCAACCCCCGGGTGCAGGCCTGGCGCCACGATGTCGGTCCCTGGAGCGTCGTGGGGCCGGTCCTCGCGGACCTAGCGTGGACAGCGTCCGTTCCGGACCCCCTATGGCCTTTTTCGCAAGGACGCTCTTCATGATCGAAGCCCATTCCCTCACCAAACGCTATGGCGAGCGCACCGCCGTGGCGGACCTCAGCTTCACCGTGCGCCCCGGCGTCGTCACCGGATTCCTCGGGCCCAACGGCGCGGGCAAATCCACCACGATGCGGATGCTCCTCGGCCTCGACGCGCCCACCTCGGGCCACGCGGTCGTGAACGGCAAGCGCTATGCCGAGCACCGGGCGCCGCTGCACGAGGTGGGGGCGATGCTGGAGGCACGGGCGATCCACACCGGTCGCAGTGCCTACAACCACCTCCTGGCGCTGGCCGCGACCACCGGCATCCCGGCCCGGCGGGTGAACGAGGTGATCGACCTGGTGGGTCTGCGCGCCGTCGCGAAGAAGCGGGTGGGCGGGTTCTCCCTCGGCATGGGACAGCGGCTCGGCATCGCCAGCGCCCTGCTCGGCGACCCGGCCACGGTGATCCTCGACGAGCCGGTCAACGGCCTCGACCCCGAGGGCATCCTGTGGATACGCAATCTGCTCAAGGGGCTCGCCGCCGAGGGCCGTACGGTCCTGGTGTCCTCGCACCTGATGTCCGAAATGGCGCTCACCGCCGAGCACTTGATCGTGATCGGCCGTGGCCGGCTGATCGCGGACACATCGGTGGCCGAGTTCACGGCGCGCGCCGCGGGAGACGTGGTGCGGGTGCGGACCGAGGAGTGGGAGAAGCTGCGCAAGCTCCTCGCGGGTCCCGACGTCACGATCACGGCGCGGGAGCCGGGGGTCCTCGAAGTGAGCGGTCTCAGCAGTGAGCGGATCGGGCACGTCGCGGCCGGCCAGGCCATCGCGCTGGCCGAACTCACGCCGCAGCAGGCCTCGCTCGAAGAGGCGTTCATGGAGCTGACCAAGGACTCCGTGGAGTACCAGGCTCCGGTGGCCGAGCTGGTCGCCGCGGGCAGCGAAGGAAGTGCGGCATGACGACGGCGTCCATCATTCCCGCCGCGGAGCGCGGCGAGGTCAGTCAGATCCGGGTGATCCACTCCGAGTGGATCAAACTGCGCTCGCTGCGCTCCACTCTTTTCACGTTGCTCGCCGCCGTGCTCGCGATGATCGGCCTCGGCCTGCTGTTCAGCTACTTCACGGCCGACCGCTGGTCGCATCTGCCGGCCGACGAGAAGGCCCACTTCGATCCGACGATGGTCAGCCTGCGCGGCTTCTTCCTGGCGCAGCTGGCCGTCGGCGTCCTCGGTGTCCTCGTGGTCAGCGGCGAGTACGCGACCGGCATGATCCGCGCCTCCCTGGCCGCCGTGCCCCGCCGACTGCCGGTCCTGTGGGCCAAGGCGCTGGTGTACGGGGTGGTGGCGTGGGCACTGATGACGCTCGCCTCGCTCGTCGCCTTCCTCGCCGGCCAGGCCGTGCTGTCCGGGCACCACCTGGGTACGTCGCTCGGCTCGCCCGGCGTCCTGCGGGCGGTCCTGGGGGCCGGGCTCTATCTGACGGTCGTGGGGCTGCTCGGCGTGGCCTTCGGCGCACTGATCCGCAATACGGCCGGCGGCATCGCCACGGTCTTCGGCGTCCTGCTCGTCCTGCCCGTGCTCGCCGAAGCCCTGCCGTCCTCGTGGTTCCAGAGCATCAACCCGTATCTGCCGAGCACGGCGGGGCAGGGTCTCATCCACCTCCACCAGGAGCCGCATACCCTGGCCCCATGGACCGGGTTCGCATTCTTCTGCCTGTACGCGCTGATCGCGCTGGCCGGGGCGGGAGTGGCGCTCAAGCGACGGGACGCCTGATGAGGCCGGCGGCGACCGGTCGCGTGCACGGCGTGAGCGGTTCGACGCCAAGGCGCCCGGGCGCCGCCGGTTCTTCGTGGGCCTGGGGGGTGGCGCCGTGACGTCGGCCCGCGTGGCCCTGGTGCGGCAGCGGACGCGGTCGTGGCGCGCCCTCGCGACGCGCGCCCGCCTCCGGGTCCGCGACAGGCTCTCACCGCTCGCGGTGGACGCGCTGTTCGCCACCGGGGTCTTCCTGACGCTCACCGGCATGGCACGGCATACGCTGCACGATCACCCCTGGACGATCGTGGGCTTCACGGCTCCGATGGTGCTGCCGCTCGTGTGGCGCCGACGGGCGCCGTTCGCGGTGTTCGCGACGATGGCGGGGGTCGCGTTCGTCCAGTGGCTCGCCGGTCTGCGGCTGCCCGCCGACATCGCGCTGCTCATCGGCCTCTACACGGTCGCGGCGCACGCGAGCAAGCGGCGCACCCGGCTGGCGATCGGCGTGCTGGAGGGCGGGGTGCTGCTCGCCGTCGTCCGCTGGGCGCCTGAGGACAGGATGGCGCAGGCCTTCATCGGACTCTCCGCGATGGCCGTGGCCGCCGCCGTCATCGGCAGCAACATGCGCGGTCGGCGCGCCGAGATGGCTCTCCTCGCGGAACGGGCCCAGCGCCTGGAGCACGAGCGCGACCAGCAGGCCCAGCTCGCCGTCGCCGGGGAGCGCTCGCGGATCGCCCGCGAGATGCACGACATCGTCACGCACAATCTGTCGGTGATGGTGGCGCTGGCCGACGGCGCGGTCTTCGCCCAGGACCGCGCCCCCGAACGGGCCACCACGGCCATGCGCCAGGTCTCCACGACCGGGCGCCAGGCGATCACCGACATGCGGCGGTTCCTCGGCGTGCTGCGGGACGACGAGCCGGACGCCCTGCGTCATCCCATGCCGGCCGTCGCGCAGCTGGAATCCCTGGCCGAGCAGGTGCGTGCCGCGGGCCTTCCCACCCGCCTCGAAGTAGACGGGGACCCCTCGGCCGCGACCGCCGCCGCACAGCTGACCGTCTACCGTCTGGTGCAGGAAGCCCTCACCAACACGCTCAAGCACACACCCGCCGGCACCAGCGCCTTCGTACGCGTCGGCTGTCGCCCCGAACGGATCACCGTCGACGTCACCGACGACGGTCCCCCCACCGAGCTCCCCCACATCGGCACGACCGGGCACGGTCTGCACGGGATGCGGGAGCGGGCGGCCGCCTACGGCGGCACGCTCACGGCGGGTCCGCTGTCCGGCGGCGGCTGGCGGGTCCGCGCGGTGCTCGCCCTCGACGGAAGTGAAACGCAGCCGGCATGACCATTCGTGTCCTTCTCGTCGACGACGAGCCCCTGCTCCGCATGGCTTTCACCATGGTGCTTGACGCCCAGGCCGACATGGAGCCGGTCGGCGAGGCGGGCGACGGCGCCGAGGCCGCCCGGCTCGCCCGTGAGCTGCGGCCCGATGTCGTGCTGATGGACGTCCGGATGCCCGGCACCGACGGCATCGAGGCGACCGAGCGCATCGTTCGCGAGTCGCCGGAGTCGAAGGTCCTCATCCTGACGACGTTCGACCTCGACGAGTACGCCTTCGCCGGGCTCCGGGCCGGCGCCTCGGGTTTCCTGCTCAAGAACGCGCTCCCGGTGGAACTGCTCGCCGCCATCCGCTCCGTGGCGGCCGGCGACGCGGTCGTCGCGCCGCGCGTCACGCGGCTGCTCCTGGAGAACTTCGCCCACCAGCTGCCGGCGGGCTCCGGCCGCGGCGAGGACGACCGGTTGGGCAGGCTCACGGCCCGCGAACGCGAGGTCCTGACGGAGGTGGGCCGCGGCCTGTCCAACACGGAGATCGCCGCCGCGCTCTGTCTGGCCGAGGCAACGGTGAAGACCCATCTGAACCGCATCCTGGTCAAGCTGGAACTGCGCGACCGGGTCCAGGCGGTGGTCTTCGCCTATGAGACGCGGCTCGTGCGGCCGGGTTGACGGGCCCCGTCCACGACCCGGGACCGGGACGGCGGGAGACGAGCGCTACGAGGTGGGCACCGAGACCACGCCTTCGTCCGCCGGGCTCGACGCGCCTCTTCTGAGGACCGTCTCCACCGCGTAGGCACCCGGGCCAAGGCACGCGATCAGCAGAAACGTGAAGCAGAACAGGACGGCCGGCTCGCCCCCGTTGTCGATGGGGAGCAGCGCGTTGGCCTGGTGGACGCTGAAGTAGGCGTAGGCCATGGACCCGGAGGAGACGACGGCGGCGGTCCGGGTGAACAGGCCGAGGGCCACCAGGGACCCGCCCACCAGCTCGATGGCGGCGGCCCACCATCCCGGCCATTGCAGAAGGGGTACCGTGCCGCCGCCGTGGGCGCCGCCCAGGACGCCGAACAACGACGAAGCGCCATGACAGGCGAAGAGAAAACCGGTCACCACGCGGAACCCGGTCTGCGCCAAGGGGCGCGCGGCGCCTAACGCGTGTGCGGGCGAGAAGGTCATGGGGGTTCTCCTCAGGTCCGGGAAACCTGACGGCGGAGCCAGGTTTCCGACGTGTTCACGACACGCCAGGTGTAACGCAGGACCCTTGGGCCGTACCAGCCGACGGAAGCTCTGAGTTCCCTCAGAAAACCCCCAACTGCCGTACGCCCGCGCCGCGTTCCGCATCCGCTCGGCCTCGCCCACCCGGACCCCGCCCCCTCGGATCCCGCCGGCTCGGACCCCGCCGACTCGGACCGACCCCGCTCAGAGGGTGAGGAACAGGACCGGGCCCAGCAGCAGCGTCCCCGCGGTGAGCACCGAACCCACCACCGTGAACACCACCCAGATCGTCGATGTGTCCCATCCCTTGACCTCGAACCGGCGGGGCTTGTTCGCGTCGTACATCACCGTGACAGCGGAGCCGACGGAGAAGCCGGGCAGGACCGTCGAGCGTCCGAGCACCGAGGAGTGCCTGCACTCGCGGCCGTCGCGGTCCGTCCAGGCCACCACCAAATGGTGCGACTTGCCGCCCTCTTCGTCCCGCCTCATGTCGTGCCCGACGATCCGCCCCCGCGCGGTGACACCGGCGCGGCGCAGCGCGGCGGTGCGCCGTAGTCCGTACACACCGGCACTGAGAAATCCCCCACCCACCACGAGGGGTATGAACGCGAACAACCATCCGTACATCACGCCCTGTCCGACGCGCGGATGGCGGCATTGGTTGCCCCTCACGGTCCACTCGTCGGCCACCCCACGGCCACTTCATGACCAGCCCCGTTACGAGGCGGCCATCGCCGGGCATCGGCCACAGGAGGCGAGCGGCCCCGGCCCGCGTCAGACGGCTACGAGACCCCGGCGCCCCGGGCGGCCCGCGCCGTCGGCGCCATCGCTCAGGGCGACGCGTGCGATGACGCGCTTGCCGAACGGATCCTCGCGCACCTCGAAACTCTGCGCCACGGACACCACGATCTCCAGGCCGTGCTGTCCCACGCGTCCGGCGTCCGCGGCGCCGGCGACCGGGAACACCGGATCGGAGTCGCGCACCACGACTTCCACCACCCCGCCCCTGATCCGCACGTCCATCAGGACCGGCCCGGGAGCGTACTTGAGGGCGTTGGTGACCAACTCGCTCACGATCAGGCACGTGAGGTCAACGGCGCGCGGCGGGATCGGCTCGCCATGCTCCCCGTGGGCCGACGCCAGGAATCGTGCGGCCGCGTGGCGGGCCTCGGCGATGCACGGGCCGTCGCCCCGCAACGCCACGCTGAGCCACGGGAAACGCTCGTCCGGCATCTCGCGGCGCTCGTCCACCCAGTCCGCTTCCCGTACGGCCATGATTCGTTCCCCCTCCGCAACTCCCTTCGCATACCCGCGCGTCCAGAATCGACGCACCTGCCCCGGTGTCGCATTCGCCACACGCTCATAACGTCCCGGCCCGCCGGGCCGCACTACGCCCAGAGGCTGACGTGTGCCAGGATCCTCGGCATGGCTGAGACAGAGACGACGAGCCCGGCACACGCTGAGCAGCAGCCCGAGCAGCTGGCGGTCGTGGCTACCGACACCGGCGGCATCCGGGTGCTCACCGTGGCCGGCGAGATCGATTACCACACCGGCGACACGCTCCACCGGGCCCTGGGCACCACCGGAGCGGGAGACGCCCGCGTCGTCCTGGACCTGCACCAGGTCACGTTCATGGACTCCAGCGGGATCAACATCCTCATCACCGCTCACCACGCGCTCACCGAAGCGGGCGGCTGGCTGCGCCTGGCGGCCCCCGCCGAAGCGGTCCTGCGCACCATCAGCCTCGTCGGCGTCGACACCTTCATCGACTGCTGCCCCACTCTGGAGGAAGCCCTCAGCTACTGACCTGGTACCGGCCCGGCCGCTGGCCGGCGTTTCCCCGAGTCGCGCGGGAGGGCGGGAGGGGGCGGGTACGACCGCGCGCTCTGGGCACACGAGTCCCATGCACGGACAACACGCGCGCCCCGCGAGCCCCCTGTTCGGCCCGGCACCGGCGGCCGGCACCACGCCGGCCGGACACGGCGGCCCCAAGCATTCCCGCCCGCACCGCCGCACCGGGCGGCTGCGACGCCGGATCCTCGCCTACCAGGCCATCGACTTCCAGTCCACGCATCTCCCGGAGACCGCGGGCCCCGGCGAGGAATGCCTGCTCTTCGTCCACTTCCGTCAGGTCGTCGGCCAGATCCGCTACCGGTTCTGCGAGTCCTGCGCCCACGGCGTGATCACCGATGTCGTCATCGACGAGCGCTTCCACGACACCGGCCTCGGCACCCGGGCGCTGTCCCATCTGTCCTCGCGCCACCCCGGCGCCGTCTGGAGCAGCGACTCCCGCACATGGAGCACGGGCGGCACACGGGATCTCCCGCACCGCATGCGCGTCCCCGCGACCGCCGCCGCCACGCCGTGCGCTCATATCCACGCGCCGTTGTCCCGCCCGGCGCACACCACCGCCTGACACCCCGCCCCATGCGTCCGCCTCCCCCAATACGTGTACGTCAGCCGGATTCCGAACGGCGAGGGTGCCTGCCCGGGTATGCCTCAAGAGCCCACAGGCTCGGGCTCCCCCACAGGAGGTACACGGCAGATGAGTGAGAGCGGCACGCTGGGTGCCTCGGGTGCGGCCGGTGCCGGTATGTCCGCGTGGAGACGCGAGGGGCGCGGACACCGGGTCCGGCGTCGGCTGGCCGCCGTGCTCCTGGCTTTGGCCGCGGTGCTGTACAACGACTGGCTGCTGCAATTCTGGGTGCGCACGGGGCTCGATCAGCGCGACTCGTACGTCAGTGAGGCCTTCGCCGCGGACCAGCCGCACCGTGTGCTGTTCAGCGTGGTGGAACTGGCCACGGCCGCCTTGTTGGTGGCGGCGGTGGGACTGGTGATGGCGGAGCTTTCGTGGGGGTGGGCGGCCGCCGGATGGGGGGCGCTCGGAGTGTTCGGCGCGTGCTCGGCGGCGGACGTGGCCCTGCCGATGCGGTGCGCGCCCTCGCTGGAGACGGACTGCCCGGTGGACAGCGTGGCGCACACGGTGACCAGCGGTCTGGTACATCTGGCCGTGTTCGTCTCCATGGCGGCCTTCGTTCTCGCGGCCCGGTCGGGCTCCCCCGGCGTGCGCGGGGCCGGGCGGTGGGCCCTGCGGCTGCTCCCGGTGTCGGTGGTCGCCGCCGTCCTCTCCGCAGGTCCCTACATCGGCCGTCCGGGCGGCCAAGGACTCGCCCAGCGCGTGCACCTGATCACGGTGGGCCTGTGGTTCGGGTTGCTGGCGGCCACGCTGCTCAGGCAGCGTACGCAGGCCACCGCCCCACAGCCGACCGAGGACGGACGTTCTTGCCCGGCCAGTCCCTCCGACACGGCGGACGGCGGACGCGGCCACGATGGCTCTGAGCCCGGCCACCGCTCACTTGGCTGACCCGGAGAAGGTCGAGAAGTCGACAGCCCCGAGGAGCGGGGCCCGTAAGCCGGCCCGAACAGCCGTGCTCACGCCGCCTGTCGGACGAAACGCGCTTGTCCTCCGGCACGGCATCCGGCGCCTTCGCGACTTCGGCCGCTCATCACGGGTTTTGCGGCGATGACTGGATCGACGGCGGCGCGCGCGGCTGCGGCGCCACGACGGCGGTGTCCAGGTCGTGCGCACAGCAGGCAGCCGGTGCCAACTGCGTTCTCGGTGGCCGCCGTTGGGCATTGTCCTGATCCGGTCCCCTTAGGACCGTTGCGTGCGCGAGGACTTGCCAAGCCCTTGACGATCCGTTCCCTGGGCGTTAAACCGGCCGCCCACGTCCCCGCAGCGTGCTGTCCCTAGGTTTCCCCGGGGGCTTGGGGAATGAAGGGAACATGGACACACTCCGCGCGGTCCGCGCCTGTGGGATCACCAAATACTTCGGCGACGTCGTCGCACTCGACGGCGTCGATCTGGAGGTGACGCAGGGACAGATCCACGGCTTGGCCGGGCCGAACGGCGCGGGCAAGACGACGCTGCTCGGACTCCTGCTCGGCCTGGCCGTCGCCGACAGCGGGAGCCTTCACATCCTCGGTGCGCCGCTCACGCGGACGTTCAGTGCCCCCGACGGCGTGGCCGGCTTCGTGGACGGCCCCGGCCTCTACCCCGCGCTCACCGCACGGCAGAACCTCGCCGCGCTGGCCGCCCTGCGCGCACGTGGCGGGCGCGCCGCGAGGAGCGGGGCGAGGATCGACGACGCACTCGACCAGGTCGGTCTCACCGCCGTCGCCGACGAGCGCGCCCGGGGCTTCTCGCTCGGGATGCGCCAGCGCCTCGGGCTCGCGGCCGCCCTGCTCACCGGCCCCCGCCTCCTCGTCCTGGACGAACCCTCCAACGGACTCGATCCGGCCGGCAAGCAGCACGTGCACGCGGTCCTGACCCGGCTCGCCCGGGACGGGACGAGCATCGTGCTCTCCAGCCACCGCATGGACGACCTCGAGGCCCTGTGCTCCGAGGTCACCATCCTCGCCACCGGACGCGTCGTCTTCTCGGGCCCGCTGCGCGAACTGGCCGCCGAGAAACGCGAGTTGCGCTACCGGCTGCGGACCGGGGACCCTCGGGCGGCCCGCCGGACGGCCGCCGAAACGACCGGGATCCGGCTTCTGGAGGACGCCGACGCACGGCAGGATGCCGAGGTCGTCGTCGTGGACGCGGACGTGGCCGCTCTCGACGAACTCGTCGCCGGCCTCGTGCGGTCGGGCATCGCGGTGCGCGAACTCACGCCTGTGATGTCGCCGCTGGAGGCCGCCTTCATCGCCCTCACCGACCAGCAGGAGGCGACCCCCCGATGACAGCGCCCGTGGCCGATACCGACGCCGGGACCGGCCCGGACGCCGACGCCCGGACCGGCGCCGGCGACCACTCCCGTCCCCCCGCCGTCCACCGCGTTTCCGTCTGGCGGATCTACCGTTTCGAGCTGGTCAAGCTGATGGCGCAGTGGCGGGTCCGGCTGCTTGTCCTGGCCTGCTGGCTCGCGCCGGGCCTCTTCGTGGCCGGGGTGAGCGCGCAGAGCACACTCCCCTCCGACACGCTCTTCGGGCGCTGGACGCACGCCACGGGCTGGGCCGGACCGTTGGTGATCCTCGGCTTCGCGGGCACCTGGGCGCTCCCGCTGCTCACCTCCCTGGTCGCCGGCGACGTGTTCGCCGCCGAGGACCGGCTCGGGACGTGGCGGCATCTGCTCGTGGCGGTGCGCTCGCCCCGGCGGCTGTTCGCGGCGAAGTCCCTGGCCGGGCTGAGCGTCGTCGTGCTGCTGGTGGCCGGTCTCGCGTGTTCCAGCGTGGCCGGTGGCCTGGTGTCGGTGGGCAACCGGGCGCTGGTCGGCCTCGACGGCCATGTGCTGAGCCCGCGTGACGCCGCCGTCAGGGTCCTGCTCGCCTGGGTGTGCGCCCTGGCCCCCACCCTGGCGCTCGCCGCGATCGGGCTGCTCGGGTCGGTCGCGTTCGGCCGGTCCCCCACCGGGCTTCTGCTGCCCGCGCTCGTGGCGCTCGCGATGCAAGTCGCGCAGATGCTGCCGCTGCCCGTCGCCGTACGCCTCGCGCTGCCGGGTTACGCGTTCATCGCCTGGAACGGCCTGTTCACCGACCCCGGGCAGCTCGGCCCGCTCCTCATCGCAAGCCTTGTCGCTCTGGTGTGGGCCGTGCTCGCGACCGCGCTGGCCCATCTGCTGTTCACGCGGCGGGACTTCACCAACCCGGCCTACGACGGCGCCGGGCGGCGTGCCGTCACCATCGGGCTGCTTCCGCTCGCCGCCCTGACCGCCCTCACCGTCGCCCTGGTCGGTGCGGCGGCCCCGGCCACGGGCTCCGGAATCAGCCAGGCCAAGATCGAGAAGTCGCTGGCCACCGCCTTCGGGCAGCTGTACCGCCTCCAGACCGGGCAGTTGAACCGTCCGGCCGTCACCGTGGCGCAGCTGCGTACCACGGCGGCGTGCGTCAAGAGCGACGGCCGGGGCGCCCAGGAGGGCGCGGGCAACGACTGGCGGTGCGTGGTGACCTGGCACCTGCCCGGCGCCGCGGTCGCGGGGACGGCCGTCTATCAGCTCGACGTCACGTCGGACGGCCGGTTCGTCGCCGACGGCGACGGCCCCAAGGAGGTCAACGGCTATTTCCTGGTGCGGACTTCGTACGGGGACGCGCCCAATCCGCTGTGGCAGTTCGACGGCATCGTCGACCTGCTCGGCACCCACTGACACGACACCCACCGAAGGGACAGTTCCGTGCAGGTAACTCGCCGGCGTCGGACCACTGAGCAGGACCGGATCACCTTCCTCGGCAGACGCATCGGCCGGCGCACCACGCTGGTGACGGCGTCCATCGCGGTCGCCCTCGGGGTCACGGGCACCGCCGTCGCCTCGACGTACCAGTTCGGCACCCAGCGAGTCGGCCAGGTCACCCCGAGGGGCCAGGTCATCTCCAGCGACCAGTACATCGCCCCCTACGGCACCCGCACCGTCCTCGACGACGGCAAGATCATGTCGTCCTCCCTCAGCCCGGACGGCGCCCACCTCGCGGCCTCGCTCACCGACGGCGACGCCGCGCTGGTGATCATGGACCTCAGGACCGGCCAGGTGAAGCAGCGCGTCGGCACCAGCGCGGCGGACGGTCTGCGCATCAAGAGCAACGCGGTCGGCCAGGAGGGCCCGACGTACTCACCCGACGGCAAGCAGCTGTGGCTGGGCCAGAGCGAGGGTTACACCAAGTTCACCGTGGGCCAGGACGGCACCTTGTCCAACCCGGTGGCCGTCCCGATCCCGGCCGTCGGTTCCCAGCACGCACTGGTGGGCGCGGCGGTCTTCTCGGCCGACGGCGCCATCGTGTACGGCGCGGTCAACGGCCAGAACCGGGTCGTCGCCATCGACGCGGCGACCGGCACCATCACGCACACCTGGACCGTGGGCAACGCTCCCCGTGGCATCGCCCTGGTCGGTGACAAGCTGTACGTCAGCAACGAGGGCGGGCGCCCGGCCAGGGCCGGTGACACCACGATCAACTCCTACGGCACCCAGGTGCCGGCCGACCCGGCCACCGGCGCCACCACCACCGGCACGGTCAGCGTCATCAGCGTGAAGAACCCGTCCGCGGCCGTCGACAGCATCGGCGTGGGGCTGCATCCGACGTCGGTGTACGCCAAGAACGGCGCGGTGTTCGTCACCAACACCGCCGACAACAGCGTGTCCGTCATCGACTCCCGCAAGGACAAGGCCGTCCAGACCATCGCCACCCGGCCGTGGCCCGAGGCGTCGGTCGGCTACGAGCCCAACGCCGTGACGCTCACCGACGACGGCCGCCTCCTGGTGACGCTCGGCCGCGCCGACGCGGTCGCCGTCTACCGCTACAACGCGCCTCAGCAGCCCGCGAGTTACATCGGTCTGCTGCCGACCGACTACTTCCCCGCGGAGATCGCCGCCGTCGGCAAGAAGGTGGTCGTCTCCCACACCCGTGGCATCGACGCCCGTCGCCCCGACAGCGCGGGCCACGCCACCCACGACACCACGTCGAGCCTGACGCAGTTCACGCTGCCCGCCGACAACGTCATCAGGGCCCAGACGAAGAAGGTCTTCCAGCAGAACGGGTGGACCCCGGGCTCGGTCGCCTCGGCCGGGGGCAGGAGTCACGCGCGGCCGGTGCCGGTGCCTGCGCGGCTCGGCGACCCCTCGACGATCAAGCACGTCTTCCTGATCGTCAAGGAGAACCGGACCTACGACCAAGTGCTGGGCGATCTCCCCCAGGGCAACGGCGACCCCGCGCTCACCCAGTTCGGCACGAACGTGACGCCGAACCAGCACGCTCTTGCCCAGCAGTTCGGGCTGTACGACAACTTCTACGACATCGGCACGAACTCGGCCGAGGGGCACAACTGGCTGATGCAGTCGGACAACCCCGAGTACACGGAGTCCTCGGCCGGCGAGTACACCCGCAGCTACGACACCGAGGACGACGCGCTGGGCCACCAGAAGTCCGGGTTCATCTGGACGGGCGCGCAGGCGGCGGGCAAGTCCGTCAAGGACTTCGGTGAGTTCCAGTCCCTGGAGAGCAAGCCGTCCGGCGCGACGTGGCAGAACCTGTACTGCGACTCCAAGACCATGGCCGCCACGGGCCGGCCGACCGCCTACCCCATCAAGACCGGCTCGGCGATCCCCTCGCTCAACAAGGTGTCGGTGCCGGGCTTCCCGCTGTTCGACCTCGGCGTCCCCGACATCTACAAGAACGAGATCTGGAAGCAGGACTTCGAGAAGAACGGTCCGGCGAACCTGAACATGTTCTGGTTCTCCAACGACCACACGGGCGGCCCGGCCAGCCCGGCCGCCGAGGTGGCGGACAACGATCTCGCGGTCGGCCGGATGGTCGACGAGATCTCGCACAGCAAGTACTGGAAGGACTCGGCGATCTTCGTCGTCGAGGACGACTCCCAGGCGGGTCTCGACCACGTCGACGGCCACCGCGCTCCGGTCCAGGTCATCAGCCCGTGGGCCGCGCACGGCGCGGTCGACCACCACTACTACTCGCAGATCACGATGGTCCGCACCATCGAGCAGATCCTCGGGATCCATCCGATGAACCAGAAGGACAGCGCGGCCACCCCGATGGCGGGGGCGTTCACGCGTAAGCCGGACAACACCCCGTTCACGGCCGTGCCCAACCGGACCTCGCTGACCCTCGGGGTGAGCCCCCAGCCCTCCTGCGGCACGGACACCCCCGCGCCCCAGGACTCCGCCGCGGCGCCCGCGCCGACGGCGGTGAAGGTACCGGCGGCCGCGCGACAGCTCGCGGCGCGGTGGCAGGACTGGGCGTCGCACCAGCGGCTGACCGGCTCGAAGGCCGTGCCCGACTTCGCCAACCCCGCGCAGATGAACCGCTACACCTGGTACCAGACCCACGACTGGACCACCCCCTACCCGGGCGACCCCGGGCTCTACGCGCCCCATGACGTCCCGGGTGCCTACCTGCCCTCGCCCGAGAACGACGGCTGAGACACCGACGGGCCGCCTCCACGCGGGAGGCGGCCCGTCCTTCAGCACCGCGACAGCGCGCTCAGCCGTTGATGCAGGTGTTGCCGAAAGCCGGGTTGCCCGCTGCGGCGGCGCCCACCGAGTTGCCACAGATGTTGGCCTGGATGTGGACCGGGATCTGGACCACGTTGCCCGACAGGACACCCGGCGAGCCCACGGCGACACCCTCGGCGTGCGAGTCGGCCATGGCCGTACCGGCGCCGCCGAGTGTCGCGCCGGCCACCAGGCAGGCCATCACGGCAAGCGTGCGGATCTTCATATGTGATCTCCCATGAGTAGACGATGTGACCACTCATCCCACAGCAGGCAGTGGGCCATGCCTGCCATTGACCCATCCGGGGGCGAGGCTCCCTCGGCGCCGCCCCCCCTGCGAGCGCCCATGACCCGCCGTCGCCTCCGTCACCGCGAGGCGGCCATCGCGCACAGGACGAGCGTCCCGACGCCGAAGATCACCAGATGCGTCGTCAGGGTCCGCCACAACCGCAGCCCTCCGGCGAGTGCGCACCCGATCAGGAGGATCCAGAGCGCCACATGGGCCACCTCAGCCCGCTCCTCGGACTGCTGGACCAGGTCCTGCGGGCTGGGCGCGCCGAAGGACAGCCCGCTCATGGCCATGCCGTAGCCCAGCATGCCCAGGACCACCACACCGAGGAGTGCGCCCATCACGGCGCAGGGAATGTCCGCCTCCCGGCGGGAACGCCTTGTACTCATCCGCCGATTCTGACGGGGCGGCCCGGGACCAGCATGAGTATCCGTACTCAAGTGGCCGCCCGGCCAGGTCACTTGGTCCGACCCGACTCATGGTGGTAGGGCCACCCTCGTCCGGTATGCCGCTTGCGCGCTGGACAGGGCCCTGATTGCCTGGGCTGTCCGAGGAACGCGGCGGCGGGTGCGTGGAGGTGGGGAACGTGGTGGCTCTGATTCTGGTGGGCGTCCTGGTGCTCGTGGTCGGCGGGTGCGTGTGCGTGGTGTGGTCGACGCGTGGGGGGCCGCGCTGGGTACGCGCCGTGGCCGCCGTGACGCTCGCCGTGGGTGACATGACGCGGGGCGCGGGCAAGAAGCGCCGTCGGAGCCTGAACCGGAATCCCAGCGGCGAGGGCTGAGCGGACCGCTCGTCGGCGCCCGTCACCGAGCCGCGTCGCCGCTCCCCGCACGGGAGTTGACCTGCTCCGTCGTACGCGGCTCCGACCGGTTCACGACGCCACCCACAACTGCCTTTCGGCCAAAGGGTGTTGGTGGGGCAATCAGACAGCTTCGCCGAGCAACGAGCAGAGCACATGACTCATCTAGCTGCCTGGCGAGGCACCTGCGGTGCGGTTCGCCCAGGACACCGACACCGTCGTACGAAGGAGTACGTTCTTGACCCCCCAACTGCGAAGGAGCGCCGGCCCGCGGGGGCTGCTGGCGCTGCTGACGGCGCTGTGCGCGCTCATCGGCGCCACCGCGCTCGGCACGACAACGGCGGTCGCGGCCGACCAGCGGCAGGCCATCTACGCCATCGCACACCGCGTCGACACGGTCGACGGTGTGGACGCCGCGCTCAAGCACGGCGCCAACGGCATCGAGATCGACGTCTGCGCGTGGTGGAACCCGAACGAATGGCGTGCCTGGCACGACTGTTCCTCGGCCGGTGACAACCGGCGCGGCCCCAGCTTCGACAGCATGATCGACCGCATCGTCTCCAACGCCGAGGCGGGCCGGCGGCTGTCGCTGGTCTGGCTGGACATCAAGGATCCCAACTACTGCGGCGAGGCACCCAACCGCACCTGTAGCGTGGCCGGGCTGCGTGACAAGGCCCAGCGCCTGACGGCCGCCGGAATCCAGGTGCTGTACGGGTTCTACGAGTACCACGGCGGCAGCACTCCGGACGTCGGCGGCCGGGGCTGGCAGAGCCTGGAGGGCAAGCTCGGCCCGCTGGAGGGCATCACGACGACCGGCACGCGTGATCAGGTCATGGGCGCGTTCAACCGGTCCGGTTCCGGGTTCCCCAACGGCCGCCGGGTGATGGACTACGGCGACACCGACATCACCAACGGGTTCGGCAACTGCACGGAGCCCGACCGGAAGACCTGCGCGGAACTGAAGAAGGGCGCCTCGGAACGCTCGGCCAAGCGGCTCGCGGCAACGTTGTCGTGGACGGCCACGTACAACGACCCCTGGTACGTGGACAAACTGCTCGGCGACGCCCGGGTGGACGGGATCATCGCGGGTTACGGCGCCTTCACGGGTGTGCGTGAGTACGACGACAGCTGGCAGTGCGCCAACGCCATCAAGCTCATCCGCGACTGGGTGGGCAACCACAGCTCCACCCACCGCATGGCCACCAGCGCCGACCGCCTCTTCAGGTAACCGGCCCGGCCCGGATCGTCCCGGGCCGGCCGCGCGGCCGCCGCCCGGACACGCGGGCGGCGGCCTTGTCAGTCGCCGTCCTCCCCCGTACCCAGCGCGGTTTCCCGCGTGATGAAGTCGATGAGGGCCGGCATACCGCCATGCACCAGGACGTCGCGCTGACGGTCGGCGCCGGTGCCTTCCCGCAGGAGGCGGTGGATGAGCGGTTCGACGTGCCGGGTGTCGCCGTGTTCCTCCAGGGCCCGGGTGATGTGTTCGGCGAGCCGGTACAGGACGTCACCCGCGGCGTGGGGGCGGCCCTCGGTGTCCAGGAGTGTGGAGCTGAGCCCGTAACGCGCGGCGTGCCACATGGCGGCCTGGAGGAGTTCGGGCTGGCACTGGGGCTCGGGAGCGGCGTCCTTGTGTTCGCGCAGCGCGGTCGTGGCGAGGGCGCGGACGATTCCGGCGAGCATGACGGCGTCGTCCACGCGCAGCTGCACATCCATGCAGCGCACTTCGAGGGTCGGATAGCGCTCGGAGAGCCGGGCCTGCCAGTACAGCTGACCGGTGTCGGAGATGGTCTCCGACGCGATCAGCGCGTCGATGCGCTGTTCGTAGTCGGTGTGGTCGGCGAAGCGCGGCGGCGGCCCGCTGACCGGCCACCGGCCGAAGACGGGGGTGCGCCAGCTCGCGAACGCGGTGTCGTGGCCCTCCCAGAACGGTGAGTTCGCCGACATCGCGAGCAGCGTGGGCAGCCACAGCCGGATGCGGTTCAAGACGGCCACGCCCGTCTCGCGGTCCGGCATTCCGACGTGGACGTGCATGCCGTTGATCAGCAGGTCCTCGGCCAGCCGGCCGCCCTGGTCGTGCAGCCGCAGATAGCGGCGCTCCCCCGTGATGGGAACCCGCGTTCCGGCCAGGGGGGCGGCCGCCGTCGCGGCGAGCCGGCCACCGGCGCGCTCGGCGGCGGTGCTGAGCGCGTGCCGCAGCCGCAGCAGGTGACCGGCCACCTCCGTCAGCTCCTCGCACACGGGAGTGGCGACCTCGACCTGCGCCTGCAAAAGCTCCGGCTGGACCTCCCCCTCCTCGGCCAGCTCCCCGAGCCCGGCGGACCGGCGCACCTCCTCGGACAGCGGAACGGGATGCCCGGTGGCCGGATCGAGCAGCAGGTACTCCTCTTCGACCCCAATAGTGATCATGAAACGTGTTTACCCGCCCTCGGCCCTCGCCTACCGGGTCAATTCCGAAGTCCGGCCGACGGGGGCCCGTACGCCGGGCTCGGTGTGGCGGCCGGTGTCGTTCGCCGCTGCCGGTGACGTGCATCGGCGGTCCCGGCGGCGCGGACCAGGGCAGGTCCTGGCTGGGTGGGACACACCCAGGTACCAACAGCGCGGCCCGCATAGCCTGACTCGATGACCCGTAACGATCTCGGAGATTTCCTGCGCGCCCACCGCGCCCGCCTGCGTCCCGACGACGTCGGGCTCGCCAGCTACGGCGCGCGCCGGGTGGCGGGGCTGCGCCGTGAGGAAGTCGCCGTGCTCGCCGGCATGAACAGCGACTATTACGCCCGCCTGGAACAGGGCCGTGAACGCGGCCCCTCGCCACAGATCCTGGAAGCCATCAGCGGCGCGCTGCGATTGGACGACGAAGCGCGGGAGCATCTGTTCCGGCTGGCCGGCGCCGCGCCGGAAGGCGAACGGCCGCAGCCGCGCGAGACGGTGAGCCACGCGCTGCGGCAGCTCTTGAGCGGGTTTCCCTGCGCCGCCGCGTTCGTCCTCAACCCGGCCAACGACTTCCTGACCACGAACGCGCTGGCCAACGCCCTCTTCTCACCGTTCGAGAACGTGGACAACCTGGCCCGCATGACCTTCCTCGACCCTGCGGCGCGGAGCTTCTTCGCCCAGTGGGAGCGCGCGGCGCGGGCGGTCGTCGCCGGACTGCGCCACGCCATGGGCGTGGACCCGAACTACCCTCGCCTGCGCGACGTCGTGGGTTCCCTGGCCGAGCGGAGCGAGGAGTTCGCCGCCCTGTGGTCCTCGCACGCCGTGCACCGCAAGTCCCGTGACGGCAAGCACCTCGTCCACCCCGACGTCGGTCCCCTCCACCTCACCTATCAGACCTTCGACGTACGGGAGGCGCCGGGCCAGCAGCTCGTGGTCTACCACGCCGAACCCGGCAGCCCCAGCGCCCACGCCCTCACCCTGCTCGGCAGCCTCCACGCCACCCGTGATCAGGAGACCAGCGCGGAGCAGTGACGTCCCCACCCTTCGGGCCCGGCGGCACACACGGACTACGAGCACCGACAGGAAACACGGCCACGTTCGGGCGAATTGACGGATTGTCCGTCCAGCGGATGGCACTGTGATCAGTCTGCCGACGGCAGGTGTACGGGCCTTCCTCATGGGGCCCGACGAGCGCCCGCCCGGGTGCCCGACACCGCGTACGCGTACGCGCCGTCCGGCAGGCAATGGCCACTGATGTCTTGAGGAGCACCTTGATGACCGTGACCGAAGCCCTCACGAACGACGTCCCCGAGAGCCGGACCTCCGCTCCCTTCTGGCTGCTCCTGGGAGGTGACCTCGACCAGGACCGGATCACCGCCGAACTCACGGACGGTTTCGAGCGTGTTCTGGGCGACCGCGGTGCGGTGGTGCGTACCAGCGATCTCGTACTGGGTGTGTGCGGCGGGCGTCTGACCCTGCACGACCTGCGGGGGGTACCGCTCACTCCGCCCGAGCTCGTCTACGCCCGGCTGTCCACGCCCAAGCTCTCCACGGACCGGGAAATCACCCTGCTGCGGCACCTGGAGGGCATGGGCACCGCGCTGCTCAACCCGATCGACGCCGTACTCGCGTGTGTGAACAAGTTCTGGCACCTGCAACAACTCGCGGCGGCCGGCCTTCCCGTGCCCGACACCCACACGTACGTGGACGCGTCGATGACGGACGTGGTGCGGGCCGGGATCCCCGAGCCCTGCGTGGTGAAGTCGGTACGGGGCCATCGCGGACGACGTGTCTTCCTGGCCCCCGACCGGGCCATGCTGGACGACATCCAGGGCAGTCTGCGCGACGAAGTGCCCTACCTGTTCCAGAAGTACGTGCGCTACTCGCACGGCCGGGACCTGCGCGTCGTCGTGGTCGACGGGCAGGCCGTCGCGGCGCAGGTACGGGTGGCCGCCGACGGTGGCCTCAAATCGAACCTGGCCCTGGGCGGCACCTCCACCCCCTGCGCCGGACTGCATCCCGCTGGGGAGGCGCTGGCGGTCGCGGCGGCAAAGGTGCTGGGACTCACGGTGGCCGGTGTGGACCTGCTGTTCGAGCCGGACGGCAGTTTCACGATCTGCGAGGTCAACGCCAATGTCGGATGGCGCCGGCATCTGGACCGGATCGTGCCCGCCATCGCCGCGGCCTGCGATGCGCGGCTGCGCGCCGGGAGGTGACCCGCGCCGTCGAGCCGATGCTCAGATCGTTGCGGCACCGGGAGTTCAGACTGCTCTCGGTGGGCCAGCTCGCCTCCCACACCGGCACGTGGACGCAGAAGGTCGCCCAGTCCTGGCTGGTCCTGGATCTCTCCCACGGCGACGGCACGGCTCTCGGTGTCATCACGGCTCTGCAATTCCTGCCGCTCCTGCTCTTCGGCCCCTGGGGCGGAGTCCTCGCGGACCGCTGTTCGCAGCGCGGGATCCTGCTCGTGACCCAGTCGGTGCTGTGCCTGGTCGCCCTGCTGCCGGGGGTCCTGACCCTCATGCACGCGGTGACACTGGGCACCGTCTACGCTCTGGCCCTCGCCATGGGTCTGACCATGGTCGCCGAGAAGCCCGCGTTGCAGTCCTTCATCGCCCACACCGTCCCCACGGCCGACCTTCCCAACGCGGTGGCTTTGGACACCGCGGTGTTCAACATCGCCCGGATCGCGGGGCCCGCCCTGACCGGGCCCGTGATCGGGCTCTTCGGTGTCGCCCCCGCGTTCTTCCTCAACTCCTTCTCCTACCTCGTCGTCATCGCGGCCCTGCTCCGCATGAAGTCCAAGGACCGGCCCTGCGCCGCGGCGCCGTCGGGCGGCCGCCGCCGCTCAAAGGGGCAGGTGCGGGAGTTGCTGCGCCATGTACGGGCCCGCTCCGAACTCGCGGGCCCTCTCGTGCTCGTCGGCGTGGTGGCCGGCTTCGGCATGAACTTCCAGATCACCACCGCCCTCATGGCGAGCCGCGTGTTCCACACCGCGCCCGTCGCCTTCGGACTCGGCTCCACGGCGTTCGCCGTCGGCGCGGTCACCGGATCGGTCCTTGCGGCCCGCCGGGGGCCGTGCGGGCCGGGCTATCTCACCGGCACGGCGTTCGGCTTCGGTGTGCTGGAGGTGGTCACCAGCACGATGCCGAGCCACGCGTCGTTCCTGGTCATGCTGGTGCCCACCGGCGCGGTACTGATCCTCTTCATGACGGCGGCGAGGTCCGCGCTGCACCTGGGCACGGACGACGCCATGCGCGGCCGGGTCATGAGTCTGTACACCCTGGCCTCGCTCGGCACCACACCGCTCACCGCGCCGTTGATCGGCTGGATCTCCACCACCGCGCACCCCCGGGCCGGGCTCGCGGCCGGCGGCCTCGCGTCGGCGCTTGCCGCCGTCTCCCTGGCGCTGAGCCGTCAGCGGACACGGCACGCCTGGGCCGGTCCCTTCCTCCGCCCGGGTCCATGAACCGCACGGCATGACGGGCCGCACCCACGAGGACGCGCGTGCCGGGCCGATGGTGCGGCCCGGCACGCGCTGCCCACTCAGGAACAGCTGCAATTACAGCAGTTCGGCGGCGGTGCGCAGCAGAAGGACGCACTCACCTCCGTCATGCCGTGGCCCGCCGTGAGCGACTGGCTGTGCTCGTCCCCGGCAAGCGCTTCCAGGTCGAGGTCAAGCGCGAGGTCGGCGACCGCGGCAGCGAGCGAGGGTGAGCCGTTGCTGTGCTCGTTCATCAAAGCCCTCCTTTCGAACCTTATGGAGCATCAACAGGCGTATTTGGACGTCCAATTGGGACACTAGCGTGACAGTTGGGGTGCACGGAAGGGGGTGGACTAGACCATTCGGCTCCGCTAGTGTCGGCCGCCCGGAGGCCGCGAGCGCGGCTTCGTCCGGCGCGCCCCGCTGGTGAGAGCGCGTTCTGGACGGGGCGTCCCGAGGAGGTGGAGATGAAGCCGAGGCTGCTTCCCGACACCCGTCTGCTGCCCTCGGACCGTGGCGTGGTGATCAGCGGGCCCCGGCACACGGCCGCCTTCGCCCAGCCCGGCATCTACCCCTGGCTCGAACGACTGCGGCCCTACCTCGACGGCCGCACCACCCTGGACCAGCTCACCGCGGGACTGCCGCCCCAGGCCGCGCACCACGTCCGCGCGCTCGTCGAACTGCTCACCCGGGAAGGCTTCGTACGGGACGCGACGGCGGATCTGCCCCACGGCCTGAGCCCGGGGACCCGCGCACGCCACGCCGCACTGATCGACTTCATCGCGGCGCGCGCCGATTCACCCGAGCACCGCTTCGAGCGGTATCGCGACTGCGCTCCCCTCGTGGTCGGCTCCGGGCAGCTGGCGGGCGCCCTCGTGCTCGCTCTACTGGCCTCGGGTGTGGCACATGTCCGCCTCCGCCTCGACGAGCGCCCGGGGAGCACCGAGGCATCGACGGACGTGGACCGGCTGCGCGCGTGTGTCGCATTGCTCAAGGAGGAGGGCGGCTCCTTCCACTACGAGCAGTTGAGCGCCGGCTCTGGTGAACTGCCGTCCGGAGTCGGCGCGTTGTTGCTCGGCTCGGACGTGTTCGACCCCTCGACGGCGGGTCCGGCCCGCGCCCTCGCGCGCCGGGCCGGGATTCCGTACGGGCAGGTGGTCGGGCAGGGCGGACACGTCGTGATCAGCGCGGTCGACACCCCAGGACCCGCGGGCGCGGACGCGCCCCCGGGCGGCGGGAACGGCCAGCACACCACGGCGCGCCCCGCGCGTGCCGAGGACCCGGCGGACGTGGATGAGCCGAGTCCCTACCTCGGTGGCCCGGTCGCGGCCCTGGCCGCCAACCAGCTCTGCCTGCACCTGCTGCACCGGGTCGGGGGCCTGGACGCCGTCGCCGAGTCCTCCGGTCCTGCGCACCCCCTTCGGGCCGCCGTACTGGACCCGGTCACCGCTCGCTTCCTCGGCGCGGAGTCGCCATGACCGGCGCGACGGAACGCGTCTCCCTGGACCTCGCGAACGGCGCCCCCTTTCCCGAGGACCTATGGGCGGAGGCGGTGTACTCCCGCCGCGCCATCCCGGACACACTCGCCACAGGTCACCCGGCACCGGGACACGCCGACGACGCCGAGCACGACCCACTCCCCCAAGGAGCGCGCCTACCGTTGGCGCCGCCGCCACTCCATCTGACCCCGCCCCGCGACGCCCGGGCAAGCCTCGCCGACCCGGCCACCCTCGCCGCTCTGCTGCACTATTCCTACGGTCTGCTCCAGCACGATGCGACCCCCGGCGGCTGGCCGCTGCATCGCGCGGTGGCCTCCGCACGATGCCGCTACCCGAGCGAACTCACTCTGATCGCCCCCACCGCGACGTTCCGCTTCGATCCGCTGCACCATCAACTCGTCGCGCTGCCACGCTTGTTGACGCATGATCAGGAGTGCGGCCCCGGCGACTCGCGGTTCGCAGTGATCAGCAGCCGGTTCGCCCGCACGGCACGCCTGTACGGTGCCTACGCGCCGCGTCTGTGCGCGCAAGAAGCGGGGATGCTGCTCGGCGCGGTGTGTCTGGTCGCCGCCGCGCTCGGGCTGCGCACCCACGCGGGCCTGGACCGGGACATGCTGTACGGCTTGTGCGCGGGCCGCCTGCCGCGGGGCGAGCATCCGATGGGTTACGTAGAGTTCCTGCCCGCCACCCGGACCCCGACCCCTCCCGCCTGGCTCCCGCCCGACCTGGCCTCCGCGCTCCGCGCCCGCCACTCCGGCGCCGCACTGTTCGACCCCGATCCGGCACCCGCCCCGCACGCGTTCCTCTCCGATGCCGCCGCCGCCCTGGCCTCGGCGCCCTTCGCCGACTTCTCCTGTCACCTGCTCCTCCAGCGCGTCGCCGGCCACGCGCCCGGTCACTACGTCCACAGCGACGGCCACTTCCAGCAGGTCGGCGACGGCGACCCGCTCGTCTCGCTCGAACAGATCGGGCAGACCGAGGGCCGGGTCTCGATGAACTTCCGCGCGACCGCCTGCACCGCCTACATCGCGGTGCGGCGCGCCACCGCCGTCGCGCGGTACGGCGCGGACGCCTTCCGGCGACTGCACCTGTCAGCAGGGGCGGCCGCGCACCTGCTCTGCGTGGCGGCGGCCCGCCACGGCCTGTCCGCTCGAATCCACAACGGTTACGACGCCGCTCGCGCCGAGCACTTGCTCGGGCTGGCCCCCGGCGAGGAGACCGTGCTCTTCCAGGTGGCCATCGGCGCGGCCCGGCCCGGAGCCGCCTTTCGCCTCCCGGTGGTGTTCTGATGCACTCGAACATGCCGTCCCCCACCGCGCCCACCACCCCCGCACCCTCCCCGCCCCGCCACCCCGTGGGCGCCCGGATCGCCGGACTGCCCACCACCGCGCTGGACGCCTCCCGCATCCCGCTCAGCACCGAACTCGCCCTGGACATAGCCCTGTTGGACCAACGTCTCCTACTGGAGGCACAACAGCTCAGTGACGCGCTGTACGGCGTGATCGGCGCCGAGCGGGCCCGCCCCTTCAAGGCCAAGCTGGTGGGACTGCGCCGGGCCGTGCACCAGGGAGCCCGCATCGGTTCCCTCGTCGACGCGGCGGCCCCGCCGGGCATCCTTGGCGAAGCGCTCACCGCGCGCCTGCGGGCCCATGCCGCGCTGCGCCACACCCGCGACGAACGCTTCGCCGAACTGGAGCGGGTCCTGCCGGCCGAGACCCGGACGGCGGCGCGGGCGCTGCGCACCCTCGTGCGGGACCCGGAGTTCGCCACCGGCCTCGACTACGCGAGCCCGGACCTGTACGAGGACCTGCTGCGCTGGGCCGCACACGACACGGCCGGGCGGCGTCCACTGGACGATGCGGCCGTGCGGCTGGCCAAGTACGCGGGCCGCGCGATGGCCAAGCCCACCCCCCTGACCACCTTCGCGGCCAGCGGCCGGGGCCGCTGGGCTGCGGGCGCCGGCCCCGCCGTGGACCTGAGGAGCACCGCACGGAAACGGACCCATCCGGCGGAGGTGGCTCTGCTGCCGTTGTCCCGGATCGCCGCGGCCCTCGCCCACGTACCCGAGCTCGGCCATGCCGTCCAGCTGCGCGTCAACCCGACGGCCACGCCCGAGCGGTCCGCCGAGGGAGAGCGGTGGCTGTTCACCGTGCCGGGTCCGTCCGGCGCGGTGCGCACCCTGCCCGCCACCGGGGCGCTGAATGCGATCCTGCGGGCGGTCGCCGAGGCGGGCAGCCCCCAGCGGTTACGTGAACTGCTGGGTGCGGGCGGGCCGGGGAGCACCGCCGACGCCGTCATCACCCGGCTCGTCCGGCTGGGCCTGCTTGAGGTCCGCATCGGGCTGCCCGACCAGGACCTCGACGCCGCCGCGCTGTGCGCATGGCTCGGCCGGCACCTTCCGCGGCCACGGACCAAAGACCGCTTGTCTCTGCTGCTCGACGACCTGCGCGCCGTCCGCGACCAGATCGAGGCCGCGCGGACCGCCGACGCCGGCTCCCACCGCGCCATCACCGCCGGTCTGCGCCGGCACCTCACGAAGGCCGCGCAACGGCTTGAACTCCTGGGCCCCACCGAGCAGTTGGAGCAGAGCCCGCTGTATTTCTCCCACACGGTCGCCGACGACACGGCTGTCGCGCTCGACCCGGACGCGTGGCGGCCCGCGCTCGCCGATCTCGCTCTGGTTCCCGCGCTACTCACCCCGTTCGACACCCTCGCACCGCCGCGCGCGGCCCTGCGACAGCAGGCGGTGAGCGTCTACGGCCCGGGTTTCACGAGGTCGTTCACCCGTTTCCTCCAGGACTTCGGCGGGTGGTGGGAGGCGGCCGGGTCGCACCCGCCCACCGGGCGCGACGCGCGCCGACAGGATGCGCTGCGCCAGTTGATCGCCGCCACGGCGCCCGCGCCCGACGGCACGATCCGTCTCGTCCCCGACGAGGTCCGTGACCTCTGCGGAGCATGGCCCGAGCCGGACACCTCGGGCGACACCCACACCTGTTACGTGCAGACGCTGCCCGGCCCACCTTCCGGTCTCGGCCTGGTCCTCAACACGGTGACCTGCGGCCACGGCACCGGTCTGACCCGCATCACCCGTCTGCTGGGCGAACCGGCCGGCGACACGCACATCGACGGGATGAGTGAGGGTCCGGCGAGCCGTCCCCGGCCCGTCGAGTTCGACGCCGTCTTCGCCAGCGCCCTCAACCAGCGCGCGCCCGCCACCCGTTACGCCATCGACCTGGACGGCTCTACCTCGCACCGGCCGCCCGAGCGGCTGATCCGCCCGGGTGACCTGGACGTCGTCCACGACCCGCGCACCCGGCGTCTGCGCCTGGTCCACCGCGCCACCGGCCGCGTCATACGACCGCTCCACCTCGGACTGCTCGCCACCCCGCTCCTGCCCGCGCAGGCCCGTCTGCTGGTGGAGGCGTTCGGCCAGACCTCCTACGCCTTCTGGGCGGACTGGCCCCAGCTGTGGCGGCTGCTGCCCTCGGAGCACACCGGAGCCGCCCCGGGCTGGTCGGCGATGCCACGGCTCGCCCTCGGCGCCGTGGTGCTCCGCCGCGCCACCTGGTTCATCGACGCGGGCGGGGCGCCCGCCCGGGCCCCGGGGGAGTCGGACGCCGCGTACCTGGTGCGCGTGCACACCTGGCGCGCGGCCCTCGGTCTGCCACGGCGCTGTTTCCTGCGCTCCCTCACCGCGCGCCCCGCCGACGGCTTCACCGGACCCGCGCTGCGCGACAAGGACCGCAAGCCGGTGTACCTGGACTTCGCCCACGCGCACCTGCTGCGCGTCTTCGAACGCGCGGCCGCCACGGGCCGGCCCCTGCTGCTCACCGAGGCCCTGCCGGACCTCCACGACGCCCCGGCCCACCAGGACGGCCGCAGGCACGTGACCGAGTTCGTGATCGAGGTGCCCTCGGCCGCGCACGGGCGGGAGCGGACATGCTGACGCGCCCGCAGGTGGGCGAGCCGGAAAACCGGTGGGTCGGCGCCCACCTGTTCACCGGCCATCCGCTGGACCTGGTGGTGGGCACACTGGTCCCCCCGGTCATGACGGAACTGCGAGAGCGCGCCCTGGCCGACCACTTCTTCTTCCTCCGGCACTGGCAGGGCGGCCCCCACCTGCGCCTGCGGGTGCGTCTCACCGCGCCGGAGGCAGAACCCGAGGCACGCGCCGTCCTGGCCGCCCACGCCTCGGCCCTGTTCCACGAGCTGCCACCCTCACAGCCCATGACGGACCGTCACTATGCCGTGCTTGCAAGCGAGTTGAGCGTGTACGAGCCGGAGAGCGAACCCGGCGCCCTGGCCCCCAACGACAGTCTCGCATTTGTCCCCTACCGCCGGGAGTACGGAAAGTACGGCCACGGCGCCGCGCTGCGGGCCATGGAGGACGCCTTCGCGCTCTGTAGCGAGCTGGCGCTCGGCGCCGTACGGGAGCGGTGGAGCCCGGCGCGGCGGTCGGCGCACTGCTTCGCCCTACTGGCCGGCAGCGTGGACGCGCCTGTCCAGGCGAGCCGGGCGACGCCGGATGTGCTGGTGCAGTACGGGACCAGACGCGCCGCCCTGCTCACCGTCGCCCGCGCGGCACGCACGGCGGCGGCCGGGCAGGGCCCGGCGGACACCGACCCGGTGCGCAGATGGCTCGCCGCGTGCCGCGACGCCCAGCGTGGAGCCGCCGAGCCCGCGCGCCTGGCAGGCCATCTGACCCACCTGGCGTGCAACCGGCTCGGCATACGTCTCGGTCAGGAGGCCACCCTGCGCGCCCTCGCCCTGCTGGCGGTGGCGGAGCTGACGGGCGACGACGTACCAGGTGGGTCCCCCGCCCGGCGCCAAACCCGGCACACCACCGCCGAACCACCCTGACGACTCCCGGCAGCGACGGACCAGGACAGCGAAGAACCGCCAAGGAGCGACTTGCGTGACAGCCATCCCGCCGACAGAAGAGCCAGAATGGCGCGCGGCCCACATCGCGTACTTCGGTGACGACACCGACCAACTGATCCTTCGCGCCGTGCGCCCGGTGATCGAGCGCTGCGCCGAACACGTCTCCTCGGCCTATGTGTTGCGGCACTGGCGCAGAGGGCCCCATCTGCGGCTGGTCGTGCGGGCCACGCCCGGCGCCTTCGACTCCGTGGTGGTCCCCGCCGTGGCCGAACTGGTCGGCGGGCACCTGCGGGCACGGCCGTCCACCGCGCCGGCTCTCGACGAAGCCGCCCTGCTGCCACTGCACCGGCGCCTCGCCGAGGCCGAACGTGAACCCGGGCCACTGACGCCGTTCCGCCAGGACAACTCGATCACCTGGGAGGAGCACGACCGTCGCGTCGACGTGCTGGGCTGTCCGGTGGGCGCCGACGAACTGGCCCTGTTCTATCAGGAGACAAACGGTCTGCTCTTCGAGCACCTGGAGGCGGTCGCCGCCGGGCTGCCGCGCGAGACACTGGCCCTGCGCCTGATGCTGGCCACCGCGCACACCCTCTGCCGCCACCCGCGGGACCCGTCGATCCGGCGCGGTTTCGTCTCCTTCCGCTCCCATGCGGAGGGGTACTTGAGCACCGTGGGGCCCGAGGTGCGGGACGCCTTCGAGGCGCGGTACGCGGCCAACCGTACGGTGCTCACCGCGCAGGTCCGCGAGGTGGTGGCCGCCTTCGACTCCCCCGCGTCCGGCACGGGAACCGAGGCGGCACAGGCGGCGGCCCCGCGTCGCTGGGTGGCCGCGATCGACCCACTCGGCGGCCGCTGGACCGCTCTGTACGAGGCCGGTGAGATACCCGAGGCGGAGATCCCGACGGACGAGGAGAACGGTATCGGCGGTCTGCTCTCCACCAGCCCGCTGCACCGGGCCATCGGCGGCAGCGCCACGTACAAGCGGATGATGTACCGCGATCCGCGCTTCCTGCGCTACCGCCTGATGCTCAACTACACCTATCTGCACCTCTCCCGCCTCGGCCTGCCGGGCCTGACCCGCTATCTGCTGTGCCACCTCGCGGCGAACGCGGTGGAGGAGGTCTACGGCGTCAGCGCCCTGGACCTCGTCCTTGCCACGGCGGCGGACGGCGCCGACGCGCCGGAGGAAAAGGACACCGCGCGAACCCGCAACACTCCGGAGGACACCACCGTCCCGGCCGAGCCCGGCGCTCCGGGCACCACCGCCCCACCCGCGCGGGCGCGCGGATGACGAGGACCCCGGCGGCCTCACCCGCATCCTCGCCCGGCGCCTACCCTTCGGCCGTCGAGACCGGTGGGGCCGCCGCGCGCCGCTTCCACCTGCGGCACGGGCGGGTGCTGCCCGCCATCGACCCGGCGGCGGGCACCACCGCGCCCAAGCACCATCCCGGCGCGCCCGTCCTGCCCCTGCTCTTCCCCCCGGACTTCGCGCCGGCACGCTCCGGCAACCGGCATCCGGCCGCGTTCCCGGAACCGCTTGGCGCACTCCTCGCCCTGATCAACGGCGTCACCCGGATCGACTGGACCGGCACGGGTGCGAGCGCCGGGCGACCGGTGCCGTCCGGCGGGGGCGCCTACCCGGGCGAGGTGTACCTCGCCACGCCCTCGGGGCTCTGCCACTATCTGCCATCCGTCCACGCCCTCGAAGTGCTCTCCCGCACCGACCAGCGCACCAGCGTCATCCACGCACTGAACCAACCCCCGCCTGAAGTACTGGAGTTGGCCGTGCTGATCACCAGCCGACTCGACGCGAACGTGGCCCGCTACGGCCCCTTCGGCCACCGCCTCCAGGCGCTCGACACGGGCGTGCTGACCGGACAGGCACTCACCCTGCTGGAGTCGGCCGGCGCCGAGCCGACCGCGCACGCCTGCTTCTCGGGCGAGGAGCTGGGCCGCCTGCTGGGCCTCGACGCCCGGGCGGAGGTTGTCCACGCCGTCATCACCGCCCGGACACCGGACGCGCTCGCGCCCGGCACCGCACTGCTGCGCCGCCGTACCGCACGCGCCGGATTCGAGCCGGCCCCCGTCCCCCTGCCCGCGCTGCTCGCCATCCTGGCGGACGCCGCGGGGCCGGTCCCTCTCGACCACGCCCCGCCCGCCCCCTGCGAGCTGTACGTGGTCGCCCACCGCGTTACCGGCCTGGACACCGGGTGCCACCGTCGCGACCGCCGTACGGGCCGGCTCGTACCGGTCGCGCCCGACGCCACGCCCCGCGACCTGTTCCCACCCGGTGGCCCGGGTGAACTGGCCGGTTTCGAGGCCGCGTTCGCCGTACTCGTCACGGGCGACTACGAGTCCGGCTATCCCCGGTTCGGGGACCGCTGGTATCGGATGCTCAATCTGCGAGCCGGCGTCATCGGCCAACGGCTCGGCGTGGCCGCGGCACGCCACGGCCTCGGCGCCGGGCTCCGTTGCGATGTCGACACCGCGGCCGCCGACGACCTGCTGGACGCCGGCCCCGAACGCACCACGCTGCTCGCCGCCCTGTTCGGCCACGAACGCGGCAGCGGCACACCCGTCTGCCAGCTGCTCAGCGAGAAGGATCTGCCGTGATCCTCGGCCCTGCCGATCCCCGCCCGGCGGAGAACTCCGCGATCACCCCCGAATCCATGCCCCTGTTGCGGCCCGACGTCTTCGTGACCCCGAGTGGCAGCGGGACCGTCCATGTGCGGTCGAGCCGGGGCATCGACCTCATCGCCGCCCCGGGTATCGCGCAGTGGCTCGACCGCCTCATGCCGTTCCTCGACGGCACGCGCACGGTGGGCCAGTTGCTCGAAGGACTGGACGGAACTCGTCGCGCCACAGTGCTGCGCGTCCTTCAACTCATCGACGAGCACGGCCTGTTGGAGGACCGGTCGACGTCCGATCCGGACCAGCGCGCGAGCGCGTACGCGGAGCTCAGGGTGCTGGCCCTCGGCCCTCCGGCCGGGGTGAGCGCCCTCACGGACGCGCTGGGACTCACCGGGCTGTCGGGCGTGACCCCGGTGACCGGGCACGCGGCCGCCCTGGCCGAGGTGGCGGGCGGCGGCCAGGACGCGTTGCTGCTGCTCGCGGACGGCGAGGACCCTCACTCGATCGCCCGGCTCGACGAGGACTGCCGCGCGCACGGCCTGTGGTTCGCCGCCGCCGTCCGGGACGCGCGGGCGTGGTGGCTCGGCCCGGCGCTGCCCCCCGGCCCGGGCCGCGCCGCCGGTGGCTGGCTCGGCGCGTGGCTGCGCGTCCACGGCACACAGCCCATGCCTCCGCAGCCCCAACTGGGCCTTGAAACGGCCGTGTTCGCCGCGACCTTGCTGGCGCACCGTTTCCAGCGGGACTGTCTCGCGCCCTCGTCCGGCGCCACGGACGAGCCGCGTTCGCTCGTCCGGCTGGACACCGCGACGCTGACCACCACCCGTCACACCTACCGGCCCCACCCGGACACGCTTCCTGCCGCACCTGAGTCCCGCGCGGCGTTCCTCGCCACGATCGCCTCCCTGCGCGAGGGTGCCGCCGTCGACGCCGAGGAGTTCTCGCGGCGCGCCGCGAGCTGCCTCGACCAGCGCGGCGGACTCCTCGCCGATCTGGACGAGGACGCTCTGCCGCAGTTCCCGAGGTACGCCTCTCGGGCCCTGGTCCGCGACCCGCGCACCGGCCGGGCGGAGCACCAAGTCCTCTCCACGGGAGCCGACTTCACCCATGCGCGCCTGCGCACCGCGCGGCGCGCCCTGACGCTGTACGCGCTGCTGGCCCTCGACCCCCGGCGATTCGTCCCGGCACTCGGCGGCCCCGCACTGTGGGCGTGGTCGCCCGAGCACGACAGCGTCCACCTGCTCGCGGTGGACCGCGTACGCGCGGACGCCGGGCGCGTGCCGCGCGGGCTCGGCGCGGGCGCCACCTTCGACGAGGCGGTCGCGGCGGCGCTGAGCGACCTGCGCGGCCCCGCACGCGGCGCGCTGATCGTGCCACTCGATCACGATCCGGCCGCCACCGAGATACTGCCCTACCTGCTGAGAGCGGTGCGCTGCGATGACTGAAGACCCCCTGCCGGCCGCCGTCCGGGTGCACCACGACGGCGGTCTGCTCGGCCGGGCCCTGATACGCCGGTCGCACTCCGTGGCCGCGCCGGGGATCCACCTCGTCGCGGCCGACACACCTGACGCCGCGTCACTACTGTTGGAAATGGCGGCTGTTGAGGGTCAGTCGTTTCTGCTTGTCGTCGGGGAACTCGATCGTGTGGTCGTCGGTCCGCTGGTCAGGACCGGGGTGCCGGGCTGTCACCGCTGTCTGGCCGCCCGGCGCGCGGGAGCGCGTGCCGACGCGGCGGAGGAGGCGGCCCTGCGCGCCGCCTACGGCAGCCGCTTCACGGGCACGGTCTCCCCCCTGCTCACGCCGGTCGCCGCCGACCTCGCCGCGCGTCTGGCCGTGCGCCGGCTCACGGGCGAGGCGACGGCCGAACGGGCGGCCGCCGGGCAGGACGTCACCATGATCCGCCTCGACGGACTCGACATCACCCGGCACCGCTTTCTGCCCGACCCGCACTGCGCCGACTGCGGCGACCTGCCCGACGACTCCCCGGCCCGTTCCACCATCCCGCGCGTCCCCCGGCTCAAACCGGATCCGGAGGTCCTGCGGGTGCGGAACCTGCGCGCGGAACGCGCGGTCCTCGAGGCCCGGTACGCCGACGACGAGACCGGCGTGCTCAAGGGACTCAGGACCCGCGGCCTGCACGCCCTGCCCTTCGCCGAGGCGAAGGTCGGCCCGCCCGAATCGGTCGACGGCGGCTATGGCCGCGCGCTCGACTTCCGTACCGCGAAGGTCACCGCCATCGCCGAGGCGCTGGAACGGCTCGGCGGAGGCCGCCCGGGCGGGCGGCGCACCGTGGTGCACGCCAGCCACCGCGAACTCGCCGCCCGCCACCCCGGCGCCGTGCTCGACCCCGCGACCACCGGCGGCCACGAACCCCGCCGCTACCAGGAGCCCGGCTTCCCCTTCCAGGCCTACCACCCCGACCTGACCATGCCGTGGGTCTGGGGCTACTCCCTCACCCGCGAGCGGCCGGTCCTGGTCCCCGAGAGCCTGGCCTACTACCGTCTGGGCCGCCATCAACCCTCGGCGGACCGGCCCTTCGTCTCCGAGATCTCCAACGGCTGCGCGCTGGGAGGCTGCGTCGAGGAGGCGACGCTGTATGGCCTGCTAGAACTCGCCGAACGCGACGCGTTCCTGCTCACCTGGTACGCCCGCCTGCCCGCGCCCGCACTCGACCTGCGCACCGCGCGCGACCGGCGGATCGGCCTGCTCGCGGACCGGATCGAGGAGCGCGCCGGCTACCGCGTCGACGTCTTCGACGTGACCGGGCCCGAAAACATCCCCTGTTTCTGGGCCGCCGCCGTCGATGTCCGGCCCTCAGCCATGGGCGCCGAGCCCCGCCCCGGCGTGCTGTGCGCCGGAGGTTCCGGACTCGACCCCGAGCGGGGCGTCTTCGGCGCGTTGCACGAACTGGTCACGGCCATCGACGCGTACCGGCTCATCTACCCGCAGCGCGTGCGGGACGCCGTACGGATGCGCGAGGACCCCGAACAGGTCCGCCTGATGGACGACCACGCGCTGCTCCACTGCGACCCGGTCGCGGCCCGCCGGCTGGACTTCCTGCTCAGGCCGGGCGGCGGACCGCCGCAGGGGCGCCGGAGTCTGCGTGAGGTCGCCGACCGCTGCGCCTGGCCGCGCCACGAAGATCTGCGGGCGGATCTCGACGAGTTGGTCGGCCGCTTCGCCGCGAGCGGCCTCGAAGCGATCGTCGTCGACCAGACGACCGCCGTCCATGCCGCGTCCGGCCTCTCCTGCGTCAAGGCGCTCGTCCCCGGCCTGCTCCCGATGACCTTCGGCCACCATCTGCGCCGCGTCACCGGCCTCGACCGGGTACTGACCGTCTCCCACCGGCTGGGCCACACTTCACGTCCTCTGCGCCCCGACGAGGTCAACCCACATCCGCACCCGTTCCCGTGACTTGGGCCCAACTCCCCTTCTACACCACGGAGTTGACCACTGGCCGTCCCCTCCCCCACCGTCAGTCGGCAAGCACGATCACCGAGTCCTCGGCCGTCAGACGTACGGTCCTGCGCTTGTCGGGGTTGAGCCGGACCCCGAAGGCCGGACTCCGCGACGACTGCGCGCGCAGCCGGTATCCGACGGCGCACTCCCTGCGGTGCCGCGCCGAGGCCACGACGGTGGCGAAGGTGACCTCTTCACCCGCCCTGACGTAGTCCGTGGCGGGACGCAGATACAGCTCGCTCCCGTCGGCCGTGAACAGTTCGTCGAAGAGGACGGCCAGGTAGGGGCTCTCCGAGATCTGGCACATGAGGAGGCTGATGAGCCGGCCGCTGACGATGAAGTCGGCGCCCTCGCGGGCCGGCGCGAGCAGCCGGTTGCGGTCGTCGGACATCTCCGTGGTGAGCGGGATCTCCTGGCCCGTGGCCTCCTCGATCGCCCGCAGGTGCAGCAGCGTCACCAGCGTCCTGTCGTCGACGTCCGCGCTCGCCCGGGCAAGGCCGAAGTCGCCGCTCGGCAGGCGGCCCGGGTCGGCGATGACGATCACGCTGTCGAAGGACGGCACGTCGAGCGCGCCGAGCACGGACGGATTCGTGATGTCCGCGCGGTGCAGGGTCACCTCGATGGGCCCCTGCGCCGCGGCCGCGTCGTAGGCACCGCGCATGGACGAGTCGTCGCCGAGCGCGACGATGTCCAAGGTGGTTCCGGCGCTCGCGTAGGAGGCGAGCTGCCCCACGATGAGCGGGGCGCGCCGGTTCCAGCCGAGCAGGAGCAGCCGCTCGGGGGCGGGCGCCCGGGGGTCGGCCGTGACGAAGGAACCCTCGTCGACGAACGGCACGGCGTCGTCGAGCACCGCCGTGTCGTCGTCGCGGGTGATGACGATGATCCGGTCGTCCTCCATGATCGTCGTTTCGGGGTCGGGGTTGAGCGCGACCGTCTCGTCGGCGTGCAGGAGGCCCACCACCGAGGACGTGACGTACGCGAGGAGGGCGTCCCCGAAGGTGCGCCCGGCCAGTGTGTCGGCCGGTACGGCGTAGAACTCGTCCCCCGCGAAGTCCAGTAAGTCCTGGTACACGAGCGAGAGTCCGGGCTGGCGGGCGGTCTGCACGAGGAGGCGGGCGACGATGTCGTCGATGGCCAGGATGCGGCCACGTGGGCCGGCGGCCAGGGTCGCGGTGAGGTGGTTGCCGGTGTCGCGCACGGCGGCCACCACGACGGCGGCGCCGGTCTCGTCCGCCTCGGTGTCCCCACCGGCCGGGCCGCTCGTGGTGCCGGGGCGGGCCCCGGAGGCGATGCCCGGCACCGAGGCGTTGAGCGCGAGCAGCGTCTTCACCACATGGGCGTCCCCGTCGTCCGTGCCCGGCGGCAGGACGAGGACGGCCTTCGCCGTCCCCGGGCTGACGCGGGCGAGCACCGCCGGATCGGTGGTGGAGCCGTTGCGGCAGACGATGGTCGTGCTGCCGGTGCAGGAGATCCGGGCGCTGATCTCGTCCTCCATCTCCACCTTGTCCTTCGCGGCAAGGACGGCGATGGCGGCCCGGGGCTGGTTGGAGTTGGCCGACACGAGTTCCGAGACGACGGGGAAGATCTGGTCGGACCAGCCGAGTACGACCGTGTGCCCCACTTCCAGCACCGTGGAATGCCCCAGACGCAGCTCCATGATGCGCCGGTTGATTCCCGTGGTGATGAGGCTGACCAGCGTCGAGACGAACAGCAGCGCCACCAGGGCTAGCAGGACGGACGCCAGGACGTACAGGGGTGAGCCGACGGCGCCCCCGATCTTCAGGGTCTGCCCGACGGTCACCCACACCGCCACCAGCTGCCCCGTGAGGGTGGCGGGAGCCCGGCGGTCGGTGCGCACCAGGAGGACGCTCATCGGAACGACGGCGGCCAGGCAGATGAGCGTGAGCCAGCCGATGAGGGCGGACGTGCTGCGGGAGACCAGGTTGTCGAACCGGTATTGCAGGCGCCGCCAGAGAGACGCTAGGTATCGCATCCCGGATCCTCCAGCAGCAAGAGACAGGCGGTCGGTCGGCCTACGATCACCTTGTGGTTCACGGTAGTGCGATCGGCCACCCGGAACGCCGAAGTCCGCCGCACTCACCCAGAGGTATGACCCGCCATCACCCGGACGCGTGAACAGGTCGGATCGACTGACGGGCCGGCATCTCGCGTTCCGGCGCGGCGCGCCCGTGCCCCGCACTCCTCTGCCCCCTCCCCGCATGGCTCACAGGGTCATCGTCTACAGTCGCGTAGACATTCCCGCCGGGTGGTCGCGCCCGGCGGAGCGTATGAGCTCAACCATGCCCGAAACAGGGGCAGTTGAGGGCTTGAGGGCCGGTGCGCCGGGAGGGCGGGAACGACCATGGGTCAGCCGATGAGCGAGGCCGAGGCCAGACCGAGGCCGGAGGGGCGCCACCGGGGCGCATCGGAGCGGGACGGCTCCGCCTGGAGCAAGGTGCCCCGGATCACTGCCCTGTTCTGGGTCGTCAAGGTGCTGACCACCGGCATGGGCGAGACCGCGTCGGACTATCTGGCCCGCGTCCTCGGCCCGGTTCCGGCGGGCGGGCTGGGTCTCGTGGGCCTGGTCGTCGCGCTGGTCGTGCAGTTCCGCGGGGACCGGTACCGGCCGTGGACGTACTGGTCGGCGATCGTGATGGTCAGCGTGTTCGGCACGATGGCCGCCGACGTGGTCCACGTCGTGGTGGGCATCCCCTACGCGGTCTCGGCGGCGGCGTTCACCGTGGCGCTGGCCGCCCTCCTCGTCGCCTGGTACGTCAGCGAGGGGACGCTGTCGATCCACAGCATCCGCACCCGCCGCCGCGAGGCCTTCTACTGGGCCACCGTCCTGGCCACCTTCGCCCTGGGCACCGCCGTCGGCGATCTCACGGCGGGCACGCTGGGCCTCGGCTACCTCACGTCCGGGGTCCTGTTCACCGCCCTGATCGCGGTGCCCGCCCTGTCCGGCCGCTACCTGGGACTGAACACGGTGGCGGCCTTCTGGTGGGCGTACGTCCTGACCCGGCCGCTGGGCGCGTCGTTCGCCGACTGGATGGGGGTGCCCACGAACCGGGCAGGACTCGGCTGGGGAACCGGTCCGGTCACGCTCGCGCTCGTCGTGCCGATCGCCGCGCTCGTCGGCTACCTGGCGGTCAGCCGCAAGGACGCGCCACGGGACGCGGGCCGGCGCTAGGGGGTGTCTGGTGGATCAGGGTCGGTCAGGTCAGGAGCCCGCGCGCCGAGCGCCGCCGCTACTGCGGGGAGCCCGCCGCATCCCGCACCCGGGCCTCGACGGTCTGGCGGGCCTCGCCGTGCTCGGTGGCGTACGCGGTGACGGCCTCCCGCATGTCCCGGTCGAGGTCACGCCAGGCCCGCCACGCCGTCTCGTACGTCTGCGACTGGCGGGCCGACCACGATCGGGAGCCCGGCGGCCCGTACTGGCCCCGCAGCCCCTCGGCCTGTGCGTGCGCCGCGTCGACCGTACGCCGCATCTCCACGAGTTCTTCGAACGTATGCGCCACAATGGACGATCATAGGGCGGTCGCCCGCCGCGCGCCCGTCGTACCGCTGGTCACGGATCCTCAAGCGCGGCGAACCCGCCACAGCCAGACCGCCGCGCAGATCAGCACCGCCGAGGTGACCAGATTGGCCAGGAAGGCCTGGGTGCCGCCCGGGGCGCCCGACAGGTTCCAGGTCACGATGACGGCGGTCGGCACGACCGCTGTGAGCAGGACCCCGGTGGTCTTGCGGCGCGCGTCCCAGTGCACGGAGGTGCACAGGAGCACCGCGCCGACGACGCGGAACAGGACGCCGAAGACCGGCCCGGGCTCGCCGGGGAAAAGCATCATGAAGGGCAGCGAGAGCGTGAGCATGAGGAGCGGCACCAGGGGGTGGACCTTGCCGCTCCGGGCGGCCGCTCCGGCGTCACTCCAGGCCGGCGCCCCGGCGGTGCCGCCACCGAGGCCTCCGGCGGGACCGCTCCCCGCCTCGGCGAGGGCGGTGGCCGCGATCGTGCGGGGGTCACCGAGGGCCGCGAGTATGTCGCCGGTCGCGGCGCCGGGGCGTTCGGCCCGCGTCACCTCGATGTGCTCGGCGAGATCGGCGAGGAGTTCCTGGCGGCGCTCGGCGGGCAGCGCGGAGCTCTCCCGTTCCACGGCGTGGAGGTAGTCGCGTACGGCGTCGGCTGAGGTCTTCATGCGGGCTCTCCAGTGGTGGGGGGCGAGGCGGCGAGGAAGCCGTCGACGGCGTCGCGGAAACCGGGCCAGACGCGGGTGAACCCTTCGAGCGCGACCCGGCCGCTGTCGGTGAGCGCGTAGTAGCGACGAGGCGGTCCCGAGGCGGACTCCTGCCAGGTGGTGGTGACCAGGTCGTCGCGGCGCAGCCGGGAGAGGAGCGGGTAGACCGTGCCCTGGCTGGTAGCCAGGGCGCCGGAGTCCTCCAGGGCGTGCAGGAGTTCAACGCCGTAACGGGGGCGGTCCCGCATGAGGGCGAGTACGCAGTACTCCAGGACGCCCTTGCGCAGCTGGGCCGCCGCCCGGGCCTGCTTGGTCGAATCACCTGGTTCCATGCGATGCAAGATACCTGGCGGCGCAAGTGGTCAGTACGGGAGGGGCCGGTCTTGAGCCCCGCCGCCGCGCCGATATCCAGCCATCGCCCGGTTACCGGCACCCCTGATGGGACGTCAACTTCCTTCCTGTGACGGCTCATTCGTGTCATTCGCGCCGGGGCGTACGTGCGCGCGCAGCCCCTGCAATCCGAACAGGATCAGCAACTCGACCGCGCCGCCGTCCGCACTGCCCAGCCAGTGCGGCAAGGAGGTGTCGAACTCGGCGGCCTGGCCGGGCGGGAGTGTCAGGTCGCGGTGGCCGGCCACGAGCCGCAGGCGTCCGTTCAGCACGTAGAGCCATTCGAAGCCCTCGTGGGTCTGCGGGGTGGGTTCGAGAGGTTCCGGGCGCGCGGGGATGATCATCTTGAACGCGTGCACCCCGCCGGGCCGCCGGGACAGGGGCACGAAGGTCATCCCGTGCCGCCTGACCGGCCTGAGGTGGATGCGGGGGTCGCCGGTGGGTGGGGCCCCGACGAGATCGTCCAGCGGGACGTCATAGGTACGGGCCAGCGGCAGCAGCAGTTCGAGGCTGGGCCGGCGCTGCCCGCTCTCCAGCCGCGACAGCGTGCTCTCCGAGATGCCGGTCGTCGCCGCGAGGGCGGCGAGCGTGGTGCCTCGTTCCCGGCGCAGTGCGCGCAGGCGCGGTCCGACCGCGCCGAGTACTTCGTCGTCCGTCTCACGATCCATCGGCCCATCTTGCCGTAACCGCAAGTTTTCGTGCCATCAACGGGATGCTCGGCGAAGACTGGGCGCATTCCCACCCAAGGAGCGTCGATGAGCGGCAGCGGCATGGAAAACAGCGGGACAGGCGGAAGCGGGGCAGGCACCAGCGGGATGAGCAGCGGGGAGGCCACCGCGTTCTGGGACGGCCTGTACGCGGGGCGGCCCGCGGACGAGAAGCCGCAGCCGAACGTCCGCCTCACGGAGGTGGTGACGGGCCTGCCGCCGGCCGACGCCCTGGACCTCGGCTGCGGCAATGGCGGCGACGCGCTGTGGCTGGCCGGCCAGGGATGGCGGGTCACCGCGGTCGACATCTCCGCCGTGGCGGTCGCACGGCTCACCCGGCTCGCCGCCTCACGGGGTCTGAGCCACCAAGTCACCGCGGCGCGAAGGGATTTGCACGACTCCTTCCCGCCTGGCGCTTTCGATCTGATCTGCGCCCACTATCTGCACACCCCGGCGGACCTTGACCGGGCGGCCGTCCTGCGCTCGGCCGCGCACGCGCTGCGTCTTGGCGGGCGGTTCCTGGTCGTCGACCATGGGTCGACCGCGCCGTGGTCGTGGAACCAGGAGCCGGGCCTTGTCCACCCGAGCCCGAGAGAAGTGGCCGAGGGCATCGGCCTGGACCCCGGGGGCTGGACGGTCGAACGGGCCGATGCGCCACGCCGGTTGGCGACCGGGCCGGACGGGCGTACCGCCGAGGTCACCGACCACGTCCTCCTCGTCCGCCGAAGCGCCTGACCGGCTCTCGCCACAGAAAGGACCCGCCGTGCCCAGCGACCCGCCTCGCGACCGCCGTCACGACACCCCGCCGCCACGGACCGCCCACACCGAGACCGAGGTCCTGCGCGGATTCCTCGACTATCTGCGGTCCTCGGTCGCCGCGAAGGTGGAGGGCGCGCCCGAGCCGGAGGCGCGGGCGGCCGCGGTGCCGTCGGGTACGAATCTGCTCGGCCTGCTCAACCACCTGACGTGCGTTGAGCGTTCGCTGTTCCTCGGCGCCGAGGTCGCCGACTGGCAGGCGACGTTCCACGCGGACCCCGGGGACAGCGTGAGCGATGTCGTCTCCCGCTACCGGGACGCCGTCGCGCGCGCGAACGACGTCCTCGACGGCTGCGCCGATCCCGGCGACCCGCTCCCCCGTTCCCACCCGGGCCGCCCCGCTCCCCGTGTCCGCTGGGCACTCACCCACATGATCGAGGAAACGGGCCGGCACGCGGGGCACGCGGACATCCTCCGCGAACTGATCGACGGCGCGACGGGCCGCTGAACGACGCGACGGGCCCGGGTGCGCCGGGGGCGCCTGAAAAACGCCGGGCCGCCGGGCGTTCTGCCCGCGTGACGCGCCCCTCACAGGGTGCGGGCCGTGATGTCGCCGCGCGTGGTGGTCGCGTGGATGTTCAAGGTGGCCGCCTCGCTCGCGCCGCCGGTGAGAGCGTTGTGGATACGGCCGTAGGAGGTGCCCGCGTCCAGCGTGGCGCGGGTGCCTCGGGCGGCGCCGACCGTGATCTCCCCGGACTCCGTACGCAGCGTCAGGGTGCCGTGCACGGCTTCGGCGATGTGGATGTCGCCCGCCGCGACGGTGATCTCGCCGTCCCCGGCCAGTCGGCCGACCGCGACATCCCCGGCGTGGACGGTCAGGCGGAGAGCCGCCGTCTCCTCGATGTGGGTGGCGCCGTGCGCGCCCTCGAAGACCACGTCGCCGAGGCGCCCCACGGTACGGAACTCGGCCGCGCCCGCCCGGGCCTCGACGCGTGAGCCGGCCGGCAGCTCGATGGTCACGTCGAGTGAGCCGCCGGGACCGAGGTACTGGTTCTTCGTCGGGGCCTCGACCCGCAGGACGCCGTTGTCGTAAGCGACAGTGGTCTGCTCAGCGGCCTTGACGTCGCGGCTCCGGCCGCCGTCCGCCGGCCGGACCTCGACCGTGATCCCCGCCTGGTCGGTGGCGACGATCTGGACGCGGCCCGCGGGCAGGGCCAGGACGGCGGTGACGGGGGCGGTGGCGTCGAACTTCTGCATGATGCGCTCCTGCGACTCGGTGTCTGCGTCTTCCGCGGCTGTTCGCCGTGGTGTGGGAAGAGCGTGCGCGAGGCGGGTTTCAGCGGGGCATCACGGCGGTTTCAGCGGGCTTCAGGCGACGGCCCGACGGATCATGGCGCGGGCGGCGGCACGCGGGTGGCGGCCCAGGGGTGCGCGGGGCGAAGGCACGTGGTCGGTCCGGGCCGGACGAACGAGGCGGGGCAGACAGGCGCGTGGGGCCCGGCCGGAAAACCCCGGCCGGGCCCCACGCGGACCGCGCGAGCGGTCAGTGCTTGAAGACGTCCTTGATCTTCTCCTTGGCTTGGCGGGCGTCGCCCTTGGCCTGCTCGGCGCGGCCCTCGGCCTCCATGCGCTCGTTGCCGACCGTCCGGCCGGCCGTCTCCTTGACCTTGCCCTTGGCCTGCTCGACCTTCGACTGGGCCTTTTCGTCACCCGACACAACCATCACTCCCGAAAATCTGTGGGACACCGTTGACATGGATACACCTGGCCACATTCACGGGTTCTAAACCGTCTCGGCCCAACTCGATCCAACTCGATCCGGGCGCCCCCTCCTCGCGTGTTTCCTTTGCCCTGGGTGTCACCCGGGTGCGCTCCATATGAATCCCTCGGCGAGAAGGGGGAAGATAAATCTTGGTGTTTCGAGGGTGTGCCGTGGACCTTCCCGGGCACACGACGAACTGGAGGTTGATAACTATGGTTCCCCTGCTTCTCGTTCTCCTGCTCGCCCTGATCCTTTTCGGCGCCGGCTTCGCGCTCAAGGTGCTGTGGTGGGTCGCCATCGCGGTCCTGGTCGTGTGGCTCATCGGTTTCGTCGCCCGCCCGCGTGGTGGGAGCGGCCGCTGGTATCGCTGGTAACACAGCCACCACACCCCCGTGGAAACAGGGGCGGGGGCCCCCCCCCCGGGGGGGGCCCCCCCCGGCCGCGGGGGGGGGCGGGGGGCGCGCCGGGGGGGGGGGCCGGGGGGGGCCCCACCCCCCCCGGGGGGGCAGTTTGTTAACCGGCGAG
>NZ_JBIAGO010000003.1:201831-646652 GCF_042869775.1 Streptomyces sp. NPDC006711
TTCTTGTTTTGCGCCCCCCGCGGGGGGGGGGGGGGGGCCGGGGGTTGGGGGTGCACCCCCCCCCCCCCCCCCGGGGTCACCGGGGGGGGGCCCCCCCCCGGGGGGGGGCCCCCGCCCCTGTTTCCGTCTCGGCCGTCGCGGCTTCTGTCGCGGCATCTCGGCCTGTGCCACTCCCCCGCGGGTGTCCGATTTCATTCCCCTGGAGACACCGCCGCGAAAAGACGCCCATGATTTCCGGAATGCCGGGTAGGGGCCAGGTGTGGCCAGGGTCGCTCCTGCGAGCGCAGGGAACCGCGCACCTCCATCGCCAGGTAGGGCCCTGGCCCGCCCCCTCCTTTTGGCGTCCCGATCGCATTTACCCGCGACGCACTGCCCCTGAGTACTGTCCCCACGGGGCGGACGGCGCGGAGTTCAGGCCGCCTTCGCGGCATTGTCGGTCATCGCCCCGAGCATGCCCGCACGGAGTTTGGCGACCGTTCGCGTCAGCAGGCGCGATACCTGCATCTGGGAAATGCCCAACTCTTCGCCGATCTGGCTCTGAGTGAGTTCGGCGCCGAAGCGCAGCCGGATCAAAAGGCGTTCGCGGTCGGTGAGTTCGGCCAGCAGCGGAGCGAGCGTCGACACATCATCGACCAGTTCCATCGCGGGGTCCTCGGCCCCGATGACGTCGGCGAGGGCGGCCTCGCCGTCCTGGGCCTCGCTGGTGAGTGCGGCGTCGAGGGAGGAGGAGTTGTAGCCGTTGGCCGCGATCTGCGCCTCGACCACCTCGTCCTCGCCGATCCCCATCAGAGCGGCCAGCTCCTTGACGGTGGGCGAGCGGTCGAGGCGGCTCTCCAGCTCTTCGCGTGCGCGGATCAGCTCACTGCGGCGCTCCTGAAGTCGCCGTGGCACATGGACGGCCCAGGTGGTGTCGCGGAAGAACCGCTTCATCTCGCCGACGATGTACGGCACGGCGAATGTCGTGAACTCGGTTTCGCGGGACAGCTCGAATCGGTCGATCGCCTTGATCAGCCCGATCATGCCGACCTGGGTCACGTCTTCCATCTCGTCCGCGAACTGCCGGAAGCGGCGGGCGGCGAACCGTACGAGCGACATGTTCATCTCGATCAGCGTGTTCCGCGCGTACTGGTACTCCGGCGTACCCTCCTGCACCTGCGCCAGGCGCTCGAAGAACTGCCGTGACAGCTCCCTGGCGTCGGCGGGCGCCATCCGCGCGGGCTCCTCGACCAAGGGAAGTACGCGCGCTCCCGCCGCGCCGTCCTCCCGCGTGGTCCCGGTACCAGTCGCTACGCCCTTCACAGCCACTCCCCTTTCTCCTCGACCGGCGCGGCGCGTGGTCCCCACCCGGCCAGCAGGAAACCTATCATGACGACAGTAGAAATCAGGTCTCCACTGGCTCAGTGTTTCTGTCATGGCCAGTGGGCTCGGGCGTGTACGCGTCGCCGTCCCCAGACCCGGCGTTACGTTGCGTCCCATGACCACAGAGACGGAACACGGCGGATCCGAATCGGCCGATGCCCAAGAGGCGCGCGCCGCGATCGACGCCTATCTGAGCCGTACGTCGGCGCGCCCGGCCGGGGCGGAGGCCGACGACCATGTCGCCGAGAGCGTCGCACGGGAAGCGTGGGACGCCGTGCAGGATGCCACTCCGCCCCCGCCCGACCCCGGGGCGGGCCCGGTCGAGAAGACGGAGCCCTCCCCGCAACGCGCGGAGCTGCACCGCAAGGCGGTGGCCATCGCGCGCGGCCTTCGGGAACTCGGCTATCACCTCGACGAGACCCTGCTTCCCGGGCCGGACATGGCCGCCGGGTGAACAAGCCGGAGTGCGCACCGGCGTGACGGCCGGCTTAGCGCTCCCCCGCTCATCGGCCGGCCGCCGGTTCCTCAGCCGGCCCCCCAGTCGAGACGGAGCACGGCGAGGTCGTCGGAGTGGCGTCCCGCGTTGAGCGCGTGGGTCTCCTTGATGAGCCGGTCCACGTGCGCGGCGGGGTCGGTCGGCGGGAGCTGGTCTATCAGGCTGAGCAGCCCCTCGACGCCCAGGCGTCCGTCCGCCGTACCGTTGTGCCCTTCGGTGAGGCCGTCGGTGTAAAGCGTCAGGGCACCGGACTCAGGAAGCGGGATGACCGTGGCCGCCCAGCTGCGTACCTCCGGGGCGATGCCCAGGGCGATGCCGAGCTCGGCGGCCACCTCGCGGGTGCCTTCCGGCGTGGTGAGCAGCGGCTCGTGGTGTCCGGCGAGGTGCAGGGTGGCGGTGCGCGCCTTTTCGTCGAGGGTGAGCAGGGCGCAGGTGGCGAACAGGGTGTGGCTGCCGCGCTCGGCGATCAGGATGCGCTCCATCAGGTGCAGCAGATCCGGGCCCCGGTGCCCGCCGAGCACCAGCGAGCGCCAGGCGATGCGCAGGCAGACGCCGAGGGCGGCCGCGTCGGGGCCGTGGCCGCTGACGTCGCCGACGACGGCGCGCAAGAGCCCGTCGTCGCACTCCACGACGTCCAGGAAGTCGCCGCCGAGCAGGGTCAGCTCGCCGCCCGGCAGATAGCGGGAGGTGACCGTGACGGTGGAGGTGTCCAGGATCGGCTGGGGCAGCAGACCGCGCTCCAGGCGGGCGTTCTCCTCGGCGCGCAGCCGGGCGGCCTGCGCCTCGGCGCTGGCGCGTTCGGTCTGGCTCCGGTAGACGGCGTACCGCAGGGTGCGGCGCAGCAGGTCCGCTTCGACCTTTCCCTTGACGAGGTAGTCCTGGGCGCCGGCGGCCATGGCCTCGGGGCCCGCCTGGGACTCGGAAAGGCCGGTCAGGACGATCACCGCGGTGTGCGGGGCGAGGCCGCGGACGGCGGTGACCGCGTTGGTGCCCGAGACGTCCGGCAGGTGCAGGTCGAGCAGGATGCAGTCGATGAGCGCCGAGGCGAGTTGGGTGCGGGCCTCGGCGAGACTGCTACAGGTGGTGAGTTCGAAACGCAGCCCGGTGTCGTGGAGCAACTCCTCCACCAGCAGGGCGTCGCCCTCGTCGTCCTCGATCAACAGGACGCGGTAGACCGTTTCGGCCGGTCTCGTGTGCGGGGTCCCCGACGCTGTGATCATGTCGTGGGCTCCGCGTGGTCGAGATCTGTCACGGCGGCCGCCGCGTCCTCGCTCCCCTCGGGCGCGTCGGCCAGGGTGAAGGTGATGCGGGTGCCACCGGTGTATTCCGGGTCGACCGCGATCGTACCCCCGTGGAACTCGACGATCTTCTTGCACATCGCGAGGCCGATGCCACTGCCGCTGTAGACGTCCTTGGTGTGCAGCCGCTGGAAGATGACGAACACCTTCTCCGCGTACTCGGGCTCGATGCCGATGCCGTCGTCGGTGACCGTGAAGCGCCACAGCGGCCCCTCATGGTCCGCCGTCACATGGATGTGCGGCTGCTGGTCCGGGCGGCGGAACTTGACGGCGTTGCCGATCAAGTTCTGCCACAGCATGCCCATCTGCGTGGGATCGGCGACCAGGCTCGGCAGGTCGTCGCTCGTGATCTGCGCGCCCGTCTCCTCGATGCTCACGCTCAGGGCGGACAGGGTCTGTTCCATGACGGCGTCGAGGTCGACGCTCTGGTGGGCGTGGTGGACCCGGCCCACGCGGGAGAAGTCGAGGAGGTCGTTGATGAGGACCTGCATGCGGTTCGCGCCGTCGACCGCGAAGGCGATGTACTGGTCCGCCTTGTCGTCCAGCTGACCCGCGTACCTGCGCTGGAGCAGCTGGGTGAAGCTGGAGACCTTGCGCAGCGGCTCCTGGAGATCGTGCGAGGCGACGTACGCGAACTGTTCGAGCTCGGAGTTGGAACGCTGAAGGTCCGCGGTCTGCGCGTCGAGGAGGCGGCGTGATTCCTCGCTGACGTCGAGTTCCTGGACGAGCCGTCGGCGCATGACGTCGATCTCCCCGCTCAGGCGCCGAAGGTCAGCGGGGCCCGTCGGGGTGATGGGACGGTTGAAGTCGCCCTCGGAGATCGCGCGGGCGTCGGCCCCGAGCCGGCTGAGCGGTTGGGTGATGCCGCGGCGCAGGCCCTCGAAGACCAGACCCGCGAGCGCCAGGATGACCACCGCGATCGCGGCGAACACCCAGTTGCGCAGCCGCATCGTGGCCGCCAGGCTGTCGCGTGCCTGGCTCTGCTCGCTCCGCAGCCGCTCCTGCTGGTGGGTCAGGGCGCTCCGCAGCTGGTCGAAGGAGGCCTTGCCCTCCGTCGCGCGCTCGGCGGCCAGCGGCGACGGCGCCCCCGCAGGGGCCGCCGCGATCGGCCGGGCGATCCTGGCCTGCCACTTCTCCACCGCGTCCCGCACCCTGCGCAGATCGGCGAGGCCTTCGGGGTCCTTCTCGAGCATCTGCGACAGGCGCGTGGTGTCGGCCGCCTGCTCGGTGAGACCCTGCTGGTAGGGCGTGAGGAATTCGGGGTTTCCGGTGAGTCCGTACCCGCGGATGCCGGTCTCCTGGTTGAGCAGGGCCGACTCCAGGCGGACCGCGGTGGTCACCGCCTGGGACTTCGCGTCCACGAGGTCGTCGCTGAGGGACGCGGTACGCCCCAGAACCCAGGCTCCGGTCACGCCCAGCACGGTGAGAACCGCCAAGGACACGGCCACGCCCACGCGCAGCCATCGCGAAGTCGTCCACGCGGAAAACCCTCGCGCGCGCGACAGCGTCTCTTCGCCGGCCATCTCCGAACCTCCGCCTCCGCCCTGTGACACTTGGAATAGCGCCGCGCATACTGTAGAGGCTCTTCGACAACGAATGTTGTCGCGGGGTCGGGTGGGGGCCTAGGCTGCCGGGTATGCCTGGCAAGAACTTCGCACTGCGGAACACTCCGCAGGAGATGGCCGAGGCCACGGACGTGGCGGTCGGCGACCTCGCGCGGCGCATCGCCCAGCGGCTGCTGGAGGACCCCGGGCATCCGGACACCGACGGTTCGGTGCCCGCGCTGACACTGCTGCACGTCCTCGTCCAGCTCCAGCGCTCGGCCGAGCGGCTTCAGCGGTCCGCCGCCCAGGACGCGGCGCGCGCGGGTGCCGGGTACCCCCAGATCGGCGAAGCAAGCGGCCTCACCCGCCAAGGCGCCCGACGGCGCTGGCCAGGGCTGTTCCACCACTCCTCTGAAGCACCTACGGAGCAACCGATGAATACCGTTCCCGCCCACCCCAGCGCCGTGCTGCTCGTCGAGGACGACATCGCCGATGCCATGCTGATCGAGGAAGCCCTCTCCCAGCGCGGGGCCCGCAACCTGGTGCAGGTCACCGACGGCGTGGCCGCTCTGGAACACCTGCGGGCCCCGGACAGCGTCCGCCCCGACCTCATCGTCCTCGACCTCAACATGCCGCGCATGAACGGCCGGGAACTGCTCCGGGTGCTCAAGTCCGATGAAGACCTACAGACCATCCCCGTCGTCGTGCTCACCACCTCCGCCGCCCCCGACGACGTCACGGGTGCCTACACCAGCCACGCCAACGCGTATGTGACCAAGCCGGTCAACCTGGAGGAGTTCGAGCAGGCGGTCCAGAGCATCGACGCCTTCTACCTGGAGACCGCCACCCGCCCGCCCCACACCACCTGAGCGGCCCGCCACGACGTGGGGGGTCCGCCGGGCGCGGACCCCTTCGGGGGTCGGGACGCGCTCGCCCGCTCGGCGGCGGTCCGCACGTGCCGCACGGCCGCCGGGGTGACACTGGCACCGTGACGGACACCGAACGACAGAGGGACCAGCGTCTGGAACGGGCCATCCTGGAGCTGCTTGACTCCCGTGACCCTGCCTCGTCGATCTGCCCGTCCGATGTCGCGCGAGCGGTGTACGACGGCGATGACGACGGCTGGCGCGCGCTGATGGAACCGGCCCGTCGCGCCGCCCGGCGGCTGGTGGACGCCGGCGAAGTGGAGATCACCCAGTCGGGGCGGGCGGTCGAACCGGCGACGGCCCGTGGCCCGATCCGTATCCGCCGCCCACGCTGATCCGCGCCCCCCTCGACGTCCCCAGCGCCCGCGCTGTCAAGGCGCGGGACCCGTCAAGGCACCCGGCCCGTCAAGGCGCGGGGGCCGGACGGCGCCTCCTGGCCCGGAGCAGCAGGACGACCGAGCACAGCGCGGCCCAGGCGCACCAGGTCGAGACGTACTCCTGGCGCCACAGGCCGAAGGTCACCGCGGCCCCAACGGCGACCAGGACGCCGAACGCCACCAGGCCCCGGTCACCGGACAGCAGCAGGGAGCCGACGGTGGCGAGCAGGTACCCGAGGACGACGAAACCGGCCGCTGGAAGGCCGAGGGAGTATCCGACCGTGTGCCCCCGGATCTCGGCCGTCACGGTGCGCGTCGCCAGCGCGTGTGCGAGCACCGCACTGGTCGTGATCCCGCTCGCCAGCGGAACGAGCAGACGGCGCCGGGCAGTTGGCGGCGCCGCGCACAGCACCGCCGCCGGCACCCACAGTGCCAGCAGGGGCAGCGCGATGACCGCCCAGAGGAGTGTGGCGGGCCCCGGGCCACCCCCGTGGTGCCAGACGGCGGCCTCGACGATCTGGTGCGCCCCGAGGACCAGGGGCAGCGCGGCGAGCGGCACATCGCCGGGGCGGCGGGCCGCCGAGCCCACGGCGGCGACTCCCACGATCGCGATGCCCGCGCCCGCCACCAGGTCGGCCGTCGCACTCCAGCACATGACAGGAACGCTACGACCGGTCCGCTCGACGGGCCCGCCGGACAGCCCGGACGGGGCGGGGGGCGTACGCGGCCGACGTGGGCCGGACATACGGCGGCCCCGCGCATCCCCGGGGGAAGGGGATGGCGGGGCACGCGAGTCCGGGTCGGGGAGGGGGGAGCCCCGGCCGCGCGGACCGTGACGTCCTTGTGCCCCCGCATTCTCACCTCATGCGTGTGAGCTGCGCGACACCGCAAGCCCGGGCGCCGCGAGCCCGCTCGCGCTCAGCGCAGCCACTGGTCCTGGTCGGCGGGGCGGTAGAGGGTGACCGCCTGGGGCAGCTTGTCGAGTATCAGATGCCGATAGGTGGCGTCGGTCACCTCGCCGTCGTACGCGAAGTGCGGCTCGCCCTCCAGGACTTCGAGGTCGAGCCGGCGCACCTGAGCCGTCGTCAGCACGCGGGAGCTGTGCAGGGTGCCGGTCAGGACGGCGAGCAGCAGCCGGGTGCGGGCCAGCGGGGTGCCTGCCTCCACCGCGCGTACGTCGAGGAGCCCGTCGTCGAGCTGGGTGCGGTAGGTGGGGGCGAATCCGGCGGGATGGTAGATCCCGTTGCCCGCGAAGAGCAGCCAGATGCGGCGGGGGCGGCCGTTGATGACCACCGAGAGCGGGCTGCCGGTGGCGAGGACCTTCGCGAGGCCCACGACGAGCGCGGGCCACTTCCCGATGCGCTTCTCCAGGCGCTCCCTGGCATGGACGAGCTCCGAGTACACCCCGATGCTGAAGGTGTTGAGGAAGAGCTGCTGCTCACCTTCGCCCGGGGACGCATCGGCCGGACTCGCGGACTTCTCCGCCGGCGCTTCCGTGCCGGGGGCCGTGCCGGGACGCGCGGGCGAGGAGGCGCGGCCCACGTCGGCGCTCACCGCGTCACCCGCCCGGATCGCGCGGGCCACGTCCTCCATGGTCTGGTTGCCGAGGTCCACGGCGAAGTGGTTGAACGTGCCGCCGGGGAAGACGGCGAGCGGCACATGGTGGCGGGCGGCCGTGGCGCTGCCCGCGTTGACCGTGCCGTCGCCCCCGCACACGCCTAGCGCCCCGCCCTCTGCGGCCGCGCGTGCGGCCGCCTCGTCGAGCAGGGCCAGCAGGTCGTCACCCGGTTCGAAAAGGGTGATGACTGCCTCGGGCAGCAGGGCGCGCAGCGTCTCGACGGTGTCCTTGGACCAGGCGACACCCGAGGACGGGTTGACCACCAGCTGGAGGCCCTTGCCCTCCTTGAGCGCGGGCGCCGGCCTGCGCGGAGGAGCGGCGGCGGCCGCCGCCTGCGGTTTCACCGGCCACCATCGGCACGTCAGGAGCGCGGCGCCGATCCCGACGAGCGCCCCGGCGGCCGCGCGGCGCCGGTGATCGAGGCTGCCCCTGGCGCGGACATAGGCGAGGCCGGTCGCGAACGGCAGCGCGGCCAGACCGTACCGGGGAGACTCCAGGACGACTCCCGACGCGAAGGCGGCGGCCGAGGCCATCGTGCTGGAGGGCAGGGAAGCGGTGCTCGGGCGGGGGAACACTCCGGGCAGGGCGTCCAGGACGGGCCGGGAACTGCGGGCGGCCGGCTTCGCAAGGGCGTGGTTGATCGCGGCGACGATCGCCACCGAGCCGACGCCGCGCAGCGCCGCCCTGCGCGCGCCGCGTCCGCCCGAGGCCCCGAGGACGGCGGCGGCGCCCAGCCAGACGGCATCGTGCTCGGCCGCCTTTCGTACGAGATGGGCAACGGAGCTTGCCCTGCGGGGAGTTGACCTGGTGAGGGCGGCGCCCAGGCGGTCGCCCAAGCCGGAAGACGCCGTGCGTCCAAGCGCCGTGCGTCCAAGCGCCGTACGCAGCCGTCCGAGTCGCTTCATGCGCTGGTCACACCTCTACAGCTAGGGGTTGGTCGCGTGGGACGACGGGGCCGGGCCGCGTCATTGCCCCACCCTACCGGGGGCGGTGAAGGCGCTCCGCAGTGCGCCGAGCTCGGTGGCCGGCGCCCCGCGGTCCTCCTGCGGCACGGCCTCGATCGCCAGGGTCAGTGGCCCGAGGCCTCGGATCCGGTCAGGCACGGCTGTCCGGTCCTGTGGGGCGGGCCGGTAGGGCTTCCTCCGTGTCCGCCCGGGATTCTCCCGGGCCGGAGGTCTCGTGTACGCCACGGGTGGCGCCCCCGGTGAGGTAGTCCAGACTCCCCGTGATCGTCAGGAGCCGGTCGAGCGCCGCAGTGCGGTCCTCCAGGTGCAGGGAGACCTGTGCCGCGTCGGTGCGGCGGCGGATCATCAGCAGGACGGAGAGCCCCGTCGAGTCTACGGAGCCGAGGCCCGCGCAGCCCAGGTGCAGGTCACGCAGGCGGGGGCGTTCGCGCAGCTTCTCGGTGACGGCGTCAAGGACGATGTCGGCGTTGTCGTAGTCGAGGTCGCCGTGCAGCTCTATGCGCACGGTGGTCCCGGTGTCCTCGGCCGTCAGCCTGAGGTGACTCGAGGGGTAGGTACTCACGGATGGTTCCTGGCGGGGGCTGAGGGAACGGCGAAAGGATCTGCGAGCCGGTCGGCGCCCTGTCGGAGCAGACGTCTCGCGCGCGGAAAGTCCTTGAGCTCTTCGCCCAGGAGGACCAGGGCGGGCGGCAGGCTCTGGGCGGGCACACCGCGTGCGGTGAGGATGGCGGCGGTCCAGGTGAGGAAGCCGGTGAAGAGGTCGGTGTCGTCGAGGTAGAGCGCGGTGGCGAGGAAGTCCACGATGTGGGCCAGGTCCTCCGCGGTGCGTTCGCGCTGGAGGTCGCTGTACTGGCGGACGGCCGGGAACGCCTCTTCGAGGCCGCGCAGCACGGCGCGTACGAGGGTCGTCCTCGTCCGCGTGACCAACGTGTACTCCTGGTCCTCCAGGTGCGGCAGGTCGTCCAGTTGCTGGTGGCCGGGGTGCGGCCGGGCGAGCGGGCCCTTCGCGATGTGGTCGGCGGCCGAGCGGGCGTCCCCGGCCCAGGCGTCCGCGCCGAGCAGCCTGGCGTAGCGTCCGCCGGGCCCGAAGGCCGCGCCGCCGGCCAGGACGGGTACGCCCGTGGCCTGGCAGGCGGTGATCGTGGCGTGGGCCGTGGGCAGCCGGGTCGCGATGGAGCTGGAGAGCGCGACGAGTTCGGGCCCGGTGCGGTGCAGATGCGCCACGAGGTGGGACACCGGGACCTGGGCGCCCAGGTAGTCGACGCGCCAGCCACGCAGCCGCAGCACCTCGGCGAGGAGCCGGGCGGGCAGCGCGTGCCACTCGCCGTCCACGCAGGCCACGGTGATCCGCCCGCGTTCGATGGTGGCGCGGGCCGCCGGATGTGTCGAGAGCGCGGCCACGGCACGGTCGTTGATGGCGGTCGCCGCGTGCTCCTGCGCGACGCTCATCCGGTTGGCCGCCCACTCCTCGCCGACCTTGGCCTGGACCGGGGCGATCACGTCGAGCAGGACGCACTCCGGGTCGTACCCCTCGTCAAGGGCCCCCTGCACGAGACCGGTCGCCGTGTACTCGTCGCCCGCGAAAACGGCGTCCCACAGCGCCTCGGCCAAGGGCACCGTGTCCAGCGGTGCCGTGTCCGGGGGCGCTGTGTCCGGGGGCGCCGTGCGGAGTTCGGTCGTCATGCGGTGAACCTGCCCCGTGTGTGGCCGTTCACCGCGCTCAGGTGGTGGTTGCGGGGCGCCGAGACGACCACGACCGCCATGTCGTCGTGGCACCCGTTGCCGACCCAGTGGGAGGCGACCATCTGGACCCGCTCCACGATGCTCTCGGCGGGCATGCCCGCGCATTCGGCCAGGACGCGCCGCAGCCGCTCCTCGCCGAACATGGCGTCTCCCATGGGGCCGCCCCGGGCTTCGGTGAATCCGTCCGTGTACAGAACGCACGTCTCCCCCGGCGCCAGGGACAACTCCGCCGATTCCGCCCGCACATCGGGCATCGCACCGATCAACGTGCCCCGGGTGTCGGCCTCTTCCACCTCACCGGTGGCGCGCACGATCATGGGGGCGGGATGGCCCGCGCTGGTGACCCGCATCCGCACCGAGCCTCCCTCGCGTACGGCCGAGGCCAGGACGAGCGTGGCGAAGCGGGTGTGATGGGAGTTCAGGAGCGCCATGTTCAGCAGGCCGAGCATGCGCTGGTGGTCGTCGGCCAGCGGCAGCAGGGCGTGCAGGGTGTTGCGGATCTTCCCGGTCAGGACCGCCGCTTCCAGACCCTTGCCGCACACGTCACCCAGCACCACGAGCGAGGGGGCACCCTCGTTGATGGCGGGGTGGACGTCGTAGAAGTCCCCGCCGATCCGCTCGTGGTCCTCCGACGGGCGGTAGCCGCCCGCGAAGTCCACGCCGGACACCTGATGCAGGGAGGGCGGAAGCAGCTCGCGCATCAGGACGTCGGTGATGGCGGACTGGTCCGCGTACAGCCGGGCGGCCGACATCGCCGCTCCGGCCCGGGCCGCGAACAGCCGCGCGAAGACCTCTTCCTCGGGGGTGAAACCGGCACTTGCCGCGCGGCGCAGCAGGATCAGCGCTCCGGCCGGTACGCCGTGTCCGGGCAGCGGGGTGACCACTATCGACCCGGCGGGCCCGAACCCCTCGGGGAGCACCCAGTCCGGGACGTTGGAGGGCTCGACCCAGCGCGTGGGCACCGGCGGGAACCCTTGCAGCGCCTCGGCGAGGCCCGGCACCGACTCGGGATCCACATCGGCGACGGACGCGACGGGGGCGCCGTCGCGCAGGCACGACACGAGGGGCAGCCGGGCGCCGCGCACGGGGGCGACGACGACCGCCGCGTCGGCGAGGTGTTCGGCGGCCATCTGCGCGGTGACGTGCGTGCAGCGGTCCAGATTCAGCGAGGACAGCAGCAGGTTGGACGCCTTGCCGAGGAACGCCGTCCGCTCGCGCTCCCGGCGCAGCGCTTCCTGCGCCAGGCGATGGTCGGTGGCGTCGACGAGCCACCACAGTACGGTGCCGCCGTCCTCCACCGTGGGGTGCGCCTCGAAGACCCGGTCGCCCACGCACCCGGACCGCACAACGGGGCCCTCGCCGTCGCCCTGCCGGGGCACGCGCAGCGCCGCGTGTGCCGACGCCAGCCAGGACGGAACCGCGTCGGCCAGCCGCACACCGGGCCGCGCCTCGGGCAGGACCTCGCCCGCCGCCTCGTTGACCAGGACGATCAGGCCGTGCAGGTCAGCTATCAGGACGGGATAGGGAGCCCTGCTCCACAGGGACCCACTGCTCGTGTCGACGTCGGTTGCCGCGCCGGTGGAAGACCTCAATTGTCGAGGATCCGCTGTGCGAACCCCTCACCTCACACCCTCATAGGAAACGTTGCCGTCCGGCAACCATCCCCCATTCCCCGGCCCTTGACAACCACGCCCGCCACCAGCAAGGCGCCCCATTACCCCGCAAACCGGACAGCCGGTGGCCGCGATTCCGCTGCCGCGACGGCGCTCTTTCAACAGCCCACAGCGAGACGGAAGATGACCACCGGGCCCCCCGATGGCCGGGCGCGGAGCCCCGCAACACCGCGCGCGTCGCGGACACCGGGGCCGGGTGTCAGGCTTTTCGGCGAGACACCCGTCACGTGAACCAGGCCCGGCGCGCGGGGCTCAGTGCACCGGGAACCCGAAGGTGTGCCCCTGCGACTTGAGTCGGGGAAGCAGACGGCGCAGGGCCTGGAGGGTCTGCGCGCGATCGCCGCCCGCGTCGTGGAACAGGACCGTCGGCCCGCTGGGCAGTTCGCGCTCGACGGTGGCCACGATGGCGTCCGTACCGGGCCGCTCGAAGTCCTTGCTGTCCACGTTCCAGCCCAGCGGACGCATGCCCCGGGAGGCGGCGAGGTGACGGCTGTAGGGGGTGAAGGCCCCGCCGGGCGCACGGTAGTACATCGGCCGCACCCCGCCCGACGCCTTGGTGATCATGTCTTCGGCGTCCAGGATCTGCTGCGACTGGTACGCCTCGGGCTTCTTGTCCATGGTGGTGTCGTGCGAGACCGTGTGGTCGCACAGCCGGTGCCCCGCGGCGACGACCTTCTTCACGAGGTCGGGGTGGGCCTTCGCCTGCGTCCCCACCATGCAGAACGTGGCCTTCACCCCGTACTCCCGCAGTACGTCGAGGACTTGGGGGGTCCAGGTGGGGTCGGGGCCGTCGTCGATGGTGATGTTGACGCCGTGCGGGCCCGCGTCCGAGGAGTGGGCGATGGTCTCCTCCACGGGGTTCGCGGCCGCGGCCGACGCGGTCCCCTCGGGCGAGGGGGTGTCCGCGGTGCCGGCCTGCGCCGACCACACCGAAGCGCCCGTCGCGAGCAGTGTCACCCCGACCGCCGCCCCGGCCACCTTGCCGTACCAGCCCCGCCCACCGACGTGCCGTGCCATGACCCGCCCCTTTCCCGCAGTCCCTCACCGAACCCGGTCGCCGTCCGACCACCCCACAGGACGAGCCACCCGGGCCGGGGGATGCCTCCGTTACCAACCACGGACAATTTCGTGAGCACTCCCGGACAACGACGATCAACAATGCCCGAAATGCGGCGAATTGACCGAACCTCACACCTTGTCATTCGCCCAGGGATTCGCGTCGTCCCGAGCGCCCGCGACCGACACCCTGCGGCGCGACGACCCCATGCCCGGTCCGCGTCACCACCCCCGTACACCCCATGACCGATCCGGGCCACCCACACCCCCAGACCGCCCCCACAGCCCCATCGGCGCGCTCCGCGCCACACCTCTCCCGCGCCTGGTAAACCACAAACGCCTGCCACATCCCTGTGCAACAGGGCTACCTCTTGGTAACTTACAACGCCGTTACCTCCAGTAACACGTGCGTCGCTCATCCCCGTGGTTCAACCAGCGAGCCGAGGTATTCATGCACACACCCGCCGTACGACACCTGGCGACCGTGGCCATCACGGCCCTCACCCTCGCCGCCCTTCCGGCCGCGACCGCCGCAGCCGCCCCCACCAGCCCCTCCGCCCCATCTGCGGCCGCGAAGGCGGCGGGGGCGTCAAGTGACGCGTTCTACGCCTACGACGGCAGTGAACCGCTGTCGTCGTTCACGCCCGGAACCGTACTCAAGACCCGGACGCTCCAGTACCACGTGCTCGGCATCCCCACGCCGGTCAAGGCGGTTCAACTCCTCTTCCGCACCACCGACGCCCAGGGCCGGCCCTCCGTCGGCGTGACCTCGGTGGTGCGCGGTGTGGGAAGCGACGGCACCAAGGCCGTCTCCTACCAGTCGGCCTACGACTCCCTCAGTCCCGGTGACGCGCCGTCCCGGGCGATCGCGGGCAACGTCAGCCTCGGCGGCGTACTTCCCAACGCCGAATCCCTGGTCCTGGTGCCGTTCCTGCTCCAGGGCTACGACGTCGTCGTCCCGGACACCGAGGGCCAGAGCGCCGACTTCGCGGCGGGTCCTGAGTACGGCACCACCACCCTCGACTCGCTCCGGGCCGTCGGCAATTCCCCGGAGACCGGCATGAACGCCGAGACCCGCTTCGGTCTGATCGGCTACTCGGGCGGCGCCATCGCGACCCAGTGGGCCGCCACCATGGCGCCCGCCTACGCGCCGGACATCAACCGCAGACTGGTGGGTTACACCGAGGGCGGTCTGCTCGTCGACCCGGCGCACAACCTCAAGTACGTGGACGGCAGCGTCGTTTGGGCCGGTGTCATCCCCATGGCCATCATCGGCGTATCACGCTCGTTCGGCATCGACCTGAAGCCGTATCTGAGCACGTACGGTCTCCGTGTGTACGGCAAGCTCGAACACGGGTCGATCGTCAACGCCCTGGGCCAGTACCCGGGTCTGACGTGGAAGAAGATGGCGAAGCCCGAGTACGCCGATCCCAACTCCGTGCCCGAGTTCCTTCAGGCCGTCAACAGGCTCAACCTGGGCTCCGCCCCCACGCCGACCGTTCCCGCCTTCATCGCGCAGGGCAACGGCGGCGTCCTCGAAGGCACCTTCAGCAACCTGCCGGGCATCGGCACCGGCGACGGTGTCATGGTCGCGGGAGACGTGCGCACGCTGGCGCGGCAGTACTGCGACACCGGCAACAAGTCGGTCAAGTTCCAGCAGTACGGGGCGTTCAGCCACGTCGGCGCGATCGTCCCCTGGGCTCCCCAGGCCCTCGGCTGGCTGAACGACCGCTTCGCCGGCCGGGCCGCGCCCTCCGACTGCGGCCGCATCCCCGCGGGCAATTCGCTCGCGCCCGAGAAGCCGGCCCGGGCCTCCTGACGGCACGCCACGCCCGCGCGCGCCCGGGCACAGCCCGTGGCGCGAGCGGGCGTGGCGCACGCGCCCGTCGACGTCCGGGCGGGCTCAGACCGCCTCCGGCAGCCTGACCTCCAGAATGCCGTCGTGGGTCAGCCGGGTCTCGAAGACGGGCTGGGGCGCGGTCGCCGGGCCACCGACGTTGTGGCCGTCGGCCAGACGGAAGACGCTGCCGTGCCAGGGGCACTCCACGCACCCGTCGGCGACCTTGCCCTGCGACAGGGGCCCCGCCATGTGACTGCACCGGTCGACCAGCACATGGAAGGCGCCGTCCGGCTCCCTCACCACCAGCAGCGGAACCTCTCCCAGCATTCGCCGGGCCCCTTCTCCTTCGGAGAACTCCGTGACGCTGCCCACCGGATGCCAGCCCGGCTCGACCAGGTGATCCACCGGCTCCGTCTTGTTGGACCCCACCGCCTGCCGGAAGGCGAGGTGGCCGCCGATCATGCCGCCCACACTGGCCGCGGTGAGTCCCGCGAATCCGAGCAGCCGGCCGAGCACCGGCTTCCCCCGGCCCCGCACCACCCAGGAGCCGGCGTACAGACCGATGGCCACACCGTTCGACGCCGCGTGCACGAGGCCCGTACGCAACTGTCGCTCGGGCTGCTCGGCCCAGTCCACCCAGCCCGCCCAGGCGGCCGGCACGGCCGAGAGCACTCCCATGCCCACCAGGAGCCGCGCATGGCGTCCGCCGCTCGGCAGGAGGTCGAGAACCGCCGCGGACGTCCACGCGCCGATGGGTACCTGCACCAGTACGGGATGCAGCGGATGGCCGATCGGCCTGCCCTGGAGGACGGCGCGGTACGGTCCGAGCGGCAGCGCCTTGACGGCCTTGCGCACCGGGGTCGTGAACCTGTCCAGCTGCTTGAGTTCCCCGAGCGAGTCCAGCGCCTTCACCAGGGACCGCAACGTGACATCACACCCTTTTCCATCGCCTCGTTCCGGGGCGGCCGCCCCGGCGGGCACCGGCTTCGCTGACAGGAATCGCATGGGATCCGGTTAACCCCTGCGCGCCGGGGCCAAACGGCCGGCCGGTCACTTCTACCCGGACACGAGCCCCGTCGGCGCACCGGCCCCCGCCCGCTGGTGGGTTCGGCGGCGAGCTGGTAGACGAGGCCGGGGCGGTGGGGTTCCCGGCGCCGAAGGGGCCCGGGGGGTTTGGTTGACTCGGGGTATGAGCGATCTCTTCGTCAAGATCTGCGGCCTGCGGACCGCGCGGGACGTCGACACCTGTGCCGAGGCCGGGGCCGACGCGGTCGGCTTCGTCTTCGCCTCCGGAGCGCGGACGGTGGACGCCGCCACCGCACGGCGGCTCGCCGCGCGTGTGCCGAGCCATGTCCTCACGGTCGGGGTCTTCCGCGGTCAGTCGCCGCGCGAGGTGCGTCGGCTCACCGAGGAGAGCGGCATCAACACCGTTCAGCTGCACGGGGACGAGGGGCCGGAGCACTACGAGGCGCTGCGGGCACCGGGGCGCCGCCTGATCCGCGCCACGGCCGCCACCGGGGCCCCGCCCACGCTCGGCGACTTCGGCGAGGACCTGCTGCTCCTCGACGCTCCGGACCCCGGTTCGGGCACGCCGTGGAACTGGGCCTCCCCCGCCTTCGTCGCCCCGGCCGGCCGCTGGCTGCTCGCCGGGGGCCTGCACCCGGGAAACGTCCGCCACGCCGCCGAGGTCACCGGAGCCTGGGGCGTGGACGTCTCCAGCGGCGTGGAGAGCGAACGCGGCGTCAAATCGGGCGAGTTGATCCGCTCGTTCATCGCGGCGGCCCGCTCGGCATGAGTGAGCCACCACCACTCCGGACAAATCCAAAAGTTCTCCGCCCCTCACCACAGGGCGAAGCAACAAACATTGACGGAACCAAACATCCGGTCTAGGTTCCCGTCCTGTCGCGTCATGGCAACTCGCGTGTCACGCCCGCCTTTTGAGGCTCCATCACATCCTCAGGAGCACCGCATGCGCAGAACGCCCTTATCCCCCGCGAAGCCCCGCAACCGCCTTCTTCCCCTTCACGGCCGCGTCCATGGCCACGTCCACGTCCACGGCCGTGGCGCCCGCGCGCGCCGGGCCGTCCTGTCCGTCCTTTCCGTCCTGGCCGTGGTCCTCGGTTCGCTGCTGATCCTGCCCGGCACGTCCCAGGCCGCTTCCGCGCTGCCCTGCGACGTCTACGCCGGCGCCGGCACGCCGTGCGTCGCCGCCCACAGCACGACCCGCGCCCTCATCGGCTCCTACAGCGGCCCGCTGTACCAGGTGAAACGCGTCAGTGACGGGGCGGTCAGGGACATCGGCCCGCTGACACCCGGCGGATACGCCGACGCCGCCGCGCAGGACGCCTTCTGCGGGGCCACCACCTGCTCCATCGACAAGGTCTACGACCAGACTTCGCGCCACAACGACCTCTTCCCCGGTCCCGCCGGAACCGCCGGCATGGGGCCCGACCGGGGCGCCGACGCCTCGGAGATCGCGGTCACGGCCGGCGGGCACAAGGTCTACGGGATCTGGATCTCGCCCGGCGTCGGCTACCGCTCCGCAGGCCAGGCGTCCGGCACGGCGGTGGACGGCCAGGCCGAAGGTGCCTACATGGTCGCCAGCGGCACGCATGTGGGCTCCGCCTGCTGCTTCGACTACGGGAACGCCGAACGCACCCCCGCCGACACCGGCAACGGTCACATGGACGCCGTCTCCATCGCCACCACCTGCTACTTCGCCCCCTGCACGGGGACGGGCCCGTGGGTGGAGGCCGACCTGGAGAACGGCATGTTCCAGGGCGCCAACGGCTCCAACACCGCCAACCTGGGCAACAGCACCCCGTACGTCACCGCGATGCTCAAGAACGACGGGCGGACCAGGTACGCGCTCAAGGGCGGCAACGCCCAGGGCGGCGCCCTTTCGACCTGGTGGGACGGGGCGCTGCCCGACCGTGGCGGCTACCAGCCGATGCGGCAGGAGGGCGGCATCATCCTGGGCACCGGCGGTGACAACAGCAACTGGAACCGGGGCACCTTCTTCGAGGGCGTGATGGTCACGGGCTATCCGACGAACGCCGCCGAGGACGCCGTGGCGGCCGACATCGCCTCCGTCGGCTACACGGGCCAGACCGACGAGCCCAACGGCGACCAGCGTCGCTTCACCGGCCCCGGCGGCACCTGCGTGGACGTCGCCGCCGACGACACCGGGGGCAATGGCGCCCCGGTGCAGCTGTGGTCCTGTCAGAAGTACGCCGAGGACCAGCACTGGGCCCACCTCACCGACGGTACCCTGCGCACCCTCGGCCGCTGCCTCGACATCAACGGCAACGGCACGGCCCGCGGCACCAAGGTCGAACTGTGGGACTGCGACGGCGTCGGCGGCCAGAACTGGCTGGCCCGTTCGGACGGCTCGCTCTTCAACCCGCAGTCGGGCCGGTGTCTGGACTCCCCGAGCGGCGCGACCGCCAACGGCACCAGGCTCCAGATCTGGGACTGCAACGGCAGCCCGGCCCAGAAGTTCCAGCTCCACTGACCCGGTTACGGCGCGCCCGGATCCGAGGTGAGGTCGCAGACCACACCGAAGTGGTCGGAGGGCCACACCGTACGGCGCCGGGCGCGGACCGGTGCGGTGAACGCCAGCTCGGCGTGCGCCGCGCGCGGTCCGGCGGTGAGCACGAAGTCGATGCGCCGCGCGGGTTCCCGGGCCTTGCGCGCGAATCCGTTGGCGGGCGTGTACGTGTGGCCGGATCCCGAGCCGGCGCTCACCCACGCGTCCGCCATGCGGCCCGTCAGCCATCGGATCTCGTCGGTGTCCGGAGCGGCGTTGAGGTCGGCCAACAGGACGACGTCCCGTCCGCCCCGCCGCTCCGCGAGGTCGCTGAGGTCCGCGAGGTCCGCGAGGTCCGCGAGGAAGCGCACCTGCTGATGCCTGACAAAGGCGTGCTCCCACTCCCACGTCAGGTGGGTGACGAGAACCGTCGTCGCGCCCATTTCGGCGCGCAGCACCGACCGGGGCTCGACACCGCCGGGCACCGGCAGCGGGAGCACGTCGTACCGCGTGACGGGCTCCCGGGTCAGCAGGGCGTTGCCCTGGGTGGCGCACCCGCGCCGTGAGGAGGCGGCGCCATACGTCACGTGGTACCCGAGCCCGTCGGCGATCCGCTCCGCCTGGCACCCCGACCGCTTCCGCCACACCTCCTGGAGGCCGACGACGTCGGGGGCGAGCCGCACCAGCCCGTCCCTGATGAGCGGCAGCCGTCGGCGCCAGGCCGAACCCCGCCCCCAGACGTTGAGCGTGAGGACCCGCGTGGCGCTCATCCCCGCGTACGTACGCTTCTCGGCCGGCTGATCACGCCGCCCGGCGGTCGTCCGGGTCGTCCGCCAGGGCGATGGCGGTCTTGATGCGCTTGCCGACTGGTTCGCGGTGCACCTCGAAGCTGCGGCACACGGCCATGACGATCTCCAGACCGTGCTGGCCGACCCGGCTGGGGTCCGGCGCCAGGATCAGCGGCAACGTGGTGCTGCTGTCCCACACCGTCACCTCGACCGCTCCGTCGTTGACCTCAAGGGTCAGCAGGCACGGTCCCGGCGCGTACTTACGGGCGTTGGTCACCAGCTCACTCACGACCAGCTGGACCGTGCCCATGGTCCGCTTCCAGACCGGCAGCCCGTGCTCGGACTGCAAGGAGGTCAAAAAGTCCCGGGCCATCCCCCGCGCGGCAGCTATGTCCTCGGTGCCCTCAAGCACGGCGGAAACCGACATCGCGTGCTCCCTACAGCCCGCGGACGGCCGCTGCCCCTCATACTGCTCAGCCAGATTCATCCAGTTCGCCTCACTGCCGAAGCGCCACCATTTACCTGGTGCGCTTACCCCCGAAAAACCCCCGCACTCCTCCCTGTTTCAACAGCGTTTCCCTCACATGTCCCGTGCCTCGGCACGCTCCCGCGCGTCGAGCGCGGGCACCACTTTCTCAGGCCCCCCGCGACGCGCACCGGCAGGGTCCCCCCACTCGTCCGTACGCCCGCTCGGGCCGCCCCCCTGTGTGTGATTCCCCATGCGAGGGAAGGGGTGCATGGTGCGGGAGTTCACTCATCCTCTACTTGATTTCGCGCGCCGCCGCCGTGAACCGGCGGTGGTGCAGACCCTGCGTTCCACGGCGGCGGCCGTCATCTCCTATGTGGTGGCCCTGCGCCTGAGCAGCGAGCCCGCTCCCCTGACCGCGCCCCTGACGGCCCTGCTCGTCGTGCAGGTCACGCTCTACACCACCCTGGTCACCGCGGTGCGCAGGGTGAACTCGGTGGTCGTGGGCGTGCTGCTGGCCGTCGGTTTCAGCGCGCTGGTGGGCCTGACCTGGTGGAGCCTCGGGCTGATCATCCTTGCGGCGCTCGTGGTCGGGCGGTTCGTCAAGGTCGGTGAGTTCGTCCCCGAGGTGGCCATCAGCGCGATGCTCGTACTGGGCGTGACCCGGGTCTCGGCGACGGCGTGGGACCGCGTCCTGGAGACGCTGATCGGCGCGGGTGTCGGCATGCTCTTCAACATGTTGCTGGCTCCGCCGGTGTGGGTGGAGTCCGCGGGCGGCGCCATCGAGGAGCTGGCCGCGCGAATGCGGCGGCTGCTGCTCGACCTGGGTGACGAGGTCGGCGGCCATACGCCGGTGGCCCGGGCGGCGGCGCGTCTGCACGAGGCGCGGCGGCTCGATCACGACATCGTCCAGGTGGATGTCTCACTGCGCCAGGCCGAGGACAGTCTCCGGCTCAATCCTCGCGTAAAGGAGGGGCTGCTGTCCCGGGTGGTGCTGCGTACCGGGCTCGACACCCTGGAGATCTCGGCGGTGGTGCTGCGGGTCGTGTGCCGCTCGATCACCGACCTCGCGAAGGAGCGCACGCAGGAGTACCTGTTCGAGCCGGACGTCGGACGCGCCCTGCGGGACGTCTTCGAGCACCTGGCCCGCGCGATCGAGAGCTTCGCCGTGCTGATCACCACGCAGGTCAGCACCAACGCCGAACAGGCGGAGGAGCGGCTGGCGGCCGAGCTGACGGCCGGCCGGGCCAGCCGCGACCGCGTCGCCGACCTGTTCCTCGCGCAGGTTCAGCGCCACCCCCGGCAGTGGCAGCTGCACGGCGCGCTGCTCGCGGAGGTCGACCGGATCCTCAACGAGCTCGATGTGGAGAAGCGCTCGCAGCGCCTGGTCGAAGTCCTCGACCAGCAGTCGCGCAAGCAGCGGCGGCGCTTGCCCGATGTGCGCCGGACGCGCAGTCGGGTCCGTCAGATCCTGCGGCTGCCGGAACCCGGGGAACGCCCGCTCTGACGAGCCCCGGCACCATGGCGTGCGGAGCCTACAGCGCGCGGACCTGCCCCGTTGTCGTATACCGGAAGATCCCCACCCCCGTCGCACCCCGCGCCATGCTGGCCCCATGAGGACGAAGGGGCGGGGCACGGCCGCCGTGGCCTGGGGCGTGATCGCGCTGCTGTTCGTGGGGGCGACGGTCGGGGTGGGCGCCCTCGGTCTCGTACGGCTCGGACTGGCCGGGGACGAGGTCCGCGTCCGCCTCACGCACTGCCGGCTCACGGGCGGGGGACGGGGAGACAGCCACCTCGAATGCTCCGGCCGGCTCCTGGGCGATGTGCGCGCGGGCAGCGTGATGGTGCGCTACGACGGCCGGCAGGGCGAGGTGGTGCCGGCCGCGAGGACGCCGTGGGGGACCTTCGAGGTGCTGGACCGGAGTCTCACGTCCTGGGGGACGGCGGTCCTCTCCCCGCTCCTGCCTCTCACGGCCGCCGCTCTGACCGCCTGCCTCGCGTGGAGATCCGCTCGCCAGGACGCGCGGCGAGCCGGGCGGAGCGCCGCGTGGGGCCGGTGACTCAGTGACGTCGTACGCGCAGGGCGGACACCTCGTAGCTCAACTCCTTCAGGTCGGCCGGGGGTTGGGGGTGGTAGCGGCCGGCGCTCACGGACAGGTTCACGATCAGGTACGCCTGCCAGTTCCGCCCCACGCCCCCACGGTCCCTGAAGACGCGCGCGCCGTTCACCCACCAGGTGACCGACCGGGCCCCGAATCTGACCCGCAGGTCCACCGAGGCGCCGGGGGCGACGCGGGCGTCCCGGAAGTAGGACTGGCCCCCGTGGACATGGTTGGACAGTTCAAGGAGATCGGGGTTGTCCGGGTGGTACTCGAAGATGTCGACTTCCTGATCACCGTCCCGCCACGTCCAGATGGCGGGCCACGCCCCCACGCCGGTGGGCAGCCGCACACTGGCCTCCAGGACGTCCCCGGTACGGACCATGAACCCTTCGGCGCTGCCTTCCGTGGTCAGCAGGCCGCTGTTCCACGTCCCGTCGGTGTTCCGGGTCGCCCGGAACACCCCGCCTCGGCTGTACGACGGGTCCGCCACGAGATAGTCGAGTTTGTTGTCACCGGGATTGACCGGTCCGCCGTCCGGATAGGCCGACGAGCGCCCGGCGACCCACTGCGTGGTCGAGGCGAAATCGGCGGTGAACACGATCGGTCCGTCGTCCGAGAGGGCTCCGGCGCTCGGCCGGGGCAGGCGCAGATGGTCTCGGCACCATGCGAGAGCATTGGAGAGCACGATCGGATGATGCCCAGATACGTGCCCGAATATCCCTCGATGGGCGACATGGCGGCCATCGGCCCCTGTCCCAACAGGCCTGTCTGGCCGAGCTGTTCACGACTGACGGAACCGTGCGCGAAACGGATCGATTGCGTCGCTGATCGCCGGTGGCCCGAGCTCCATAAGCTCCGCCCTCCAGCCACAGGGACCGGGCCCGTCGTCACAGTGGAGGCGATGAGCGCGACCCAGCGCGCGGCTTCCATCGGGTCCTCCGCGCTCGATCGGGTCCTCTGCGCTCGGGTGTCCTCGTACGCCGCGTGGGAATGCGAAGCCGTCTCCCGAAGCCGGACTGTGCGACCGTCACGTCCCGGAGAACATACGGAGGCCCGGACCGGCCAACTGAGCTACCCAGCAGCGCAGTTGAGGCGAGAGACGTCGACGGACGGGGCCCCGGTCGGGACGTCGGGCCCGCCGCCCGGACGGGACGACGGGACATACGAAGGGCCCGGATCCATCAGGATCCGGGCCCTCGCGCACAGTAGCGGGGACAGGATTTGAACCTGCGACCTCTGGGTTATGAGCCCAGCGAGCTACCGAGCTGCTCCACCCCGCGTCGGTAGACACCACCCTACGCCATCGCGCGGGCACACGAGACCAGCCCGCGATCCGTCGCCGCCGAGGCACTGGGACCGGCGTGCTGCCGCGAGGCGGCAGGGGCAGAAGCGGCCGGAGCCGCCCGCGTCCACGGCGGCGAGGACGGCCATTGACTGCCGCAAGGGCCCGGGCGAGTGCGGCGACCGCCCCCGCGACAAACGCGCGTTCAACCGCCACTACGTCCAGAGCACCACCCACCGCCGGCGCGGCAGCACCACCTGGCTCCGGCCGCGCGACGGCAGCCGGGGCCGACGGTCCGCGCGGCGACGGCCGAGGCCGACGGTCCGCGTGAGCGGACGCGGGTCCCGGCGCGGCCGGCCCTCCTGAGGGCTCACCTGCCGCAGCTTCCACCCTCTCGCACGCCAGGACGCGACCGAGCGCGGCCCACCCCGCGCGCCCCCAGGTCGGCTGCCCACCCGGCAGCCCTCGGTCCCACGCCCGGCCAACGCCGACGAGGGACAGCCCACGAACGACCGCCCACCCGCGGGCGCGCCGGATCATCGCCTCGTCCACATGTCCGTACGCCGCGAAGAAGCTCGGCGCCGCGCAGGTAGGGAGCAGCAGCCAGGCGGCGGCGAGATCCGTCGCGGGATCCCCGGCGCAGAGTTCACCGAAGTCGATCACACCGGCGAGCGTGCCGCCTGAGATGACGACGTTGGCCGGATGCAGATCCCCGTGCAGCCAAACCGGCCGCCCCTGCCACCCCCCGGCCGCGACCGCCTGCTCCCACACCTCCCGGGCACCGTCGGCGACATCGCTGCCCGCGACGTTCCGCACGTGCGTCTCGAACTCCGCCGCGACGGACCGCAGGGGAACCCCGCGCCGACGATGGATGGGCGCCCCGGCGGGTGCGACGCGGTGCAACTCCCTTAGAAAGACGGCGAGTCGACCGGCCGCGTGCCGACCACGGGTGATCGGGGCGCGGTCCCCCGGTTCGCCGGGGACCCAGGTCGCGACGGTCCAGGGCCGCGGGAAACGGGCGGACGGCAGGCCGATCCGAACGGGGACCGGCACCGGGAGCGGAAGGCCCGGGGCCAGGGCAGGGAGCCACCGCTGCTCCTTGCGCAGGTCGCCGGGCGCGCTGGGCGTACGCGGCAGACGCACCGCCAACTCCTCGCCCAGGCGCCACATCTGGTTGCTCCAGCCGGAGGCCACCTCGCGCAGGGTGAGGTCCGCCAGATCCGGGTGCTGCTCCCGCAGCAGGGACCGCACCAGTTCTTCGCCCGCGTCGACCATGTCCGTCTCACACATGTGCGGCGACCCTACCGGGGCCGGAAAGCGTCACGACGGCTTCTCCGGAACAGAGTTGACGCGCGCGACGGCGCCCGGGCCCCCGGGGGCAGGTCGCGGCGTGCGGCAGGGTTCGTCCTCCGGCGCGCGATGCGTGCTCCCCCGCCGGAGCCCCCTCCGCTCCCGCGCCCGAGGTCGATTGTCAGTGGTGGGTGCGACGATCGGAGCATCGAATCGCACGAGGGGGAGCGGCCATGTCCGGAGACCAGAACTACATCAATCACGTTGCTCTTGTACTGGACGCGAGTTCGTCCATGTCCCACCTGAGCCGCAAGGTCGTCGAGGTGGCCGACCAGCAGATCGCGTATCTGGCCCGCCGCTCGAAGGACCTGGACCAGGAGACGCGGGTCACCGTGTACGTCTTCGCCGACAAGGCGGAGTGTGTCATCTACGACAAGGACGTGCTGCGGATGCCGTCCTTGCGGGAGTTGTACCAGGTGGGCGGGATGACGGCGCTTTTGGCGGCCACCTTGAAATCGCAGCGGGAGCTGGCGCAGACCGCCCAACTCTACGGCGACCACAGCTTCTTGACGTTCGTCCTGACCGACGGCCAGGAGAACGCGAGCCACCGCTGCCCGGACGCCCCGGCCGATGATCCGCGTGAACTGGTGCGGGCAGTGGCCGAGTTGGTAGCCACGCAGCAGGACAACTGGACGCTGGCCGTCCTGGTGCCGGACCAGATGAGCAAGCGCGAAGCCATGCAGTGCGGCTTCCCGAAGGACAACATCGCCATCTGGGACGCGACGAGCACCCGAGGTCTCGAGGAGGCCGGGCAGGTCATCCAGCAGGCGACCGAGAAGTTCATGGTCGGCCGCACCAAGGGCATCCGGGGATCGCGCGCGGTGTTCTCCACGGGAGCCGACGCGGTCAACAAGGAGACCATCGCGGCGGCGGGGCTCACGCCGGTGGATCCGTCCGCGTACCAGCTGATCCCGGTGGCCCGGGACGCGGCGATACGGGAGTGGGTCGTCGAGTGTGGACACACCTACCGTACGGGCTGCGCGTTCTACCAGCTGAGCAAGCCGGAGAAGATCCAGGCGCGCAAGCAGATAGCGGTCCTGGAGAAGAAGACCGACCGGGTGTACACGGGGCCGGAGGCGCGGGCCCTGCTGGGCCTGCCCGACACGGAGGTGCGCGTCAAGGCGGACCACAACGACGACTTCACGATATTCGTGCAGAGCACGAGCGTGAACCGGAAGCTCGTCCCGCACACGCGGCTCCTCCTGATGATCTGAGGCCTCTCCTCATGATCTGAGGCCCCTCCTCGTGGACTTGGGCCTCCCCTCGTGGCCTGACGCTCAGGCGCTTCCCGGAGGCGATGGCACCAGGGCGGCCAGTTCGGCCAGGCCGTCCGCCCGCCAGTCGAAGGTGTCCGACGGCCTGGGGGGATCGCCCACGGGCCGGCGTACGTAGGCGGTCCTCATTCCTACTGCCTGGGCCCCGCGAAGGTCCCACGCGTGGGCGGCGACCATCAGGACGCGCTCAGGAGGGCACCCCGCCGCTCGCAGGGCGAGGCGGTACACCTGGGGTGCCGGCTTGTAGGCCCGGGCGTCCTCGGCGGACAGGGTCTGGTGCCAGCGCAGGCCGGCGTGCACGGTGAGCCGCAGGAGGGTCGCGCGGGCGGCGTTGCTCAGGCCGAGCACGGGAAACCGTTCGGCGAACCGGGCCAGACCTGCCCGGGAGTCATCCCAGGGGCGCAGCCGCTGACTGGCGGAGGCGAGGCGCGCGATGGCCGCCGGGTCGGTGACTCCGGTCCGGCCGGCCACGCGTTCGGCGGCTTCGCGGTCGAGGACAGCGGAGTTGACGTAGGCACGCGCGCCCTCGGCGATGCGGCGCTGCTCGTCCTCGACATGCCTCTGCCACATGATGACGAGCTGGTCCAGGAGTCGTTCCTGGGACCGTGTCCCCGGGGTCCCTCTCCCCGGGAGCCTTGCCCCCTGAGGACCGGGCATCCCGGCATCGGCCGTCGCGCCGGGCGCCGGGGAAGGCGCCTCGCGGGACTCCGCCAGCGCCTCGCGCACCGCCGCCCGGAGTCCACCCGGCTCGTCGACCATCGTGCCCAGTACGTCGAAGACCACGACGTCGATGGCGCCCGCCAGAGTCATTCGCCCTCCTCATCACAGGCGCTGCCTGGTCGGCAGCCAGAACGCCCGGGTGCCACACCGGTGTTGGCGACAGCGTAGGCCGCGCCCTGTGGTCCATCCCATGACACGCATCTGACGTGCCATGTCCGACGCCTGACATCACTTCCCTCATCCCCCGCCCCCGGTTATGCCGCCAAGCTGCCAACTGGCCTGGCCCACAACACCGTTCAGGGCATGGTCACAACTGACCGGACGTCCGGAGCAACCCCCTTGCCACGCCAAGTAATAAGCACCTATCCTTGCCATCCCTTACCTATGCCTCAGGATCGGGACCCTCGATGGCCTCCTTACTGCCGGCCCCCGGGGCCCGGCGCATCCTCGCGTTGTCGAACTTCGTCTACACCGTCGGCAGCGGCCTATACCTCACCGCCGGGGTGCTCTACTTCACCGAGGACCGTCACCTCCCCGCATCCCAAGTGGGCCTGGGACTCGGCATCGCCGGCCTGCTCTCCCTCGCCGCGGGCATCGCCGTGGGCCACCTAGCGGACCGGCATGGGGCGCGTGGCGTGTACATGGGCGCCCTAGTCGTCCAGGCGCTGGCCACGGCCGGTTTCGTAGGGGCGGACGGGTTCTGGCCGTTCGTCGTGGCGGTCGCATCGGCCATGGCCGCCAAGGGGGCGGGCAACGCCGCGCGCGGTCCGCTCATCCGGCACTACGGGGGCGACCGTCCCCAGGCGTTCCGCGGCTACCTGCGCGCCGTGACCAACGTCGGGATATCCCTGGGAGCCGTCCTGGCGGGCTGGGCCGTGCAAGTGGGGACCCATGACGCGTACCGGGTACTCGTCCTCGGTAACGCCCTCGCCTTCGTGGCGTCCGCCGCGCTTCTGCTCCTGCTGCCCCCGGTCGCGCCGCGGCCCGCCGCCGACGGCCCCCGCTGGATCGCCCTGCGGGACCGCCCCTACCTCGCGCTCACCCTCCTGGACGGCGTCATGGCCATCCAGTTCAGGGTGCTCACCGTGGCCGTCCCGCTCTGGCTGGTCGTCGCCACCACGGCGCCCCATTGGCTGATCTCGGGGACCATGCTCGTCAACACCGTCATCGTCGTCGCCTGCCAGGTGCGTGCGAGCCGGAACATCGACACCCCCACGGCGGGTGCTGTCGCCTACCGGCGCTCGGGTGTGGCGTTCCTCCTCGCCTGCGTGATCATCTCGCTCTCGGCGGGAGTGCCGGCCTGGGCGGCCGCGGTGCTTCTCCTGTCTGCGGTGGTCGTGCATACGATCGGTGAACTGTGGCATTCCGCCGCCGGGTTCGAGATCTCCTTCGCTCTCGCTCCCCCGCTCGCCACCGGTCAGTACCTCGGCGTCTTCGGGCTCGGCGCGGGCCTGGCGGAAGCCGTCGGCCCCACGTTGCTCATTTCGCTGTGCGTCACATGGGGCCGCCCCGGCTGGTACGTGGTGGGAGCGCTCTTCGTCCTGGCGGGCCTCGCGGCTCCTCTCACCGTCCGGTGGGCCCAGCGCCGTCACGCGGACAGTGCCATAACTAGCTCGGAAACACCGTCCGTTGAGGGCGCGACCGCGCCGACACCAGGGTGAGAGACGGCGTCCCCGAGAACGTCAGCTTCCGTGGGGATCGATCAGGAACTCGTCGAGGAGGCCCGGGGTCGCCGCGGCGGCGAAGCCTGGGGCGTCGGCAGCCGCCAGGTCGCGGATGGCATAGCCTTCCTCGCCGGCCGCGACCGCCGCCGTCAGCGTGACCAGCCCGTGCCGACGGGCGAACGGCGAGGTCGAGAACGTCCAGGCGGCGATGGCGTCGCGCCGCAGCGCGAGGGTGTCCCGGCTGAACGTCCCGGAGCGGGTGACCAGAAGGCCGTCCCGCATCCCGTGCCCCAGACTGCGGTACGCGTCCCGCGCCAGCCACAGCACGGCCGGTGTGGAGATCACCACGTACGTGACCGCGCAGTACAGCAGCACGGGCGTGCACACCACGCCGAGAGAGGCCAGGACGGCGGCGCCGGGCAGCACCACGAACAGCAGCCCGCGCGTCCGGCGCCGCCGCAGCGCCGCCGGAGGATGGGGCGTGAGCGCCACCCGTCCGGTTCCTGCGGGGAAGGGCGAGCGCAGCACCCCGTCGGCCACGCGCAACGCCTGGGCGCGCGGCGCAGGCGGCAGCAGTCCGCTGCGCTTACGGTTCTCCTCACGGTCGCCGAGGCCGCCGGCGACCGCCCGGACCAGCGCGCCGCCGCCGGCTCGCAACAGCAGGGGCTCACACACCAACACGCCCCGCAGCCGCGCCTGTTCGATGGTCACCGAACGGGTGGTGAACAGGCCTCGGCGCACCCGCAGCGTGTGCGCGTCGGTCCATTCCAGGCGGTAGTTCCACCAGTTCTCGACGTAGAGGGCGACGGAGCCGACCGAGCCGAGGGCGAGCACGGCCAGCAGCGCCACCGGGATAGTCAGCCAGAGCGCACTCGCGCCGAACTGCGCGAACGCCCGCTGGACGAAGCCGAGTCGCCACGGCTGGATGCCGACGCCGTCCAGCACCCGGTAGACCGACCCGGTCACCACGAACACCCCGCCGACGACCCAGAACGTGAGCGGGGCGTAGCGCGACCAGCGCCAGTCGATGCGGGCGAGCAGCGGGTCGTCGCGGTCGGCGCGCGCCATGCCCGCGCGGGACAGCAACGCGGCACGCAGCCGGTGCGCCTCAGTGACGGTGAGCGCGTCGAGGGACAGGTCGCCCCGGCCCTCGCCCGACCCCGCCGTACCGGCCCGCAGCACGGTGACGCCCAGCAGTCGGTGCAGTGGCGACGCGGTCAGGTCGACGGTGCGTATGCGGCGCAACGGGACGCTGCGCAGCCGCAGGTTCAGGAGACCGGTCCGCACCTCGAGGGCGTCGGAGGTGACCCGGTAGCGCGTACGGGTCCAACGGATCAGGCCGATGGCGGTGACGGCGGCGAATGAGGTCGCCACGACGGCGAGCGTGCGCCACGCGCCGGCGGTGACCCGGCCGCCGCCGGCCAGTACCGTGAGGAGCAGCGTAAGGAGCGGCGCCCCCATCCAGCCGCAGTGCACCAGCAGGGTACGCGGGTGCAGCCGGCGCCACCCCGGCGGCGCGGTCCCCTGCACACCTGGGGCCCCCAGCACACCTGCGGCCTCCTCCACCCCCGTGCCACCGAACTCCTCCCGTGACCCCCTCATACCGCGTCACCCAGCACGTCCTGGGCGGCTTCGCCGATGCGCCGGGACAATTCCTCGGCGTCCGCGTCGGACAGCCCCACGATCTTGATGTCGCCGGCCGTCGACGCGGTGGTGACGACGACCGTGGCAAGCCCGAAACGCCGTTGCAGGGGGCCGCGCACCGTGTCCACCGTCTGCACCCGGGACAGCGGCGCGATCCGCCGCTTGTGCCAGAACCAGCCCCCGGCGGCGTAGACCGCCAGTTCGCCGAGCTCCCAGGCGTGCACCCGGTAGCGCCAGCGCGGCATCAGCACGAGATAGCCGAGCGCGGGCAGTACGAGCACGACCAGCAGCAGCGGCCCGAGCCACGGCAGGGCGCCGGGGAAGAACAGCGACGCGAGCGCCGCGAGGACGAGCGCGGTCAGCAGCATCGGACCGCTGAGCGCCAGGAACGCCTGAAGCGTCCACCAGCGGCGGGCCCGTGGATCGACACGGCGGCGGGGTGGCCGCAGGAGCAGGGCGGCGGGCGTGGTGTGCATGAGGTCACCAGTTTCCAGGTCAAGCGTATTGAGTAGCCGTACGCTATAACGGTACAAGCGACTTGTAAAAGTGCTGGGCCGTGCATCTGCCCCACCAGGGCGACGGCCGCCCCGTTGGGGCAGAACAGGGCGACGGCCGCCCGAGCCCGCAGCACCCAGGAGAGGGAGGTCTCGTCCGTGCCCAAGAGGGTGGACCATGAAGCCAGACGGCAGGAGATCTCCGCCGCGCTGTGGCGGATCGCGAGCACGCGCGGACTGGACGGCGCGAGCCTGCGCGATGTCGCGGCCGAAGCGGGCATCTCGCTCGGCCGGCTCCAGCACTACTTCCGCACCAGGGACGAGATGCTGGTCTTCGCCCTCCGGCACATCAACCGGCTCGCCGCCCAGCGCGTCCACGAGCGGATCGAAGCCCTCGGCGGCGAGCCCACCCCGCGCGAAGTCCTGCGCGCCTGCCTCTCGGGCATGCTGCCGCTGGACGAGAGGAGCCGCACCGGACTTCTGGTCGGCGCGGCCTACTACGCGCGCGCCGTGCACGACGAAGGTGTGCGCGCCGAGGCGAAGTCCGGCATCCCCCACCTCCGGGAGTTCTTCGCCGGCCAGCTCCAACTGGCCGCCGAGCGAGGCGAGTTGGCGCCCGAACGCGCCACTGAGGACGAGGCGATGCTCCTCATCAGCGTGACGGACGGCCTCGCCACCCATGTCCTGCTCGACGTGCACGATCCGGAAACGGCACTGCGCCTGCTCGACCTCCACCTCTCGAAGCTGTTCGGCGACGACGCCCCCGCTCCGGCCGAGGGCACATCCCAGTAGGGCCCCGCGCACCGGCGTCACGCCCCGAGGTGCGGCGGCCCGGTCACTTCCTCATCGGCGATGTCACTGGTAGTGGCGCAGCGCGGGCCACATGTCGCCCCAGGGACGGCGAGGGCCCGTACAGACGTAGATGTGGCCGCCCCCTTCGACGGAGTGCACACCCTCGGGGTCGGAGAGGGTGGCCACCGGGCGCACGTCGGTGAAGTACTGGCGCAAGTGGGTCTCGTAGTCCGGCGCGTGCTCCGGCCCCGGGGCGATGGCGACGACGGTCGTGGCGTTCGGGTCGCCGGGGCCCCACCACCAGTCGGTGTTGTGGGCGCTCACGACGGTGGGCAGGCCGCTGCCCCGGCCGAGTTCGTTGACGGCGCCGGCCTCGCCGTAGTCCTCCGCGTAGATCACCGCGTGCGCCCGCCGTCCGGCCGGGAGCCCGTTCCACACCTGCCGTACGGTGCCGACCAGTTGGGGCCAGCCAAGGGACTCCCCCGAGTTGGAGCTTACGGCGTAGGTCCAGGCCACGTCGGAGGGCGGCAGCACCGGCAGCACGATCACGGCGAGCAGCGCGGTCGAGACGGTGGTGCCGATCATCAGGCCCCGCAACCGCCCCGCGCGGGCGCGCAGCCATGTGTCGAGTCCCACCGCGCCGGCCGCGAGGAGACACACGTACAGGCCGCCCAAGTAGTACACCTGCGCCCCGGTCGTCACGGCGAACAGCACGAACAGGACGGCGTACGTGATCACAAGGGCACGCCACAGCGGTCGTCCCGACCGCCACAGGAACCGCAAGCCTCCCACCCACAGCGCCGCCATCGCGGGGCAGCAGACGGCGAGTTGTCCCACGATCCACGTGGGAATGTTCCGCGGGCCGCCGTTCTCGGCGTTCAACGCCCCTGTCATCTCGAACATGGCCCAGCCGTGCCGCGCCTGCCACCACAGGTCCGGCAGCACGAACAGCACGGCGATCGCGGCGCCCGCGAGTAGCCGGCGGTCGGCCAGGGCCTTGCGGGCCGGGCCGAGCAGCACGACGGCCAACAGGACGGCGCCGAAGATGCCCGCGAGGTGGTTGAACGCGGCGCCGAGCCCGACCAGCGCTCCTGCCGCCAACCACCACCGCGTGTCGCCCGTACGCCCGACGCGTACCAGCACGAGCGCGATCGCCGCCCAGGCCAGCACCTCGTAGGACGTGGTGTTGGCGACATGCGCGCCGCCGAGGAGTACGGGCATCGTGGCGGTCGCGAGCGCCGCGAGCAGCTGGGCCCGCCGTGCGCCGCCGAACTCCCGCGCGGTCAGCGCGCCCACGACCACGGTGGCGGCGGCCGCGAGCGCGGACCACAGGCGCAGGCCCGGCGCCCAGACACCGAACAGCGCGAGCGAGACCCGCGCGAGGAGCGGCGCCGGCGCGGGCTGGTCGACATAGCCGGTATCGAGGTGCCGGGCGCAGTCCAGGAAGTACAGCTCGTCGCGGTGAAAGCCGTAGCGCGGCGACAGCGCCATGAGCAGGGCGAAGACCGCGGCGGCGACGGCGAACACCCGCCGGTCAAGCGGGGGCGGTACCTGCGCGTGTTCTTCGGCCTCGGCCGCGCGACCCGTGCCCGCCCTGTCGTCTTCCACGCCAGCCCCCCGGCCTCGGCCCCGGTGGCGCTGTCCGCGCACCCGGGACGGTCCGGCGCTCGCGATCCGGGCCGCGCGCATCGTACCCGCCCGGCCTGTGCCCGCCGAAGGCTCGGCGGTCCGGCGCGGTACGGCCGTCGCCGCCCCCTCCACACACGACATCCCGGAGCGAACCCGGCAACTCCCCCCACCCCACTCGTTCCGGACATTCGCAGACACATTCCGGCCGGGTGTTTCTCAGACGATTGCCCTGTACATCAGCTTTACGGGAACGTTGCCATGCAGTCGCAAGACAGGAAAGCACGAAGGGTGCATTGCGCAGTTCTCCACCATCCTTTGGTGAGTGCGTCACAGATTGTCAGGGTGGCGTAATCAACCTCCAGTTCGACCTTCGAATTGAGGAGTACTTGTGATCTCGAAAATGAAGAGGATCGCCCGGTCCGCGACGGTGGCCCTGGCGGCCGCGGCCGCGTTCACCATGGTGATGCCCACCGGCAACGCCTTCGCCATCGACCACGTCGAGTGCCGCGGTGGCGAGAACTTCCTGAAGATCTGGTCGCACAGCGGAGGACGTCAGAGCGTCGACTGCTACGCCAACCGAGGGCGGACCAACTTCGGCGGCTGGTGGGTCGACAAGATCTCGACGGGCAACAACGACCTGATCTACTACGACGCCAACGGGGACTCCGTCAGGATCGACCGGTGGCACGACATCACCTTCCCCAACCGCCCGCCGAAGGTGAACTCCATCGAAATTCTCTGACGAGAGAACGGTAAGGGGGTCAACCAGCTCGGCCCCTTTCTCTTTCCCTCCGCACTGAAATGCCCATGCTCCAATGCGCCTCGTCTGATTTACCTAACCTTGAATCGGATGAGGCCACACGACTGCCCCCGACCAGGCGTACGATCCGGCCAGACCGCTCGCGTCCCGGATGCGGCCCGGGCCCCGAACTGCCCGCGTCGGCCGAACCACCTGTCGGGTGCGGCGGCGCGGCGATCGGGGCCGCCCCCCGACCCGGACCTACTGGCCCAGCCCGAACGCACGCATGGTCGCCAATCGTGCGCGGCCTTCTGTGCGGTGATCACGTGCCCGCAGAACGAGTACGCCGTGCTGCAACCGCTCCTCCCCGAGCAGGTCGAGCGCTCCGTCGCGGCTGCGACCACCCCGGGTGCACAGCTCATCCTCGCCTGCGCGGCAATTCACGCCGGCCGGGTCGCCCAGATCGCCACTCTCATGCTCAACGGCGTCGATCTCGGCAACCGCCAACCCGACCAGGCGGGCCGTCAGCCACTGGATCGGTGCCTCGATGCGCGGACAGGACGCCACCCCGCGGCTCCTCGTTGGCCGATAACTCGCAGAAGTCCTGACCCACGGGTCCGACCCACAGCATCTTCCCGAGGTGTTCGGTCTCGACGAGAAGACCGCCATGCGTTACGCGAACTCCGCACGAGCCCTGCTGGAACAGGCCACGAACAGCACCCTCGATGAAATCTGCTCGACCAGGACGCAGCGTGAAAGGAATCATGGACGAATGACGTCGACCGAAGCAGCGGCGATCGCGCTACAGGACCATGCCGCTCTCTGGAGCATGGGGGAGATCCGCGCGAGCGACGTGGTGAACGCCGCCTGTGATGCGCTCGTCGCCGGACTCGACACCCCCGGCCTTCGAATGCTCGCCGCCTGCACGCGCGCCGAGGCGGACTACTACGTCCACGAGTTGCTTCCCGCCGCACTCGACGAACTCGACCTCGCCTTCTATCCGGTGGGTAGCGAGGCCGGTCAAGAAGCCGCCGCCCGAGCCCTCGCACACCGCATGCTCGCCGGAGAGCTCACGCCTCGGGAGTTCACCTTCCGGATTCACCAACGCCACGGACATGCGCTGCCCCTGACCGAGCGGCTCGCTGAACTCGCCGACGAGTACGACATCCTCGAATACGGCAACAGAACCGTGGATCAGGTCAATGCCGAGGTCACGGCCGAAGCTCGCCGCCTCGCAGCCCACCCCACAGTTCCCGTCGAACCCACGGATTCGCCCAGCTGACGCACACGGACCGACCCGGTGAGTTCCGGCTGAACAGACTTTGCTCTCCCTGAAGCCACGGGCCTCCTCGGCACCGGGACTGGTCTGGTACACCCACGTGTTGATGGGTCGCGTATTCCTCGGTGAGGTCAGTCGTGGTGTCACCGTGTGTGTTCGTCGAAAGTGCCATCATGTGCTGGCACAAGACCCCCGGTCGTCCGCTACCCGTGGGCCGTTCCATACCATTCGCTGGTGAAATCCCGTCTTTTCTCCACGCCGCGCCGCCGAGTCACATCTGTGCTCACAGTGATGGCCGCCGTCGTCGCGTTCGGGTCGTGGGCGCTCTGGCCGGTCTACGACTCGTCGTGCGTCGTCTACTCGGGGGCCTACATCCCCATGAATGCGCCGAAGGCCGAAACCGACGCCGCCGCGCAGCGGGCTTACGACAAGGCCCTCGCCGACGGCGCGTGCGGTCCCAAGCGTGCGCGCTTCCACAATTGGACTCAGTGAGGTCAATTCTGACGTCACCGTGAGCGGTCGCCAGGAGCAAATCGGCTCCAGATTCCTCCGGCTTCGGTAAGCAGACGGATGGCTGTCTTGTCGTGGTAGCCGAGAGCCGTCGCGACGACGGGTGCCGGGGCCTGGAGGACGAGTTGGCGGATCGCGAAGGCCCTGCCGCCCTGCGGCGGGGCGCCGATCACGCCGTGGTTCCGGGCGAGGGCGGCGATGGACCCGCTTTCCGGGTACGCGGCGGCGCGCACGTCGGCGTTCGTCTCGCCCATGAGGGCCGGGCGGCGTCCGCCCTTGTTGGCCTTGGCCTCGGCGCCCCGAAGCCCGTCGTGTGTCAGCTCATGCTTTAGCTCGCGCTGAACTTCGCCGACGGCCGCGAGGATCTGCACCCTGAATTTCCCGGTGGACATCAGCTCGCCGGTGCGCGGGTGGCGTGCGGTGAGGTCCATCGCGGAGAACGCGCCGTCGCCGATGCGCAGAGCGAGACGGTCGTGGTGGAGGACGTCGAGCACGTCGGGAATCTGCCGGATGCCACGTACGAGGGCGGGCCCTCTCGGAGATGTGCACGGTGTCGCCCGGCCACGCGTACGTGAGTAGCTTGCTGAACTTCGGTCGCTCAAGCGGGCGGAGGCGGCCGGAGGTCGCGGTGTCCTCCTCGGAGACGACCGGATCGTCGACCCTGGCCTCATCGAGGACGAGGCTTTGACGGGCGGTCGGCTGCTGGTCGGTCGAAATCCGCTCGTAGACCGGCCGGCAACGTCGTTCCCCGTTGGGGTGGTCGCGTGCGACCCCCACGGTCAACAAGCCCTGGCATCAGGCGCCATCGGAGCTGTTTGGTCCCCGCCACAGACAGGCCCCAAAACGTCCGGCCCCGTTGCATGCCGACCGCACCTGTCGTCTTTCGATCGTTTGCCGACATGGAGGCCCGTGATCACGAGCCTCCCCGACGGGACCGTCGCTTCCTGCCCCGCCGTTAGCAACTAGGGTTGACTATCCTCATAAGTCAATTAAGGTTGCTTACATGTCGGTCGGCGAGAATTCCCTTCCCCCTGCGCCCACTGAACCCGCGGACGCCCTGGCGGCTGTCGTCGCGTTGCGGCGGCTCGCCGATCAACTGGAGGACGCCGCCGTCGAGCAGGCCATGCGGGCGGGCTGGAGCTGGCCGCAGGTTTCCGAGGCGCTCAACGTCACCCGCCAAGCCGTCCACAAGAAGCACGCCAAGCGGCTCATCGCCGCCGGAGTCAAACTGAGGAGGCGCGGCGATGAGCGCGTTTGACCAGTATCTGCATGCGGTGATCGTGCGGGCGATGGACGAAGCTCAGGATGATGGGTCGGCGACGATCGACGCGCACCATCTCCTGTTGTCGCTCGCCGCCGATCAGGGGTCGACCGCTCGCCAGGTCCTGGTCTCGGTCGGGCTCGACCGTACTGCCGTCCGCGAGGCACTGGATCGAGAATTCGAGCACAGCCTGAGCATGGTTGGAGTGTCTGCGGCCACCTATGACCTCCCCAGGCCGAGCCAAGCTTCCCGGCAGCCCAAGATGGGTGCGTCCGCCAGACTCGCGCTGGAGCGCGGTTTCGCCTCCGCCCGCAAGAAGGACCTGCGGTCAGCGCATCTGCTGCTCGGGATCCTGCACGCTCAAATCGGCACTGTGCCACGCGCTCTCGCCTTGGCCGGCATCGATCAGGCCGAGCTGGTGAACCGCGTACGGCAGACGCTCACCAGCCAGGAGCAGTGACCACCGGGGCCAGCTGACACGGCCAGTTCACCCCGCGGCCGTGCCGCTTGCCGTGATGGGCAGTGGGTCCTGGGGGTGTGCGCGATGCTTCGCACGCTGCGCCAGGAGCCAAGCCCCTGGTGCGATCCGGCGAGTGGGCCGGCCGGCGCATCACTCCGTGGGGAGGGGGCGGGGCCGGTCATCCATGGGTTACGCACGACGAGGAGGACTCCATGCACCAGCACACCGCTCATCCAGACACCGGACGACCGGGCGCCGACCGGGCCACAGCAGGGGGCGCGCCATCCGAGCCCGGGCCGGCCTCAGGGGCCGAGGGCTACGCGGCGGTCCAGCGCTTACTTCAGCGAGCTGTGATTCAAGGCGGCCTCCCCGGCATTCTCGTCGAGGTCCGCGATGGCGACCGGCAGTGGTTCGGGACCGCAGGAATGGCCGACACCCGGACCGGCCGCACGCGTACACAGCGGGACCGGTTCCGCATCGGCAGCATCAGCAAGACGTTCATGGCCGCCGTCGTGCTGCGACTGGCGGCGGAAGGCAGGCTCAGCCTGGACGACACCGCGGAACAATGGCTGCCCGGGGTGGTGAAGGGCCATCACCACGACGGTGCCAAGGTGAACGTCAGGATGCTGCTCAACCACACCAGCGGGATCTTCAACTACACCGATGACCAGGAAGCACTGAACCGTTACGAGACACACCCGCCCGAGTCACTGGTGCGGGTCGCCATGTCTCATCCCCCCGCCTTCGCACCGGGTTCGGGCTGGGCGTATTCCAACACCAACTACGTCCTCACCGGCATGATCGTCGAAAGGGCCGCCGGCCGAGCGCTGAGCGAGGTGATCACGGAACGGATCTGCCGCCCCTTCGGCCTGGCTGATACGTACCTGCCGCACGGCAGCGATCCGACGATCCACGGGCCACACTCCCGGCACTACACGAAGCTGTTCCGGACCGACCCCGCCGCTCCGGTCCACGACGCAACCGAGCTCGACTCATCCATGTTCTGGGCAGCCGGCGGCATGATCTCCACCGCCGGGGACCTCAACCGGTTCTTCCGCGCCCTGCTGGGGGGCCGGATACTGCCACCGGACCAACAACGCGAGATGTTCACCACCGTGCCCACCCGCGAATGGATTCCCAACGCCGCCTACGGTCTCGGCGTTTCCTCGGTGAGGCTGCCCTGTGGGGAAACGGTCTGGGGCATGGGGGGCGCGCTCTTCGGATCGTGGTCCTACGCCTATGGTTCTCGCGAGGGCGAACACATGGTCACCACCAACGTCAACGGGGACTGGAGCAACGGCGGTTGGGACGACCCCATCGGTATCTTCACCGATCTGCTTGAGGCGAAGTTCTGCCACCGGAGCGACACCTGAACACCGGTCACGGGCCGGACCCAGCCGACGTCAATTCTCCTCTACGGGTTCGTCGAGGTCAGCCAGCAGCTTCTCGATCCTCTGGCTGGTGCAGCGGTGCCGTTCGACCTCTCGGTCCCAGCTGCGGACGCGGTGGCTCATCACAGCCCCCGTCATCGACGCGCCGCCCGGGGCGGGGGCGCGCTGGATGAGATGGGGGCCATTGCCTCGGTGGAGGGCATCGGTGGTGGAAGCGACAATTCCGCCCCTTTCATGATCCCCTTGCGCACATCGCGCCTCATTGGGCGCTTTCGATGTCGAGGGATCACATGCTCACCACTCTGACTCAAGCCGTGCGGGCGACCACCGGTCTGACGTACACCGCGACCGTCGTCGGCCTCATATGGGTCCTGGGTATCGACACCCAGCCGGCGCCTCACACCGGCGTACTCGTCTGCTTGTGGGTGGCGACCGGCGCGATCACGGCGCGGGCCGCGCTGCTGTGGATCCGGCAGGTGTACGGGCGGCGCCGGGCGCGGCGGGGTTCCAGCGGTGTCAGGCTCACCAAGGAACCCGATGACGCCGTGGCCACCTGGGACGCCCTGTACCGGGTGCCCGACGCGTCGGAGGGGTGGAGCAGGGCACGGCAACTGCTCGCCAACGCGGCGCTCGTCGCGGCCGCCATGACGGCCGTCACCCTCCCCTTCCTGCCCGGGCGGGACAGCCTGGTCGCCGCCATCCAGCGCGCGGACGCCGAGGTCATGACCGCGACCGTGAGCGAACGGCCCCAGGTCGTCAAAAAGGTGCACGATGACGACGACAACGAGAAGGTGGTGGGTTACTACAGCAAGCTGCGGGTCAGCGTGCCCGGAGCCACCGGGCCCTTGTCCGTCGGACCGGTCCGGAGCGACAAGCCGTTCGAGGTGGGCGCGCGGCTCCCCGTGATGTGGTCCCCGAGTCACCCCGGGCTCGGGGCGTACACCAACAGTCCGACCGAACTGAAGCGGCTCGCGCAGGGCAGTTGGGTGGTCGATCTCACCAGTAGCGGCGCCAGCGGCCCGGGGGCGATGGGGCTGGCCTTTGTCTTCGGACTGTGCATGCTCCCCTGTGTCACCCTCTTCGCCGTGGGGTTCGACCCCGACACGCTGCACGGGCTTGCGTGGTCACCCATCAGGCAGACCGTCCACGCCCTCGTCCTGCTGGGCGCGGCCTACGCATACACGCCGGCCCTCATGGGACTCCCGCACGGCGGCCTGGTGGGCTTGTGCCAGCTGGGCGGCTGGCTTCCCATCGCGGGCCTCGTCCTCACCCCCATCTGGGGGAAGGATCGGTGAGCTTCGGTGCGGCGCGCGGCGAACACCGGTCCCTGCGGAGAACTCCCTGTCCCGCCGCGCGTCACGGCTCACCCGCGCGCGTCTAGGTACGCGTTCAGCGCCGCGGCTCCGCTCAGCAGGGCCCGTCCTCTGGTGGCGAGGCGGGCGTGCCAGGCGGTGAGGGCGGCCGCGAGAGGAGCCACCCCTCCGGCGGTGCGGACCTGCGCGATCAACGGCGCGATCTGCTCCAACAGGTAGCCCCCGCGCCGGAGTTGATGGGTCAGGCGCGCGTCCCGTACGGCGGTCGCGTCGTACACGCGGTAACCGGTCAGCGGGTCACGGCCGGGGGTCACCAGTCCGGCGCGCTCCCACTTGCGCAGTGTTGCCGGCTGGATGTCGAGGCTTGCCGCCAGCGGCCCGATGAACAGGGGTGCGGGCGGCGCCAGTTGGCCGGACGTGCCAACCTTGGGCACATCGCGCCCAGGCCCTCCATCGGCCTTCCCGGACGCCGTGTCCGGTGCCAGGTCGCGCAGAGCCCGCTCGGCCCCTTGGAGGGCCCTGCGGTCGTCGAGGAACTGCGCGTGGCTCTCGTCGATGAGCCGGAACGCCTCGTCCGGAGACCCCTCGTTCACCCGCCGCATGATGGCCGCCGCCGTCCCGTGGCCGTGCCCCGGCACCAGGGCGAGGAAGGCCGCCAAGGCGTCCCCATGCAGCGCCGTGTATACGCGGTAGCCGTGCGGGGTGCGGTCCGATGCCGGGAGGATGCCGGTCTCCTCGTAGTTCCTGACCGCCTGCGTCGACAGACCGTGCGCGCGGGCCAGGTCGACCGGCCTGAGCCGTCCATGCCGTCGTTCACGCTGCCAGTCATGCCCCTGATCATGCCTTTGAGACTTCTGCGCCATGGCCCGGACTCTATCGGGGAGAAGTTTCCATCGAAGGTTCAACGATACCGTTGAGGTCATGGCAATCGACATCAAGGCCACTGCCCACGCCGTAGAAGCGTCCTGCGTCATGAAACTGCTCCCGGGCCGCCCCCGGGTGCTGGCGCTCGGCGAGCCCACTCATGGCGAGACCGCCCTCCTCGGCCTGCGCAACGAACTCTTCCGGCAGCTGGTCGAGCAGGAGGGCTACCGCACGATCGCCGTGGAGAGCGACTGCGTGCGGGGCCAACTCGTGGACGATTACGTCACCTCGGGGACGGGCTCCCTCGACGACGTCATGGCGCGCGGCTTCAGCCACACATGGTTCAACGCCTCGCCCGCCAACCGCGAACTCGTACGCTGGATGCGGGCGTTCAACGCCGGCCGGCCCCCGTCCGAGCACGTCCGCTTCGCCGGCTTCGACGGGCCGCTGGAGATGGAGAGCGCGGAGAGCCCCCGCCAGGCTCTCGTCGCCCTCCACGACTACCTGGCCGCCCACACCGACCCGGAGCTCCTTCCCCACACCGCTCGGACACTCGACCGTCTGCTCGGCCCCGACGAGCGATGGACCGATCCCGCGGCCATGATGGAACCGGGACGGTCCGTCGGCCGGTCGGCGCAGGCCGGTCAACTACGGCTGCTCGCCGACGACTTGGTGGCGCTGCTCGACGAGCAGACCCCTCATCTGATCGACGCGACGTCACGGGAGGCATGGGAGCGGGCGCGGCTGTATGGGCGCACCGCCGTCGGACTGCTGCGCTACCACTGCGCGATGGCCGACAGCTCGCCGTGCCGCCTGGCACGGCTGACGGGGCTGCGGGACCGGATGATGGCGGACAACCTGCTCGCCCTCGCCGCGCGCGGCCCGGTGCTGGTCCACGCCCACAACGCCCACCTCCAGCGGCCGAAGAGCACGATGCGGATGGCTGACCGTGCGGTGGAATGGTGGGGCGCGGGCGCCCTCGTGAACGCCGAGATGGGTGGGGGCTACGCCTTCCTGGCCACGGCGCTCGGAACGCTTCCCCACCAAGGGGTGGACGCCCCGCCGGCGGACACCGTCGAGGGGCTGCTGTACGCCCTGCCCGAGAGCCGTCAGCTCTTCAGCGCTCCCCAACTCGCCGCCGCCCTGGGGGACTTGAGGGTCCAGCCCCGGGTATCGCCCTGGTTCGGCTACGCCCCGCTCGACCCCGCCGGGCTGGGCGCGGCGGACGGGATCGCGTTCGTGAGGGACGTCCTGCGCGGCTGATGTCCGCCAGGCACAGGCTGTGCGTCCAGGTGCGGGAGACCGGTATCGATATGGCCCCCGAGCCCCCCAACTCGCCTGCTGACAAGGCCCATTGGGCCTCAGGGGCGAGTGGCGGTCTCGCTGTCGGGGTAGAGCGAGAAGATCTGGTCGAGTCCGACGATGCGCAGGATGCGCAGCGTGTTGGCGGGCACGGCCGCGAGTGCCGCCTCGGCCTCGGCGGCGTGCGCGTGGTTGCGGGCCACGATCAGGGCGCTGACTCCGCTGGAGTCGCAGAAGTCCATGCCGCCGAGGTCGAGGACGAGACGCTGACCGGGCCGCAGGGCGATCGCGGGGATCAGGTCTCGAAGGCGTGCCGCGCTGGCGTAGTCGAGGTCGCCGGAAATCTCCAGCACGGGACCGGTGGGGGTGTCTCGGGTGGTGATCGTCAGGGGGTTCATGCGGGGCTTCTCGTCTGGGGTCCGGTGGTGGGAACGCCGAGGGCGAGCAGGGCGGTGTCGTCGTCGAGGCCGTCGCCGAAACTGGTCAGCAGGCCGGTCAGGGCGTGGATGACGGCGTCGGGCGGCTTGCCGGCGTGCCCGGCGGCGAAGGCGAGCAGCGCCTCGTCGCCGAACAGGGTGGTGCGGTCCTTGCCGGTACGGGCCTCGGTTATGCCGTCGGTGTAGAGCAGCAGGGTGTCGCCGGGGGTGAGCACGGTCGTGGCGGCCGTGAAGCGGGCGGAGGGCAGGATGCCCACGAGGAGGCCGCCGGGGGTGGGCAGGAAAGCGGCGCCGCCGTCCGCTCGCACGACGACGGCCGGGGGGTGGCCGCCCGAGGCGAGGCGCACGGCGACATGGCCCGTCGCCGGGTCGGGTTCGAGCGTGCCGAAGATGGCGGTGCAGTAGCGCGGGTCGCCGCTGCCCGCGTAACGCTCGTGCAGCACCGTGTTGAGGGTGGAGAGCGCCGACAGCGGGTCCGGATTGTGCAGGGCGGCGGCGCGCAGGGTGTAGCGGGTCAGCGAGGTGACCGCGGCGGCCTGGGGGCCCTTGCCGCACACGTCGCCGAGGAAGAAGGCGAAGCGGTTCTGGCCGATGGGGAAGACGTCGTAGAAGTCGCCGCCCAGCCGCTCGGGATGGGCGGTGTGGTAGTAGGCGGCCGTCTCCATCCCTGCCACCTCGGGGAGCATGTTGGGCAGCAGCGACTGCTGGAGCACGGCGAGGGCGTCCTGGAGGCGGGCGCGGTCGGCCTCCGCCTGTCTGCGCGCCTCCTCCGCCGCCTTGCGGCCGCGCAGGAGTTCTTCTTCGTAGGCGCGGCGGTCGCGGGCGTCGAAGACGGTGGTACGGATCAGGAGCGGTTCGCCACCGCCGCCGCGCTTGAGCGAGGACGAGACGAGTACGGGTATGCGGCCGCCATCGGACTGCTTGAACTCCAGGGCGATGCCGCCGAGTTCGCCCTGCATGCGCAGCAGGGGCGCGAGGTGTGTCTCGTGGTAGAGCCGGCCGCCCACGGTGAGCAGGTCGGTGAACCGCATCCGGCCGACGACCGCCTCGCGTTCGAGGCCGAGCCAGTCCAGCAGCGTGTTGTTGATCTTGGCGATGGTGCCGTCCATCAGGGTGGAGAGGTACCCGCACGGCGCGCACTCGTAGAGTTCGTCCGCGCTGTCTTCGAGGAGCGCGGCGAACGCGGCGCCCGAGATCTTGTCCTCATCGGTCTCGTGCGAGTCGGGGTGATCTCCCTTGCAGCCTGTCATCGCAGGCCGGCCAGGAAGGTCCGGATCGCTTTGTTGGTGGCTTCGGGCGCGGAGAGATGCGGGCAGTGTCCGGTCGCGTCGAGGGTGACCAGCGTCGAGCCGGGGACCGCCCGGTGGACGTAGGCGCCGACCTCGCGCGGGGCGATCGCGTCCTGGAGGCATTCCAGGACGAGCGTCGGCACCGTGACGCTCTTCAGGTCGCCTCGGGAGTCCGAGAGGAACGTGGTACGGGCGAAGACGCGTGCCATGTCCGGGTCGGTGGCGCAGAAGCTGTTCTTCAGCTCGGCGCCGAGCTCGGGCCGGTCCTCGTTCCCCATGATCACCGGCGCCATCACTGCCGACCAGCCCAGATAGTTCGACTCCAGGGACGTCAGCAGCTCGTCGATGTCCTCGGCGCTGAACCCGCCCCGGTATCCGTCCTCGTCGATGTAGCACGGAGAGGGCGCCACCATCACCAGCGCCCCGATCCGTCCGGGGGCGAGCCCGGCGGCCAGGACACCGATCATCGCGCTCACGGAGTGGCCCACGAACACGGCGTCGCGCAGGTCGAGCGCTTCGCACACCTCCACGACGTCCTGCGCGTAGCCGCCCAGCGACCCGTAGCGGTCCTCGGAGAACGCGGCGGCGTCGGAACGGCCCGCACCCACGTAGTCGAACAGCACCACCCGGTAGTCGTCGGCCAGCGCGGGCACCGTGAGCCGCCACATGTTCTGGTCGCAGCCGAAGCCGTGCGCCAGCACCACCGTGCGCCCCTGCGGATTGCCGGTGACGGTGACGTTGTTGCGCCGTGCGATATCCATGAACACCACTTCCTCAATTCCCCCCTGCTCCCCCGCCTCCCCCCATCGCCCCGTTCCATGTCTGCGCGGGCGTGCTGATCAGCTCATCGAGTGGACCACGCCGAGGGGCCCAAAAGCGAACGGCGTCGCACTTCGGGCGGCCCGGACGTCCGCCGGGTCAGGCCGCGGCGGACGCTCCGTGTGCCGGGGCACTCCTTTCGCGGCCGCCGGGGTGACGGTGGCGCCAGAACCAGAACACCGCGCACGACACCAGGGACCACCCGGCCAGCACGAGGAAGGGGAAGGCGTGCTGGGCGTCGGCGAAGTAGACGGCCGTGTGCTGCGCGTTCACCGAGGCGCCGGGCGGGAGCCAGCGCCCGACGTGCCCGAGGACGGACGGCAGCAGGGGCCAGGACACCGCGCCGCCGGATGAGGGGTTGCCGAGAAGCACCATGAGCCCCCAGGTGGGCGCCATGGCCCAGCGCCCGATCAGGGTGTTGAACATGGTGAAGACCATCCCCGACGTGAACATCGTCAGCGCCAGGATCATCCAGGACTCGAAGAACGGCAGCCGCACCGCGCCGAGCCCCCAGTCCACCACGGCTGCGATGGTGAACCCGCCGAGCAGCGAGTACGCCACCGTGAACGCGATCCGCTCCAACGGGTTCAGGGTGCGGGCGTGCACGCTCAGCTGGATGGAGCCGACGAATCCGAGCACCACGGCGGCCAGTGAGATGTAGAAGAGCGCGAGGCCGCGCGGGTCGCCCCGTTGGAGAGGCTTGACGTCGGTGATCGTCACCGGTACGCCGATGGCCTTCGCCACCGGTGGCGCGGCCTGGGCGAGCACCTGCGCCACGGAGGCCCCGGCGGCGCCCGCCACGTCCAGGTGGACCCCGTCAGGACGCACGTCGACGATGGCGAAGACGGTCTGCTCCTCCATGGCCTGGCGGGCCGCGCGCTCGTCCCCGTAGGGACGCGGCGCGAGTGACGTGTTCAGTGCCTTGTCCAGGCCGGCCACGAACTTCTTCGCCTCGACGGAGCCCTCTACGGAGCCGGAGGGCGCGACCAGCGCGGTGGGGATGTGGTGCGGCGTCGGATTGGCCATGGAGTACGTGTAGGAGCCGGCGAACAGACCGGCGGCGGCGGACAGGATGAAGACGAGCACGACCGCCGGCATGAACGGGGAGTTCCGGAAATCGCTCCACGCCTCGCGTGCGCCCCGCTTCCTGGCGTGCGTGCCGTGTCCGCCATGTCCGCCGGGCGCGGCGCGCTCACCGGCCGGGCGGTTGCCTTCGTCTTCTTCCATCGTCATGTGCGACCACTCGTCCTGTGCGAACCACTGCGGGACCAGGCATGTCTTGCACGCCGCGTACCCCGTGCCGGGCGGCGTGACCAGGACTTTCGGCCCTGGTCTCGGGACCCGAGGTCCCGTGGGCGCGCCTTCGCCGGGGGTAGGGCGTATCTCGCGAACGGGGGCCCGCTCCCCGGTGTCGCCGCCCGGCCGGTGTCACGCCGGGCCACGCAACGAAAGGAAGCAGGTCTCCTCATGGGCATCATCGCCTGGATCGTCATCGGACTCATCGCGGGAGCGGTCGCCAAGGCGCTGACTCCGGGCAAGGACCCCGGTGGCTGCCTGGTCACCATCGTGATCGGCGTCGTGGGCGGTCTGCTCGGTGGCTGGCTCGGTCAGCTCATCTTCGACGTGGACGGTCTGAAGGGCTTCTTCCACCTGTCCACGTGGATCACCGCCGTCGTGGGTTCGGTGATCGTGCTCCTGATCTACCGCCTGATCGCGGGGCGCCGAGGCTGAACCGGCAGGGGACCCTCGGGGCGGGGGGGGGGGGGGGGGCCGGCGCCCCCCCCCGGGGGGGGGGGCCCCGGGCCCCCCCCGGGGGGGCCCCCGGGGGGGGGGCGGGGCCCCCCCCCCCCCACGCCCCGAGGGTTTTCGCCCCGTTGGGCCGTCCAGGCGACGCGGACCGAAGCCACACGCCGGAACCGACCGCCACCGCCGGGCCCGAGCCAGGACGCCCGCCGTGGGCGCGACACGGATGCCCCGGCGTGAGAACCCGCACCGGAAACGGATGGGCTGGGTTGAGACGTCGGATCCGGCACGGCCCTGCGTTCTGCTCGACACGGGCGGGGTCGTGGTCGGGCCGGCGGACGTGCTCTTCGCTGAGCTGCGGGCCTGTTCGACGCCTGCGCTTTCGCGACGGCGTCGTCCCCGTGTCAAGCGGTTCGAAGAACGGGGTCGGTCTCTGCCAGGATTTCGTGCGGCTGTCGAGCCCCTAGGGAAACGCGGCCGTCAGTGCCCAGCGGCCTCAGAGAACACTCACTGGATCAGGACGGTGTGCGAATGGCACTGCGGGCAGACGTAGAGCTGAAGATTGTTGCCCCTGGAGATCTGGACGGCGGGTGGGTTTGCCACGTGGGCGTCGTCCAGTGCCGCGAGGGCTTGATCCTCCTGGTGATGAGCTCCGGCGCGAGCACGCAGGGCACCGGCACATAGCCGTCGTACTCCACCTCGGGCGGCGCCGGAGGCGTGGCGTCGCCGGCCGCCTCTGACAATGAGCGCGCCGCCAGTCCTCGCGGCCATGGGTGCGAGCAGCGAACCACCACGCTCGCCACGTCAAGTGCCGCCGCGCTGGGCCGAGTTGGCGAGTTGGCGAGCGATCGGCGGCGGGAGGCCACGCGAAACGAGCGGCGACAGGGGGCTGGCGTAGGTGGGGAGTGCCGATGCCTTCGCGCGCGGCTCCGCCGTCCCGGGTCGTCGCGCTACTCCCCGCTCCCGTGCTCCTTCGGGGTGCTCGTGCGCCCCTGGTCCGTCGCGTCGTCCGGGTCGGGTCCTGCGAGTTCCGACAGGTCGCCGATCAGCCGGATCGTGTCCGCGGTGACGGCGGCCAGGGTGTCCTGCCAGGCATCGCCCCGCTCGCGGAACACGGAGGTCAGCTCGTTCTCGGCGGCGTACGCGCGGCGCAGTGCCTCACGGCGCTCCTGAACGCGCTCCCCGGTCTGCTCGTCGCTGCCGCGCTCCGTGGCCTGTGAGCGCTCCACCGTGTCGTCGAACGCGCACACGTCCGAGGCGGCCCGCAGGAGCTCGGCCACGACGCCGGGCGCAGGGCCGGGCAGGACCGGCTGGTCCGCGTCGTTCGCGGCCGCCGTCGCGAGCGTCCGGGTGATCGCTTCGAGGTGGCTGGTGATCCGGTCCCAGGTGAAGTCCCATTCGGCGGCCGGCGGCAGCGGGGCCGAACGGCGCAGCCGGTGCCCCGGGTTGAAGCGGTAGCTCTCCTGCGACCAGCGGCGGGCGGTGCGCAGATCGGTGACGCGGTCGGTCAGGCGGCGCGCCCGGTCGTGCCAGGCCTGCGCGTCCTCCCGGGCCACTTTCCCCTCGCCGAGGCCGTCCGCGACGGCGCGCAGAAGACCGGCACTCTCCTCGGGCAGCCGTCCGCGAAGGTGACGCACGCTGCGCGAGTGCACCGGCGGCAGCACGAGGGCGTTGACCGCGAGCCCGATGGCGGCGCCCAACAGGGTCTCCAGGAACCGGTGCAGAATGTCGAAGCCCGAGTACGTGCCGTAGACCAGGACGAACAGCGCGGCGGTCGGCGCGTTCAGGCCCTGGGTGCCGAACCGGGCGTAGGAGCCGAAGAGCATGGTCAGCGGCAGCGCGATGAGCATGGCGAGCATGGTGTCGCCGGTCAGTACGCCGGCGCCCGCCGCGAGCAGGGTGCCCACGACGACGACCACGAACTGCTGCAACGCCGTCTTCAGCGACCGGTAGACCGTGCTCTGCACCAAGAACAGCGCTGTCCAGGGTGCGAGCATCGCCATCGGCGCCTTCCACCACCAGCCCGCGAGCGCCCAGGCGATCAGCGCCGCCGCGGCCGCCTTCAACGCCTGGACCGCGGTGTCCCGTTCGGGGCCGGGGCCGCTCAGCGCCCGCCGCGCCGACCCCGCCACGGCCGTGCACTCCCAGCCCGCCCACTGCCTCCACTGGCCGAAGGCCTGGCCCAACTCTCTCAACGTTCCACTCCGTGCTCGCACCCGCCGCTCGTCGCGGCCGACGGTGACCTGAAGGTCCGTTCGCTCTCGTCGTGCACCCCCTAGGGAAGGGGTGAGCCGCCGGTGGCGTTCAGCACCTCGGCGGTGATGTAGCCGGCGTGTTCGGAGGCGAGGAAGACATAGGCGGGCGCCATCTCGGCGGGCTGCGCGGGCCGGCCAAGCGGGGCCTGCTTGCCGAATTCGGCGGTGTCGGGCAGCGTCGCCGGGATCAGCGGCGTCCACACCGGCCCGGGCGCCACGGCGTTGACCCGGATGCCCCGCTCGGCCAGCATCTGCGCCAGCCCCTTCGTGAACGTGACGATCGCGCCCTTGGTCATGGCGTAGTCGAGCAGGTGGGGGCTCGGCTGGTAGGCCTGGACCGAGGTGGTGTTGATGACGGAGCCGCCCGCCGGGATGTGCGGCACGGCCATCTTCGTCAGCCAGAACATGCCGTACAGGTTGGTGCGCAGAACGCGGTCGAACTGCTCGGTGGTGATGGCCTCGATGCCGTCCGGCTGGGACATCTGGTACGCGGCGTTGTTCACCAGCACGTCGACGCGGCCGAATTCCGCGATCGCCCGGTCGATCAGGTCCCGGCACTGCTGCTCGTCGCGGATGTCGCAGGCCACCGGGACGGCCCGGCGTCCCGCCTCCTCCACCAGCCGCGCGGTCTCGCGGGCGTCCTCCGCTTCCTCGGGCAGGTGGGTGAAGAGCACGTCGGCGCCCTCGCGGGCGTAGGCGAGTGCGACGGCCCGCCCGATGCCCGAGTCGCCGCCGGTGATGACCGCCTTGCGCTCGGTCAGCAGGCCGCTGCCCCGGTACGTCTGTTCACCGTGGTCCGGCGGCGGGTCCATCGGGCCGGTCCAGCCGGGGTGCTCCTGGTCCTGCTGCGGCAAATCCGGCCGGGGGTACTTGTCGGTCGGGTCCTGCGGACGGTTCGGGTCGGCCATGGGTTACGCCTTTCCGTGCGGGAGGGATGGAGGAGGCAGGAGGGCGTCGGCGCTGTCGCGTGCTGCTGCTGGGCCGTCGTGGGGGTGCGTCCCCTTGAGTCACGGGCCAGCCGCACGGCCGGGTTCGCCTCGCACCGTCCTGTCTCGGCGCGCCCCTTCGACGGCGGACGGCGACGGGGCGCGGGGTGCCGTCCCCGGGCCGGCTCGGCGCCGTCCTGCGTCCGTCTCGGTGGGTGCAGAGTGCAGGTAACCCCGATGGACGCAGGTATGCGCCGCTCGGGGTCAGTTGTCGCGACTGCGGGTTCGCGGAAGGCGAGTCGTCGGAGGAAACGAGTGGTTCGCGGGAGCGAGTGGTTCGCGCAGGTGAGTGGTTCGCAGGGCGAGTGGTTCGCCGGAGGCCGTGCCGCCGCCGCCGGGTCACCCTCGGTCGTCGCGGTCCCCTGGGCCGGGTGACGAAGGAGGGGTGTCCCAGGAGTCCGCCCCGGGCTGGGGCGCAGACGGTGGCGGCGGCTTGCGCGCGGCCCGGCGGCGGCCGGTCCAGAACATCGCGAGGAGTCCGCCCACCACCACCAATCCCACGATGACCAGGAGCAGCGTCGTGGCGGGCCCTGCAGCGAGGACCTGCGAAGTCGGGTGAGCGATGACCATGTGCTCGAACTCCTCTGCGTTGCTACCGAGGGCCGGCGCGCCCCCGCACGGCCGGTACCGGATGACATACCTCTGCTACCCGAATATGCCCACACATCTCGGACGCCTGCTCCATGGGGACCATCACCGGCCCCCTCACCGGCCCTGGCCGGCGGGCGGTCGCGCGCGGCCACAGCACGGGCCGGGGACCGCCACGGACGGCGGGCGCGAATGGGTGAAGTCTGTTTCGGCCGCCAAAAAGCGATGGTTTACGCCTATACGTCCGGTTGACTGTGAGCCGGCTGGTCCTCCGTACCCCTGACACCAGAGAGCGGTGCACGCATGCTGCTTTTTCGCAGGCGGCGAGAGCACGCCCGTGCTGTCGCGCGGGAGGCGGCACGGACCGGGTTCACGGCGGTGGACCGGCGCTCCCCGCTGGCCGAGGCGGCCAAGGCGCTGCTGCGGAAGGCGTTTCCCGACCACTGGAGCTTCCTGCTCGGGGAACTGGCGCTGTACAGCCTGGTGGTCCTGCTGCTCACCGGGACGTGGCTGACGCTGTTCTTCGAGCCGGGCACGAAGGACGTGCTGTACGACGGGGGTTACGTACCGCTCCAGGGGCTTCACATGTCGGCGGCGTACAGCTCCACGCTGCACATCACCTTCGACATCCGCGGCGGCCTCCTGATCCGCCAGATGCACCACTGGGCGGCGCTGGTCTTCATGGCCGCGATCAGCGTGCACATGCTGCGGATCTTCTTCACCGGTTCCTTCCGCAGGCCGCGTGAGTTCAACTGGGCGATCGGTGTCTCGCTGTTCTTCCTCTCGATGCTCGAGGGGTTCTGTGGTTACTCGCTCCCTGACGACCTGCTGTCCGGCACGGGGCTGCGCACCGCCAACACCATCGTCATGTCGATCCCCGTCGTGGGCACCTATCTGGCGTACCTGCTGTGGGACGGGACCTTCCCCGGCCACCTCCTGAACAACCGGCTGTACATCCTGCACGTGCTCTTCGTGCCGGGGGCCCTGATCGCCCTGGTCACCGTGCACCTGCTGCTCGTGGTGTATCTCAAACACACCCAGTGGAGCTCACCGGGCCGGACCAACCACAACGTCGTGGGCCAGCCGATGTTCCCGCACTTCATCGCCAAGTCGACCGGTCTCTTCCTCATGGTCTTCGCGGCGGTGGCCACGCTCGGCGCGGTGGCTCAGATCAACCCGGTGTGGAACTACGGTCCCTACCGCGCCGACGTGGTGAGCACGGGGGCGCAGCCGGACTGGTATGTGGGGTTCCTGGAGGGCGCCCTGCGCCTCATGCCGCGCTGGGAGATGCCGGTGGCCGGGCACACCATCATGTGGAACGTCCTGCTTCCGGCCGTCGTCCTGCCGGGGGTGCTGGCGCTGGTGCTCATCGGTTATCCGGGATTCGAGCGCTGGATCACCGGGGACCGGGGCGAGTACCACCTGTGCGACCGGCCGCGCGACCAGCCCACCCGCACGGCGCTCGGGGTGGCGGCCGTGGTCGCCTACGCCGTGCTGCTCGCGGCGGGCGGCAACGACGTGACGGCGTTCTCCTTCCGGCTCTCGGTGAACACCCTGACGTGGGTGTTCACCGCCGGCTTCTTCGTCTTGCCGGTACTCGCCTTCCTGCTCACCAAGCGGCTCTGCCTGGCGTTGCAGTCCCACGAGCTGCGGCTCCTGACCGAGGGCGAGGAGACCGGCCAGGTGACCCAGCGGGTGCACGGGGCCCTTGAGCCCGGCCACCGGCCGCTCGCCGCCGACCGGCTCTACCGCTTCCTCGTACGCGACCTGCCGCCGCTCGCGCCCGCCCCCGAAGCTGACGCGCCGCGCCGCACCCGCCTGCGCGCCGCCCTGAACCGCTGGTACTTCCGGCGCCGGGTCTCCCTGACCGCCTCCCCCGACCAGCGGCGCCACGTCGAGGAAGCGCTGGCCCAACCGGAACGGAAGACACCATGACGCAGACCGGCACCGAGGCGCGGCGGCCCGGGTCCACGGTGGGAGCGGCACGGGGCAGCGCGCTGGGCGGACGGCTCCTGAACTTCCTCACCACCACGGACCACAAGGTCATCGGCGCCATGTACTTCGTGACCGCCTTCGGCTTCTTCCTCTTCGCCGGGCTGCTCGCCATGGGCATGCGGGCCGAACTCGCCCGCCCCGGGCTCCAGTTGTGGAGCAACGCCGAGTACAACCAGCTGGTCACCATCCACGGCACGATCATGATGCTGCTGTTCGCGACGCCGATGTTCGCGGGGTTCACCAACGCCGTGATGCCCTTGCAGATCGGGGCGCCCGATGTGGCGTTCCCCCGGCTCAACGCGCTGACCTACTGGCTCTATCTGTTCGGCGGGCTCATCGTCGTCTCCGGCTTCCTCGTGCCGGGCGGCGCGGCGTCCTTCGGCTGGTTCGCCTACGCGCCCCTCAACAGCGCCGTCCGCACTCCCGGCGCCGGGGGCGATCTGTGGGCCATGGGACTGATCCTGACCGGGTTGAGCACCACCCTCGGCTCGGTCAACTTCATCGCCACCATCGTGTGCCTGCGGGCGCCCGGCATGACCATGTTCCGCATGCCCATCTTCACCTGGAACGTCCTGCTCACCTCGATCCTGGCGCTGCTGGCGTTCCCGGTGCTCACCGCGCTGCTGTTCGCCCTGGAGGCGGACCGGAAGTTCGGCGCCGTCGTCTTCGACCCGGCCTACGGCGGGGCCATTCTGTGGCAGCACCTGTTCTGGTTCTTCGGCCATCCCGAGGTCTACATCGTCGCGCTCCCCTTCTTCGGCATCATCTCGGAGATCATCCCGGTCTTCAGCCGCAAACCCACCTTCGGATATGTCGGCATGGTGGGCGCCACCATCACGATCACGGCGCTCTCGGCGGTGGTGTGGGCCCACCACATGTTCGCCACGGGCGCGGTGCTGCTGCCGTTCTTCTCCCTGATGTCGTTCCTGATCGCGGTGCCGACCGGGGTGAAGTTCTTCAACTGGATCGGCACGATGTGGCACGGCGCGCTGTCCTTCGAGACGCCGATGCTGTGGTCCATCGGATTCCCGGTCACGTTCCTCTTCGGCGGTCTCAGCGGGGTCCTGCTGGCCTCGCCGCCGCTCGACTTCCACGTCACCGACTCCTACTTCGTGGTCGCGCACCTGCACTACGTCCTGTTCGGGACCGTGGTCTTCGCCATGTTCGGCGGCTTCTACTTCTGGTGGCCGAAATGGACCGGCCGCATGCTCGACGAGCGCCTTGGCAAGATTCACTTCTGGACGCTGTTCGTCGGCTTCCAGACCACGTTCCTCGTCCAGCACTGGCTCGGCGCCGAAGGCATGCCACGCCGTTACGCCGACTACCTCTCGGCGGACGGCTTCACGCTCCTCAACACCGTCTCGTCCATCGGCGCGTTCCTCCTCGGACTCTCCACCCTGCCGTTCCTGTACAACGTGTGGCGGACCGCGGCGCGGGCACCCCTGGTCGGCGTCGACGACCCGTGGGGGTACGGACGGTCCCTGGAGTGGGCCACGTCCTGCCCGCCGCCGAGGCACAACTTCCACACGATGCCCCGCGTCCGGTCCGACTCCCCCGCCTTCGACCTGCACCACCCGGAAGCCGCGGCCCTGCCGGTCCCGGCCACCCCGCGCGGACAGGCGCCCCCCGACCCCCTCTAGGAGAGGCGTTCCATGAAAGCCGAGGCATATCTCTTCGCGGGGGTCGCGGTGTTCTTCCTTGGCACCGGCGTGGGCTACGGATGGTGGTCGGGGCGCGAACCGGCGGGCACCGCGGCCCTCACCGTGGCGTTCATCATGTCATCGCTGATCTGCTTCTTCTTCGCCCGCCATCACCAGCGTCACGGGGCGAGGCCCGAGGACCGGGGCCGGTCGGAGATCGCCGAACGCGCAGGACCCGTCGACTTCTTCCCCGGGCGCAGCGCCTACCCCGCCCTCGCCGGCTTCGGCGCGGCGGTCACGGCGACCGGCCTCGTCTTCGGACTGTGGCTGTTCGTCCTTGGCTTCGGGGTGCTGGGCGCCGGCGTGGGCGGTCTGGCCTTCCAGTACGTCCACCGGGGCGAATGACCGGGGCTCTGGCGGGCGGGGCGGGCCCGGACGCACCGGCGCCGGCCGGGCCCTTCGCGCATGGCCGAACCCCGGATGCCGCCGCCCGCCCCGTCACCCAAGCTGACAGCGAAGGCGCGGCGTCCGCCGTGTCGTCCTGCGGCACGGAAGCGCGGTCATGGGCCCCTGGGCGGCTGATCCCTTCCCCCGCCCCATCCAGGAGTGACCATGAGCGTGGGAGACGAATACCGCAGCCGCGCCCGCGAGTTGGCGGCCCGGGCCAAGGAGTGGAAGGAGGCCGCCGAGCGGGCCACCGACCCCGAGCAGCGCAAGCGCCTGTCGGACAAGGCCCGCCGGGCCGAGGACCAGAGCGAGCAGGCGGGCCGCATGGCCGGGCAGGGCCTGGACCCGGTGTAGCCACCGCGCCCCGGGCGGCCCGCGCCCACACGCCCCGGACCGCGCCGCCCGGGGCCCGCGTGCCGCTCCTGTGCCGTGCGGGGGCCGCCGCCCGGTCTCTCCCGCCCCGACCTCCTGCGGGTCCCCAGGATCGTATGACCGCGCGTCGGCGGGGCACACGTTCCTGCGTGAGTACCGGCAGGAATCGGAGATCGCGCATGCGTACCGTCGGCGTGGAAGAAGAGCTGCTCATGGTGGGTGCGCGGACCGGTGAGGTCCTTGCGCTCTCCCCGGTCGTCGTCTCGCCCCCGGGGCCCCGGAAGCCGGGCGCGGACGACGGGCAGGAGTTCGAGAAGGAACTGCAACAGGAACAGGTGGAGTTCGCCACCGACCCCCTCACGGACATGGGTGAGATCGAGGACGAGATCGTTCAACGGCGCCGGGCGGCGGCCACCCGCGCCGAGGAAGCGGGAGGCACCGTCGCCGCCCTCGCCACCTCACCCGTGCCGGTGCGTCCCTCGCTCGATCTCGGCGAGCGCCACCTGTGGATGGCCGAGAACTTCGGGCTCACGGCCCGCGAGCAGCTGACCTGCGGCTGCCATGTACATGTGGTGGTCGAGTCGGACGACGAGGGCGTCGCCGTCCTCGACCGGATCCGGCCGTGGCTCTCGGTGCTCACGGCCATCAGCGGGAACTCGCCCTTCTGGCAGGGCGAGGACAGCGGCTACAGCAGCTATCGAAGCCGTGTGTGGAACCGGTGGCCCTCCGCGGGCCCGACCGAGATCTTCGGCTCCGCCGACCGCTACCACCACCACGTCGAGTCGATGATCGCCACCGGCGCCCTGCGCGACGACGGCATGATCTACTTCGACGCCCGCCTCTCCGCCCGCTATCCGACGGTGGAGGTCCGCGTGTCCGACGTCTGCCTCCAGCCGAGCACCACGGTGGCGATCGCCGCCCTGGTGCGCGCCCTGGTGGAGACGGCCAGCGGGGACTGGCGCGCGGGCCGGCCCCCGGCGCCGGTCAGCGCGGGGCTGCTGCGCCTCGCGTCCTGGCGGGCCGCCCGGTCGGGCCTGACCGGCGCTCTGGTCGACCCGCGCTCGATGCGCGAGAAGCCCGCGTCCGACGTGCTCGGGGCCCTTGTGACCCATGTCGAGAGCGCGTTGAAGGACAGCGGTGACCTGGAGCGCGTACGGCGCACACTGGAGCAGTTGACGCGGGGCGGCACGGGCGCCGAGCGCCAGCGCGAGTTCTACCGGCAGCACGGGAGCATGGAGGCGGTCGTCCGGGAGTGCGCCCGCGTCACCTCCCTGGCCGACTGAGCCGCCGCGCGACTCGCCGCGCAGCCCTGTAGCCGCGCCATCCGACGCCACCGCACGACTGTGGGCCCGCACCTCAAGGGTGCGGGCCCACGGTCGTGACGGGCCTCACACGGCGGGCGGGAACCTGTCCCACGCCCGGTGTTCGGCCAGCGCGCCCTTGACCTTCTCCACGGCGGCCGTACCGCTGTCGCTCAGCACGACGCCGGGCTCGTCCGCGCCGATGCCGGACGCCTCGAACAGCCCGCGTGCGTCGTTCCAGCCGCCGACCGCCTTGCCGTGCCGGTACCCCTCGGTGAGCAGCAGCAGGACGCGCGGGTCACTCGCCGGCGACGCGGGGGCTCCGGCCTTGGCATCACGCGCCCCGTAGGCGTCGGCGCCGGGCTCGGGCGCTCCGGCGAACAGGAGCGCGTCGTACTCCACGGACCGCGCGGTGGCGAAGGTCCGCTGCACCGCGATCGGATCGCCGCCGGAGCCGAGCGTGCCGCCGGCCGGCGCGATGATCAGAGGGACCATGCCGGCGTCGAGGACGGCCTGGCGAACGGTGCGTACGCCGTCCAGGTCGGCGGCGGCGTCCGCGACGATGCCGATCACACGGCCGTCCGTCGGCCAGGTGTGGCCGAGCTGGGACAGGGCCGGGCTCGGGTCCACCGCGTCGAGGGGCACGGTGGCACTCGGCGCCGGCAGGCCGAGACCCGCCGCGACCTGCTCGCACAGTTCCGTGTCGATGTTCGCCAGGACCTGCAAGGTGCGTTCCTTGACGGCCTGTTCGAAGCACTTGTTCAGTTCGAAGGTGTACGCGGCGATGATGTGCTCGCGCTCCGGCGCGCTCATGCTGAGCCAGAAGAGCCGGGGCTGGCTGAAGTGGTCCGCGAACGACGCGGGCGCCTCACGGACCTTGCTCGCCTCCGGGATGCGTACCGGGGTCTCGATGAAGGCGCTCATGTCGGCGCCTGCGAGGAAGGGGCAGCCGCCGTCCAGGCTGTTGGGCCGGTAGGGCGCCACGCCGGTGTGCACGGCGGTCTGGTGCATGCCGTCGCGGAGCATGTCGTTGACGGGCGCGTGCGGCCGGTTGATGGGGATCTGCGCGAAGTTGGGGCCGCCGAGCCGGCTGATCTGGGTGTCGAGATAGGAGAAGAGACGCCCTGCGAGCAGCGGGTCGTCGGTGACGTCGATGCCCGGGACCAGATGTCCGGGGTGGAAGGCGACCTGCTCCGTCTCGGCGAAGTAGTTCTTGGTGTTGGCGTTCAGGGTCATCAGGCCGATGGGCTGCACCGGTGCCAGTTCCTCCGGCACGAACTTGGTGGGATCGAGGAGGTCGATGCCCTCGAAGGTCTGCTCGGGGGTGTCGGGGAAGACCTGGATCCCGAGCTCCCACTGCGGGAAGGCGCCCGCCTCGATCGCGTCGAAGAGGTCACGGCGGTGGAAGTCGGGGTCCATGCCGTTGATGAGCTGCGCCTCTTCCCAGACCAGGGAGTGCACACCCAGCTTGGGCTTCCAGTGGAACTTCACCAACACCGTGTCACCGGCCGTGTTGACCAGCCGGAAGGTGTGGACGCCGAAGCCCTCCATCATCCGGTACGAGCGCGGGATGCCCCGGTCGGACATGTTCCACAGGGTGTGGTGGGTGGCCTCGGTGTGCAGGGACACGAAGTCCCAGAAGGTGTCGTGCGCGCTCTGGGCCTGCGGGATCTCGCGGTCCGGGTGGGGCTTGGCGGCGTGGACGACGTCCGGGAACTTGATGGCGTCCTGGATGAAGAAGACCGGAATGTTGTTGCCGACCAGGTCGAAGGTTCCCTCGTCGGTGTAGAACTTCGTCGCGAAGCCACGGGTGTCGCGCACCGTGTCGGAGGAGCCGCGCGAGCCGAGGACGGTGGAGAACCGGACGAACACCGGGGTCTCCACGCCCTTGGCGAGGAAGGCCGCCTTGGTCACTTCGGTGGCGGTGCCATACCCCTGGAACACGCCGTGGGCCGCAGCGCCGCGCGCGTGCACCACGCGCTCCGGGATCCGCTCGTGGTCGAAGTGGGTGATCTTCTCGCGCAGATGGTGGTCCTGGATCAGGACCGGACCCCGGGCCCCGGCCTTCAGCGAGTGGTCGCTGTCGTACACCCGCGTCCCCTGGGCCGTGGTCAGGTACGCGCCGCTCTGCGCCATGCGGGCCGGGTCGGCTCCGGTGGCCTGGCCGGTGGGGCTCACCGTTTCGGGGCCCTGCTGGTCCGGCTTGGGGGGCAGCGGTTCGGCCGGCCGGGTGGGCTCGGCCACGGGCGGCGAGACCGGCCCGGGCTTGCCCGGCAGGCCGTCGCCGCTCGCGGTGGAGTCTGTGGTGGGGTGCTCTGTCGTCATGTTCTCTCCCAGTGCGGTCCTTCGGACACCTCAGCCATGACCGCTCCGTCTCGAACCTCAAACGGACTGCGGGTGGCTGTCACCCGCATCCGCGGGGGTCCATGGCATCTGCCCGGCGCGTCCTTTCGCCGGGTTCGTCCACGCCACGTACCCCCAGTCCGTGGATGAACGCTCTCTCGTCGCGGCAAGCCACGAACACGTCTCCAGGAGCGCGTTCGGCGGCTGAAACGAGAGGGGTGGCACAACGGCGGGTCAGGGGGTGAAGAGCACCTTGACGGCGCCGTCCCGCTTCTTTTGGAACATCTCGTACGCGTCGGGCGCCTGCTCCAGGGTCAGACGATGGGTGGCGAACTCGTCCACCCCGAGGGGGTCGCCGTCGGTGAGGAGCGGGAGGATGTCGTCGACCCAGCGCCGCACGTTGGCCTGGCCCATGCGCAGTTGGAGCTGCTTGTCGAACATGGTCAGGAGCGGCATCGGGTCGGCGGCGCCGCCGTAGACGCCGGAGACGGAGATCGTGCCTCCCCTGCGGACGAGGTCGATCGCCGTGTACAGCGCGGAGAGCCGGTCGATTCCGGCCTTCTTCATCATGGCGGAGGCGAGAGCGTCGGGCAGGAACGTCGTGAGGCCCTGGGCGGCGGCCGCGACGCGGTTGCCGTGTGCCTCCATGCCCACCGCGTCGATGACGGCGTCCGGGCCCCGGCCGCCGGTGAGTTCGCGTACGGCGTCGGTGAGATTGTCGCCGCACTCCCGCAGGTCGAGGGTGTGGACGCCGCGGCGCCGGGCCCGCTCAAGGCGCTCGGGGACGAGGTCGATCCCGATGACGGTCCCGGCGCCCCGGTGCGCGGCGATGCGGGCGCTCATGTCTCCGATCGGGCCGAGACCGAGGACGGCGACGCTGCCGCCCGGCGGGACGGCGGCGTACTCGACCGCCTGCCATGCCGTGGGCAGGACGTCGGACAGGTAGACGAAGCGCTCGTCCGAGGGGCCTTCGGGCACCTTGATGGGCAGCTTGTTGCCGAAGGGGACGCGCAGGTACTGGGCCTGGCCGCCCGGCACCTGGCCGTAGAGCTTGGTGTAGCCGAACAGCGAGGCGCCCGTGCCGTGCTCGCGCACCTGGGTGGTCTCGCACTGCGAGTGCAGGCCGTGGCCGCACATGTAGCACGTGCCGCACGAGACGTTGAAGGGGATGACCACCCGGTCGCCCGGCTTGAGGGCGGTGACCTTGGGGCCGACCTCTTCGACGATGCCCATGGGTTCGTGCCCGAGGATGTCTCCGGGATCGAGGAAGGGCCCAAGGACCTCATAGAGGTGCAGGTCCGAGCCGCACAGGCCGGTGGTGGTCACCTTGATGACGATGTCGTCGTCGTCCTGGATGGTGGGATCGGGCACGGTGTCCACGCGTACGTCGCGCTTGCCGTGCCAGGTGAGTGCCCTCATGACGCCTCCTGGGGATGAATGGCCTCAGCTGATGAGCTGATGGGTGCGGTGCGTTCGGGATCTTTCACTTGACGCGTGCCCTCGCCCGGGTCCGCGAACCGGGCCGGCCGGGCACGCGCCCGGCGTTCCGACAGGGGCGAGGAGCCGCTGGCTCATCGCTTGCGCCAGGTGTCGGCGCCGGGGTCGTACACGACCAGACCCAGCTCCTGGAACGCGCGGAGCCATCCGGCCATGGGCCAGGTGCCCCAACGGCGTTGGTGGAGCGCCCCGTTGCGCAGGATGTCGTCGAGGTGCTGCACGGGCGGCTCGTGTGTCGGGTGGTGCTGGTGGTAGGCGGGGGCCCCGCCGACCCACCACAGGTCCACGCCGCGCCGGGCCGCCAGGGCCGCGAAGTCGGTGTCCTCGCCGCCGTAACCGGTGTACGCCTCGCAGAACCCGCCGACGCGCCGCCAGGTGCGGGCGGTGAGGGCGAAGGAGAGGGACCAGAACAGACGCGGGTCTCCCCCGCGCAGGATCTCGCCCTCGGCGGGCACGGGGCGGGCCGGGTGCGGCGGTGCGAGAGCGGCGAGCCCGGCCAGGTCGTAACCCCCGGGCGGCGGGGGCGGCAGATAGGCGACCGTGCCGCACAGCAGCGCTCCGTCCTGTGCCGCGCGGGCGTATCCGGCCACGAGTGCGGGACCCGGTACGCAGTCCACGTCGAGGAAGACCAGGAGGTCGGCGCCGCCTTCGAGGGCGCGCTCCGCCCCCGCGTTGCGGGCGGCGGCGAGCGGCAGGCGGCCTTCGGCGAGCGGCACGGTGAGCACGTCCGCTTCGGGTTCGCGGCCCGCGGTGAGGGGGCCGATGGCGGGGTCGTCCATGGAGACGATCACGTACTGGTCGGGGAGGCGTGTGCCCCGGGCCAGCCCGTCCTGCTGGAGCCGCAGATGGGAGTGACGGCCGGCGGCGAGGGTGATCACCGCGGTACGCATGCGGACCGCCTCGGGGTCCGTCCGGCCAGATCCGCCAGGAGGCGCGCCGCTCGCGCCGCCCCGTCGCCCGGCGACCAGCGCTCCCAGTGCCCGGGCCGGGCGACCGTCTCGGCGAGCAGGGCGGGCCACTCCTCGGCGGCGGGCCACGCGTCCCGCACGGTGGCCAGGCCCGCCGCCCGCAACGCCCGGGCGGTGGCGTGCTGTTCCGCGTGCGGCCGGTGCTGGGGGATGACGACGGCGGGCACACGGGCGGCGGCGCATTCCGCGATGGCGTTCTGGCCGGCGTGGGTGACCACGACGTCCGCCCGGCACAGCAGGGGCCAGGGGTCCTCGACCCAGGGCGTGCCGGGAGCGCCGAGCACGGTCCAGGACCAGTCGGGGGTGGCGAGCGCCGCCGCGCGCAGTTGCGCCGGCGTGACGTCGGCGCCTCCGGCCCCGAGCATCACGACCACCTCGGGGCGGGCCCCGCTCCGCTCACCGTCGCTCTCGGGGCGTGGGCGCCCGTCGTAGCGCGAAATGCTTCCGGTGTGCGCGGTCTTGGCGTGCCAGTGCGCGGGCCAGTCCGGCTCGGGCAGGTCGGGGGGCCAGGGCGCGAGGAGGGCGTCTGCGAGGTCGTAGCCGAGGCGGTGTGCCGCGTCCAGGCGATCGCCCCGCATGGCCGCGACGACGACGGGGACTCCCATGAGCCGCGCCAGGGTCGCGGCCTCCACCGATACGTCGCTGACGAACAGGGCGGGGTTCTCCGCTCTGATCCACTCGGCGATGATCCCCATGCGTTCGCGGTGTCCCGGGTGGCGCAGCGGCACCCAGTGCAGCCGGCCACGGGCGGTGGGGTCGGCGGGGTCGTCGGTGGTGTCGGGCGGCAGAGTGATCCAGGGGCCGCGCCACGTGCTCGGCCGTGGCAGCGAGGACAGGACGGTGACGGGCTGTTCCACGTGGGCCACCACGCACCGCGCCCGGTGCAGATGGCCCCGGCCCTGATGATGGACGTAGTAGCCGATCACCGCGTCACCCTCTCGTACAGACGGGTGTAGGCGTCGGCGGTGTGCTCCAGGGAGCAGAACAGCTCCGCCCTGCGGCGGGCCGCCGCGCGGTCCAGCCGCATGGCCCGGGGGATGAGCGCGGCGAGCGCCGCGATGTCGCCCGGGGGAGCCAGCAGACCGCACCGCGGGGTGAGGATTTCCGCCAGGGCGCCGCGGTCGAAGCCGCAGACGGGTGTGCCGCAGGCCAGCGCCTCGGCGACCACGAGACCGTACGGCTCGTCCCAGCCCGGCGTCACCAGGGCGGCCGCCGATGTGCCGAGGAGTTCGGCCAGTTCCTTGCGGTCGAGGTGGCCGGCGTAGCTGACGCCGTCCTCCAGCAGAGGCTCGACCTCTTCCTCGAAGTACCGCTCGTCCGAGACGGGACCCGCCAGCCGCAGCGGCACTCCTGCCGCGCGGGCCGCCCTGATGGCCAGATGCGGCCCCTTCTCGGGCACCATCCGCCCGGACCACACCAGATCGGGGCCGCCGGGGCCCGGCCGCCAGAAGTCGGTGTCGATGCCGTTCCGCACGACCAGGGCGTCGGGCACCATGGGATGCCAGGCCGACGCGGTGCACTGGCTGACGGCGGTGAAGACGACCGGGCAGGTGTCACGGCTCTGGATGGCCGACTCGAGCCACGGGGTCGGTGGCGTGTGCAGTGTGGTGATCACCGGGACCCGCAGGGCCGACGCCATCGCCACGGGCAGGTGGTGCAGGCTGTTGTTGTGCACCACGTCGAAGCGGTGCTCGCCGTCACGGGCCAGATCCAGCATCAGCCCCAGATAGGCGTGGTGCTCCTCCATCCACGTGGTGCTCGGCATGCTGGCGTCCGCACGGGCCGCCGAACTGAGCACCACCTGGCGCACGGGCAGCTCACGTGCTTCGAGCGCGGGGTCGGAGCCGGGCGCGGCGAAGAGTTCCACCCGGTGTCCGCGCCTGGTCAGGGCGTGTGCGAGCCCCCAGGTGTGTGCTTCGAGCCCGCCGGCGAACGGCTCACTGATCGGATGGCGCGCGGACGCGATCAGTGCCACCCGCAGCGCGCTCATCGCAGTACGCGGGTGTAGAGGGCCCGGTGCGCGGCGGCGAGTTCGGCGCGCTCCCGGGTCCGGTGCTGCTCGGTGGCCCGGGGTGCGGGCCGCTCCTCGTAGGCGCGCAGGACGGCCTTGCGCAGCGACTCCTCGTCCAGGCCGCCCTCCTGGGTGTGCCCGTACGTCAGACAGGGGCGTTGCTGGGCGTAGAACCCGCAGTCCGGGGCCGCGACCGCTGTGCCCAGGTCGTGGCAGGCCTCGAGCCATCCGGAGTGGGTGCCGAACCGGTAGGGCAGCACGGACAGGTCGAGGGATTCCAGATGGTCCCAGAGCTGTTCGTCGTCGAAGTAGTCGTGGATGGTGAGGGTGAGCCGCCCGTGATGCGCCAACTTCCTTAGTTCCTCCATGAGTTGAGGTGCGTAGGCGGGGGCTTCGGGGTCCGTCACATCGCGGTGGATGTTCACCTGGAACTCCGCGTCGGGCAGCTCGGCCACCGTGTCGGCGAGTACGCGTACGACGGGCAGCACGGCCATGTTGGGCCGCAGGCTCTTGGCGTGCACCCCCACCCGGAACTGGTCGTGGACCTGCCGGGGGCGGGCCAGGAGCGGCAGCTCCACCACATGGGGGTGCGGCAGGACGGTCGCCGTCCGGTTCCAGCGGCCGGCGATGGTCTCGGCGGCGCCGGGGGTGAGCGTAATGAGGTGGTCGGCGGCCGGGATGATGACGTCGAGGGCCGCGTCGTGGGTTGCGGGGTCGAGCTGGTGGGGGTTGCGCAGGTCGTGCACCGTGTACACCAGCGGTTTTCGGTGCCTCCCGAGGGTGTCCACGAGGGCGGACAGCTGGGCGGGGCTCTGCGCGTCGAACCCGAAGTGCAGATGGAAGACGTCGAAGTCCTCGTGGTGGGCGCTCACCCAGTCGGGGTCGAGCATGACCGGTGGCCACCATCGCTGTGACGTACTGGGCGCGCCGTTGGGCCGGGGATCGGTCAGCCGCCTGACCCCGTCGCTCTTCGGCGCGGAGCAGTGCCGCACGTACACATGGCCCGCGGGCACCGAGGCGACCCTGATCTCGTCCTGACGATCCAGCGATGGCGCTTCCACGATGAACTCCTTCACTGCGCGACGGCCGACCCCCGTCGGTCACAGTCTGGGGAAGCCCGAGGGGCCCCGCATGCCGGGCGACGGCGTCGAGGGAGTGGGTTCGCGCTGTGTACGGGGTGAGCGTGAATATGCCGGGGTCGGCCGGGCGGGTGAGGCCGGCGGCCCGCACGGGGTGGCGCCGAGGCACGGGCGGGATGCGGGGCGCCGCCGGTACGCGCACGATGGGGTTCGTGGGGCGACGAGGGGGTACGTCGTAGCCCTGCGGGCCCGGTCACGGCAGCGGCCCACCCGGTGCCGCTCCCGTCCGCGCCCCCGTCGACGGCACGGTCACGTCCCAAGGAGGACTCCTGCCATGGCCATCCGCCATCAGTTGATCCGGCGCTCCCCCGAAGCGGTGTGGGCGGTGCTCGCCGACCCCGATCGTTACGGTGACTGGGTGGTGGGGCCCGACAAGTCCTCCCCCCTCGACCACACCTGGCCCGCGACCGGTTCCCGGCTGCGGTTCACCCTGCGGCTCGGCCCCTGGTCGGGCGAGGGCACGACCATCGTCCGGCACAGCGAGTCGTGCGAGGAACTGGAACTCGAGGCGAGCTTCAAGGCGCTGGGCAGCGCGCGGATCCATCTCCGGCTCAGGCCCTGGGGCACGGACACGCTGGTGATCTGTGACGAGCATCCGCTGCGCGGCATGGGCGGCACGCTGCACAACCCGGTGACCGAGGCGCTGCTCCAGTTGCGGCACCGCGGGATGCTGGCCCGCCTGGCCAAGGTCGTCGAGCGGGACCGCGCGGAGCTCCAGCATGCCTGACGCCGTGGTGATCGGCGCCGGCCCCAACGGGCTGGTCGCCGCGAACCTGCTGGCCGACGCGGGCTGGAGCGTGGAGGTGCTGGAGGCCCAGGACGAACCGGGCGGCGCGGTGCGCAGCGACCGGGGCGTCCACCCCGACTACGTCTCGGACCTGTTCAGCGCCTTCTATCCGCTGGCGGTCGCCTCCCCCGTGCTCGCCCGGCTCGACCTCGCGGCGGAAGGCCTGCGCTGGAGTCACGCCCCGCGCGTCCTCGCCCATCCCCTGCCCGACGGCAGGAGCGCGGTACTGGAGCGTCACGTACAGGACACGGCAGCCGGGTTGGCCGGATTCGGTCCCCGGGACGGCGAGTCCTGGCAGGCCATGTACGACATGTGGTGCCGGGTGGGACCCGATGTGGTGGGAGCCCTGTTCGCGCCCTTCCCACCGGTCCGCGCCGGGTTGCGCCTGGCGGCCAAGCTCCGTGCGCCGGGCGGTCTGCGGCTGGCCCGTAGCCTCGCCCTTCCCGTACGGCGCCTGGGCGAGGAGGAGTTCGCGGGGGACGGTGGCCGGCTGCTTCTGGCCGGCTGCGCCCTGCATGCCGACCTGGCCCCCGAGTCGGCGGTCAGCGGCGGCTTCGGCTGGCTGATGTCGATGCTGGGGCAGAGCCATGGTTTCCCCGTGCCGGTCGGCGGCGCCAGGGCCCTGACGTCGGCGCTGGTGAGCCGTCTGGAGAAACGCGGGGTCGCGGTGCGGTGCGGGCAGCGCGTCGCGTCCGTCGTCGTACGGGGCGGCGCGGCGGTCGGTGTCACCACCGAAGGGGGCGAGACGGTCCGGGCCCGGCGGGCCGTCCTCGCCAACGTGTCGGCGCCCGCCCTGTACCGGGACCTCGTGGGCGAGGAGCACCTGCCGTCCCGTCTCGTGCGCGATCTGGCGCGTTTCCAGTGGGACTTCGCGACGTTCAAGGTCGACTGGGCGCTCTCGGGTCCTGTGCCGTGGACGGCGCCCGGGGCGCATGGGGCGGGCACGGTCCATCTCGCCGACGGCGTGGACGGCCTGACCCGGTTCGCCGCCCAGATCGCGACGGGACAGGTGCCGAGTGAACCGTTCGTCCTGTTCGGCCAGATGACCACCGCCGACCCCAGCCGCTCCCCCGAGGGTACGGAGTCGGCGTGGGCCTATACGCATGTGCCGCAGGACATCACCGCCGACGCGGGGCCCGACGCCATCACCGGCCGGTGGGACGAGCGGGAGCAGCAGGCCATGGCCGACCGCGTCGAGGAGCAGGTGGAGCGGTACGCGCCGGGCTTTCGGGCGCTCATCCGAGCCCGTCGCGTCCTGGCCCCCACGACACTCCAGGCCATGAACGAGAACCTGCACCTGGGCGCCATCAACAACGGGACGACCGCCCTGCACCAGCAGGCGATCTTCCGGCCCGTGCCCGGCACCGGGCGGCCCGAGACCCCGGTCAAGAACCTCTATCTCGCCTCGGCCGCCGCGCATCCGGGCGGCGGCGTCCACGGCGCCCCGGGCGCGAACGCCGCCCGCGCCGCGCTGCGCAGGCACGGACTCCACTCCCTGCTCCACCGCGCCCAGCGCGTGTGACGCCGTGGCACGGGGCGGAACGCGGTGCTCTATATGGCGGTTCGGGCCGTTGCCGGGCACCATGACCGGTCCGGTCCTGATATGAGTAGACCGTTGGGGCGGATGCCGACCTCGAATCTGCTAATAGAACCGGACATCCCGTGGACGATAGCCATTCCAGCGACCAGTGGCCGAGCATCGCCACCCTCGTCGAAGCGATGGAGGGCGGGCCGGATCCCGGCGCGGCCGAACTGCTCGAACGGTTCGCCCGTGAGGCCGACCGTGCCGCCGTCTTCGCCCTCAGAGACGCCTTGATGGCCCGGGCCCAGCGCGCGGGCAAGCAGGACCCGTAGGGCGTCGCGCGGTCACGGGCGCGGCTTTGCGCGGGGCGGGCGTCCAGGACGTGACCCTACTCAGGCGCCGGTGCTCCCGGGCCGGTAGACGCCCTCCGCCAGCGTGGCGTGCTTCTTCCAGCCCAGCGTCTCGTACAGCGCGCGCCCACTGTCGGTCGCGCCGAGCACACCCACTACCGCGCCGCCGTCCAGGGCACGGTTGGCGAGGGCGCGCATCACCACCTTGCCGAGCCCCTTGCGCCGGTGGGCGTCTTCGGTGCGTACGCGGTCGACGACGACGCTCTCCCCGAGGACGGCCAGCTGCCCCTTGGCCGCCCGTTCGCCCGAGGCGGCGTGCAGGACGTTCACGTGGACCACTGCCCCAACCTGCTCGACCCGCACGGCGTACCCCTCGGGAACGTCCAGCCGTGCGGCCAGTAGGTCCACGGCCATGAGGTGGCCGGTGTCCTGCCAGGCCACCACCCAGCCGTCGGGGAGCCACGGCTCAAGATCCTCCGGCTCGATGGGCGTCTTCAACCAGGTGCGCGGCTGCGTGACGCAGGCCGTGGCCGCGCGGACCAACTCCTCTTCGGCCCGGGGCAGCACATGGCGTCCCACCTCGTGCGGGTCGTCCGCGACCTGGATGTGGACGCCCCAGGGCCACTCGACGTGTGCGGGCGTCCGCCGCGAGACGGCCCAGCCGTCGGCCCAGGTCCTGACCATGTCCTCCACCATTGAGACCCCCATGACGAGTGGCCGCGCGGCCGGCAAAGAGTGCGGGTAATAGCTGAAAAGCCGTAGGGCATATTACGACAGCGCCATTCCGGCCACCAGGCGTGCCGCTCGCCATGGGCGTGATCGCGCCATCCGGTCGTCCGCCCCGGACCCTTCGGGAGGGCGGCCGCCATCGCGCGTGCGGGTGACGCGCCCCGGCGCGATCCGCGAATGGCCAGTTACGCCTTTTCCCCGCCAGGCCCTGCGGGGCGGGCCTGGCGGGGCCGGCCCTCGATGTCCGCCCGGGCCTGTTTCACCCGCTCCTTGACCTCGTCGGCGTCGCCTGCGGACCTCATGGACTCACCGGCCGGGACGCCGACCGGAACATCCTTGCCCTTGCCCTTGCTCCGGCCCTTCTTGCCGCTGTCCGCCATGGTGACTCCTTCTGTGACGACGTGTCAGGTCTCAGGCCGCGCCGACCCGGCGCTCCGCCAGCGCCTCGTCGCGCAGGCGCGCGCAGGTGCTGTTCAGGAGCCGCGAAACGTGCATCTGCGAGATGCCGAGCGCCGCCGCGATCTGATGCTGCGTCATGTCGTTGAAGAACCGCATGTAGAGGATCCTCGACTCCCGTTCCGGGAGGGCTTTGAGTGCGGGCTTGATCGCTTCGCGGTCGATGACGGCGTCGAACCCGGGGTCGGTGGCGCCGAGCGTGTCCGTCAAGGACAGCCGGTTGCCGCCGTCGCCGCCCTCCGCGCGGGTCTCCGCCTCGAGCGACAGGCTCTTGAAGGAGTCGAGCGCTTCCAGGCCGTCGCGTACGTCCTGCTCGTCCAGTCCGCACCGGGCGGCGAGCTCGGCGACGGTGGGCTCGCCGGGCTGGGTGGCCTTGAGCTCCTGGCGGGCGACCCGGACCTTGTTCCGGATGTCCTGCACCCGGCGCGGGACATGGACCGCCCACAGGGCGTCACGGAAATGCCGCTTGAGCTCGCCGTTGATGGTCGGGATCGCGTACGCCTCGAACGGGCCCCGCGTGACCTCGTAGCGGTCCACCGCCTTGACAAGACCCATGGCGGCGACCTGGTAGAGGTCATCGGTCTCGGCGCCGCGGTTGCGGTACTTGAGCGCCAGGCGCTGCGCCATCGGGAGCCATTGGGCCACGAGGTCGTGCCGCAGCGCGTCGTACTCGGGCCCCTCGGCGAGCGTCCTCAGCCGGGCGAAGGCCGCCGTGGTGTCGGGGGCGTCGTCGTGGCCGCGCTGTTCGCGGCTGTGGCTGGTGGCCGGCATGGCGGGCTCCTTGGGCATGGACGCGAGCCATTCCAGCGAACCAGCGCGACCGCGTCCCCGCATCCCGAAGCCTCACCCACCGTGACCGCGCGGGAGGCACCCCGGCGGCGGACCCGGACGGCCCCGTTAACGGATGCGGAACCGGGGAACCTGTGCACCGGCGGGCGGCGGGGACCCCGGGACCGGATCCCGCACCGGGCACGCTCCCCGCGACACGAAAGGAGCCGATTGATGGGACACGGCGGAAACGTCATCCAGGAATTGCAGACCGACCACCGCGAGGTGGAGGAATTCTTCGCCCGCATCCAGGCGCTGCCCCCGGGTGACGACAAGCGCCGCGAGGTCGCGGACCAGTTCACCATCGAGCTGGTGCGCCACTCCGTCGCGGAGGAGATGTACCTCTACCCCGCCGTACGCGAGCACGTGCCCGGCGGCGACGCCCTCGCCGACCAGGAGATCAAGGATCACGCCACCGTCGAGCGGCTGCTCAAGGACCTGGAGAAGGCGGACGTGGGCGATCCTCAATTCGACGCCCTGGTGGGGAAGTTGATCGAGGAGGTCCGCGCGCACATCGCCGACGAGGAGCAGCACCTGTTCCCCGCCCTGGCCAAGGCTGTCGACGCCAAGGCCCTCGACGACCTGGGCGACAAGATCCGTACGGCGAAGAAGGTGGCGCCCACCCGCCCCCACCCCGGCGCCCCCGACACCCCGCCGGCCAACAAGCTGCTTGCGCCGGGAGCCGGGCTCGTGGACCGCGCCCGTGACCTGATCACGGGGCGCGGCAAGTCCTGACCGCCCTCCTGGCGAGGGGCACCGCCGAACGGCCGCGCGGCCGCCGCCCGCGTTCCGCCGTCCGGGGCGCGTAACGGCCGCGTCGGCGGTGCCGTCGGGGTGCGGGTCCGCGGTGGCGGCCCCAGGATGGGCCCAATCCCATCCATCCAAGGAGGTTTCCGTGCTGGAACGCAAGCGGCGCAAGGACAGCATCGAGATCACGTTCGTGCTCCCGGTAGATGCCCCGCCCGGCCCGGTCAGCGTCGTCGGAGACTTCAACGACTGGCAGCCCGGCACCCACGAACTGACCGCCCGGCAGGACGGCAAGCGGGCGGTCACGGTGGAGCTGCCCGACCGCAGCACGCACGCCTTCCGCTATCTGGCCGCCGGCGACTACTGGTTCGACGACGAGAGCGCCGACGGCCACGACGGCGCGAACAGCCGCTTGCACACCTGACCGGCGCGCACGCCCGCGCCGCGCGGCAGCACGGACGTACCTCCGCGGCCCCCGGTCACCCTCATGGGCGGCCGGGGACCGCGACGTTTCGGGGCGGAAACCCAAGGGCGTCCGCCCGGCGGTCAGGGGCCGTCGTCGGGCGGGGCGGCGAGCCGGACGGCGCTCTCCAGCATGATGGCGTGCACGAAGGCCTGGGGCAGATTGCCGCGCAGCTGGCGCTGGCTGATGTCGTACTCCTCGGCGAACAGGCCCGGCGGGCCGCACGCGGAACGGTTGCGTTCGAACCAGCGCAGCGCCTCGGCCTGGTTGCCCTGCTGGTGTTCGGCCATCGCCACCACATAGCCGCAGAACAGAAAGGCGCCCTCGGCCTCCTCCAGCGGACGCTGGTCGTGGCGGAAGCGGTAGGCGTAGTGGTCACGGGTGAGTTCCGCGCGGTAGGCGCGCAGGGTGCCGGTGGTACGGGGATCGTCGGCCGTCAGGGCTCCGCGCAGGGGCGGCAGCAGCAGCGCGGCGTCCAGGGACGGGTCGGTCGTGGACCGCTGCCAACGGCCGGAGGGGTGCAGGCCGCCCGCGGTCGTCTCGGCGAGGATGACGTCGGCGAGGGAGGCCCACGCGGCCGCCTTGCCCGGGGCGGGCGCGGCCTGCGCGACGGCGCGCAGCCCCGCGGCGCAGATCAGCCGGCTGTGGGTCCAGTGCTGGGCGTCGAGTTCCCAGATGCCCGCGTCGGCGTCGTCACGGCGCCGCTCGATGGCGTCGGCCGCGATCTCCACCGCCCGCCAGCCGTCGGTGTCCAGGCGCCCGTGGCGGTGGGCGGCGGCGAACAGGAGCAGCGCCTCGCCGAAGGCGTCGAGCTGGAACTGGTCACTCACCCGGTTGCCGACGCGGCTGCCACCGCCGGGGTAGCCCGGCAGCGCGAGCTGCGTCGGACGGGGCACCGGGCCGCCGGCGACCGTGTACGCGGGCGCGAGCCCTGGCCCGTCCTCGTGCAGCCGGGCCGAGATGAAACGTACGGCGTCGTCGAGCAGCGGGTGTCCCCCGGCGGCGGCAGCGGCCTGCCCGGCGTAGCACTGGTCGCGCACCCACACGTAGCGGTAGTCGTAGTTGCGCCCCACCTCCGCCCGTTCGGGCAGGCTGGTGGTGGCCGCCGCGACCATGCCGCCGGACGCACTGGTGAGGCCGCGCAGCACGGTGTAGGCGCGGCGGGCGTCCTCCGGCGCCAACGTGTGCTCCAGGGAGGGGACTTCGCGGGACCAGGCCTGCTGGGTGGCGCTCCACAGCCCGTCGGCTTCGGGGACGTCGGGCAGCGCGTGCTCCGACAGCTCAAGGACGAGATCGCGCTGTTCGCCGGGCTTGAGCGTGAGCGTGGCCTTCAGACCGCCCCGGTGGCCGTACCGGGCGGGACGCGCCTCGGGCACGCCGCTCCAGCGCCAGCGCAGCCGGCCCGTGCGCGCGCTCCATGTGCCGTCGTCGTCGCGGTGCGGCAGCTGGGAGCGGTCGGTGCCGAAGCCCGCGGCCGGGGCCAGATCGACGGCCACCCGCGCCTCGCCGTCCACGGCGCGCAGGCGGCGCAGCAGGACGGCGCGGTGTGCGTCGGCGGGCATCGCGAGCGCTTCGCGGCACTCGATGATGCCGCTCTCCGTCACCCAGCGGCTGCGCCAGATGAGGGTGCCGTTCTCGTAGTAACCGCCCCAGACGTACCGTCCGACGGGCGTGATCGCGTAGTGGCCCGGGCCGCCGATGAGGGTGCTGAAGACGGCGTCGGAGTCCCACCGGGGCATGCACATCCACGCGATGTCCCCGTGCGGTCCCACGAGCGCGCCCCGCTCGCCGTCGGCGATCAGCGCGTACTCGCGCAGGGTCATCGGCGGGGGGTTGTCCGGGGAGGGCGACAGTACGGATGTGCTCACCATGGTCCCTTGCGGTCGGATCCGGTCGGTGGGGATGGAGTGCGGCCCGGCGTGCGGTAAGGGGGCTCGGGGCCACCCAGCGGTCGCTGTCTTGCGTTGTGAGTCCAGAACCCGGCCCGGGCCCGCTCACGCCGCCACCGGGAAATAGCGCGTGAACGCCGAGGTGTCGGTGCCGAGGTAACCGCCGAACGGCGAGTCCAGTTCGTGGATGAGCAGGACCAGGAAGGTGATGAGCGCGGCCAGGCCCATGACCATCACGATGTGGGTGACGTTGCGCTGGATCCCGAAGAGGAACATGAAGGCCACGGTCAGCACCCCGCCGAGGATCAGGCCGACCCACAGGACGGGCGAGAGACTGCTCTGCGCGTCCTGCTCGCGTCCGCGCCGCGCCTCGTCGAGCGTGCCGAGCTGGGAGAGGAGTTCCTGGCCCGCGATCTGCTGGGCGGGGGTGGCGTTGGCGGGGAGCCGGGTCGCCGCGCGCAGTTGGCCCAGCATCGTCCAGCCCTCGGAGCCGAGGTCCTGGCGATCGGCCATTCTCGGCCACTCCGCGGTGACGACGTGCCGGGCGTACTGCTCGGCGACGGCGCGCACCTTGGTCTGCCTTTCGGGCGGCAGCACGTCCGCCACGAGGTAGGTCTGGTGCAGGGCGCCCGCCTCGGCCTGCGTGTGGCTGGAGGCGCTGTCGCTGGTCTCCCACACCGAGACGAGGGCCAGCCCGAGTACGAGCGCGTACAGGACACCCACCATCATCGAGATGTACTCGGCGACGTCCTCGCGCGGCTCATCGGCGGGGTCCGGCGGGAAGAAACGGTGCTTTGCCAGCACGACCGCCGCGGCGAACAACGCCACCGCGAGGGTGATGGCAAGGGCCTGCGCGGCATGGGACACGAGGGCTCCTCGGGTTTACGGGCGGCGTGAGCCCAGCAGAAGTGCCGCCAGGGCGGCCGGCAGGAGAAACAGCAGGAGCAGGGCCGCCATCGACAGGGCGGGGTGCGCCTTGGCGTGGTGTTGCAGCCGGCCGAGGAACGAGGCCGTTTGGGCGGGCGGCCGCGCTGCCTTCGGCGGGGTGGGGGGTACGGCACTGGGCGGTACGGCGTTGGGGGGCACGGCGGCGGGGGGCACGGCCGGCGCGACACCGGGTGGCAGCGCGGCGGCGCCACCGGCGCCGGCGCCCGGCGCGACGGGGGCCGCCGGTGCGGGTGGTTCAGCCGCCGGGGGCGCGCCAGGTCCGGGAGGCGCTGCGGGCGCGGCGCCCGCGCCACCGGTGGCGCCGGGTGCGGCGGGTGCGCCCGGCTCGGCGGGCGCTTCGGGTGCGGCGGGGGCGCCGGGCCCTGTGGCGCCACCGGGACCCGCGCCCGCGCCTGCGGGAGCGCCGGGGGCGGCAGCAGGTGCCGCGAGGGCGCCGGGAGCCCCGGAGCCGGCGGCCGCGCCGGAGCCACCCGGGCCACCAGGTCCGCCGGAGCCGCCCGGGCCCCCTGGTCCGCCTGGTCCGCCGGGCTCACCGGGAGCGGGCCCGTTCGGCGGGCCCGCCGCGCCCGGCGGGCCGCTCCCGGAGGACGGCCGCCGGGGCGGGGCGGCGCGCGGAAGTGGGGGCGGGAGCTGCGCGGTGGCGGGGGGCGGCGGGGGTGGCAGCGCGGGCAGGACGAAGGACGCGCTCGACCGTGCGGTGAGCAGCGGCGGCGGCACGCTGAGACCGGCGGGGCTCAGGGTGTCCGTCCGGTCGCTTCCGGTGGCCGTCGCGGCGCTGGTGTAGGAGCCCGGGGCCCGCCGCACCCGCACCACGCAGGTGACGGACGCGCCGGGGGCGAGGTCGGGAACGTCCGCCCGGCCACCGCAGTCGAAGGGGCCCGGCGCCAGCACCGGGTCGACCAGCTGAATGCCGTACACCGTCCTGTTGCCCGGATTGGCCAGCACGTAGTGGAGTTCGGCCTCGGTGAAGCTGATGAGCCGCACGTTCTCGGAGAGGTCGAGCGCCCCTGCGACCCCGCCGTATCCGCTCCGCTCGGACGCCCGCAGGCGCAGGTCGAGCGACGGGACCACACCGGACGCCACGACCCAGGCGGTGTGCGTGCCCGGGGTCGCGGGCAGCTCGGCGGTGCACGTGGCACTGGACAGCGCCGCCAGCTGCCCCAATCGCCCCAACTCCCCCGCGCACCGGATCAGCGCGCCCGGCACGTCCGGATCGGACACCCGGACGCCCGACAGGTCCGCCTCGCCGTGGTTGGTCAGCCGGTACACCTTGACCACCGGGGAGCCCACCCGGATTCCCGGGCGCAGGGCGCCGGTGCCGGGACGGGTGTTGACGGTGACCGCCAACTGCAAATTGTGCTCGCCCACTCCCCCGGCACGGGCCGTCGGCGCCGGGCCCCCCAGCGATCCGGGCAGGGTGGCGACGGCCGTGAACGCGACGAGGAGCACCGTGCGCCGAGCGGCTGGACAACCGCGCGGGAGCCCCATCCCAATACCCCTTTCGCTGGAATTGCGCCGGGTTTTCTCGCGAATCGCGCCGGAACCTCGCCGGGAAGCGCTTTGCCGGCCCATGGTCACCGACCGTACGGCGCGGGGCTTTCAGGCGTGCCGAAATAATTGGTTAATATGACAAATCCAACCCTTATGGACCAGCGGCACCTCGCCAGGTCCGTGGCGCGGCACCTCGTCAGGTCCGGCGCGCCATCTCGTCGCTCCGGGCCGACTTCAGCCGCTCGAATGCCGTGGGCCGTGGACGGCGCGGCAGGAAGTCCCTGATCCGGCGCGCGCAGTCGGCCGGGCTCGCGGCGCCGGTGTCACATTCGATGTCGTAGTGACCGTGGGCGTGGACCCGGTCGAGCTGACGCGCGGCCAGGCCCGCCGGGCGGTCTCCGCGCCGCTGTTCGCGCCGCTCCAGTTCCGGCAGGGGGCAGCGCACACCGACCAGGACGACATCCTCGGGCGTGAACAGCGTCAGGCAGTCGAGCAGGCGCCAGGGCTCACTGAGCACATGGTCCACCACCACGTTGTTTCCGCCCGCCGCCAGACCCGCGACCGCCCGGTGAAAGCCCCTCCAGGTGCGCTCGAGCACGACCTTGAGCTGGTCCGGCCCGAGGTCGGCCGGAGTGGTCCGCATGGCGTGGAAGGCGTCCACCGGCAGATAGAAGTACGTGTCACCCAGGATCGGGAGCAGTTCCCCGGCGATGCTCGACTTCCCGGAACTCGACGTACCGTTCAGAAAAATGATCAACCCGCCCGGGCCCGTTTCCGCCGCCACAACTCCCCCTCCACCCGCGCTCGTACCGCCTCTTTCCGCGCTCGTACCACCCGATCATGCCGCGCGTCCCCGGACAGCGGGACGGAGTTGAGAGCATGGGGTTCATGGACGAAGACATCACCCCGATCCTCCGCGTCGAGGACGCCGGCGCGGCGGAGATTCGGGGTCGCGGTGCGGGACGCCCCCTGGGGGCGCGAGATCGAGCTGCGTGACCCCGACGGCAACCGGCTGCGCGTGTGCACCCCGCCACGCTGACGGCTCGCCCGCCCCGGACACGTGCGACCGCCCGGCCGCAGGGCCAACTGCCTTGCTCAGCAACGCCTTTGCGCGACAGATCATGCCGTACGGCGCGCGAGCAGCAGGCCTCCTCGGGAGCTCTCAGCCGAGGTGAGGGTCATCTGCGCCTCGACAGTGAAGCTGGCCGCCCGTAGCCGCGCGGCCAGCTCGTCGGGCCGACGACGGTGCACGTACACCTTCATCGGGTGGCCCCCGTAGCCCCACGTCTTGAGCCTCGTCTCGTCCCCCACGTGGAAGCCGAGCAGCACCGGGCCGCCGGGCCGCACCACACGGTGGAAGCCCTTGAGGACCGGATCGAGCTCGTCATCGGGGATGTGGATCAGCGAGTACCAGGCCACCAGACCCGCCAACGAGGCGTCGCCCAGGGTAAGTTCAGTCATGGAACCGACCTCGAACCGGGCCCCCGGGTGCTCACGCCGGGCCACCTCGATCATCGCCGGTGACAGGTCGATGCCGAACGCGTCCACGCCCAGGCCCCGAAGGTGCGCCGTGATCCGTCCTGACCCACATCCCACATCCGATACGGGCCCGCCACCAGCGGACCTCACCAGCTCGGCGAAGAGCGCCAGGACGGCACGCTCATAGGGGGTCCGGTCCAGGAGGTCGCGCACCTCGTCCGCGTAGTCGACGGCCACGGTGTCGTAGGAGGTACGAGTGTCTGCCAGCCAGCCTTGATGGGTCACCCGGCGACGGTAGTCGAGAGGCCGCCACCGCTGTCGGAGTGAGGGGGTGACCTCATAGGCTGGGCGGGGTCCGCACCACCGGGGACTATCGGGGACTATCGGGGAGAAGCATGACAAGCAGGTTCACCGAGCTGGTCGTTGACTGCCACGACCCGGAAGGACTCGCCGCGTTCTGGTGCCAGGTCCTGGACTTCGAAGTGATCGACCGCGGCGAGAACATGGTCGAGATCGGCTCCTGGACACCGACGGTCGAGGAGGTACGGGCCCAACAGATGCCGCCCACCTTGGTGTTCGTCCGGGTCCCCGAGTCCAGGACCGTCAAGAACCGGCTGCACCTCGACGTCAGCCCGGTCCACGGCAGCACCGAGGTAGAGGTGATGAGACTGCTGGGGCTCGGCGCCGCCCGGGCGGACACCCAGGAGCCGGACCGGAGTTGGGTGGTCATGACCGACCCCGAGGGCAACGAGTTCTGCGTCCTGCGCACCCTCGCGCCGTCCGCGTAGCCGGGCGTCGGGCGGGCCGGGATGCGGGAGTCACCATCGGGGCCGCGGAGCACCCTGCCACGGGGGGCGCACCCGTTACGGCGGGGCGCACCACCCGTCACGGCGGGGCATGCCCCTCGCGTCCGTCGCCCTGGACCGACCGCGTGCCGCAGACAGCGGCCCCGTTCACTTTCGGGGCGCGGGTTGTGCGTCGCTGGTCGCGCGGTTCCCTGCCCCCCCACCAGCCCTCACGAGCCCCATGGTCCGGTGCGAGCTGCGGACGCTCCTCGCGCCCCTGAGCACCCGGCGCCGGGCCGCACCGGCAGCCTCTGCCCGTGGATCCGTCCCCTCGCGTCACCGTAAGAGCCACACGAGGCGGTGATACCTTCTAACGAAGATGGACAAGAACCACCCACTCGTCAGCCTGGAGGCGGTCGTGGCCGACCTGGAAGCAAGGACTCCACGGGAGCGCTACCGCGCGCAGGTACGCGAGGAGATCAAGCAGCACGCCTGGGAGCAGATCGCGAGCGCCGGGGCCTCCGCGCTCTCCCTCAACGCGATCGCCAAACAGATCGGCGTGAGCGGGCCCGCCCTCTACCGGTACTACGCCGGCCGCGACGACCTGATCACCGAGCTCATCCGGGACGCCTACCGCAGCCTGGCCGACACCTTCCGCGCCCACGCCGAGGCCGGCACCGATCTCGCCGGCCTCGCGGACGCCCTGCGTCACTGGGCGCTGGCCGACCCGCACCGGTACTTCCTCATCTACGGCACGCCAGTACCGGGATACAAGGCGCCCGAGGACACCACGCAAATCACCGCCGAGGTCATGGACGTCCTCCTCGCGGCGTGCGCGGCCGAGGAGCGCCCCACCGGCGCGACGCCCTCGGCACCGCTCGACGGCCACTTGGCGAAACACCGCTCCTGGGCGCGCGACCCCGAGGCCCCCGACGCGGCGCTCACCCGCGCCCTCGCGTTCTGGACGCGCCTCCACGGCGTCCTCTCCCTCGAACTGGCCGGGCATTTCACCGGCATGGGCTTCGACCCCGCCGAGGTCTACCGCTCCGAGGTCCGCGCCCTGACCGGCGCCTGACCCCTCCCGCACGTCATGGCGGCCGCCCGCCAGAGGCTCGCACCTTGGGGTTTGGGAACACGGGTCGGGCAGACGAGTGAGCGCGGACGCACCTGTACCTGCGGCGGACCCGGGCCGGGGTGAGCCGGCCGGAGTGGTTTCTCCCCGGCCCGGCGTAGGTCCTCGGCGAGGGGCCGGGCGATCTGGAGCCGGGTATGCGCGACGACGCTTTCGGACGCGAGAGCGCCCGGCTGGAGTTCTTCCAGCCGGGCGCTTCCTGAATCGTTCACCGCATCCCGGCGTCCCGGACCGCGCACGAGACCCCTGAGTGCGTCCTGGATCTTCTGTCACGGTCGGGCCTGTACTCCGATTTTGACGACAACTGGGTCACGGGCCCGCTACTTGCCCGTGAGTCCGTTCAGCAGGGCAGGGTGGTCTTGCCGGCTGCTCCTGTGGCACCGGTGGTGCCGTCGGCCGTGAATGTGGCCGCAGTACCGTTGCCGCCGGGCTGGCCGGGGCACACCGGGCTGGCCGCGCCGCCGGCGCCGCCCTTGCCACCGGTGTGGCCGCCGCCGGCGATGGACGCGCCGCCGTTGCCGCCCTTGCCGCCTGCGATCCCGGTACCGGCATCGCCGACGCCGCCCACTCCGCCCTTGCCGCCCGTACCGCCGAGCTTGGCCGCGCCACCGAAGCCGCCGGCGCCACCGTTGCCGTTGGCGCCACCGGCACCGCCGGTGCCACCTGCGCCTCCGGTGCTCCCGCTGCCGTCGCCGTTGCCGCCGACACCCCCGGTACCGCCGTTGCCGTTGGCACCTGCCGCGCCCCCGGTGCCGCCGAGACCGCCGACACCGCCATTGCTGCCTACGCCGTTGGCACCGTTGGCACCCGGGAACCCGAGGATGCCGAAACCGGTGGTTGTGCTGATGCTGCTCGTCTCGGCCGGGGCCGTCGCGGAGGCGAGGGTGGGGGTGAAGGCCAGGCCGGCCGCGGCGATCGCGGCGAGCAGGACCGTACGGGGAATGAGGGTGGTGCGCGTGGAGCGCATGATGTACGCCTTCCCTTTGCTCAGTCAGAGAAATTCTCCGGCTGGCACTCATCAACGTAGCCGAGAAGGCGCCGAATTCGTCATATTGAATGATCCAATGACTTAAATGGCCTGATTATTCATATTCTGGCTTGAAGTCCTTCTTGTGCAAATGCACGGCTTTTGTAAGTGGTCGCAGGTCGTATCGCGCGGGAATCGCCCACCGCCTCTTGTGAGCGGGAGTTTGTGGACGTTCACGTATTTCCCCGGCTCCGGTCTCCGACGGCCGGTTACCGAGGGATGCGCATCCGCACAGCGAAGCTCCGTTCGCCCCTTGAGCCGTAGCCGGCAATCGGAGCTTCCGCTTTCGTCAGGAGAGGAGCCCGAGGAGTCCGAGTTGCGACACCTGCAGGAGACCGAGGCCGACGACATACGTAAGCGCGTTGACCAGAGGAAGGACGGTCCCCTCGACCGCGTTGGCTCCGCTGAGGAGTGTTGTCACCAGAGCGCCCATCATCATTTCCTTCCGGGGAATCGCGCACGGAGAGTGCGAAGAATTGCAGAAGGGTTACCCGGCCGCGCCACTGTCAACCTTGGTGTCACCCCAATGAGCGAGGGTGCACATATCAACCGCGCGGCGAGTTCACATCAGAGCTGCATCCGAGCGCGGACGAGCGCTGTCCCACGGCCCCTGGTCGTCACGCCAGGGCAACGCGCGGACCGCACCGAATTCGGGCCGGTGCTGAAAATGCTCCGCGTTTCTTGAATGGGAACGCGGGAGATCCCCGCCTGTGCAAAGGCCCGCGTGGCGGACAGCCGCCAGGTTTCGACGAAGAACGGCACAAGCAACGCAACACCGTCGAACGGACCATCAAAAAGCTCAAACACACCCGAGTTGTCGCATCGCGCGGGCTGCTGCGATGGCCAGATCGGTGCACAGGACCCGCCTGCACAACCCCCACCAGCATCAGCCCTCACCTTCATTCATTGCCCGACGGTCGCGCGCCGAACGGAACTTGGGCGATCAGCCTCACGTCCACCATGATCAGCCGGCCAGTTCCTGACCGAACGACCCCTCGGCGACGAAGCGCTGGAGGTTCCTCGCGAAGGCCGCCGCCTCACCCGGCGGCCACGAGGCGAGGCCGGCGGCGATGTGTCCGGCCAGGCGCTCCCGCAGCGTCTCCACCACACGCTCCCCCTCCTCCGTCAGCGCGAGCAGGGTGGCGCGCCGGTCCCCGGGATCCGGTTCGCGCCGCACGAGCCCCGCGGCTTCGAGGCGGGAGGCCCGGCGGGTAACGCCCGACCGGTCGAGCCCGACATCCGGAGCCAGGTCCGCCGCGCTGCGCGGACCGGTGCGCTCCAAGCCGCTCAGGATCGGATACGTCAGCTCGTCCACGGCCTCCCCCATGCCCGCGGTCAGGGTCCGGTGCAGCCCGATGCGGGTGCTGCGCTTGAGCAGGACACCCAGTGACTCGGCGATCTCTCGCCCCACGTCGTTTTCCATGGACGGAAGAATAGCGTGCGCGACGCACGCAAGTGGGTTACAGTTGCGGCGAAGCGTGCGCGGCGCACGCATTTGCTTGACGAACCGCGCACCTGACCGCGTACCTGACCGCGTACCGAACAAGGAGTTCCGTCATGGCTCGTACCACCATCGCCACCGCCCTCGACGACCTGATCTTCACGCCCGGGCTCGACCTGAACGAGGCCGCGGACCGGCATTTCGCGCCCGACTACCGCCAGCGCACCAACGGAAGCTGGGACGACCGCGACGCCTTCCTCCAGCACATGGCCCACGTCCGCTCGGTCGTGGCCACGGGCTCCGTCGAGGTGCACGACGAACTGTTCGACGGCGACCGCTACGCCGACCGGCACACCGTCCGGGTGACCAAGCGCGACGGTTCCACCGTGGTGACCGAGGTGTACGTCTTCGCCGACCTGGCGGCCGACGGCCGGTTCCGCCGGATCGAAGAGGTGACCTTGATGCTGGAGGGAAGTGAGGCCGACAAGAATCTGGGCAGCGCCCGCTGACCGAGTGACGGACGGGCCGGGGCCGGGCGGAACCCACCGAGGGAGCCGAGCGGGGCGAGAGGGGAGGGCGGGATGAGATGGGAGGGTTTGTCGGCCCCCACCACGCCCCCGCTGAGCTGGGGCTTGGCCCCCTCGGGCGGGGCGGCAGGGCCCTCGCCCGTCACCATCCGGCGTAACCCGCTCGTATACCTCCGTTAGCATGATCGAACCCTTACCGCTCGTCCGCACCGCCCGCGCTACCCCGAAAACCCGTGCCACCAGGCATGGAGAGCGGTCAGTCCACCGGCGTCCGACAAAAACACATGGGCCAATCAATTGATACCTATAGCCTCGCGGATATCGTCCCGAACACACCGCGCACAGTTGCTCGCTGCCTGGCGTCGGCCACGGGCGGTCCTGTGGACCGTGGCGAGCGTGGTGGCCCTCGCTTTTCTCGTACTGCTGGAGATCGCCGCGCGTCACTACGGGATGCCGGGCCCGATGACCAACCAGGCGCGCGAAGTGATCTTCGCGCCCAAGTCGGGGCCGCTCCTGTATGCCGGCATGGCGTTGATGATGGTGGTGCTCTCCTGGCGCGAGCGCTTCATCGCGACGGGGGCCGCGGTCGGGATCGACCTGGTCTTCTTCCTGGTGCGGTGGCCCCTGCACGCCAAGATGATGTTCGGCAACGGCGCTCTGTGGGTGATCCTGGCGTGCGCGGTGATCGCCGTGGTGCGCCGGACCGGCAACGAGCGGGTGCTGCTGCTCAAGGGCGTGGGGCTCGGGCTGCTGCTCGTGGCGGGCCGCAAGACCGGTGACACCTGGCTGCTGATCACGTCCAAGACCCGGCCGTCCGTGCTCGACCAGTACGTGGCGACGGCCGACCACGCCCTGGGCAACCCGTCGTGGCTGGCCGGCCGGATCGTCGAGGCCACGGGGACCGTCGGATCCCACATCCTCGACTACGTCTACATCCAGCTCGCGGTCGCGGCGGTCATCGTCGCGCTCTACCAGCTGCGCCACGTGTCGACCGAGCGCCGCTTCCCGGCCCACCACCTGGTCCGCACCTTCCTGGTGATCGGTCTCCTCGGTCCGGCCATCTACATGATCTTCCCGGTCGTCGGGCCGATCTTCGCGTACGGAACCGACGGCGGCCACTGGGCGCTGGCCGACCTCTGGCCCCATGTCTCGCCCACCATCGCCGCGCCGCACCACATGCCCTTCGACGAGCACACCCCGCGCAACTGCATGCCCAGCCTGCACACCGCTTGGGCCACCGCGATCTTCCTCCACTCCCGCAAGGGCCCGCTCGCGCTGCGGATCGGCGGCGCGCTCTGGCTGCTCGCCACCCTGGGCGCCACGCTCGGCTTCGGCTACCACTACGGCACCGACATCATCGCGGGCGTCGTCTTCACCCTTACCGTGGAGGCCGGGCTGCGTGCCCTCTCCTTCGGCTGGGACCGCGCCTCGATCCGGCTCGTCGCCCATGGCGCGATCGTCTTCACCGCGCTGCTCCTCTCCTACCGCTACCTGCCGTTGCAGATGGCCCACCTCCCGTGGGTGGCCGGGCCCCTGATGCTGCTCGCGGTGGCCTCGGTCGTGCACCGTTACGTACGGACCGTCAAGGAGCTGGAGCCCGTCGTCATCCCGGCGCCCCGGCAGCCGCAGCCCCAGCCGCAGCCCGAACTCGCCTGAGCCACGACGCTCCACGGCCCGGTGAGGCAGCGCCTTGTGCCGCCTCACCGGGCCGTTTTTCCACCCCGCCCCGCCCAGCGGCCGGCTCCGGCCCGCGCCGCTTCCGGGTCCGGCCATGGCCGGGCGTGGACGACGGCAAAGCATTGTGACGGGGGCGCGGAGGAGGAAGTCTTCGACCTGTGACCAGTGCAGAGGTTGGAGAGGCCATGCGTCCCGCGCTCATACGTTCCTTCTCGCAGCTCGAAGAGCTCGATCCCCACCGCCCCGTCGTGACCCTGTTCAGCGGTGGGCTCGACAGCTCGTATCTGCTGCTGCGACTGCGCCGCATGGGCGTGCGCGACGTGCACGCCGTGAGCGTCGACATCGGCGAGGACGAGTCGAGCACCTACAAGCGCCAGGTCGCCGAGGCGCTGGGGGCCACGATCCACATCCTGGACCGGCGCGAGGAGTTCGCCGACCAGTACGTCGCCCCGGCCATCGCCGCCCAGGCCGTCTACCTCGGCATCCACCCGGTAAGCTCCACGCTGAGCCGCCCCCTCATCGCGCACAGCGCGGTCGCCCTGGCCCACGAGCTCGGCGCCCAGGCCGTCCTGCACACCGCCAACCGCTCGCAGAACACCCTGCGCCGCCTCAATGGAGCGCTCGGTCTGCTCGGCTATCAGGGCGCGTTCGGCAGCCCGTACGACCTGGACCCCGTCAGCCGCGACGACAAGCTCGTCGAACTGCGGGCCGCCGGCATCGACCTGCTCGCGGGACGCATCGTCAGCGGCGACTCCAACCTGTGGTGCCGCGAGTTCGAGTCGGGCATCCTCGACGACCCCGAGCACCACGAGGTTCCCGAGGAGATGTACGCCTGGAGCCGGCCGACCGCCGCGCCCGGCGCGACCGACGATCTGACGGTCACCTTCGAGCACGGCCGCCCGGTCGCCCTCGACGGCGAGCCCCTGCCCCTGACCGAGCTCGTCGCCCGGCTCAACCACCGGGTCGGCGCGTACGGCCTCGGCCGTTACTCCGGGCTCGAACACCTCGACCACGGCGAGAAGGTCCTGGAGATCCGCGAGATGCCCGCCGCCTGGCTGCTGCTCAGCGGCTACCGGCACGTGGAGAGCGCCTGCCTTGAGGCCGAGCTCATCCGCGAGAAGCGCAGCCTGGAGCAGGTCTGGACCCGCGAGGCCCTTGAGGGCCGCTGGTTCGGTGAACTGCGGCTCACCGTCCAGGCGTTCATCGACGCGTGCGCGGCGCGCACCAGCGGCTCGGTGACGTGGCGGCTGCGCGCCGGAGGCGCCGACACCCGCGCCATCACGGCGGGCCGGCCCCTGTACCTGCGCGACCGGGAGGCCTGGGAGGAGCACGCGATCGCCGCCGAGTCCGCGCCGTTCGCCCGCACGGCTTCAGCGCTGCTCGCCGCGGCCTGACCCCGCTCCTGGCCCACCGGGCCCGCCTCGTCCCGCCCTCGCCCCACACCCCCTACGCACGGAGCACTTCCATGACCACTGCCGTTGCCCACCCCGCGGCCGTCGCCGCCGTCACCGCCCTCGCCGGGGCCGGTGGCCATCTGCTGCCCGCAGCCCAGCTGTCCGCCCTGATCGGAGCCGACGCCGCCGCCTGGGCGCGGTTCGCGGCGCACTGGGACGAGCTCACCCTTGACACGCACATGGCCGACGGCGGCACCTACCGCTTCCGTCGTTACGGCCAGTTCGACCTCGACCCGGCGGCCGGCGAGCTCACTCTGCTGCCGCACGCGCCCTACCGCCAGGAGTCGGACATCAATCCGCTCAACGGCGGCGTGGAGCGCGTCTTCGACCCGCTGACCGACTCCTTCACCGGCGATCCGCTGCTGCGTTCCGTTCTCGTCGAACTCGGCAGGATCTTCAGCGCTGTTGACGGCACGGCATCGTGGAACGTGAAGCTCCACCCGTACCGCGTCAGCGCGTCCGCCGACCAGACGGGGCAGCCGGCTCCCGAGGGCCGCCACCGTGACGGCGTCACGTTCATCACCTCGCTCATGATCGGCCGCACCAATGTCGCCGGTGGCGAGAGCGGCGTCTACACCGACGAGGGCGAGCACCTGCTCACCACCACATTGTCCGAGCCGGGTGATCTGCTCCTCGGTGACGACCGCCGCACCTTGCACTCGGTGACCCCGGTGACGCCCGTGGACTCCGCTCTCCCCGCGCACCGCGACGTCCTGGTGATCGCCTACACCGCGCGCTGAGCGGCGGCCGTTCCCACCGAGCCCGAACCCGTGGGTACGCCGGGGCCGACCCCGGCCCCGGCGCGCCCCTGTTGAGGAGTCCCCATGAGCATCACCGCCGCCCGGCGCGCCTGGCTGACCGACCTGCCCGTCCTCCTGGTGGCCGTGGTGTGGGGCTCCAGTTATCTCGCCGCCAAGGACGTCACCACGACGCGGACGGTCCTCGCGGTCCTCGTGCTGCGGTTCGCGGTGGTGCTGCCGGTCCTGGTCGTGGCGGGGTGGCGCAGGCTGCGGGCGCTGAGCGGCGCCCAGCTGCGCGGGGCCGGGCTCCTAGGGCTCATCCTCTCCGGGATCTTCCTGTTGGAGACGTACGGAGTCGTGGCGACCTCGGCGACCAACGCGGGCCTCATCATCAGCCTGACGATGATCTTCACCCCCATCGCCGAGGCCCGGCTGCGGCGCACGAGGCTGTCGCGGTCTTTCGTGGCGGCCGCCGGGGTCTCGGTGCTCGGCGTGCTGCTTCTGACCCAGGGCGCCGGCTTCACCAGCCCCTCACTCGGTGACTTCCTGATGCTGGGCGCCGCCGTGGCCCGTACCGTCCACGTCCTGGCGATGTCACGGATGCGGTCGGTGCGGGGAGCGGACGCCCTCTCGCTCACGACGGTCCAACTGGGCGGCGCCGTCGTGGTGTTCGCGCTGCTCTCGGCGGCGCCGGGGACCGGGGGCACGCCATGGGCGGCGGCCGTCGGCTTCGGGGCCGGACAGTGGCTCGGGCTGCTGTACCTGTCGGCGTTCTGCACGCTGTTCGCCTTCTTCACGCAGATGTGGGCCGTGCGCCGTACCTCGCCCTCGCGGGTCAGCCTGCTGCTCGGTACGGAGCCGGTGTGGGCGGCGGTGGTGGGTATCGCCCTCGCGGGCGACCGGCCGGGGTGGCTCGGGCTCGCGGGCGCCCTCCTGGTCCTCGCGGGGACCGCGTGGGGGCGCGGGGCGGCGCCGAGGGAAGGCGCGCCGGAGCCGGACGTGGCGGGCGAGACGTCCGGGACGGCGGCCGCCGACCACGTCTCAGTCGTCGAGCCAGCCGAGGCGGACGGCGCTGACACCGGCCTGAAAGCGGCTGGCCGCGCCTAGCCGTTCGGTGAGTTCGGAGACGAGGCGGCGGACCGTGCGCTCGGAGACCCCGAGTTTGCGGGCCATCGCCTCGTCGGTCAGTCCTCCGGCGAGCATCCGCACCAGCTCACGGTGGCGTCCGGTGGGCCGCCAGTCGGCGCCGTTCTCCTCCGTGCCGCCGCCGGCATCACCGCCGCCGGCGGCTTCAGCCGGCACGCTCGCACCCGCCCAGCAGTGTTCGAAGATCCCTCGGAACACCCCGACCAGTGTCTCGCCACGCAGCACGACGGCGGCGATCTCGCCATCCGTGAGCTGCGGGGCCGGGACGATCGCCAGCGCGCGGTCCACCACGATCAGCCGCAGCGGCAGGGTGTGCGCGGTGCGCACCTGACCGCCCGCGCCGCCCAGACGGCGCAGGTAGGCGGCCATGTGCGGGACGGCGGCGGCCGAGCCGAGATGGATCGTGCGAAGGCGTACGCCCCGCTCGAGCGCGAGCCGGTCCCGCTCGAACCCCGCCTCGACCATCTCGGGGGGCAGCGCGCGACCGGGGTGCAGGGAAAGCACCTCCTCCTCGACGCGCTGCGAGGCGTCCTCCAGGGCGGCCGACACATTGGCCGCGCCCGTCACCACCTCCATGCGCACGGAGCACAGTTCGCGGGCGTGCACGGGCTGGAAGTCCGCCACGACCTGCGCGAGCGCGGACCGCGTCTGCTGTACGGCGGTGAGCAGGGCGCCGGTGTGCTTCTCCTCTTCGACGAGAAGGTTGCGCAGGGCGGTGTCGGGGGCCAGCGCGGTCCAGCCGTTGCGGGTGTCCGGCGACGGCACGAACAGGCCGAGTCTGCCGAGCAGTTGCAGCGCCTCGGCGAATTCGGTGCCGCTCCAGCCACGGCTCTCGGTCAGGGCCTGTGGGTGCCAGGCGGCATCGTCGAGGGCGATGCGGTAGAGATCCTGGGCCCTTGCGCGTGCGTCCACCCTGTCCGCCCCCACTCCGTCGGCTGCTCCCGGGTGATCCTCCGACAATGATCTTAGAAATGATCACACGCGGGGGAACAGCACCGTCCGGAATACGGACCTCCCGGCGCGGTTCCGTCGTCCGCCCCTGGCCATGTCCGGTCCCGGAACTCATCACCGCGTGACGGCCGATGGGGACGACGGACATGCTGGTCAGGCACCGAACGATCGCTTCCAGGGGGGAACTCGTATGTCCGTGCCCATCGCCTCGTCCCGCTCCGCAACCGCCGCCGGTGTGGAGACTGTCACACCGCCCACGCGCCGGACGTGGCCCTCGCGGGCGGCGGCCGCGGTCGCCTTCACCGTGTGCGCCGCGACGGCAGTCGCCGGTCTGTCCGGGCCGGCCACCGCGACCGCGCGCGCCTCTGCGCCGGTCACCGCCACGACGGCCACTTCGGCTCCCGGCACCTCCGCCATGGTCGACAGCGGCGACTCCTTCATCTGGGGCTGAACCGTGCAGTGTCCAAGATCAGGGCCTGACGCGGCGGAGCGTCCGAGCGTCGCCGTCGTCGCCCCGCTGACCGGGCCGCGCACGGCTTGGGGCACGGTCCTTCTGGGGGAGGTCGACCGGGCGCGGGCCTCGTGCCCGGACGTCGCCGAGTGGTGCGTGCACGACGAGTCGCCCGGGGTCGCGGAGTCCGTCGCCCGGGCCGGTTACACGGCCGTCCTCGGGCACTGCGACACCCTGGGCACCCGCCGGGCCCTGTCCGTCTATGAGTCGGTGGGGCTGCCCTGTCTGCTGCCGTTCGTTCCGGCCGCTCCCCCGGCGCTGAGCTGGGCGCCCGACGAGGACGCGCTGGTGCGCACCCTTGTGGCGGCGGCATCGGCGCTGGGCGCGGCGGAACTCTCGGCGGCGCACGACGAAGGGCCCGAGTGGGCCGCGCTCGTCCGCCGCGTCGAGACGGCGGCCGCGCGCGCCGGACTCACCGGCCACTCGACCGGGGCTCCGGCCGTCCTGGCGTCCCAGCGGAGGGTGGCCCAACTCCCGGCGGGCGAAGGCCCGGTCCTCGTTCCGCTGGACTGCGGTCTGTCCTCGTTCACCGCGCTGGCCTCCGAGGCGGGCTCGGACCGCCAGGTGTGGGCCGTGCACCCGCAGATGTGCGCGGCACGCCGCGCCCGGACAGCCGTGACGGCGCTGGCCCAGACGCTCACGGCCGCCCCGACCCTGCGCGGAGCCGCCCTGACGGAGGCGGTACGGGCTCGTTCCGGAGCACTGCTCACCACGGCGGGCGGGGTCCTCGGCGACGGCTGGCGCGTATCGCGTCTCGGGAGTGTGTGCCCGGCGCGGGGCGAGGTCTGAGCACTCGGGAGGCGGCCCGCGAAGCCTCTCCGTCACCCCACCCGCATCACGGGGTACACGACCCGGCGCGCCCGCTCCCGACAGGCGGCGCCCAGGCGACCGGATGCAAGGTGGAGGTATGGGAAAGACCGCCGTCATCGTCATCGACATGATCAACACGTATGACCATCCGGACGCCGACCTGCTGCTTCCGGCCGCCCGGACAGCGGTGCCCGCCATCGTGGATCTGCTCGACCGGGCACGGCGCCAGGACATCTCCGTGATCTACGCCAATGACAACTTCGGGCAGTGGCGCTCCCACCATGGAGAGCTTCTGGAGACGGCACTCGCGGGGCCCCACGCCGACCTCGTGGAGCCGCTGCGGCCCGACAAGGAGTCTCTTTTCGTGGTGAAGGCACGGCACTCCATCTTCTACGAGACGCCCCTGAGCTATCTGCTACGGAATCAGGACATCACCCACGTGGTGCTGAGCGGACAGGTCACCGAACAGTGCGTCCTTTATTCGGCGCTCGACGCCCACATCCGCCACCTTGAGGTCACGGTCCCGCGCGATGCCGTCGCCCACATCCACGAAGACCTGGCCGACGCCGCTCTGCGGATGATGGAGCGCAACATGGACGCCCATGTGCCGCTCAGCAGCGAGCTGAAACTCTGAGGACTTAAGCCCTGAGGACTGAACCTCTGGGCGGGCTGAAGCTCTGGAGGCGCGTGTCCCGGCCGGGCGCCTCACCCCGGAATGGTCGATCTCCGCGTCACCATGGGTCGGTCTCCGCCTCACCACGGGACGGTCTCCCCGTGGCGGTCAAGGAATCGCAGGCCCGGAGAGCCGGCCTGCGCCTCCAGGACGTCGACGACGAGCGGGATGCTCTCCTCGGGCAGCAGCGGCGCGTCGGGTCCGCCCAGCCGGGTCCTGTTGTGGCCGGGGTCGATGAGCAATTTGGTGTGCCCGTCGTCGCCATGGCGGGTGGCGTAGCTGCGCATCAGCTGATTGAGGGCGGCCTTGCTGGCCTTGTAGAGCTCGTAACCACCTTCCGTGTTGCGGGAGATGCTGCCCTGCTCGGAGGACATCACCGCGACCGTCCCACCCGGCACGACGAGTCCGCGCAGCGCTTCCAGTGTGCGCAGGGGGCTCAGCGCGTTGGTGATCATCACCTCGGTGAACATCTCGGTCGGTACCTCGTCGATGGGCAGGTCTCCCCTGTCTATGGCCGCGTTGACGAAGAGCAGGTCCAGTGGCCGGTCGTTCAGGCGCTCGCGCAGAGCGGCCGGGCCGTCCCGGCTCGTCATCTCCAGTGACTCGACCGTCAGCCGCCCCTGCGAGACGGCGGCGCTCTCCTGGAGCTCACCATCTTGCCGGCGCGTGGTGGCGGTCACGTGCCAGTCACGACGGACCAGTTCACGGGCGAGGACCAGGCCGAGCCCCCGTGAGGCTCCGACGACGAGGGCATGACGCCGGGGTGCAGTAGGCACGTTCACTCCTTGACGTAATCGGTCAGGAACTTCAGATTAGACGAGACGTTGCGTCTAGACAATGGGCCGGGCGTCACCCACAGGTATGGTTCTCGCATGCCCGCCGCCAGTCCTCAGCCCCGCAGGCCGCGCTCCGGCAACCGGCGCGACGAGTCCGCCCGCCTGGCCGTGCTCCACGCCGCGGACGATCTCCTCGTCGAGCACGGCTTCGGCGGCCTGACCATCGAAGCGATCGCGCGCCACGCCGGTGTCGCCAAACAGACGATCTACCGCTGGTGGCCGTCGAAGGTCGAAATCCTCCTCGACACGCTCATCGAGGACAGCGAGAAGCGCTTTCCCGTCCCGGCCGAGCAGCCCACGGTCGAGAGCGTCCGCGCCTACCTCCGCGACTTCGCGCGGTTTCTCACCAACGACCCCGCCGGCAAGGTCCTGCTCGCGCTCATCGCGCAGTCGCAGCATGATCCCGGCACCGCCGAGAGCTTCCGTGAGCGTTATCTCGGCCCTCGCCGCGACCAGGAGCGCGCCCTGTTGGCACGCGGCATCGAGGCCGGCGCGTTCGCGCCCGAACTGGGCCCCGACGCCGCGCTGGACGCCCTCGTCGGCCCGATCGTCTACTGCGCCCTGACCGGATCGGCCGTCCCCGACGGCCTGGTGGACACGCTCATCGAGAACCTGCTGCGGCCGCGCCCGAGTTGAGGACGCGGTGACGGCGCCACCCGGTCGACGAGGACGGCGGACCTCACCGGACCCTGGCACCGCACCGCCCGCCGAAAAGGGACTTGGCCCCCCATTCCGCGCGACCCCATGATGACCGGATGAACGACAACCAGGCCCCGCCCGCCCCCGTCATCCTCGGCGTAGACGATCTGCGGCCGCTCCCGGGGACCACCCGGATCGCCCGCACCAGCGGCGAGGGCGTGGAACTCCTGGAAGAGCACCGCGACCGCTTCATCGACGAACTCTGGCTCGACCACGACCTCGGCGGCGACGACAGCATCATGCCCGTCGTGACGCTCCTGGAAGAAGCCGCCTTCCACGGGCGGCCCTTCCGGATCGGGACGGTTGTCGTGCACAGCGCCAACCCCATCGGCGCGGAAACGGTGGTTCGGTCGCTCGCGTACTGGAACTACCGAGTCCGCCGGGCGAGCGCCTGACCCGGCTCAGTGGCGTGGCCCTGGGCGGCGGTCCAACGGCTGCCGCCCACGCCGCTCCCCGGCCTCACCCTCAGGGGCGCGCCCCATGGCGGGGCGTCACGCCCCGGCCTCCACCGGCCGGCGCAGCACATAGATGCCCGCGCCGCAGGCCAGCACCGCCATGCACGCGATGAACGCCAGGCCGGCGCCTTCGAGGCCGAGCGGCCGCACCAGTACGCCCACCCCGATCACCGGCACCGAAATCCCCGCGTAGGCCACCACGAACAGCGTCGAGATCACCGCGGCGCGATGGTCCGCAGGGGACGCCGCGGCCACCGCCGACAGCGCGCCGCGGAAGGCGAGGCCCTGTCCGCAGCCGCCCATCAGCGCGCTCAGGACCATCAGGGGCAGCAGCTCCCAGCGGAGCGCGGCCGCGAGCAGAGCCAGGCCGGCCAGGAGCGCGGCGCAGCCCAGGGGCAGTGAGCGGGTCATTCCGACGCGGCCCACGGCCAGTTGTCCGGCGGTGGAGGCGAAGAAGGCGAGCGCGACGACCAGACCGCTCGCGGCGTGATTGTGTACGTTCAGGGACTGCGCCAAGAACGCGGGGCTGACCGCGGTGAACACCCCGAACAGCGCGAATCCCACGAACGCCGCGATCGCCGAGGGCACGAACACCGCGCGCACCTCAGGAGGCAGAGTGGGCCGCTGCGTTCGCGCGCTGCGCAGCGGACGCGGGTTCTCCACGGTCTCCGGGAGCCGCAGCAGGACGGCGACCGAGCCCGCCACCAGCGCCAGGTCCACGAGGAAGGGCAGCGTGAGCGGCCATGCCGCGTACTGCGCGAGCACTCCGGCCAGCAGGGGGCCGCAGCCGAGTCCGCCCATGTTGGCGGCCGTCGCCACGAACGTGGCCCGGGACGCGCCGCCGCCGGGCGCCAGGTCCATCACGTATGCCGTCGCGGCCCCGGTGAACAGCCCGGCGGAGAGCCCCGAGAGCAACCGGCCCGCGTACAGCCAGCCGAGCCCGGAAGCACACAGGAAACAGACCGCGCTCGCGGCGGCGAACCCCAGGCCGCACAGCAGTACCGGACGTCTGCCCACGGCGTCCGACACGTTGCCCGCCAGCAGGAGCACGCCGATGACGGCGAAGGCGTAGACGGCGTACACCACGGTGACGGTCAGCTCGGAGAAACCGAACTTCCCCTGGTAGAGGGTGTAGAGAGGGGTCGGAAGCGTCGTGCTGGCCATGCACACGGCGAACACCGTCCCGCTGAGCAGGCACGGCCACCAGCCTCGAAGATCACGGTCCATGTCAGCGACGGTAACTCCGCCGGGGCGCAGCCGTCGTGCCCCGCGTGCCTGGCGCGCCGGTGACGCGTCCGGCGCACGAGGGCCGCCGGACGCGTCGGCGCGTCCCCGAGCCGGCACCGCGCCGCCGCGTCACTGCCGCGCGTCAGCTCCGCCGGTTCTTGCGGTCGCCTTCCTCGGCGTGGTGGTGCAGGTGCGGCAGATGCCCCTGGCGCAGCTGGAGCCAGACGTCGCGCGCGCGGCGCCCCGCGTGCGTGCGGCTGCGGGCCACCATCTCGCGCGCCTCCTCCTCGGTCTCGACCATGGCCGACGAGCCGCGCAGCGGCAGCCCGGCGGTCTCGCGCAGGCACAGGGCCGAGATCACCCCGATCACGCCCGCGACCATGAGGTAGTAGGCCGGCACCAGTTCGTTGTCGGTGGCGTCCACCAGGGCGGACGCCACCAGTGGGGTGGTGCCGCCGAAGAGGGACACGGAGAAGTTGAACGCGAGCGACAGGCCGCCGTACCGCAGATGGGTCGGGAAGAGGGCGGGCAGCGTCGCCGCGCTCGTCCCGGCGAAACACACGAGGAACAGGCCGAGGATCGCGCAGCCGATGGCGGGGAGCACGATGCCCCCCTGCCGGATGAGCTGGAAGACGGGCACCGAGAAGATCACCATCGCGATGCCGCCCCACAGGAACAGGGGGCGCCGGCCGTACCGGTCGGACGAGCGGCCGACGGCGGTGATGGTCAGGACGACGAGCACCATGGTGCCGAGCACCAGGAGCTGGGAGGTGAGTTCGTCCTCGCCCAGGGTGGTGCTCATATACGTCGGCAGATAGGACGTCACCATGTAGTTGGTGACGTTGTAGAGCAGCACGAGACCGATGCAGACGAGCATCGCCTGCCAGTGCTGGGTGAAGACCTCCTTGAGGCGGCCCCTGCCCGACATGCGCGCCTGCTCAAGGCGCTCGTGCTCCTCGTGCGTGGTGCCGCTCCTCGCGGAGGCCTGCCGGCCCCGCTCCTCGGCCTCCTGGAACGCGGGTGTCTCATCGAGCCTGAGCCGCATGTAGAGGCCGATGAGTCCGAGCGGCCCCGCGACGTAGAACGGGATCCGCCACCCCCAGCTCAGCATCTGATCCTCCGTCAGGACGCCGGTCAGGACGGTGACGAGGCCGGAGCCGAGGGAGTAGCCGATGAAGGTGCCGAAGTCGAGCCAGCTGCCGAGGAAGCCCCGGATCTTGTCCGGGGAGTACTCGGCGATGTAGGTGGTGGCACCGGCGTACTCACCGCCGGTGGAGAAGCCCTGGACGAGCCGGCACACGAGCAGCAGTACCGGTGCGGCCAGGCCGATCGACTTGTAACCCGGCAGGAATCCGACCGCGAAGGTGCTGATCGCCATCATGATCATGGTGACGGCGAGGACCTTCTGCCGGCCCACCCGGTCGCCGAGCGGCCCGAACACGAGCCCGCCGATCGGCCGGACGAGGAAGGCCGCGGCGAACGTCGCGAACGTCGAGATGACCTGCGCGCCCGGCGAACTCGACGGGAAGAAGACCTTGCCAAGGGTGGCCGCGACATAGGCGTAGACACCGAAGTCAAACCATTCCATCGTGTTGCCGAGCGCTGCGGCCGACACGGCGCGCCGCACGGCGGGTTTGTCGGCCACCTTCACGTCGTCGGGGTGCAGCGGCTTCTTGCGACGGCGCAGCAGCAGCCGCACCATGCGTTCCGTCTCCACGCTTCCCGAACCGAATCCGCGACCTCGACGGCCCGGCTGTACGGGCCCCCGCCTGTTTGAGTTCATGGGTACCTGTGCGTCGTCGATGGTTCCGCACCGGGCGGTGCCCGGGGTGCGGAGTGCTTGCGGAGCACCGGCATCGGTGTCCGGTGCGCGGCGTATGAGCCTCAACTTTCGCTGCTGCCCCGCCGCGCGCGGCGCATGCGGCGGTGCGGCGTGTCGTCCGGCGCGGAACATGGCGGGGTGGTCACACGGCGGGTGGTCACCCGGCGCTCAGGGGCGGTAGGCGGCGGTCGCGAGCTCGACGAACGAGCGGAGCAACGGATTGGTGTCTCCCCCGTTCCACGCCGCCACGACGCGACTCGGCGCCATGTCGGCCAGCGGCACCTCGGTGAGCCCCTGTACCGGACGGTGGGTCAGGGGCGTGATGCCCACTGTGCCGTTCCAGAGCACGGCCTGCCGGCACTCCTCGACGCCGCGCACCACGGGCCCTTCGCGTGGTTCCCCACCGTTCCAGTACGCCTGCCAGCGGGGGTCGGTTCCCGCCGGGAACAGGAACCAGCGGCGGTCCCCGAGGTCCACCAGGCGCAGCAGGTCACGGCCCGCCAACGGATCGTCGGTACGCAGCAGGACGCCCACCGGATCGGCGCGCAGTTCCCGCACGGCAAGACCCGTCTCGTCGAACGGCCCGCGCGTCAGGGCGACATCGACGAGGCCTGCGTGCAGTCCGCAGGTGGGGTCGGTCAGATCGGTCTCGCGAATGCGGACCTCCACGCCGGGATGGCGGCGGCGGTAGGCGCCGGCCAGCCGGGTCGCGGCCTCGTCGGTGCTGTCCCCGAGGATGCCCACCGTGAGAGTCGCCGCCCCGGCCGCCACGGCCACCCGCACCGCCGCCCGCTCGGCGCGCTCGAGCAGGTCGCGCGCCTCATCGAGCAGGACCGTACCGGCCGGGGTCAGCGAGACCCCGGCGGGCGTCCGGTCGAACAGCCGGGCGCCGATGGAGGTCTCCAGCTGCCGGACGGCCCGGCTCAGCGGTGGCTGGCTCATGTGCAGCCGGGTGGCGGCCCGCCCGAAGTGGAGTTCTTCGGCGACGGCGACGAAATAGCGCAGCGTACGTAGCTCCATCCTGCGACGATACCCATGCGGTATCGGCTCTGGTGAACAGGTCTTGGACGCTCGCCCTGCCCCGGCGGTGCAATCGGTCCATGACTTCCCACGAACCGAAGACCAGCAGCGCGCACACCGGCCCCGCCGTATCGGTGGTCGGCCCCGACGACGGCGAGGTGATCCGGCTCGGCACCACTCGTCTGCGGATCATCGAGGACGGCAGCAGGACCGGGCACCGCCTCGGGCTCGCGGAATCCGTCCTCGCGCCGTTCACCCCCGGGCCGCCGCAGCACCGGCACGCCCAGCACGACGAGGGTTTCTACGTCCTCTCCGGCACCGTGCGCTTCACCGTCGGGCGCGAGGACTACGACGCCACGGCGGGCACCTTCGTGCTGGTGCCGCCCGGCGCCCCGCACACGTTCGCCAATACGACCGGCCAACCTGCCGTCATGCTCAGCACGTTCACGCCGGACCTGTATGTGCGGTACTTCCGCGACCTCCAGGACATGATGGCCGGCGACGAGGCCATGGACCACGAGGCGACCGTCCGGACGATGAGCCGCTACGCCACCGAACCGGCCACGGACTTCCCCGCGGGCCCGGGCGGCGGGGCGTCGTGAGCGTCGCCTACTGGATCGTGGCGGGCCTGTTCGCGCTGTTCTTCCTCTACTCGGGCGGGATCAAAATCGTCCGGAGCCGGGAAGGGCTTCGCCCGATGATGGCCTGGGTGGACACCCTGGCGATGCCGGCCGTACGACTCATCGGGCTGGTCGAAGTGCTCGGCGCGGCCGGCCTGATCCTGCCGCCCCTGACGGGGATCGCCCCTTGGCTCGCCCTCGCGGCGGCCATCGGGTTCGAGGTCCTTCAGATGGGCGCGACCGTCCGGCACCTGCGGCGCCACGAACGCGCCGTGGCCCTCAACCTCACACTGCTCGCCACCGGCGCGGTGACACTCTGACTCGCCACGACGTGGTGACGGTCCCGCTCGCCACGACGTGGTGATGGGGGGCGGCCCGGCCCGCCCGCCGTCACGTGCCCGCTGCCCCGCGCGATCCGGCCCGCTTTGGCCCTCTTCCAGCCATGATCTGCCCGGACATTTGGTCCCAACCCCGCCGGCATACAGGCTGATGCGGCATGCCGGGCGGGGAGTTCGGCCCCGCGTCACGCGCCGGGGCGCACCCTTGAACCCCTGGTCCGCCGGTCCCGCCTCCGGCGGGGCCCCTCCCACCGGCATCAGCCCTAGGAAGGAAGTCCCCCATGCCCACCACCACCCTGCTGATCCCCACCCCGGACGGCGAGGCCGACGCCTTCGCCGCCTTCCCCGACGACGGCGAGCGCCACCCCGGCGTTCTGCTCTACATGGACGCGTTCGGACTGCGGCCCGTGCTGCACGAGATGGCACGCGAACTGGCCGGGCACGGGTACTACGTACTCGTCCCCAACGTCTTCTACCGGCACGGCCCGACCCCGGTGGTGGACCTCCCGGAGTACATCGGGGAAGACGTCCGCCCGGGGATCATCGCGCAGGTGATGCCCATGGTCAGGGCGCACACCGGCGAGCATGCCCTCAGGGACGCGGAGGCCTACCTCACCTTCCTCACCGCGCGACCCGAGGTCGAACAGGGCCCCGTCGCCGCGATCGGCTACTGCATGGGCGCCCCGCTTGCGGCCCGCACGGCGGCGGCCCACCCGGGCCGGGTGGCCGCCGTGGCCGGCTTCCATCCGGGCGCGCTGGTCACCGACGCGCCCGACAGCCCGCACCGGCTCATCCCCGGCATGACCGCGCAGGCCCACTTCGGCCTGTCCGAGCAGGACATGACACCCGACGCCGTCATCGAGCTCAACAAGGCCCTGGACGCCGCAGGGGTCGACTACACGACCGAGACCTATCCCGGTACGATCCACGGCTTCACCATGGCCGACACCGACGCGTTCGATCCCGCGGCGTACCAGCGCCACTGGGACCGTCTGCTCGCCCTGCTCGGCCGGACCCTCGGCAAGGGGTGAGACCGGGGGCGCGGGGTCAGGACCGCACGGCCGGCGCGAGCACCTCCTCGCACCACTCGCGGAACGTCGTCGGGGTCGCGGACCGCGCCGTACGCGGCTCGGCCCCGTCCAGGCCCTGGTTCTTGGCGTCGAACATGTCAGCCGTCGCCTGCGCCATGGCCGCGCTCGCGCCGAAGCCGGTCAGGCGTTCCTTGAGGGCCGCGCCGGGGATCTGCCGGTAGCCGATGTCCTTGCCGAGGACGTCGGAGAGGGTGCGGGCCATCTCGGTGGGCGACAGGTCCTCGGGGCCGAGGCACGCCACCTCGCCGGCGCCCCGCCAGGAGTCGTCGAGCAGCAGGCGGGTGGCGGTCGCCGCGATGTCGCGCGTGGCGACGAGCGGGGCCTTCAGGTCCGGGTCGGCCATGAGGAAGAACAGGCCCTGCTCCTTGAGCGCCCCGACATGGCGGAGCAGGTTGTGCATGAACGAGGGGCACGTGACGGCCCGGTAGGGGACGCCCGACGCGCCGATCAGGTCGTCCATCGCCAGAGACGCGGTCACCAAGCCCGCCTGCGCGGCCATCGGCGTGCCACGGCCGAGCGCGGAGATGCCCACGACACGCCGCACTCCGTGGCGTACGAAGGCAGCACAGGCGGGCTTGGTGAAGTCGACGTACGCGGCGTGCGCGCTCGGCGCGGCCGGGTCGCCCGGCGCTAGCCAGAACACGGCCTCGGCGCCCGCGCAGGCCCGGTCGATGACATCGGGGTCGCCGTGCGAGCCCTCGACGATCTCGACGCGTTCACGGACGTGCGGCGCGAGCCGTGCCGCGTCGCGCACGACGAGCCGCAGGGGTACGTCGAGGTCGAGCAGAGTGTCGACGACCTCACGGCCGATGGTGCTGGTGGGGGCGGTGATGACAAACATGTGCGTCCTTCTGACTGGGTGGGGCGATGTGGGAGAGAGGGAGTGCTTCACGCCGGGCGCGGGATGTACGCGAGCCCGTGGGCGCCGGCGTCGTCGCGCTTGGCGATGTCGAGCCGGCCGATGCCGCGCAGCGTGTCCAGGTCGACGATGTCGACGGTGGAGGAGGCGACGCAGGCCACATATCCGATGCGGCCGTCCGGGGAGGAGGAGATGGTCAACGGGCAGAGCCCGACCTCCAGTTGACCAAGGCGCTGGTGGGTCCCGGCCGAGAACACGGTGAGGCCGCCCGGCGCGTGGCGGCCGAGCGCGGACGCCGGATCGAACGCGCCGCGCATCTCACCGACGAGCAGCTTGCCGGTGGAGGTCATGTGCACCGGCAGGACGATGTCCTCGGTGGGCAGTGTGGCCACGACCGCGTGGGTGCGGGCGTCGATGACGCGGATTCCGGTGGGCGGGCGCTCGGCGGCGCCGGGCTCGAAGGAACCGACGTAGGGAGCCGCGACGTAGACGTGCGCCCCGTCGCGGGAGACGGCGATGCCCTCACTCCCGGGCACCTCGACCTTCGCGGTCAGGACGCCTCGTTCGAGGTCGACGACCGAGACGAAGGGCGCCTCCTTGTTGGCGGCGTACCCGGTCCTCCCGGAGGGATCGGTGACGAACCAGTGCGGGCCCGGCGCGTCCGTGTCGATGCGGCCGAGCGGGCGCCGGGTCCCGGTGTCGATCACCACGACGCCCCCGGGCCGGTCGGCCGAGCCTTCCACGCTGACGTAGAGGCGGCGGCGGGCGGTGTCGAGGGCCAGCCCGTGGGGCCCGTGTTCGGGCGCGAGGTCGATGACCTCGACGACCCGGCGGGTGTCGGCGTCGATGACGGTCAGCTCGGTGCGGCGGCCGCTGTTGGCGTGGTAGTAGCCCGACTCGTACGCGGTCGTGCACCACAGCAGGCGCTCGGTGGGGTCGAAACACAACTCGTGCGGCGAGCAGGTGACTTCGACGGTGTCGAGGTGCTGGTCGGAGGCGACGTCGAAGAACGAGACCGTCGCCCCGCTCTGGCTCACCACGGCCAGAACGTCGCCTTCACGCCCGGCGCGCGGGGACTGCGGCATGGGGGACTCCTTGATCGGATGGATCGGATGGATCGGATCGGACGAGGGGGTGTCAGGCGCTTTCGCCGACCCCTCAACTCTCGTCAAAGAGCCCTGTCGCAACAATGCAAAGATGGACAGCCAATTGTTGACTCAGATGCAAAATTGCAGTTCAGGAGCCTCGCATGGACCTCAATCTGCTCCGCGTCCTGGACGCCCTGCTCCAGGAGAACAGCGTGACGCGCGCGGCCGAACGCCTCGGCACCTCACCCGCCGCCGTCAGCCGCACGCTGGCCAGGCTCCGCCGCGCGGTCGGTGATCCCCTCCTGGTGCGCGCGGGCCAGGGCATGGTCCCCACTCCGCGCGCCCTTGAACTGCGCGACGAGGTAAGGGCGTTGCTGCGCGGATGCGACAACGTCCTGAGACCGGGCGCCGGTTTCGACGCGGTGCACCTTCAGCGCACGTTCACGCTCCAGGCCACGGATCTGCTTCTGGTGGGTCTCGCCGGCCCCCTTACCGAGCGCGTGCACGCGGAGGCGCCGCATGTGGACGTGGTCTTCCTGCCGGAGTCCGTCGAGGGCGGCCCCGCGCTGCGCCAGGGCTGGGTGGATGTCGAACTGGGCTCGCTCGGGCACCTGGACCCCGAGATCCAGACCCGGGCGCTCGCCCGGATGCCCCTGGTCGGCATCGCGCGGGCCGGGCATCCGCTCTTCGACCGGCCGATCGACGCCCGGAGTTTCGCCGCCGCCGACCACATCGGCATCTCGCGCCTCGGCAAGCGCCTGGGCCCCATCGACAGCGCGCTCGGTGAGCTGGGGCTGCGCCGCCGGGTCGCCGTCGTGGTGCCGAGCCACACCAGCGCGATGATGCTGGCCCGCGAGACGGACCTCGTCGCCCTCACCCTGCCCGACTGGCTCCCGGACACCACGGCCGCCCTGGGCCTGCGCACCTTCCCCATCCCCCTCGACCTGAGCCCCCTCGACCTCGGCATGGCCTGGCACCCTCGCAACGCGGGCGACCCCGGTCATGTGTGGTTCCGCGAGCACGTGGCGGCCTCGGTACTGGAATCCGCACGCGCCGGACGCGTGTGAACGCCGACGGGTCCTGGAGAGCGTCCAGCATGCTCTGACGTCGTGATCCGTACGGCAGAGCGATCCGATCACTCGATCGTGAGTTGCCGCCCCTTCCCGCCCGTCAGGACGCCATGCTCGGCGGCACGGCGTCCGCGCGACGGATGCCGCTTCGGCGTGCGGTCAGTGGTCAGTGGAGGGCATGAGCATGAGGCAGGAACCTGGGGGGCGCGGCGGCCTCGACGGCCGGGCGGTGCTGCTGGCGGCGGGACTCGCCGATCTGGCGGTGACCACCGTGGCCACGGCGCTCGGCACCGTACGGGGACTGCTGCGCCGCTCGGACGCCGGGGAACTGGCGACGGAGGCCGAACACGACCTGATGGCGCGCGGCCGCCTGGCGCTGGCCCGTTACAGCGACGTACCTCCGCCGCACCTGGAGATCCTGGCTCAGCACGTCCTGGCCCGAAAGAGCCTCGATGCCGTCTGACCGGTGGGAGCCGGCCGCCTTCAAGTCCCGTGTGGATGAGGTGCTGAGGGGGTTCGTCGCCGAGGAGGCCGACCGGTTCGCGGCGATCGATCCCCTGCTCGGACCGGTGGCCGAACAACTGGAGTCCTCGCTCGCGGACGGCAAGAGGCTGCGGGCGGCGTTCTGTTACTGGGGCTGGCGCGCGGTGGGCCAGCCCGACGACGGGGCGCTGGTACGGGCCGCGGCGTCCATGGAGCTGGTGCACGCCGCCGCCGTCGTCCACGACGACCTCATCGACGACAGCTCCTTGCGCCACGGCCGTGCCACCGCGCACGTCGCCCTGCTCGACGCCGTACGGCCGGGACCCGGCGGCACCGCCGCGGCCAGGTCGCTGGCGATGCTGGTGGGTGATCTGCTGATGGCGCTGGCCGGGCAGCTGTTCGCCGCCAGCGGTCTGCCGTCCGCGTATCTGGCCCGGGCGCGTCCCCTGTGGTGGGTGATGGCGCGTGAACTGATCGCGGGTGAGTGCCTGGAGATCCTGCGTACGGGAGCCGACCCCGACACCGCCGCATCGCTGAAGGTGATCCGCTACAAGACCGCCAAGTACACCGTGGAACAGCCCTTGTTGATCGGTGGCCTCCTGGCCGGGGCGGGGGCCCGGCTGCGCGAGGGCTATCGCGCGTACGGGCTGCCGCTCGGCGAGGCCTTCCAGTTGCGGGACGATCTGCTCGGCCTGTTCGGCGATCCGAAGCACACCGGCAAGGCCAACGCCGACGACGTACGAGGACACCGCCCCACCGCGCTGCTCGCGGAGACCTGGCGGCTCGCGGACGGCGAGGACCGAAGGACTCTCCGCGCGCTGCTGGGCCGTGGCGACCTGGACGGTGAGGCCCTGGACACGGTCCGCGCGACGATGCGCCGCGTCGGAGCCCCCGACCGCGTCGAGAAGATGATCGCCGCCCGCGTCGAGGAGGCCCTGGGCGTCCTGCACGACTTGGCCGTTCCGCCGCGCGCCGCCGCCGCGCTGACGGCGCTCGCGCATTCGGCGGCGGTCCGCGCGTCCTGAACCCGGGACGGCCCGCGCGGAGGACGACGTCCAACGACCAAGGACATGGAAGACAAAGGAGTTCGCCATGAACCACACCGAGGCGTCGCTGGACGCCCTGAGGCTGACCGGTGACGAACTCGCCGACGCCACCGTCGCCGAACTCTTCGAGCGGGGGGAGGTCGGCACGTTCAACACCCTGATGCGGTACGTCTCCACGGCCGGCGCCCCGCTGCCCGACGGTCTGCCCGCCGTCGCCCGCGAGTACCTTCAGGCCACGAGTCTGCCGCCCGCGTGGGTGGACTGGGGTGAGATGGAGAAGGCCCGGCTGTTCTTCATCGACAACAACGTGCACATCTCCACCGCGCTGTCCTTCGCCTCCATGCCCGCCTGTTACGTCGTGCCGAACGTGGCGAAGCTGCTGTCGACCACCCACGGTCTGAAGTACCCGTCCAAGAGGATGGCGGAGACGGGGCAGTTCACCGTCTATCTGATGCAGCCCGACGCGTTCGAGGCGGGCAGCCGTTTCATCCCTGCGGCCCAGAAGGTGCGCCTGCTGCACGCTTCGATCCGCCACCACCTCAAGCGTGAGAACCGGTGGGACACGGAGGCGCTGGGCACGCCGATCTGTCAGGAGGACCTGATCGGCGGGCAGATGTTCTTCTCGCTCCTCGTCCTCGACAGTCTGCACCGGCTCGGCATCCACATGTCCACGGAGGGCGCGGAGGCTTATTACTACGCGTGGCGCGTGGTCGGCGCCATGCTCGGCGTCGACCAGGAGGCCGTGCCCAAGACGCTCGACGAGGCACGCCAATTCCTCGACCTGTACATGGTCCGGCACATGGGCCCCTCCGACGAGGGCGCGGAACTGACCCGGCAACTCATCGACCTGTACGAGGAGATCGTGCCGGGCACCTTCTTCGACCCGATCGTCTCCGCCCTCATCCGCTACCTGGTCGGAGACACCTGTGCCGACTGGCTCCAGGTGCCCCGCACACCGTGGGACACCGTCGTCAAGGCCGTCCCGCACCTCCTCGGCGTGCTGGAGACCATCGAGGACCGTTCACCGCTCGGCGCGTGGGCGCTGGACCGGCTCGGCCATCTCACCGCCGTGTTCGAGCTGTCCTCGCTGACCCGGGGACGTGTGATGCACTACGCCATCCCGGAACAGCTGAAGAAGGACTTCGGCATCTCCAACACGGTCCCCCGCACCCACCGCTGGACCCCACCGCCCGCCACGGTCCACTGACGACGCCCCCAATCACCGGCCTCACACGGCCCGTTCACAGGGCCGTGGCCCGACCCCGCACCGACAGGTTCTGCGCGCCGAGGCCGATGGCCAGATACGCGTACAACGACGCGGCACCCAGGATCCCCACACCCTCAACCTGGTCGATCCAGAGACCGAGGCCAAGGTGGGCCACCCCGGAGGCCACCCACAGGGCGGTGGTCGCGGGCGTCCCCTTGCGCACCACCGCTCCCTGGGGGTCACGCCAGATCCGTACGGTCCGTGCCCTCAGGACCCCGAAACCGGCGGCCACCACGAGACTCATCGCCAAGAGGACGATGGGCAGCGTTCCGAGGGGGCGCTCCTTGACGACCGATGCGACACCGAAGCCGAGCCCGGTGGCGCCCACCGCGCCGAGGATCGCCGGCGCGAGCAGCGAGCCGGTGCGCCGAACCGGGCGGGTGCGCAGTTGCCGACGTATCACCAGAGCGACGACCAGACCGGCAATGACAAGGGTGGCCCCACTGTTCGAGTCCCGCATGTGCCCTCTCCCCCATGAAGTACGGCTGGGCTCGCCGTCCCGGCCCCCGCCCCTGTGCGAACGTGCACCTCCACGATCACGATCACGACGATATATGCACCGCACCACCCACTGGTCCCCGCTCTCGCGCGGAGCGAGGGCCATGGCGCCGTCGGCGCACGATCCCAACTCCCCCTCGATCACAGCTTCATAACGTCCTGCCACTTCCCTAGCTGTAACATTTCACATATCACATGATGCTCGCCATGAGAAAAGTCTTGGCTCTGCTTTCGGCGGCCGCTGCCGTCATGGCGCTCACGAGTACGTCCGCCGACGCCACGCCCGCCACCGGCGAGCGCGAGGACACCGGGCAGGGGAAGCTCGTCTGGAGCTCCTGCGCCGACCCCACCGCCCCCACGCTCCAATGCGCCCTGCTCGACGTGCCGGTGGACTACGCCGACCCGCACGGCCGCAAGATCAAGATCAAGGTGAACCGGCTCCCCGCCACCGCACCCAAGAGCGAGCAGCAGGGGCCGATCCTGCTCAACCCCGGGGGCCCCGGGGACTCCGGCCTCTGGATGCCCGCCTACATCGCCGGCCAGATCCCCAAGGACGTCGCCTCGGCCTACGACTGGATCGGCTTCGACCCGCGCGGCACCAACGCCAGCGAACCCCATGTCACCTGCGACGCCCACTACTTCGACGGCCCCCGCCCCGACTACCAGGTGAGCCAGGGCACTTCGAAGGCGTGGCTGGCGAAGGCCGCCGGATACGCGGCCGACTGCGCGGCCGACTGGTCCTGGCTCCTGCCGCACATGACCACCGTCGACAACGCCCGCGACATGGACAGCATCCGCCGGGCCCTGGACGCACCGAAGATCAACTTCTACGGCGGCTCCTGGGGCACCTCGCTGGGCTCGACCTACGGCCAGCTCTTCCCCTCGCACGTGCGGCGCATGGTCCTGGACAGCATCGTGGGCCCCACCATCAGCTGGTACGACCACAACGTCCTCCAGGACAAGGAGCACCAGCGCCGCTTCGACGCGTTCGCGGCCTGGACCGCCAAGGCCGACTCCGTCTACCACCTCGGTACGGACGCCGCCGCCGTCGAGAAGGCGTACCAGCAGGTCGAGGCGGGCCTGCGCACCTCGCCGGTCGACGCCGCGCCGGCGCCGGGCAAGATCGGTCCCGCCGAGTTCGAGGACACCTTCTACGGGGGCGGCTACAACTTCCTGCGCTGGCCCCGCATGGCCACCGTGCTCTCGGCCTACCTCACCCATCACGACACCCAGCCCCTGAACGAGGCCTACAACCGCTACGCGGCGCCCGGCGGCGACGACGGCACGTTCCCCGCGTACAACGCGGCGCAGTGCACCGAGAACGCCTGGCCGCGCGACTGGGACTTCTGGCAGAAGGACCAGGCCGAGGTCAACGCCTCGGCGCCCTTCTACACCTACAACAACATGTGGTACAACGCCGCGTGCATGTTCTGGCCGCACGAGGGCAACCCGGCGGGCCGCATGAAGATCACCGGCAAGGGCCTGCCGCCCGTCCTGCTCTTCCAGGCCACGGAGGACGCCGCCACCCCGTACCAGGGCGGCCTCGCGATGCGTGACGCGCTGCCCGGATCCAAGCTGGTCGTCCAGAACGGCGGCAGCTTCCACGAGATCCTGTTCCACGGCAACGCCTGTCTGGACGACACGTTCGCGGACTACCTTCGCGACGGCACCCTCCCCAAGGGCAACGGCCGCATCGCGAAGACCTGCGCGCCCGAGCCCGACCCGGCCCCCTCCTATGTGGCGTCGACCCCGTCCCTGAAGGCGAAGACGGCCCTCAAGCCCCTGTCACCCACCGACCCGGAGGCCATCCACGGCGTCCTGCGCTGAACGCCCATCAATTGCACTGCCAATGGCGGTCGTTGGTGATTGCCGACGACCGCCGATGGGGGCTCGCCCGGCACCTGAGCCCGGGGGACGGCGGGCGCACGCGCCCGCCGGGCCATCGCACTCCGCCCGGCTCGTCCCGGTAGGCTCTTCATCCCTTCCCTCAATTCTTGGTCAAGCCGGCGCCATGCGGGTTTGAGATCACTTGAGGCGCTTCTCGTCACTTTCGAACATTGCGTTCCGCTGTGCACCTTCCGGGGAATGGGCGGCGGCCTTTTCCTCTGTCACGCTGAAGTCGCAGCATGCCAGGGTGAAATGCCATGACGAATGGGCGATTGGGGAGACATGTCGGTCGATACGGGTGCGGAGACGTCAGAGGCGGCGACGGGCGGCCAGCAGAGTCTCGGCACCGCCGCCGCGCGGAACTTGGCGACGACCACCAAATCCGTACCGCAGATGCAGGAGATCAGCTCCCGCTGGCTGCTGCGGACGCTGCCGTGGGTTCAGGTGCAGGGCGGCACCTACCGGGTCAACCGGCGACTGAGCTACACGGTCGGGGACGGCCGGGTCGAATTCATCCAGACCGGCGGCAACGTGCGGGTCATCCCCGCCGAGCTGGGCGAGCTCCCCGCACTGCGCGACTACGACGACGAGGAGACCCTGTCCGAGCTCGCGAACCGCTGTACGCAGCGGGAGTTCGCGGCCGGGGAAACCATCGCGACCTCGGGCACCCCCACGGACCGCGTGTTCCTGCTGGCCCACGGCCGGGTGGGCAAGGTCGGCACCGGCCCCTACGGTGACGAGACGGACCTGGGATTCCTCGCGGACGGCTCCTACTTCGGCGACCGGGCCCTGCTGGACCCCGAGGCCTCGTGGGAGTACACCGTCCGTGCCACGACCACCTGCACGGTGCTCGAACTCACCCGCGCCGACCTCCTCAACCTCGCCGAGCGCTCCGAAAGCCTCAACCGCCACCTCAACAGCGGGTCGGACGAGCCGGAGCGCGCGACCAACAAGTACGGCGAAGCGGCGATCGACCTCTCGGCCGGCCACGTCGGCGAAGCCGTCATCCCGCACACCTTCGTCGACTACGAGAGCTCGCCGCGCGAGTACGAACTCTCCGTCGCCCAGACCGTGCTGAAGGTCCACAGCCGCGTCGCCGACCTCTACAACCAGCCGATGAACCAGACCGAGCACCAGCTCCGTCTGACGGTCGAGGCGCTGCGCGAGCGCCAGGAGTACGAGCTCGTCAACAACCGCGAGTTCGGTCTGCTCAGCAACTGCGACTACGCGCAGCGGATCCAGCCGCACGACGGTGTGCCGAGCCCCGACGACATGGACGAACTGCTCTCGCGCCGCCGTGGCTCCAAGCTGTTCCTCGCCCACCCCAAGGCCATCGCCGCCTTCGGGCGCGAGTGCAACAAGCGCGGCCTGGTGCCCGAGCACGTGGAGATCGACGGACACCGCCTTCCGGCCTGGCGCGGCGTGCCGATCTACCCGTGCGGAAAGATCCCCCTGAGCGAGGCCCGCACGACCTCGATCCTCTGCATGCGTACCGGCGAGGACCAGCAGGGCGTCATCGGCCTGCGCCAGACCGGCATCCCGGACGAGATCGAGCCCGGTCTGTCCGTGCGGTTCATGGGCATCGACGAGCAGGCGATCATCTCCTACCTGGTCACGGCCTACTACTCCGCCGCCATCCTGGTGCCCGACGCGCTCGGCATCCTGGAGAACGTCGAAGTCAGCCGCTGGCGCTGACTCTTCCGCGACACCGGCGGACTCCGCTGCCGGGGCCCGGCCCGGGCTGGCCCCCCGCCTCGGGGCCTTGCGAGCCCCGCGTGGACACGGCGGCGTGGTGCTCCGTCCCTGCGGGCACCACGCCGCCGCCACGGCGCGCGTCCACCGAGGTGCGCGTCGTCCGTGTGGGCCGGCGCTGCCGACAACCCACCCGGACGAGCGAGACCCGTTGCCCCGGCCCGCCCCGCCCGCGTCTTCAGCGCCCGGGCCCAGGCGGCTTCGCGAGCCATCGCGCGCGGAGACGTCCACGGAGACATCCACAGCCGGGCGATGACCAACCGGCTTGCGGGAACCACCCGGCTTGCGGCGGGCAACCAGCATGCGCCGAGGCCGAGTTGGGCGACACGGGGCCGTACGTCATTCCGCGGTGCGCCCGCGTCGCTCCGTGACGCGAACCCGCCGCGGCCGCGCCCGCCCCCAGGCCTGCTCGGCGACCGAACGCGCGCTCGGAACACTTCGCCTCACCACAAGGAGCATTGGATGCCCGTCCCCGACCTCAGTCAGGCGCCGTCACCCACGGTCCGGCAGGGCGTGGCAGCAGCACCTGCCGCGTCCGATGTCGCCGGCACTCCACGGCTGACCCTCCCCTCCGGCCCGCCCGTCCCGCTCCCGGCCGCACCCCCGGAGGCGCCCCCGGTCTCGGTGCCCGACCCCCCGGCGGACGGCCGCGTACCGCCCCCGTCCGTGCCGGAAAGCGCCGTCGCGGAAGCCGCTCCCGAGGGGCCGCCGTCCGCAGCGGTGGGCATGGGCCACGACGTCCTCGACCGTGTGCTGCGGGGCCCCAGCGGCCTGGGCACGAGCGGCCTTCGCCTGGTCCCGTCCGCCGAGGCGCCGCACTCCCCCACCGCCGTGCCGGGGCTCTACCACCACCCGGTGGCGGAGCCCGACCCGGTGCGGGTGGCCGAGGTGAGCCGACGGATCAAGGACTGGGCGGTGCACGAGGTCGAGCTGTACCCACCGGAGTGGGAGGACCAGTTCGACGGATTCGCGCTCGGCCGTTACATGGTCGCCTGCCATCCCGACGCCCCCACGGTGGACCATCTGATGCTCGCGACGCGGCTGATGGCCGCGGAGAACGCGCTCGACGACTGCTACTGCGAGGACCATGGCGGCTCACCCGTCGGTCTCGGCGGACGCCTGCTGCTGGCACACACCGCCCTCGACCCGCTCCACACCACACGCGAACACCAGGCGCCCTGGGCCCAGTCACTCTTCAGCGACGCCCCCCGCCGGGCCTACCGCTCCGCGATGGACTACTTCGTGCGGGCCGCGAGCGCGTCGCAGGCGGACCGTTACCGCCATGACATGGCCCGACTCCACCTGGGCTATCTCGCCGAGGCCGCCTGGGCGCAGACGGAGTACATGCCCGAGGTCTGGGAGTACCTGGCGATGCGGCAGTTCAACAACTTCCGGCCGTGCCCCACCATCACGGACACGGTCGGCGGCTACGAACTGCCCGCGGATCTCCACGCACGGCCCGCCATGCAGCGGGTCATCGCACTCGCATCGAACGCCACGACCATCGTCAACGACCTCTACTCCTACACCAAGGAACTCGACTCCCCCGGCGTGCATCTGAACCTGCCCGTGGTGATCGCGGACCGCGAGAAGTGCGACGCCCGCGAGGCGTACCTCAAAGCGATCGAGATCCACAACGAGCTCATGCGCGACTTCGAGGCCGAGGCCGCCGGCCTCACCGCGGCCTGTCCGGCCCCCCAGGTGATCCGGTTCCTGCGAGGAGTGGCGGCCTGGGTGGACGGCAACCACCACTGGCACCAGACGAACACCTACCGATACACCCTGCCCGACTTCTGGTAAATGAAGGGGACCCACCGTGTCCACCAATGTCGAACCCACCACCAACGCCGCGGGCACCATCCCCGCTCCGGCCACGCCCTACCAGGACGACATCGCTCGTTACTGGGACCACGAGGCACGGCCGGTCAACCTGCGCCTCGGCGATGTCGACGGGCTCTACCACCACCACTACGGCATCGGGGACGTGGACGAGTCCGCGCTCGGGGAGCCGGGCGCGCCCGACCGGGAGACGCGGCTGGTCGCCGAGCTGCACCGGCTCGAATCCGCGCAGTCCGATGTACTCCTCGACCACCTCGGCCCGATCAAGCAGGGCGACACCCTGGTGGACGCCGGCTGCGGGCGCGGCGGCTCCATGGTCATGGCGCACCAGCGCTTCGGGTGCACGGTCGAGGGCGTGACCCTCTCGGCCAAGCAGGCCGACTTCGCCAACCAGCGCGCCCGCGACCTCGGCATCGACAGCTCCGTCCGCGCCCAGGTCCGCAACATGCTGGACATGCCGTTCGCCACCGGGCAGGCCGCGGGCTCGTGGAACAACGAGTCGAGCATGTACGTCGATCTGCACGACCTCTTCGCCGAGCACGCCCGCATCCTCACGCCGGGCGGCCGGTATGTGACCATCACCGGCTGCTGGAACCCCATCTACGGGCAGCCCTCGAAGTGGGTGTCGCAGATCAACGCGCACTTCGAGTGCAACATCCACTCGCGCCGCGAGTACCTGCGGGCCATGGCCGACAACCGGCTGGTCCCGCAGGCGGTCGTCGACCTGACGCCGGCGACGCTGCCGTACTGGGAGCTGCGGGCCACCTCGTCCCTCGTCACGGGCATCGAGGATGCCTTCATCAACTCCTACAAGGACGGCTCCTTCCAGTACGTCCTGATCGCGGCCGACCGCGTCTGAGCGGCAGGGCTCGCGGAGCTCCTGGTGGACGGTGTGCCCACGCGGCACACCGGACGCCGGGAGCTCCGGTCTTTCGCGGGGTGCGGGCGTTTGGGCGTTCGGGCGGTGGAGTCGGGCGTGGGGGCGTTTGCGCGGTGGAGTCGGGGGCAGGTGCGGTTCGTGCTTCGGACCGCAGGCACGCCGACAGGACCCGTATGTCCTGGGCGCGCCAGGTCCTGGTGCGGCTCGGGACCGGGCCGACGGCAGTCATGACAGCCGTTCCCGATGCCCAAGGAGCTCTCATGCCCACGACCGCCCGCCACCAGCACAACCACCATGACGCCCCCGACACCGCGGCGGCTTTCACCCGCCTTGAGACCCTGGAGCCCGGGCCCGAGCACGACGCCCTGCGGGACGAACTCGTGGTCCAGTGGATGCCGATGGCCCAGCGCCTCGCGGGCAAGTACCGCAATCGTGGCGCGGAGATCGAGGATCTGCGCCAGGTGGCCGCGATGGGCCTGGTCAAGGCGGTGGACCGGTACGAGGCCGCGCGGGGCGCGTTCGAGGCGTACGCGATACCGACCATCAACGGTGAACTCAAACGGCACTTCCGCGACTCCTTGTGGGCGGTGCACGTTCCCCGCCGGGTGCAGGAGCTCCGCAACAAGGTGCGCACCGCCCGCCGCGACCTCACGACCGCGCGGCCCGGCGAGCCCAGCATCGCCGAACTCGCCGCCCACTGCGGTCTCGACGAGGCGGAAGTCCGCGACGGCCTGGAAGCCCTTGACTCCTTCAGAACCCTCTCGCTCGACGCGGAGTTCCGCGCCGACGGCGGTGAGGGGGACGGACCGGCCCTCGCCGACACCCTCGGCACGGCCGAGCCCGGTTTCGAGACCGTCCTCGACCGTGAGGCGGTCAAGCCCGCGCTGCGGGCGCTGCCCGAGCGCGAGTCGCGGATCTTGTACATGCGGTTCTTCGCCGACATGACGCAGCATCAGATAGCCACCGAACTCGGCATCTCCCAGATGCATGTGTCCCGCCTCCTCAGCCGCACCTGCTCGCGCGTCCGCAGCCAGGCCCTGGCCGGACACCGGGATGCGGCCTGAGCCCGTGCCACGCGGGCCGCGTACGGCCCCTGGAGCACCGCGTCGAAAAGAGGTGGTGTGGCACGCCGCCCGTCGAGGAAGATCGCGCCATGACCGTCTTCCTTCGGACCGAACGGCTCGCACTGCGCCCGTTCACCACCGCCGACGCCGACCACCTCTTCGCCCTGGACAACGATCCCGAGGTGATGCGGTTCATCAACGGCGGCCGGCCCACCACCCTGGAAGCGATCCGGACGCGGACGCTGCCCCGGCTGCTGCACGACCACCCCTGCTGGGAGAACCGGGGCTTCTGGGCCGCCGAGGAGCGGGCCACCGGGGCTTTCCTCGGCTGGTTCGAGTTCCGTCCTCTCGACGACAACGACCCGGCCACCGTCGAGCTGGGATACCGGCTCAACAGGGCTTCCTGGGGCAGGGGTTACGCCACCGAGGGCTCCCGGGCCCTGATCGACAAGGGGTTCACCGAGCTCGGGGTGGAGTCGGTCACCGCGAACACCATGACGGTGAACGCCGGGTCCCGGCGCGTGATGGAGAAGTCGGGTCTGCTGTTCCTGCGGAGTTTCACGGGCGACTGGCCCGAGGCGATCCCGGGATCCGAGCACGGCGAAGTCGAGTACCTGCTCACCAGGGCCGATTGGCAGCGGCGGCGCCCGGGTGACGCCGAGGGGGCGTCCGAATAGGGTTGCCGCAGACGGGAGTTGGGGCGCCCCGCGTCGCTCTTCAGGCGGTCGGATTCCGGCCCGGGACTGGAAGTTAAACCGGGCGGTATGTACCTTCGAGACTGCTGGAGGCGCAGGGCGCACATCCGTCGCGCCTCGCCGAAAGCGGACCCTGGGGGGCGTCATGTCAACAAGCGCGTTCCGGCCGCAGGCGCCGGTGGGCCGCACGTCGAGAACCGACGACACGGGCCCGCCCGGCCACCCCCTGACCCGTCGCCCACCGCTCACCGCGACGGTCCCCAAGGAATTCGTGCACCGCGCCCAGATGGCCGACGTCCTGCTCACCGGCTGGCGGCGCCTCGACGACACCCGAATCGCCGTCAGCGCCCAACTCCCGCGAGAACACCGCTTCTACGCGCCTGTCGGCGGGACCCACTACGACCCCTTACTGCTCGCCGAGGCCATCCGTCAGGTCGGCGCCCTCGTGGCCCACGCGGGATTCGAGGTGCCGCTCGGCCAGCAGTTCGTGATGAACGACCTGACGGTGTCCGTGCTGCCGGGGCACCTGCGGGTCGGCGACACTCCGGCGCGGCTCGACATCGACGTGACCTGCCGCGAAGTGCAGTGGCGCGGGGGCGTGTTCACCGGGACGCGCTACGACGTCGAGATCCGCGACGGCGCGGGGCCCGTCGCCGCCGGGGGTGCCCAGTACACGTGCGTGGCCCCGAAGGTGTACCGGCGGCTGCGGGGCGAGCGACTGCTGGCCGACGCGGGGACCGCGCTCCACCTGACCGCTCCCGTCTCGCCGCAGAGCGTGGGCCGCATGTCACCCGTCGACGTGGTCCTCTCCCCCACCGCTCGGGCCGGCCAATGGCTGTTGCGCGTGGACACCCGCCATCCGGCCCTCTTCGACCACCCGGTCGACCATGTGCCGGGCATGGTCCTGATCGAGGCCGCCCGCCAGGCCGCGACCACACTGCTGCACGCCGCGGAGCCGCAGCGCCCGGCCCTGCTGCCGTCGCGTATCGCGAGTGAGTTCCTTCGCTACACCGAGCTGGACAGCCCCTGCCTCATCGAGGCCTGCCCGGTCTCCGGCGGCCCGGGCGAGGACGTGGTGGTGGTGACGGGCTCGCAGGACGGCGCGCAGGTCTTCCGCTGCGTGATCACGGTGCCGGCCATCCGTCCGTGACGTGGTCAGGCCAAGGGGGCGGGCCTGCACGTTCGCCGTCGTCTCCGCCCCATCGTCTCCGTAGCGCCTCAGCACCTCGGCGCAGGCCCCGACGCGCACAGCGTACGCAACGGGATACAGTGTGCGCTGACGGGGCTCCACCAAGGGGAGTTCTCTCCCGAGCGCGTCCCTGGCGCCCCGGTGTGTGGATCCATGGAGACGAGGAGCGGGCCGGATGTCCAGCGATGAGCAGCAGGTGATTCCGTCGGTGTGGACCCGTCCGCGCGGGCGGCGCGAGCAGCCGGCGCTGAGCCGGAAGCACATCGTCGCGGAGGCCGTGCGCCTGCTGGACGCCGAGGGGATCGAGGCGCTGAGCATGCGCAAGCTCGGCACCCGGCTCGACGCGGGAGCCACCTCGCTCTACCGGCACGTGGCCAGCAAGGACGAGCTCATCGAGCTGGTCGTGGACGAGGTGTACGGCGAACTCGACGAGCCGGACGGCGAGTTCGGCCCGCACTGGCGGGACGCCACCACACGGCGCGCCCACGGCGTGCGGGCGATGATCCTCCAGCACCCCTGGATCGCCTCGGTGCTGGGCGAGGTCGGAGTCGCCTACCTCGGGCCCAACTTGATGCGCCTGACGGACCGAATGATCGCGACCTTCCAGACCGCCGGGTTCCCGCTGGCCGAGTCCGACCACGCGGTGCACGCGCTCTTCGCGTACGTGACGGGGACGGCGATCAGCGAGGCGGCCTGGCTGACCATGCTCGCGCGCAGCGGGCAGACCGAGCAGGAGTGGACGGAGCGGCTGTGGCCGGCGGCCGAAGAGGCCGCACAGGCGTACCCCCGGCTGCGGGAGGGCTATGCCGACCAGCGGGGCAAGGATCCGAAGGCCATCCGGGACCAGAACTTCGCGTACGGACTCGACCGCTTTCTGGACGGCCTCGAAGTCAGGCTCGGCCGCGTGGGGCCGAACTCCGTGTGACCGGCGTACGCCGCGCGTCACATGAGGGGGCGCGCTGCCGCTGTCCTGAATCGATCGCCGCAGCCCCATAGAAAACCGCGCGATCGGTTTGGTAGTGTCCTGGTGCCGTCGGGGCGCGGAGCCCAGCTCGCGTCCACGGCCTCGGCACCGGGGCGCGGAACGCGCCCGGACGGAAGCGGCGACGGCCCACCCTTCGGCGGACCGGTCCGTCCCGCCCAGCGAGAGAGCGTCTTGATGGCCATGCAGCAACGGGCGGTGCGCACGCGCGAGGCGCTGATAGAGGCGGCCGCCGAGCAGTTCGACCGGGACGGGTTCGAGACCACGTCGCTGGCCACGGTCAGCGCCCGCGCGGGGGTGAGCAACGGGGCGCTGCACTTCCACTTCGCGAGCAAGGCGGCCCTGGCCGGCGCGGTCCGCGAGACGGCCGCCGGGCGGCTGCGGAGGATCACCGAAGGCGCATCCGCGCGCGACGGGGCGCTCCAGCTCCTGATAGACGCCAGCCACGCGCTGGTCGGAGGGCTGCACCAGGACGTCGTGCTGCGGGCCGGCTTCGACCTCGACGACGGCCCGGAACTCCCGGGCCGGGAGCAGAACTTGCACCGCGCCTGGCAGGACTGGGTGGAGGAGGCGTTCACGCGGGCGCGCGGCGAGGGGGCGCTGGCCCCGGACGTCTCTCCGCAGGACGCGGCGCTCACGGTGATGGCGGCGGTCACCGGGTTCGAGGCGCTGGGCGGCCAGGACACGCATGGGCTTGCGCGGGCCAAGGTGACGGGCTTCTGGGCGCTGCTGCTGCCCCGCCTCGCGCGGGAGCCCGCGCTCAGCCGGCTGGTGGCGTCGGGCACCGCGTCCGAGGCGCGCTGACCGGAGCCACCGCCACCGGGCCCTCAACCCCCGCCCCATCGGGGCGGGTTCGGGGCTCTCGGCTCAGCCCGCGATCGCGAAGAGGCCCGGCTCGAAGGCGGGTGCGGCCAGACTGGGCATGACCAGACGCCAGAATTTGGCGAGCGAGTCCGGGGGCGCGGACCACGGGTCCTTGCGGGCGAGCAGGCCCAGACCGGTCGTGGTCGCCGCGATGGTGGAGACCGCGGCCGCCAGATCCACCTCGTCGGCGAGCAGGCCCTCCGCGCGGGCCTCGGTGAGCAACTGCCGTACGCATTCCTGCCACTCCTGTCGCAGATCCCGGTGCCGGGGGCGCCCCGGCTCACCGCCCAGCCGGAGCCCGGCCCGCGCGACGACATCGCGGTGCAGCTGGCCGGCCAGGGCGTACGAGATGCCGGTGAGCCTCTGGAGGGCGTTCATTGCCGGGCGCTGGGCGACCCGGGCGGCGCGGTGCAGGCTCGTGGCGGCCGCTCGCTCCACGGCGTCGGCCAGCGCCGCCTTGTTCTCGAAGTGGAAATGGAGCGCCCCAAGGCTTGCTCCCGCGTCCTTGCTGATGGTGGCGAGCCTGGCGCGTACGTATCCGTGCCGCTCGAAGGACTCGGCGGCGGAGCACATCAGTGCCTGGCGGGTGCGCACGGCACGTTCCTGTCTCATACCGGGGCTCCTCGGGGCTGGACTGCGATGAAATTATCAAACCAGCTTCGCGGTTTTTCAACCAGGAGTCTCGCACGGCTTCTCGCGCCACCTCGGCCGGATCTTGACGGCGGTGGCCGGGTTTACGCGGACCGGCGTCACAGACTGGTGAGCACCTGCGGGGAGAGGATCTTGATCATGGTGTTGGTCCAGCGCATCTGACGCAGGGTCTCGGGATGGCACGACGAGACGAGATCGAGGAGAGCGGCGTCCCTAGGGGGTGCCTGGTGGACCATGGCCGAGCATCACCCAGTGCAGCGAGTTCTCGGAGGCGGCCAGATGCAGTTCGCGCAGGTCCCGCAGCAGGAGCAGCCCCGGCTCCGGGAGGCGGCCCACGGCGTCCGCCGCCTTCTTCCTGAGCGTCGTAAGGACGCCGGAGGTGCCGGCGTCGTGCGGCTCGGCCAGGTCGAGGGCGTGGTCACGGGCCACGTCCGCGAGCCGGGCGACGTGTTCGCGGGACCAGGCGGCGAGGGCGAGGGCGACGTGGTGGACCTCGTGCTCGGTGCGATGGCGTTCGGCCACCGTCACCAGCTCATCCGCCAGGTCGCTTTCGCCGTGGTGTTGTGCTGCGCAGAACCAGCTGGACGCCCTTCACGCGCCGCTCCCTTCACGCGTGTCGTCGTACGCCTGGGAGGCGTACGCGGTCGGCCCGCCCACGGTGGCGGTGCCGCTCCCGGCCCGCGCGGGCGCGGACGCAGCCGTCGTGGGCGCGGAGTTGTCCGCCTCGTCCCCGCGCGCCACGAGCCGCAGCGCGGCCGCCGCGGTCTTGAACAGGGGCTGCTTGGAGACCGGGTCCCAGTCGGTGACCGTCGTCTCGTTGGCGGCGCGCCCCGGCGTTCCCTCCCCTGGACCGTGGCCCGCCGGGGTGTCCCAGTAGCCGTAGTGGAAGGGCACGAACAGCAGGCCGGCCCGGATGTCGGTGACCCTCAGGCGGGCCCGCAGCGAGCCGCGCGGGGTGACCACCTCCATCAAGTCCCCCTCGCACCAGCCGAGTTCGTCCGTGCCCTCGGCCGATGCCTCCACCCAGACGTCCGGAGCGACGGCGTTGAGCTGGGGGGCGCGGCCGGTCTTCGTACGGGTGTGGAAGTGGTAGATGGTCCGCCCGGTGGTGAGCTGGAAGGGGTAGGCCTCGCTCGGTTCCTCGTGCGGCGGCAGATAGCCGGCCGCCTTCAACAGGGCCTTGCCGTCCGGGTTGAGCGAGCGGTATTCGACGACGGTGGTGGACGCGCCGGTCACCAGGTCCTTGCCGTAGGACTCGCACATGTCGGGATGGGCCCAGCTGATCCCGTCCGTGTACAACCGGTCGGTGCCCTCGGGGAACTCCTCGTTGCAGGGCCACTGGATGCCGCTGCCGCGGCGCAGCCCCGCGTAGGTGATACCGGTGTAGTCGCACGGCCGGCCCGCGCTGCACCGCTTCCACGCCTCGAAGGCGGACTAGGGGGTGTCTGGTGGATCAGGGTCGGTCAGGGCGCGGCGTCTGGTGCGGTGCATCGCAAGGCGCCGGAGCGTCTCGATAGCGGAGCTATCGGGGCGATTCGGCAACGCCGCGAGGTGCCGTGCCAGACGCCGCGCCCCCGGCCATGGTCCACCAGACACCCCCTAGGGGTCGTGCCAGGTGACGAGGGGGCCGCCGTCCTTGTCCTTGAAACCCATGCGGGAGGCGTAGTCGAGGAAGATGTCCAGGTCGGGCCTGGCCTCGCCGGGTGGTTCGACGGCCTTGTCGCAGATGTGGACGGTCCGGTCGGCATTGGTGAACGTGCCGGTCTTCTCGCCCCAGGTGGCGGCGGGCAGCACCACGTCGGCGAGCTGGACGGTCTCGGTCAGGAAGAGGTCCTGGACCACCACGAACAGGCGGTCCTGGGCCAGGATCGAGCGGATGCGGGCGAGTTCGGGCAGGGAGACGGCGGGGTTGGTGCCGCTGATCCACAGCATGCGGATCGAGCCCTGCTCGGCGTAGCGGAACATCTGCATGGCGTGGGTCGGCGGGCCGTAGTGCGGGATCGTTTCCGGCGTGACGTTCCAGACCTTCGCCAGGTCGGCGACGTGCTGGTCGTTCTCCCAGTTGCGAAAGCCGGGCAGGTCTCCGTTGGCGCCGCATTGGCGGGTGTTCTGGGCGGTGGGCTGCCCGTTCATCTGGAGGACTCCGGCGCCGGGGCGGCCGAGCATCCCCCGGATCAGATGCAGGTTGTTGATCTGTACGGCGGCGGCCGTGGCCCGGTGGGACCGGTAGACGCCCTGGAGCACCGTGGACAGCAGCCGCTCGGCGGAGCCGAGGATGTCCGCGGCCTCCCGGATGGCGCCGGCCGGCACGTCGCAGATCCCGGCCGCCCACTCCGGCGTGCGGTCCGCCATGCGCTTCTTGAGCTCGTCGAAGCCCACGGTGTGGGCGGCGATGTACTCCTGGTCGATACGGCCGGTACGGATGATCTCGTGCAGCAGGGCGTCGAGCAGCGCCACATTGGTCCCGCCGCGCGGCGGGAGGTGCACGGTGGCAAGGCGGGCCGCCGGGGTGGGCCTCGGGTCCACACACACACCAGCCGGGGCGGATCGTCGCCGCTCAGCCGGTCCAGGACCCGCATCCACTGCACGGGCTGGGTCTCGGGGAGGTTGTGCCCGAACAGGGCGATGACGTCCGCGTGGTCGATGTCGTCGAAACTGCCCGGCTGCCCGTCGCAGCCGAAGGACTCCTTCAGCGCTCCGGCCGCGGTCGAGGTGCACATACGGGTGTTTCCGTCGAGGTGGTTGGTGCCGATGCCGCCACGGGCGAGCACGGCGAGCGTGTAGTACTCCTCGAGGAAGAGCTGGCCGCTGGTGTAGAAGCCGATCGAGCCCGGCCCGCGCTGGTCCAGCAGGTCCTGGGACCGCGCGGCCACTCTGCTCATCGCGGTCTCCCAGTCACACGGCACCAGTCGGCCGCCTTCGCGGATCAAAGGGCGGGTGAGCCGGTCCCCTGAGCTGTTGGCCTGCCATCCGAACAGGTCCTTGGGTCCGAGGCGGCCGTGGTTGACCCGGTCCGACGCGAGGCCGCGTACGCCGACCATGCGGTCGTCCTTGACCGCGATGTCCATGGCGTCGCCGTCGGAGTGCAGGATCGACGCGGCCCGTACCCACCGCCGCACCTCGTCCGGTGCGATCCCGTCGGCCAGATATGTGTCGACGCGCTCGGGCCACTTTCCGTGCCGTCCATAGGGCGTGCGGGTGCCCCAGGGCTCCGCGATCCGGTCCACAGATGTGTCCACGACGTGCCTCCAGGTCACCCGACCGGCACCGGTGCGGCGGCACCCGGTGCGGCGATCGTCCATGGGTACCCGACCGCGACGGGCTGTAACGCCGGCACCAGTGGCATCACCCGCCGGTGTGCGGGCCCGGGCGCCGGAGTCAGGCCGAGGGGCCGCCGCTGCCGAACGCCCCGCTCCGGCCCTCGTTGGCCGGCGGCGACTGGTCCTTCGCCGTGCGGGTGCCCTGGTTGCCGAACCCGGGCATGTCGTGCGGGGTGAGGCGGTCGCCGTCACGCGGAACCTCGGCGGGTTCACGGCGTTCGCTCACCTCAGCCACCGGGCCGGAGGCCGGCAGGCGTGGCTGCTCCTCGGGGCGCGGAGGAGTCGTCCGGCGGGCCTGGCGCCGCCGTCCCCACCACACGGCCCCGATCAACGCGGCCACCAGCACCACACCGACAGCGAGCGGGACCGCGCCGATCACCAGACCGTGATTGAGGGCCAGTTGCATGCTGAGACACATCATGTGCTGCGGGTACCCCGGGAGTCCCCGCGAAACAGCCGGGCACGGACCGTGGCCGACCCTTCGGCGCCGTGCGGCGCCGTGGAACCTCGGGCCCGTACGCCCGTGCCGTCGCGGGGCTCCTGGAGTTTTCCCCCGCCCGGTCCCACTAGAGCGGCGACTACGGGGCACATTCCCTATAGGCCTCCCCACCCGGCGCGGACCTCCGTCCGCGCCCACCGCAGGCATACATCACGTGTTCCGTATCCGAGCCGAAGCCCTGAGGAGGCCGGCGGCGCGGGATGCGGAAGGAGAAGCAACGGAGAGCGCGATGAACGGCACAGGACTCGCCGGGCGGACCCAGATCCGCCGTCTGACCTTGTTCGACGTGACGGGCGTCGTCTCCCGCTGCCGCGACTTCACGGCCGCGGCCCTCGACGACTGGGGATGGAGTCCGACGGCCGACGCGGCGGACGCCGCGCTGGTGGACGACGTACTGCTCCTGGTGTCCGAGGTCGTCACCAACGCCTGTCTGCACGCGGGCGGCCCGCGTGAACTGGTGCTGCGGCACATGGACGACCGCGTCCGGGTCGAGGTCACCGACGCAAGCCCCGTCCCGCCCCGGCGCCGCCCCCGGGCGCCCGCGCTGCCCGGCGGCCACGGCCTGATGCTGCTCGACCGGCTCGCGGCACGCTGGGGTTCGGCGCCGGTGGGCGCGGGCAAGGCGGTGTGGTTCGAGGTCGCGCTGCCCGGCCGCGGCCGCTCCTGAGGCGCGCGTTCTCGAGGGCCACGCCCTGGCCTGCCACCCCCGCTCTGGGCCACCCCCGCCCTGGGCCATCCCCGCCCTGGACCACTCCTCAGGGCGTGTGCCCGCTCAGGCAGTCGGCCCGTCGTTCAGGAGCCCGGCGCGCAACCGTTCCATGATCTGGGCCAGGACGCGCGAGACATGCATCTGGGAGAGCCCGACCCGGGCGCCGATCTCCGCCTGGGTGAGTTCCTGGCCGAACCGCAGCGACAGGATGGCGCGCTCGCGGTCCGTCAGTGCGGCGATGAGGGGTTTGAGCGAGTCAAGGGATTCGATCACGTCGAACGACGGATCCTCCGCGCCCAGGGTGCGCGCGACGCCGGTGGCACCGCTGTCCTCCTCGCCGAGGTCAAGCGAGCGGGCCGAGTAGGCGTTGGCGGCCCGCTCCCCCTCGGCCACCTCGGCTTCGGTCATGCGCGGACATCTGGCCAGTTCCGCTGTCGTGGGCGCCCTGCCCAGCTCCTGACCGAGCCGGTCCCGCGTCCCGGCGAGGCGCAGCCGCAGCTCCTGGAGACGGCGGGGCACCTGAACCGCCCAGGTGGTGTCACGGAAGAAGCGCTTCATCTCTCCGGTGATCGTCGGCAGCGCGAAGGAGGAGAAGTCCACCCCGCGTGCCGGGTCGAACCGGTTGATCGCCTTGATGAGGCCGATGGTGCCCACCTGGAGGATGTCCTCGGCGGGCTCGCTGCGATGGCGGAACCGGCGCGCGGCGAATTTCACCAGGCTGAGGTTGAGCTCAACCAGGGTGTTGCGCACATACGCGTACTCCGGTGTGCCCTCGTCGAGCTCGACGAGCCGCCCGAACAGGGCCTGGGAGAGGAAGCGGGCGGCCTCGATGCTGAGGTCCTGGGGGCACGCCACCTCGGGTATGCCGTGCAGCGCCCTGCGCCGTACGGCCGGCGAGGGCGTCCGGGGCGGATGCGCCGGGGGGACCTGGCTCACTGGGGGCATGGGCGGGGCTCCTTCGACGGGGCGGGTCCGCTCCGCCGGGGCGGCAGGGGCCCGTCGTCCGAGCACTCTGCCCACTTTAATGCCCTGATTGGTGGTGATTTATGCGCCTGAGGGGAGGCTTACGACGCGTCCGGCCGGGCAAGCCACCGGTGTGAAAGCACGGCACCCCGTAAGCCTCGTGGGCGGCAGCGCGGCCGCCTCCGGGCGACACGGCTCCCCTCCACTCCGTCGCATCCCACCCGCCACCCCCGTTGCACCCGGCGGGCGGCCGGGTACGCGTAGACCATGACCATCAGCAAGCAGCGAAGCCCCGGCCTGCCGCAAGCCCGCGGGGAGCTGTCCGCCGCCCTCATCGGCCACTTGCGCGGCGACGCGGGCCCGCTTCCCGACGAGAGCGCCGTCGCCCGCGCGACACCGTACGGCGACGATCTCCAGCTCGCCCTGTACCTCGGATACGAACTGCACTACCGGGGCTTCGACGGAGTCGACGACGCCCGCGAATGGGACCCCGCGCTCATCGCGGTACGCGGCCTGCTCGAGGACCGCTTCCTGACCGCGCTGCGCGAGGACGCCAAGCGCGACCACGACGTGGACGACGCCTTCGACGAACTCCTCGTCGAGCCGGTCCACGGCACGGGCGTCTCCTACTTCCTCCAGGACGAGGGCGAGCTCTGGCAGCTGCGCGAGTACGCCGTTCAGCGCTCGCTCTACCACCTCAAGGAAGCCGACCCGCACGCGTGGGTGCTGCCACGGCTGTGGGGCCGGGCGAAGGCCGGGATGGCGGCGGTGGAGTTCGACGAGTACGGCGGCGGCCGGGCCGAGCGGGTGCACGCCAAGCTCTTCGCCGACCTGATGGAAGACCTCGGGCTCGACACGGCGTACGGCCGCTACGTGGACGCCGCCTCCGCCCAGATGCTCGCGACGGTGAATCTCATGTCGCTCCTCGGGCTGCGCCGCTCACTGCGCGGGGCGCTGCTCGGCCACTTCGCCACCCTGGAGGTCACCTCGTCGCCCTCCTCGCGGCGCATGGCCCTCGCGATGAAGCGGGCCGGCGCCGGCGCGGCGGCGGAGTTCTTCTACACCGAGCACGTCGAGGCGGACGCGGTGCACGAACAGGTCGTACGGCACGAGGTCATCGGCGGTCTCCTGGAGCAGGAGCCGGAGCTGGCGCCCGACGTCGTGTTCGGCGTCGATGCCACCGTGTTCCTCGAAGACCGGTTCGGCGACCATCTCCTTGGGCACTGGCAGGCACGGAAGTCATCCTTGCGGACCCCTCTTCCCCAGTAATCGCAAGGATTTCCGCCGCTAAACGCAAATTCGCACGGATCTATTACGGATTGTCGGGTACGCGGGGGGCGTGAATCTCATCGCTCTCCCCGGCGTCTACGCCCCCCAGGACGACACCGACCTGCTGGCGGACGCGTTGCATGACGAAGCGGTGCCCCCAGGCGCCGAGGTTCTCGACATCTGCACCGGAACCGGCGCGCTCGCCCTCGCGGCGGCCCGCCTCGGCGCCCGGGTCACGGCCGTGGACATCTCCTGGCGTGCCGTGATCAGCACGCGTCTCAACGCGCGCCTCGCGGGTCTGCCGGTCCGGGTCGTGCGGGGGAACCTCCTCGCGCCGCTCGCGGGGCGGTCCTTCGATCTCATCCTGAGCAACCCGCCCTACGTACCGGCGCTCTCCCCCACCGTTCCCGAGCGCGGCGCCGCCCGCGCCTGGGACGCCGGGCGCGACGGGCGGCTCCTGCTGAGCCGCATCTGCCGCGAGGCGCCCCCACTGCTGCGGCCCGGAGGCGTACTCCTGATCGTCCACTCGGCGCTCAGCGATGCCCAGGCGACCGTGGTCGAGCTGCGCGCGCAGGGTCTGAAGGCCGCGGTGGCCGACCGCCGGTTCATTCCGTTCGGTCCTGTCCTGCGCTCGCGGCGCGCCTGGCTCGCCGAGCAGGGACTGATCGACGACGACGAGACGATGGAGGAGCTGGTGGTCATCCGTGCCGAACGACCCGTCTGACAACGCCCGACGCATCCAGATGCGGCGCGAGGGGCCCCTGCTCGTCGAGGGGCCCGTCGAGGTCGTCCTCGACGACGGCACCACGGCCGTGTCGGACCGCTGCCTGGTCGCCCTGTGCATGTGCCGACGCAGTCGGCGCTACCCCTGGTGCGACACCAGCCATCGCCGGCGCAGCCGCGACTGACGCGCGGAGCGCCCCGGAGGCGCAGTGCCCGGCCGGTGGCGCCATGACCCGGACGGCGCATGACGCACTCGCCCCGGAAGGCGGACCCGCCGCTCCGGGGCGAGGCTTGGCCGCACCAGCCGCCAACACCCCCGAGGCACCAACAGCACCGCAGCGAAGCACGTGACGAGAAGGGTTGCCATGCCGACGTCCGCGATATCCGTACCCCTGGCCCTGCCCGCCCGCGCCTGGGCCCGCTGGCGACGTGGGCGCGATCTGCCGATCTCCGCGCCCGTCGAGGGGGTCGAGGCCGCCAACCGCCGCTTCCTGCTGTACGGCGTGCTGCCGTTGTGGGTGGTGCCGGGCGTCGCGGACTGGTGGATGCACCGGCGTACGAAGATCGAGGACACCTCCGGGGCGCGGGAGTCGGCGGTGCACGCCCTGATGATGACCGAAGCGGGCATCCCGGTCGCCGTGGGGCTGCTCGCCAAGGTCAACCCGCTGGTTCTGTCCCTCATGGGCAGCGCCGCGCTCGCCCACGGCGCCACCGCCCTGTACGACGTCAGCTTCGCCACCGGGCGCCGTGAGGTGCGGCCGGTGGAGCAGCACATCCACAGCTTCCTGGAAGTGCTGCCACTGACCGCGATGGCCTTCGTCGCGTGTCTGCACCCCGAGGCCGTCCGCGCGGCGGTGAAGGGCGGCCCCGGCCCCGACGACTGGAAGCTGCTGCCCAAGGACCGGCCGCTGCCCGCGCGGTATCTCGCGGCGCTCGGCGTGACCATCGCCCTCGGCGTGGGCCTTCCCTACGCCGAGGAGATGAAGCGCTGTCTGCGGGCCCGCCGCGTCCGGCGGGCCGCGTGAGGCGCGGTGGGGCGGCGACGCGTCCCGACCCGGCGCCGTTACCCTCGCCGCGCCGCGTCGCGCTGGGCGCCACCGGTCCTGAGGATGTCGTTTTCGACCGCGAGGGGCGCGTCCTGACCGGCGTGGACGACGGGCGGGTGCTGCGGATCGTCCTTCCCGGCGCCCGTCGCCCCGCCACGATCGAGCAGGTCGGCCACACCCACGGACGCCCCCTCGGGCTCGAACTCCTCCCGGACGGACGCCTGTTGGTGTGTGACGCCCACAGGGGGCTGCTCCGGCTCGACCCGGAAGGGAACCGGAGCGCCGAGGTGCTGGCGGATTCCGTCGCCGGATCGCCGTTGCGCTTTTGCAGCAACGCGGTGGCGGCCACCGACGGCACGATCTACTTCACCGTCTCCAGCCGCCGTCACGGCCTCGACGACTGGCTGTCCGACATCCTGGAGCACGAGCCGACGGGCCTGCTGGTGCGGTTGTCGCCGGGCGGCGAGCCCCAAGTACTCCTGGACGGGCTCCAGTTCGCGAACGGGGTCGCGCTCGCCCCCGACGAGTCGTACGTGATGGTGGCCGAGACCGGGGCGTGCCGGCTGACCCGGCTGCGGCTGAGCGGACCCGGCGCGGGCCGCAAGGACACGCTGGCCGACGCGCTTCCCGGCCTCCCCGACAACGTGTCCAGCAGCCCCGGCGGTGGCTTCTGGGTGGCGCTCGCCGCGCCGCGCACCCCGCCTGCGCGGTGGCTGCACCGCGCGCCGGCCCGCGCGCGCCGCGCGGTGGCCGCCGCGGCCCGGCACCTGCCCGACCCGCCGCCCTCGGGCGCCTGGGTGATCGAGGTGGACGCGGAGGGCCGGGTGCTGCGTGAACTGCGTGGCGGGAGGCGGCGATTCGGGATGACGACATCCGTCGCCGAACGCGAGGAGCGCCTGGTCATGGGGAGTCTCGTGGAGAACGCGATCGCCTGGTGCGAGCTGCCCGCCGCCCGGTGAGAGCGCCCGGTCCCCCGGCCCTTGAGGCAGGAGATTCGGCGCTCGGGGGCGGGGTAGGCGCGCCGTGCGGACGTCTTGGACAGGGCCGGCACTGCCAGGCCTTGCCGGTCCCCAGGGACGGCGCATCCGTCGGCCCGGCTCCGATTGCGAAGTGGCCGGGTGCGGCACAGGGTGAAGGTGATCGCTCCCCGATCACCACCACAGGCAAGGAGACGACATGCCCAGCGGATCGAGCCCGAAGCGCGAACGGCAGTACGAGCACATCAAGGAGAGCGCCGAGGACCGGGGTGAGAGCACCAAGCGTGCCAAGGAGATCGCCGCGAGGACGGTCAACAAGGAGCGAGCACGGTCGGGTGAGTCCAAGACCGCGAGCAAGAGTTCCACTCAGGACATGTCCTCCTCCAAGCGGGGCGGTCGGCGTTCGCACAGTGGCGCGCAGGGACCGACGTACGACCAGCTCTACGCCGAGGCGCAGCGCCGCAATGTCCACGGCCGTTCCAGCATGGACAAGGCACAGTTGCAGCGCGCCCTCAACAAGTAGGTGACCTGGGGCGTCCGGTCCTCCGCGCCGGCGCGGCCGGGCATCACACGCCGTCGCGCTCCGCCCGCGCTTCCCATGCGAACCGCACGCGCCGCGTCGTACGGGGCCCATCGCCGGAGACGGCCGATGGGCCCCGCGGCCGCGTGGGGCGCCGGCCCCGAAGTCCCGTTCGCCGTCGCCCGTTTGAGTTAAAGAAGCCCTGGCCAGGAGCGCGCCCGGTCCGGCGGGGGGTGTACGGGGCGGCATGGTGTGGCCATGCGATCGCCTCACACCTCCACGTCCATCTCGCGGCCCAATTCGCTGTCCCGGCGCGGGTTCACGCTCGGCACCGCCGTCGCGGCCGGTGCGCTCACCACGACGTCGGCCGCGCCCCCGGCCGCCGCGGCGACCGTCGCCCCCGCCCTGGCTCCCGCCTCCCCCGCGTCACTTGAGCAGCGCTGCCTGACCGTCGCGCGGGCGCTTTTGATGCGCGGGCCCGACGGCCGTGACCTCGTCCCGTCCTACCGCCAGGTCCTGGTGGGCAGTGGTCTGCCCCGGTCGGCGGGCCGGGCCAAGAAGGTACTGGTGATCGGGGCGGGACCGGCGGGGCTCGTAGCCACGCTGCTCCTGCGGCGGGCCGGCCACACCGTCACCCTCATCGAGGCCAACGGCAACCGTGCGGGCGGGCGGATCAAGACCTTCAGGACCGGCGGCCACGAGCACGCCGAGCAGCCGTTCGCCGATCCCCGGCAGTACGCGGAGGCCGGCGCGATGCGCATCCCGGGGAGCCACCCGCTGGTCATGGCCCTCATCGACCATCTCGGCGTGGCGCGGCAGAAGTTCCGTCTGGTGGACGAGAACGCCGACGGCAGCCGGGCCATGCGGACGTGGATCCACGTCAACGGCCTCCGGGTCCGCCGGGCGGACTACGCGCGTGCGCCTCGGCGCGTCAACCGTTCCTTCGGGGTTCCCCGGGCGCTGTGGGACGTTCCCTCCAGCACCATCCTCGGCAACGCCCTGGCACCGGTCCGCGACGAGTTCAGCACGGTCGGCGGCGACGGGCGCCGGGTGGACAAGCCGGCCGAGGAGATGGTGGCCGGGTGGGCCCGGGTCATCGAGCGCTTCGGTGACTGGTCCATGCGCCGCTTCCTCTCCGAGTACGCCAAGCTCGACGACGCCACCATCAATTTGATCGGCTGCCTTGAGGATCTGACCTCACGCCTGCCCCTGTCGTTCATCCACAGCTTCCTCGACGCCGCCCTGATCAGCCCCGACACGACGTTCTGGGAGCTGCGGGGCGGCACCGCCGCACTGCCCGACGCCCTGCTCAAGGAAGTGCGCGACTGCGTACGCTTCGACCGGCGCGTGACCCGGATCGAGTACTGGGATCCGTCCCGCCCCCACACCGACACCCCGCATGTGAGCGCCGATGGGCCCCATGTGTGGGTCGACACCGTCTCGGAGGGGCAGCAAGAGGCGCCGGTGCGCGAGCAGTTCGCCGCCGACCTCGCCATCGTCACCGTGCCGTTCTCGGGGCTGCGCCACATCCAGGTCGCCCCCTTGATGTCGTATGCCAAGCGCATGGCGGTCACCGAGCTCCACTACGACAGCGCCACCAAGGTCCTGCTCGAATTCAGCCGCCGCTGGTGGGAGTTCACCGAGGAGGACTGGAAGCGCGAGCTCGCCACCATCGCGCCCAACCTGTACGACTCCTACCGCCGGGGGCTCGCTCCCGACGACGGCAGTCTGCTCGGCCGCCACGACTCCGTCACCGGCGAGCACCTGTCCGCCGCCCAGCGCGCCTATTACGCGGCCTACCGTTCCGCCACCCGTGACCAGCCGGGCGCCGTGGGCAGCTTCGGCGGGGGTTCGGTCAGCGACAACCCGAACCGGTTCACCTTCAACCCCTCCCACTCGGTGCCGGGCAGCAAGGGCGGCGTGGTTCTGGCCTCCTACACCTGGGCGGACGACGCGATGCGCTGGGACGCCTTCGACGACGACGCGCGCTATCCCCATGCCCTGTCCGGGTTGCAGGAGATCTACGGGCAGCGCATCGAGATCTTCTACACCGGCGCCGGGCGCACCCAGAGCTGGGCCCGCGACCCCTACGCCTACGGCGAGGCATCGGTCCTCCTGCCGGGCCAGCACACCGAGCTGTTCCCCGACATCCCCGCCCCCGAGGGCCCGTTGCACTTCGCCGGTGACCACACCTCGCTCAAGCCGGCCTGGATCGAGGGGGCCGTGGAGTCGGCGGTCCGGGTGGCCCTGGAGGTCCACGCGGCGCGCTGACCCGTGCGAATGGGGGGGCCGTCAGTGTGCCGCGCGGAGCTGGAGAACGTACGTGGCGGTCAGCGCGACGGCCCTGTCCTCGTCGTGCGACAGCTCCGCGAGGGCGCGTGACGCCGTCGCCCCCGCGATGCCCGCCAGCGCCTGGGTCAGCCGTCCGCGCGCGGGGGCCCGGGTGGCGGCGTCGGCGAGCCGGCCGACCAGCCCGGTCGCGATCCGCTCCGCCGACGCGGTGTCACCCGCCAGTTCGCTCAGCGCGTCGGCGGCGTCGATGTCGTTCCTCCCGGCCACGATCATGTCGATGAGCGTCGGGACCGCTTCGGTCACCGCACGTGTCCCGAGCGCGAGAGCCGCATACCCGCGGACTTCGAGGTCGGGGTCCGCGAGGCCGGTCCGCAGGTGCGCGATCACCTCGTCGCCTGGCAGCTCGGCCAGGGACCGGACGGCCCGCCCGCGCACCTCGGCCACTGGCGAGCCGAGCCCCTTGGCCAGCGGTGCCACCCCGTCCTCGCCCGACTGCGCCAGGGCCCAGCGCAGGGCGCCGGCGACGTTCGGGTCCCTCTCGCGCAGTGCCGCATCGGCCAGGGCCGCCACCGGCGCCGGCACCACGTCGGCCGAGGCGAGGGCCGCGCGCTGGCGGGCGTCGGCGCTGGGGGACCCCAGCGCCCGCAGCAGCGAGACGACATGGAGGACGTCCTCCCAGTCGCTCGGGTCCGCCTCCTCGATCCTGCGCAGCCGCGTAAGGAGCCGTGTCTCGGCCGCGATGCGCTCGTGTGCCTGACGGATGAGGTCGCCGACGAGCGCCGAAGGAGCGAAGGCGGGATCGTCGAGCGCGCGCCCGATCTCACGCAGCGACAGACCCAGCGACCGCAGGCTCTCGATGTGGAAGATCCGCCGCAGGTCCCGCGCGGAGTACTCCCGGTATCCCGAGCCCGTACGGCCCGAAGGCCGCACCAGGTCCAGCGATTCGTAGTGCCGCAGCATGCGGGCACTGACCCCGGACCGTCTCGCCACCTCACCGATCAGCACAGGTGTGATCATCCCACCTGAGGGGCACCGGCCATCGCCACGATGCGTTTGGCCTCCTCGATCGCCTGCGCGAAGCCGGCGTCCGGGTCGCGCAGCAGCCGTTCGGTGGCGAGCGCGTGTGCGCGCGTCCCCGGCTCGCCGGCCTCTGCCGCCTCCCCCAGAACCGGCGCGATCACCTCGCCGAGCGCGACCAGCGCCTGACTCAGGCTCAGCTGTGTCTCCCGTTCACCGCGCCCCAGCTGCGTCGCCAAAGCCGTGGCCAGGGGGGTCTCCTCACCTTCCGGCACAAGAAGGACCGCTGCCCGCCAGGCGCTGCGCGCCACCTCGTCGTCGGGGTCGGCCAGCACCGCCCGTGTGATCGCCTGCCACGCCCGTCGGTCACCGATCTTGGACAGCGTGTGCAGCGCCTGGGCGCGTGCCTGCGCCCGCTCCGAGCGGACTTCCCGCAGCAGCGCGGGGAGCGTCAGGGACACCGGGTGGCGGGTGAGCGCCCAGGTCAGCATGTCGCGTACGAAGAACTCGGGCTCGACCGCGCACCGCTCGACAAGCTCGACGACAAAGCGCGGGTCGGGCGCCGTGCCGGTGGCCATCGCGGCACGCAGCCGCACGGCAGAACGGCTGTCCCGCAGTCCCTCGATCATGTGTGGCACGTCCGTGTCCTGTCTCGTCGTGGTCATGGGACCACCTCCTCGGGGAGCAGTGAAGACCTTGCCACCGTGTGAAGGTCAAACGGCGTGGGAGCGCGTCGGGCGCGAGCCGGGCGGTGCCGCGCGGCGCGGTCGTAGGGTGGGGCCATGCCGGACGTTCAGCCCTCCTCCGAGCCGTTCCGCGCGCAGACCGCCCCCGGCGCGCTCGACGACCTGCGCGCGCGGCTGCGCGCGACCCGCTGGCCCGATGTCCCCGAGGACGCCGACTGGTCGCTCGGTACCGATGTCGGCTACCTGCGCGAGCTCGTCGCGTACTGGGCCGACGAGTTCGACTGGCCCGCCCAGGAGGCTGCGCTGGCCGCGCTCCCCCGCTTCCGGGTCCCGGTGGGCGGCCTTGGGATCCACTTCGTGCACGCACGGGCCGTGGCGCCCGCCGGGCCCGTGCTGCCGCTCGTCCTCAGCCACGGCTGGCCGGATTCGTTCTGGCGCTACTCCAAGGTCGTCCCGCTCCTGACGGACCCGGGCGCCCACGGCGCCGACCCGGCCGACGCGTTCGACGTCGTCGTGCCCGACATCCCGGGCTTCGGCCACTCCGACCGCCCCACCGGCCCGCCCCTGAACTCCATCGACGTCGCCGCGCTGTGGGCCGAGCTCATGGGTGTCCTCGGGTACGAGCGCTTCGGCGCGGCGGGCGGTGACCTGGGCAGCCACATCAGCCGCTATCTCGCGCTCGACCATCCCGACCGGGTCGTCGCCGTGCACCGTACCGACGCCGGCCTGCCCGTCTTCTTTGGCGAGCGGTCGACGTTGTCCGCCGAGGAACGCGACTGGTTCGATGCCGTGGCCGCCTGGGGCGCGAGCGAAGGGGCCTACGCGGCCATGCAGCGGACGAAGCCGGGGACCGCCGCCTTCGGTCTCACCGACTCGCCCGTGGGGCTCGCCGCGTGGATCGTCGAGAAGCTGCGCGGCTGGAGCGACTGCGGCGGGGATGTGAGACGGAGCTTCACCAAGGACGAGATCCTGACGAACGTCACGCTGTACTGGCTCACCGGGACCATCGCGTCGTCGATGCGCATGTATCACGCGAACGCCGCGATCCCGCCCGCGCAGCTCGCCCGCCGGGTCGAGGTGCCGTCCGGGTTCTCGCTCTTTCGCGGGGACGTCGTGCGGCCCCCGCGTGCGTGGCTGGAGCGCACCACGAACGCGGTGCGGGTCACCGAGCCCGCACGGGGCGGCCACTTCGCGCCGTTCGAGGAGCCCGAGCTGTACGCCGAGGAGCTGCGCGCGTTCTTCCGGCCCTACCGGACGGCCGCGGCTCGCTGAACCGTGCGGGGCCCGCCCAACGCGGCGGCCCCGCACGGTTGTTGACGGCCCCTCAGTTCACATGTGCCGACGCCGGGACGAAGGCGAGCGGATGGCGGACCGTTTCCGGCCCTCGGACCCGGGTGCCGAAGACCACCAGCTCGCAGGCGCCCGGGGCATGGCAGTCGATGGTGCGGTTGTCGATGGCGGTGAACGTCGCCGACAGGGTGACCGTCTGGTCGAGGCGGCCGGTGTCGCTGGTGGCCGGCGGCCTTGAGCGCGGGCGGCAGCCGAGCGTGTCGGTGGAGCCGGTGGCGCACTCCATGACCGCCGGGTGGTACTGCACCTCGTAGCCCTTGCCCGTCACACGCACCGTCTGGCCGTCCACCAGGCCCGTGTCGGGCGTCACGCCCAGCGTGGGCGGCGCCTCCAGCGGGGCGCCAGGGGCGAACCGCAGCGGGACGGTGGTGAGCAGCGCCCCGTTGTTGTCGGTGAGCGCCAGCGAGCACGGGTTGGCGGCCGATGCCGTGCGGCAGTCGAACGGCCCTGCCGCAGTGGTCAGTTGGGCGTACAGCTTCTTCGGCGAGAGCTGGTAGGTGCCGTCGGGGTAGACCCGGAACTGGCGCCCGGTGTCGTCGTCACAGGTGGTCTCGGACGCCGAGGGGCCGCACTCCTTGACCCACACATAGGCCTTGGGCGGGCCGCCCGCGATGGTGAACGTGGAGATGTCGCCGTCGCGCAGACCCGTGGTCCGGTCCACGGTCAGTCGCGGCCCCGTGGCGGAGCCCGCGAGCGCCCGGGTGGCCGGCGCGGGCCCCGGGGTCATCAGCGTCCAGGGGCCCCAGCCACCGCCGAGACGCGTCTGGTAGATCTCCCACATGCGGTCCCGGTTCCACTCGCGGACCGTCAAGTGCAGTCTGCCGTCCGGGAGTTGTTCGACCGTACTGGGCTGACTGAGGCCGACGTCCTGGCCGGGCACGGGCCCCAGGGGCAGGACCGGGCCCCAGCCGGACGGGGCGTCCTGCTGGTGGCGCACTTCCATCGTGTTGCCGTTGGCGGCGCCGGAGGCGAAGGCGTCGATGCTGCCGTCGCGCTCCTTGAAGAGCACCACACCGCCGTGGTACGGCGTCGGGGCGAGCCCGAACGTCTCGGGGACGCTCCAGGAGGTGGCGCCGGCCTTCTCGACCGAGTGGCAGAACGTGCCGTAGGTGGAGAACAGCAGCTCCAGATCGCCGGCCGAATTCTCCACCGCGGTGACGTAGTAGCTCTTGGGGCCCACGGTCGCCGAACTCACCCGCTGCCATGCCCCGTAGGCGCCACCGGGGCGCTCCTGCTCGCGGTGCCAGACGAAGGGCAGGCCCCCCGTCGCCGTGGCGTCGTAGAAGAGCTGGAACTGTGCGATCCGCCCGTCGGCGCGGTCCACGGACACCAGGCTGCCCGAGACCGGCGAGCTGGCCAGGCCCCGGGCGCCGGAGTCCGTGGAGCACCCGGTGGATGCCGCTGCGGTGAGTGCGGCGGGCGCGGCGGGCGCCGCTTTCGGCAGGGCTGCCGCCTGTGCGGGGGCGGACACTCCGGTCATCGCGCCCGCTCCGGCGCACGCCATGGCCACCGCGATCGCGCCACGTATCAGCGCCCCGAAGCGCCGCTCCCGTGACCCTCTTCTTCGTAACCGCATCCGCTCCACCCTCTCGGTAGCCCCACCCGGCAGGGGAGCATCCTCCCGGCGCGGGCGGGCCACGGCCAGTTCGCAACCGGCCAGCGTCACCCGCGAGAACAAGCCGTTGCCGAGGGCGCCGGGCGCACGAGAAGGGCGTACGGACGGATCAGCGGCAGCCGCCGTTGCCCCGATACGCGTCGTCGCGGGGCCGGTCGGCGCGGTGCGCCTCGTCCCTGGCGAGGAGGCCGAGCAGGGAGGCCACGGTGAGCCCGGCTTCCGCTTCGGCGGGGTGGCGCAGGACCTTGCCCGGCTCGATCCGGTAGGTGTTGCCCCGGCCTTCTCGCGCATGGGACAAGAAGCCGCTCTGCTCCAGATCGACGATGATCTTCTGCACCGCGCGCTCGGTGAGTCTGCAATGAGCGGCGATGGCCCGGATCCGTACGTTCTGGTCGTCCGCGATCGTCGCCAGCACGCGCGCGTGATTGGTGATGAACGTCCATCCTCTATGTGATTTCGGCACTTCTCCCATGGGCGCATCGTAGGGCCGCCCGCTCACGCTGCGGAATACCTGAATTTGGCTTCATGTATCCCTTGACGTGTATCGTCCTGGAGCGCGACTCTGTTCCAGGAGGAATTGCCGTAGTGCGCAGGGAGATGACCATGTCGCACGGTGAACCAACCACATCGGGGCAGGCCGACGCGTGTACGCGGCTCGCAGGCTCCGATGCCACGCGTCCCCTGTCCGGGCTCACCGTCCTCAGCCGCCCCGACGGCGACGGGACGGTCGTCAGCGTGTGCGGCGAACTCGACCTCAGCGCGGACCACCGGCTGCGGCACGCCCTCCACCCCGCGCCCGCCGCGCCGGACGGCGGCGTCCAGCTGGACCTCGCCGACGTCGAGTTCTGCGACTGCGCGGCCGTCCATCTCCTGCTCAACGTCAGGGAGCGGGCGCTGCCCCCGTCCGTCGCGGCCCCGCCGCTCGAAGAGGCGGTGGCGGCCCGCACCACCGCGCAGGCGGACGGCCCCGAGGCCGAACTGCGCCGGGAACTCGACCAGTTGCGGCGGGCGATGCAGAGCAGGGGCACCATCGACCTGGCGCGCGGCATCCTCATGGCCGCCTTCACCATCAGTGCGGACGCCGCGTGGAAGGTGCTGGTCTCCACCTCGCAGCACACCAACATCAAGTTGCGCAGCCTGGCGGAGCAGGTGGTGGAGTCGGCGGCCGGCACGCCGTTGCCCGACGCCGTACGGGAACGGCTGTGCGCGGCGGTGGCCAAGGCGTCCGGCGAGAGCGGTCGCGTCGGGTGAGTTCGCGCCGGCGCACGGAGCGTCTCGATAGCGGAGCTATCGGGGCGATTCGGCAACGCCGCGAGGTGCCGTGCCAGACGCCGCGCCCCCGGCCATGGTCCACCAGACACCCCCTAGGGGGCCGCGGGCGCGTCCGGTGACCGCATCGGCGCGGGCGCGTACATCTGGGCGCGCACCGCGTCGAAGAGCGCGGTGACCTCACGCTCCGTCAGGCCCGTCGCGGCGGCCTCGCGCAGCCAGTCGGCGAGGCGCGCCCGCAAAGGTGACTCCGGCTCGCTCTCGGGGGCGGCGATGGTGCGGGTGATGAACGTGCCCGCGCCCTGGCGGACCTCGACCAGTCCGGAGCGCTCCAGTTCCCGGTAGGCCTTGAGCGTGGTGTTGGGGTTGACCTTGGTGTCGGCGGCGACCTGCGCCGCGGTGGGCAGCCGGTCGCCCGCCGCGAGCGCGCCCATCCGCAGCGCCTGTTCGACCTGGCGCACGATCTGGAGGTACGCGGGCACACCGCTGCGTCGCTCTATGCGGAACACGACCATGCCGCCCGCCTCCTTTCCGTGCCGTTCGCCGCGCCGGGAGGCGCCGGACGCGTGGCGCCCGGGGCCGTGGGGCGCGTCGAGATCATACGGATCTCCCCACGGCTACAGCGCCCGGCGCCGGACGCGCCACACGACGAGGGCCACCAGGAGCACGCTCGCGCCGAACAGCAGTCCCGCGGCCGTCCACTGGAGGGGGGCCATCTGGTCGGGGCCGAGGTAGTCCCAGACCGAGTCGACGATCCCCAGCTTGGCCCGGCAGGCCTCGGGTGCGGCGTCGTTCACACACGTACCCCAGCCGTAGACCTTCCCGGAGCTGGTGCCGACCCACTGGTCGACCTGGACGGCGTCGGAGAGCACCGCGGGGTGCGCGCCGTCGAGCGGGAAGGCGACCCTGCGCGGCGTGGCGAGCCGGGGCTTGAGGTAGTCGCCCACGAGGAGGGCCGCCGCCGTGGCGATCAGGGTGAGGACCATCGCGGTCACCGCGCGCCGCGCCAGGACGCCGATCACGATGCCGAGGGACGTCGTGAACAGCGTGAGCGCGGTGAGCACCGGCAGCGAGTTGTCGAAGACCGAACCGTCGAACCAGTTGCTGGACACCACGGGGCGCACGGCCCGCCACCACCAGCCGAAGACGCCGCCGAGCACCCCGGTGGTCACCACGGCCGGCGTGAGCGCGAACCCGAGCTTCCACAGCAGCCAGCGCATCCGGGTCACCGACTGGGTGGACACCAGACGGGTGATGCCGTGCTCCTGGTCGGAGGCGATCAGCGGGGCGCCGATGAACACGCCGAACAGGAACGGCAGGTACCCGAGGTAGCGGGCGGCGTCGCCGAAGGAGTTGTCCAGACGCTGCACGGTGGGGCCGTCGAGCGCGTCGCGGGACTTCGCCGGCCACCCGGCGGCGTGCAAAGTGTCCAGCGCGGCGCCGCGTTCGTGGATCATCCAGAGCGTGCCGATGAGGACCGCAGCGGCGCAGGTGAGGAGCGCGGGCCGGTGCTGACGCACCATCAGCCACGCGAGCCCGCGCAGCCGCAGGCGGCCGGCGCGGGTCTGCTCCTGGGGCGTGGCGGCGCGGGTGAGGGTGCTCATGCCGCGTACTCCTGTCGGTTGCCGGGCCGGTGGTCGGGGACGGCGGTCGGGGAGAGCAGCGCGGGCGCCTCCGGGTGGCGGAGGTAGCCGAGCAGCACCTCCTCCAGGGTCGGTTCGGCGAGCTGCCAGCTCTCGTCGAGCGGAACTTCATGGCGCACCAGGGCCGTGAACTGCCGCCCCGCCGCTCGGACATCGATCACCGTGTGCGCGTTGAGCGCGTCCGGCAGGGCGCCGTCCGCCATCACGCCGGTGACCAGGGTGTGCAGCGGTACCAGTTCGTCGGCGTCACCCGCCATCCGGACCCGGCCGTCGGCCACCACCAGGAGGTAGTCACACATGTGCTCAAGCTCGGAGAGAAGATGGGAGGACATCACCACGGTGATGCCCCGTTCGGCGACCTCCGACATGAGCAGGGAGGCGATCTCGTCGCGGGCGAGCGGGTCGAGGTCGGACATCGGCTCGTCGAGGAGCAGGAGGTCGGGGCGCTTGCCGAAGGCCAGCGCGAAGGCCACCCGGGTGCGCCGGCCGCCCGAGAGGCCTCCCACTCTGGCGTCGAGCGCCACGTTCCCCTCGCGCACGATCCGTTCGGCCGCCGCCTGGTCCCAGCCGGGGTTGAGTTCCTGGCCCATCCTCAGGCACTGCGCCACAGTGAACCGCTTGAACAGCGGTTTGTCCTGGCCGAGGTAGGCGTACCGGGGCATCACGGACGGGTCGCCCACGGGCCGTCCGAAGATCCGCAGCTCGCCGCACGTCGGCTCGACGAGCCGGGCGGCGATCCCCAACAGGGTGCTTTTTCCTGCCCCGTTGGGTCCGACGAGACCGCAGACGCGGCCCGCCGGGATCCGGAAGGACTCCTCCCGCAGCGCCCATGCCCGGCGGTATTTCTTCCCGAGCCCGCGCGCCTCAAGGGCCCACCGGCCCGCGCTCGTGCCCGCACCCGCACCCGCACCCTCTCCCGCAGTGGCCGTGCCGCTCATGCTCCCCCTCGCGAAAGATTCCACTAGTCAACTAGTGGAATCATGGTCTTCAGGGCGTGAGCCTGTCAATCCGCCCCCGTCCGCGCGGGGTTGTGGCCGGGGATCTCTTGGCATGGACCGGTCATACCTGCCAAGCTGCCCCACGGCTGTCGCCCTGACCGCAGGAAGACAGCCGATGAACTCTCACCTCAGCGATCGTGCGCCCGCCGCACACCGTCCGAGGCCCCCGCGCGGCGCACCCAAGCCGAGCGGGGGCCACCGAGCCGGCCGGCATCCCGGCCCTCTCCAAGGAGTTCCGTGTGAGACCCACCCCCCACAAGTCCCTCGCGGTGACCGCCTGCGCGGTCGCCGCGCTGGCAGCCGTCTCCCTGCCCGCCACGCCGGCGTCGGCCGCGCCGGCCACGGCGCCCCGCGCCGCCGCGTGCACCCCGGCGCAGGTGGTCGCCAACGGCGGTTTCGAGAGCGGCACTTCACCGTGGACCCAGTCGTCCAGCAGCGTGATCACCAGTCGCGTGGGCGAGAGCGCGCACGGCGGCAGCAGCTTCGCCTGGCTCGACGGCGTCGGCAGCACGCACACCGACACCCTCTCCCAGAGCGTCACGATCCCCTCGGGATGCAGCTCGGCCAAGCTCACCTTCTGGCTGCACATCGACACCGCGGAGACCACGTCGTCGACCGCGTACGACAAGCTCACGGCGAAGATCGGCAGCACGACGCTCGCGACGTACTCCAACCTCGACAAGAACACCGGGTACGTACAGAAGTCCTTCGACGTGTCGGGGTTCGCGGGGCAGACCGTGAGCCTGTCCTTCACCGGCAAGGAGGATTCGAGCCTCCAGACGAGCTTCGTCCTCGACGACATCGCCCTCGACACCTCGGGCGGCACGACCCCGCCCGGCGACTCGACCCGTACGCCCGCCTCACCCGCGTACACCGTCAACCTGAGCAGCGACACGAGCGGCACCCAGTGGAGCGGGCACGAGAGCGCGACCTTCACCAACGCCTCCGCCACCGCGCTCAGTGAGATCTACCTGCGGCTGTGGGACAACGCCCACGGCTCCTGCTCGGCGATGCCGATCACGGTCAGCGGCGTGACCGGCGGCACGGCGGGCGACCTCTCCGTCGACTGCACGGCCCTCAAGGTCACCCTGCCCGCGCCGCTGCCCCAGGGGCAGTCCGCCACCATCGGCTTCGACCTGGGCATCAGCGTGCCCGACGGCGCCGACCGCTTCGGCGCCGACGGCGCCTTCAGCAACATCGGCAACGCCCTGCCCGTGCTCGCGATCCGCGACGCGGCGGGCTGGCACCTCGACCCGTACACCAACAACGGCGAGTCGTTCTACTCCCTGGCCGCCGACTTCCATGTGACCCTGGACCATCCGAGCGGCCTGCTGGTCCCGGCCACGGGCACCTCGGTCGACACCCCCGGATCCAGCGGCCGCACCATCACCACGGCGACCGCGTCCAAGGTCCGCGACTTCGCCTGGGCGGCCGGCCCCTTCAGCAAGATCTCCGGCACCTCGCCCGCGGGCACGGCGATCAACATCTACTCCGTGTCCGGCATCAGCTCATCCGACGCCCAGTCGATGCTCGCCACCGCCAAGTCGGCCGTGGACACCCACGCGTCCCGGTTCGGCGCCTACCCCTACGGCGAGCTGGACGCGGTGATCGACAACAACTACTGGTTCGGCGGCATGGAGTACCCCGGCTTCGTCCTCGACCTGGTCTCCACCACGGCGCTGACCCACGAGATAGGCCACCAGTGGTGGTACGGGATCGTCGGCGACGACGAGTACAACAACCCCTGGCTCGACGAGGCCTTCGCCGACTACTCCACCGACCTGGCACAGAACAAGACCGGCACGGGCTGCTGGAACAGCGTCTCCTGGGCGTCGTCCGCCGAGAAGATCACCAACTCGATGGCCTACTGGGACGCGCACTCCGACCGGTACTCGACCGTCGTCTACGGCTACGGCAAGTGCGCCCTGCACGACCTGCGGCGCGTCCTCGGTGACACGGCCATGGCCAAGCTCCTCAAGGACTACGCCACGTCGCACTGGTACGGCGTCTCGACCACGGCCGAGTTCAAGGCGGCCGCCCAGGCGGCCACAGCCACGGACCTGACCTCGTTCTGGACCCAGCACCGCATCGACGGCTGACGGACCGTCATACCGCGGAGGGGCGAGCCCGGCGGGCTCGCCCCTCTCTCACGCCTGGCGCCGCCGGCCCGTCATGTTCCGTTCGGCGCGCGGGTTTTGGGTCAGCGCGGCGTCGGCCGCGGCGAGGATGCTGTCGAAGGAGCGCGTGATCATCGGCGCCACCACGGCCCGGGTCAGGAAGGGCCCCACCACGGGCATCGCCATTTCGGCGCGGGTCGTCCAGATCACCCGGGTGCCGCCCTCTACCTCGCTGAACGTCATGCCGCCGAACTCGTGGCGCGACGGCGGCACACTGCGCTCGACGACGTACTCCGTGGTGTACGGCGCCTCGTAGCGCGTGATGCGCTCCCTGAGCCAGCCGATCATCCACAGGTGGCTGCGCACCGCGCCGACGCCGTAGGGCGCCGAAGCGCCGCGCCGGGTGAGCCGGCAGCGCACCACCAGGGGCGAGCGCGTGTAGTTGGTGGTCGTGGTGAGCCAGGCGAAGACGTCCTCGATGGGGGCGGCGATGACGCGCTCCGCGGTCATGGTCTCCATGGTCGCTGTTCTCCTCTGTCGAGTGTGCGCACCGCGTCGGCACGGTGCAGCTTGTCCGGGTTGCGCATGGCGTAGAGGCCGGTGATCTTGCCGTCGTGGATCTCGAAGGCGACCAGCCAGTCGAGTTCGCCGTCGTTGAGGAACCGGGCCGCCGGCATGCCGTTGTAGGTGGCGTGCTCGATCCGGGTCGTCGCGGTGATGCTGGTGCGGGCCACTCCGAGCACGAACCGGGCCACGTCGGCGTGCCCGGTGACCGGACGGCGGGCGGCGAACACCTTGCCGCCGCCGTCGGCGATCTGGACGACGTCGGGCGCCATCAGGTCCATCAGGCCCTGGATCTCGCCCTCGGACGTCGCGAGCAGGAACCGCCGCACGATCTCGCGGGATGCCTCGGAGTCGGGCTCGAAGCGCCGGCGTCGCGCGTGGACGTGCCGCCGGGCCCGATGAGCGATCTGACGGACCGTCACTTCCGTCTTGCCGACCGAAGCGGCGACCTCGCCGTGGGTGTAGCCGAACACGTCGTGCAGCACGAACACCGCGCGTTCCGTCGGGCTCAGCGTCTCCAGGACCAGCATCAGGGCCATCGACACCGACTCGGCCAGGACCGCGTCCTCGCTCACGGCGGGGTCGGTGCGGATCGGCTCGGGCAGCCAGGTGCCGACGTACTCCTCGCGCCGGGCCTTGACCTTGCGCAGGTGGTTGAGGGCCTGCCGGGTCACCACACGCACCAGGTAGGCGCGCGGATGCTCCACGCTCCCCGGTTCCACCGCGCTCCACCGCAGATAGCTCTCCTGGAGTACGTCCTCGGCGTCGGCGGCGCTGCCCAGGATCTCGTAGGCGATCGTGAACAGCAGCGCGCGGTGCTCGGTGAAGGCATCCTCAGCCATGGCCCCGCTCCCCCGCCGCGCCGCACGCGTCCTGCGGCATCCCGGCCGCCCTTCCCTGTCCGTTCATGCCCATCGAGACACCCCTGGCCCGCCGGAACGTGACACCTTCGCGATGTGATCCGCTTCACACGGCCACGCGTCGGCGGCCCCGCCCTCCCGGCGATCCGGCGTCCGAAGCACCACGACATGGCTTTCCCCCGTTTGTTTGCGTGAATGCCCCGTCATACCCTCGGGGAATGGGTGCCGTACCTGAGCCGTATGCGGGCTGGACGTTTCTGACCAATCACGCCCGCGTGCTGGCCGCGATCGCCGACAACCCATCGACGCGCATACGCGACATCGCCGCGCATTGCAGACTCACCGAGCGCGCCGTTCAGCGGATCATCGTCGATCTGGAAGAGGCGGGGTACCTCTCGCACACCCGCCAGGGCCGCTCCAACACCTACCGCATCGAACCGAGCAACCCGCTGAGACACCCCGCCGAGGCCGGGCTGACCGTCGCCACGCTGCTCGGCGTCCTGGCGCGGCACGACGAGCAGCGCGAGAAGCAGCCCCGCCCCTGGTCACCGGCGTCCGGGCAGGGTGCGCAGGCGGAATCCGGCCGGTCCGGCTAGGGGGTGTCTGGTGGATCAGGGTCGGTCAGGGCGCGGCGTCTGGTGCGGTGCATCGCAAGGCGCCGGAGCGTCTCGATAGCGGAGCTATCGGGGCGATTCGGCAACGCCGCGAGGCGCCGTGCCAGACGCCGCGCCCCCGGCCATGGTCCACCAGACACCCCCTAGACCGTGCCCGAGCCCTCGCCGGGCGGGCGCGCCGGAGCCGCCCGCCGAGCGCGCCCCGATTCTCCCGCCTCCCATGGACTGCCAACCGGGCCGCGCCGGGAGAAGATGGTGGAGGCGCTGGGACAGGAGTGAGGTATCGGGCAGGCAGGCTGACGAAGGGCCGACGATGAACGCATCCGAGGTGTCCGGGGAGCGGCTGGGTCCCCTGCGCGTCGCCGCTTCCGAGCCCGGCGGCCTGCTCGACGTGCTCGGCGTCGCCGCCATAGTGCTGGACGAGACCGGCCGGATCGCGCTGTGGAGCCCGCAGGCCCATGATCTGTTCGGCTGGGACGCCCAGGAAGCGCTCGGCCGCTCCGCCGCGAAGCTCCTGGTGGCCGAGGAGCACCGCCCGCTCGTCCTGGATCTGTTCGCCCGGGTGATGAGCGGCGGGGGCACCTGGGCGGGCGTCTTCCCCATCCGGCACAAGGACGGCCGTACGCGGATGGTGGAGTTCCGCAACATGCGGCTCCAGGACGACCACGGCGGCCTGTACGCGCTGGGGATCGCCACCGACGAGCCGACCGTCCGGGCCGTGGAGCGCGACCTGGCCCTGTCCGTGCGGCTGGTGTCGCAGTCCCCGATCGGGCTCGCGGTGCTCGACACCGAGCTGCGGTACGTGCTGGTCAACCCGGCCCTCGCGCGGATCAACGGCGTTCCGGCCGGGGAGCACATGGGCCGCACGGTCCAGGACGCGCTGCCGTTCCTCGACGCCGGCTCCATCGAGTCCGCGATGCGCCGCGTCCTGGAGACCGGGGTGCCGCTGCTTGACCAGACGGCGATCGGGCGGACCCCGGACGACCCGACGGAGCACGCCTGGAACGTGTCGTACTACCGCCTGGAGGACTCCGCGGGGCGCGTGCTGGGCGTCGCGATCTCCATCGTGGACGTCAGCGACCAGTACCATGCGGCCAACGAGGCCGCAGAGGCGCGCAGACGCCTCGACCTGATCGCCCGTGCCACGGTCCGCATCGGCACCACGCTCGACCTGAACCGCACCGCCCACGAACTGGCGGACCTCGTGGTGACCGACTTCGCGGACATCGCGGCGGTGGACCTGCTCGACTCCGTGCTCGACGGCCGCGCGGGCGGCGAGGAGCCCGGCCCCGGGCCCGTGGCCATCCGGGCCCTGGCGGTCGCCGCCGCCTACCCCACCGACGCGCTGCGCGCCGCCGACACCCCGGGCAATATCGCGAACTACAACGCCGAGCGCCTGGTCACGCGGTGTGTCACCACCGGGAGACCCGTCCTGGTCAGCCATGTGGGACCGAGCGATCTGGCCAACATCGCCCGGGACGAGGAGGCCGCCGGGCTGCTCGCGGGGGCCGGACTGCACTCCTACCTCGCTGTCCCGCTGATCGCCCGCGGCGAAGTGCTCGGCGCCCTGGACCTGAAGCGGGCGCGCAACCCGCAGCCCTTCACCCACGACGACGCCGTCCTCGCCCTCGAACTGGCCACCCGGGCCGCCGTCTGCATCGACAACGCCCGCTGGTTCCAGCAGCAGCGCCACGCCGCGCTCTCCCTGCAACGCCACCTGCTGCCCCGTCAGCCGCCCCAGCCCATCGGGCTCGACGTGGCCTACCGCTACCAGCCGGCCGCCGCCATCGGAGAGGCGGGCGGCGACTGGTTCGACGCCATCCCGGTGGCCGGCGACAAGACCGCCCTCGTGGTCGGCGACGTGATGGGCCACGGCATCAACGCGGCCGCCACCATGGGCCAGTTGCGCACCGCCACCCGCACCCTGGCCGGCCTCGACCTCGACCCCGCCGACGTCCTGCACCACCTCGACCGCATCACCGGTGAACTCGACGAGACCACCGCCACCTGCGTGTACGCCGTCTACGACCCGCACCGCGCGGAGTGCCGCATCGCCCTCGCGGGTCATCTGCCGCCCATCTGGGACCGCCCGGGCCGCGCTCCGCGCCTGCTGCGCCTGCCGACCGGGGCCCCGCTCGGCGTCGGCGGCGTCCCCTTCCGCGCCACCACCATCGACTGCTCCCCCGGCGACCGGCTCGTCCTGTACACCGACGGCCTCGTGGAGACTCGCGACCAGCCCATCGACGACCGGCTGCGGGCGCTGCTCGACGCGCTCACCCACCACCGTCTGCCGCTCGAGGCGACCTGCGACCGGCTGCTCGCCACGCTGCCACCGCCCCAGCGCCACGACGACATCGCACTGCTCATGGCCCAGGTCACGCCGTCACGCCGACCGTCCTGAACGGGTCTTCGCACCCGTGCGCCGGGTGTACGAAGGGGGCCTGCTGGGCACCCCCTACGTTTATGACCACCTACGTCGTAACCATCCCCGGAACCCTCCTCGGCGAACGCACCGAGGAGGCCACGCAGACCCTCGAACGCGCGCTGCGCCCCGCCGACCCGCGCGGCACCCGCCTGGGTGAGGCCGAGGACCTGGACATGCTCACCTTCTACAGCGGTTCCTCGGCCTTCAGCGTGCGCCTCGAAGTCGAGGCCGACGACACCGTGACCGCCGAGCGGGACGCCCGCCAGACGGTCACCGCCGCGCTGCGGGCGGCGGGATACGCCGAGGACGAGGCGCCGCTCGGCGACGCGGTCATCACGGGCATCACCACGGAATGAGGTCACCTCGCGTGCGCGCCGCCGACGACGCGGCGCGCACGCGACAGCCCGGGGGCCGGGTCCTCAGGAAGCCGGGACCTCAAAAGGCGGCGGTGTTCCGGGCGTGATCACGGGGCCGGCTTGCGCACGCCGCGCAGGATCGCCGGCAGGCGCGGCCTCGATCCGCCGGCCGGGACCGGCGCGCCGCCCGTCTCCTTCGCGGCCTCCGTCTCCGGCGCGGCGACCTCTTCCGCCGGCCGTCGCTGCCACCAGTGGTGGCGCCGGGGATACAGGGCGCGCCCGAGGCGTCGGCCCAGGATGAGGTAACCGGCGAAGGCGCCCAGCGAGTTGAGGATGACGTCGTCGATGTCGAAGGCGCGGCCCGTGATCAGCAGACCCTGGGCCGTCTCGACGGTGAGCATCACGAACGCGGTCATCAGGACCACCCGCACCAGACCCCGGGTCCGGGGGAACAGCACCGGCAGCAGCACCCCGAACGGCATGCCGAGCACGATGTTGCCGCCGACCTGCTTCACCGTGTCCCGCCAGTCCGGCTGGGCGAAGTAGGCACGGATCGAATCACCCGGCCGCAGATTGGTGTGGGTGAAGCGCACGGATCCCGGCGACGGGACGAGAGTGGCCCTGGCCAGCATCACCGCGAAGCCCACCATGCAGACGAAGCCGACGATCAGGATGGCGGCGCGCGCGGTCGCCGCGCGCCAGGTACGCCGTTGGAGTCGAGGTTCTGGTCCCATGCCGTGCCGGGTACCCCGCGCCCCCGCCCCAACGCGGCCGACCCGAGCGGCAATTCGCCGCGCACGGCGTACGGGTCCGTTGACGTACGGATCTCTCGACGGGCCCGAGACGGAGCCCTACCGTTTCCCCGTTCACGTCCAGGCATCGCGTTCATCATGGTGAACAGCGAGCGGTCGAGCCCGCTCCGGCCGGCACCGTCCGCCCCGCACGGTTCACCCCTCCCGACGGGAAGGCCTCCATGCGCATACGCCCGCCGCTCCTCTCCCTCACCACAGCCCTTGCCTTCACCGGCCTGGCCCTCACCTCCCCCGCCTCAACTACCGCGCACCAAGCGGCAGTTGAGACCCACGCCGTCCCTGTCGCGCAATCCGTGGCGGCGGCGCCCGGCGGTGACTTCGACCTTTCCGTGTGGGAGCTCCAGGAGCCGGTGGGCTCCCCCGGATCGCCCACGACGATCCCCTCGTCCCGGCTCCAGGGCGCGGGCGGCTACCAGGACGCGTACTTCTACAGCGACCCGCACGACGGAGCGATGACGTTCTGGGCGCCGGAGAAGGGTGTCACCACGCCGAACTCGCACTACGCCCGCTCCGAGCTGCGCGAGATGAACCGCGACGGCAGCCCCGCGAACTGGACGGTGAGCGGCACCCACCGGCTGAGCGCGACCCTGCGCGTGGTGTCGGTGACCTCGAACGTGTGCGTCGGCCAGATCCACCTGGGCACGGGCGGCTCCTCCACCAAACCGCTGATCGAGCTGTACTACCACTCCAACGGCGACATCGTCCTCGGCATGGAGCGGTCGCCCTCGGGCGGCCAGACACTCCACACGGTGGGCAAGGTGGCGGTGGGCGCGCCATGGAGCTACACGATCGGCGTCTCGGGAGGCCACACCATCGATCTGACGGTCGACGGGAGCACCACCCACTATGCGATCCCGTCCTCCTTCGACGGCTACCGCCAGTACTTCAAGGCCGGCTCCTACAACCAGTCGTCATCGGACAGCACGGCCAGGGGCGCGCGCGTGGCGTTCTCCAGGCTGTCCGTATCCCACGGCTGAACCGGACCACGGATTCCACCACGGATTTCGTTCCCCGAACCACGGCGCCGGGTCCTGGCGCCGAGCCCCCCAATGGCCGACCCGAGTGGCATAACGGTTGCCGACCCGGGCACTCTTCCCGACAAGGCCCCCGGCCCGCCAAGGGCCCCCGGCCACCCGGAACACTTCATCGCCCGTACCGCCGCCGTGGCGGTACGGGCCCACCGACGTTGGGATGGAACGCGCCATGAGCATCATCGCCTGGATCCTGATCGGCCTTCTCGCCGGCGCCATCGCCAAAGCCCTCATGCCGGGCAGGGACCCGGGCGGCTGCGTGGTCACCATGATCATCGGCATCATCGGCGGTCTGCTCGGCGGATGGCTCGGCAAGGTCATCTTCCACGTCCACTCCATCAAGGGGTTCTTCCACCTCTCGACATGGATCGCCGCCATCATCGGCTCGGTCATCGTCCTCGCGCTCTACCGCCTCATCATCGGCAACCGCAGCCGCAACTGACGGATCCCGCGAGCCCATCGGCCGCCGGCCCCGGCGCCTCGCCCCCGAACGGAGCAGCCGCGTACTTCTTCCTCGGTCTCGGCGAACCCCCGTGCATGACTGGGCCCTTCCGGGGCAGGCGGACGGATACCGCTAGGAGTTCCGCACGCAGGGCGGGCGAGGTTTCGAGGGAGGCTGCTTCAATGTCGGTACTTGGGCGTTTTCCCGCTGGTGGACCGCGTGGGTCATGGCCGGCTGAGGAGTTGGCGGCTCAGCTCAGGAGGCGTGGCCGGGCTGCCACGGTCGTGATGGACCTGGACAGCGACGCGTTCCTCGTGGTCGAGCGGCGCGACGAGGCGGCGTAACCGCCTTTTCCTTCACGGGAGTTGGGCGCCGCTCCCGTTCGGTTCGCACCATCGCGACCCGTCCCCGACCGAGACACCTTGTGGGTGGCCGGGGGCGGGTCGCGGTGCGTGTCATGGGGCGCCCCGAGGGCTTCCCGAGGGGTGGTCGTCAATGGCCCACGTAGGCCGCCAGGTGTTCGCCCGTCAGGGTGGAGCGCGCGGCGACGAGATCGCGTGGTGTGCCCTCGAAGACGACGGTGCCGCCGTCGTGGCCCGCGCCAGGCCCGAGGTCGATGATCCAGTCGGCGTGGGCCATGACCGCCTGGTGGTGCTCGACGACGATGACCGACTTGCCGGAGTCCACGAGCCGGTCGAGCAGGCCGAGCAGCTGCGCGACATCCGCCAGGTGGAGCCCCGCCGTCGGCTCGTCGAGAACGTACACACCTCCCTTGTCACCCATGTGGGTGGCGAGCTTGAGCCGCTGGCGCTCGCCACCGGACAGGGTGGTGAGTGGCTGGCCGAGGCTGAGATAGCCGAGCCCGACGTCGGCGAGCCGGGTGAGGACGCGGTGCGCGGCCGGGGTGGCGGCGGCGCCGGACGCGAAGAACTCCTCCGCCTCGGTCACCGACATCGCCAGCACCTCACTGATGTCGCGGCCCCCGAGGTGGTAGTCGAGCACCGCCGCCTGGAACCGCTTCCCTTCGCACTCCTCGCAGGTGGTGGCGACCCCCGCCATCATCGCGAGATCGGTGTAGATGACGCCCGCGCCGTTGCAGGTGGGGCACGCGCCTTCGGAGTTGGCGCTGAACAGCGCCGGCTTCACGCCGTTGGCCTTGGCGAACGCCTTGCGGATGGGGTCGAGCAGGCCGGTGTAGGTCGCCGGGTTGCTGCGCCGCGAACCGCGGATGGGGCTCTGGTCCACCGATACGACCCCCTCGCCCGCCGGGATGGATCCGTGCACCAGTGAGCTCTTGCCGGACCCGGCGACGCCGGTGACGACGGTGAGCACGCCGAGCGGGATGTCCACGTCGACGTCGCGCAGGTTGTGCGCCCGGGCCCCTCGGATCTCCAGGGTGCCGGTGGGTTCGCGGACCGTTTTCCTGAGCGCTGCCCGGTCGTCGAAGTGGCGGCCGGTGATGGTGCCGCCGGTGCGCAGCTCTTCGACGGTGCCCTCGAAACACACGGTGCCGCCGCCGGTCCCGGCGCCGGGGCCGAGGTCGACGACGTGGTCGGCGATCGCGATCGTCTCCGGCTTGTGCTCCACGACGAGCACGGTGTTGCCCTTGTCCCGCAGGCGCAGCAGGAGTTCGTTCATCCGCTGGATGTCGTGCGGATGGAGGCCGATGGTGGGTTCGTCGAAGACGTAGGTGACATCGGTCAGCGAGGACCCGAGGTGCCGGATCATCTTGACGCGCTGCGCCTCACCGCCGGACAGGGTGCCCGCCGGGCGGTCGAGCGAGAGATAGCCGAGGCCGATCTCCACGAAGGAGTCGAGGGTGGCGAGGAGCGCGGTGAGCAGCGGAGCCACCGACGGCTCCTTGAGCCCTCCGACCCACTCGGCCAGGTCCCTGATCTCCATGGCGCACAGGTCGGCGATGTTCTTCCGCTTGATCTTCGAGGAGCGGGCGCCCTCGTTGAGGCGGGTGCCGTCGCACTCGGGGCAGACGGTGAAGGTGACCGCCCGCTCGACGAACGCCCGGATGTGGGGCTGCATCGAGTCCGTGTCCTTGGACAGCATCGACTTCTGGACGCGCGGGATCAGGCCCTCGTACGTCATGTTGATGCCCGCGATCTTCATGCGGGTGGGCTCACGGTGAAGGAGGTCCTTCAGCTCCCTCTTGGTGAAGTCACGGATCGGCTTGTCCGGGTCGAAGAAGCCCGACTCGATGTACAGCCGGGAGTTCCAGCCGCCGCCGGTGTAGCCGGGGATCGTGAAGGCGCCGCCGCTCAGCGACTTGGTGTCGTCGTAGAGCTGCGTCAGATCGATGTCGGTGACCGAACCCCGGCCCTCGCAGCGCGGGCACATCCCGCCGGTGACGCTGAAGGCGCGCCGCTCCTTCACCTCCTGGCCGCCACGCCGCACGGTGACCGCGCCGGCCCCGCTGATCGAGGCGACGTTGAAGGAGAAGGCCTTGGGCGAGCCGATGTGGGGCTTGCCGAGGCGGCTGAAGAGGATGCGCAGCATGGCGTTGACGTCGGTGGCGGTGCCGACCGTGGAGCGCGGGTCGCCACCCATGCGCTGCTGGTCCACGGTGATCACGGTCGTCAGGCCGTCCAGCACGTCGGCCTCGGGCCGGGCCAGGGTCGGCATGAAGCCCTGCACGAACGCGCTGTACGTCTCGTTGATCAGCCGCTGCGACTCGGCGGCGATCGTGTTGAACACCAGCGAGCTCTTGCCCGAGCCGGAGACCCCGGTGAACACCGTGAGGCGGCGCTTGGGGATCTCGACGCTGATGTCCTTGAGGTTGTTCACACGCGCGCCGTGCACGCGGATCAGGTCGTGGCTGTCGGCGGCGTGCGGCGCGGACGACCGCGGCTTCGTCCTGGGGGCCATGCTTCTCGTCTTCTCCATCTGTTCTGCGAAGCCACGTGCGCGGGCTCCGTTCCGGTGTCGCCGCCCGGCGCGACCGGCCGGTCCGCGTGCGGTGGATACGGTTGTACGTCCTCGGCGCGGACCCGGCAACGGCCCGCGTCCACGGACGGACGGGCCGTGCGCCGGCCTCGCGGCCGGGAGTGCGGCCGATCTTCCGGCCCACCGCCGGTCAGTAGTCCTGGGTCCGACCTCAGTCCTGGATCAGGCCGAGGACGTTGCCGTCGGGGTCGGTGAAGGTGGCCACGAGACGGCCGCCGCCCACGTCGCGGACGGGGTCCTTGACCTTGGCCCCGGCGGCGGTCACCTCGGCGAGCTTGGCCTCGATGTCCGGCACGTGCCAGTGCGCCAGCGGGCCGGTCATGCCCTGGTCCGCGCCGTTCGGTACGAGCCCGATCTGCTGGCCCCCGGCCTCGTACCCCACGTAGTACGGTGCGTCGCTCGTCGGCTCGACGCCGAGCAGCGCGGTGTAGACCGCCTTGGCGGCGGCGAGGTCGGTCACGGGGTGCAGCACGGTCTTGATTCCCCGCGTGGCTGAGCTGGTCATGGTCACTCCTGATGTCGTGGGTCCCGTCGGCCCCCGGTGTGTCGTGACCGCCACGTTAGTCACGGCTCAGGAGGCCCGCTTCTTGATTCCTGATCGGTTCACGGGAGGGCGCGGGGCGGCCCGCCCTCCCGGGGCGCGGGGCGGCCCGCCGAGGCCGGGCGGGCACGACGAAGCCCCCGGCCGCTGCGGGCCGGGGGCTCGACGGGGCGCGGGTCAGACGTCGTCGCGCCGGTCGCTCAGCGAGTCCCTCGCGCCTTGAGCGCGCTCCTTGGCGCCCTGCATCGCACCCTTGGCCTTGCCCTTGGCCTGGTCCGTCTTGCCCTCGGCCGCCATCCGGTCGTTACCGGTGGCCTTGCCGGCCATTTCCTTCGCCTTGCCCTTGACCTTGTCCATGCCACTCTCGCCCACGGCGAACTCCTGTTGGTCGGGATCACTGACGTCACCAACCTAGGACAAATGCCACCAATCCGCCCGGTGAGGAGCCCACCGGGTGACGGCCGCCGCCGGCATCCGCCCCGGCGGCGCGATCGTGCGCGCGGCGACGGGGCAGGATGGCTCCATGAGCCTCCCCGACGCCATCACCGCGACCCTCGCCGCCCGCGAGAAGGTCGATTCCGAGCAGGACTTCGCACGCACCCGGCAGATCATGACGTTCGTCCACGCGACGGACGACGCCGAGGCGGTCGAACTGGGCATGTTCGAGGGGCCGTTGCCCATTCCCGCCCTCGGGCAGAACGTCACTCTGTGGGTCACCGGCCATCCCCTCGTCGTCCAGCGCGTCGAGACCCACTACGGACTCGGCGGCGCGGACACCCACCCCGGGCGTGAGCAGGTCGCCTCCGTCATCGTGTTCGTCGCGCCCCGCACCCGCTGATACACCCGCTGAACCACGGGGCAGTTGACGCGCGACGGCCTCCCGCGCCGGTGACCGGTGCGGGAGGCCGTCGCGCGTGTTCACACGCCGGAGGACACCGGCTCACGGTGAGGGCTCGACGCCGACGGCGTCCCGGGGCCCGACTGGCGAGCGGGCCGCACCAGGGCGAGGACGAGCACTCCGCCGAGGGCCGCCGCGAGGGCCGAGAGCAGGAACACCCGGTCGAGACCGGTGGCGAAGGCCTGGTGCACCAGGTGCTGGGCGGCGTCCCGGTGGGCGCCGGGCGCCGCTTCGACCAGACGCTGCGCCTGCCCGCCGGCCAGCGCGGCAGCGCCTCGGTCGGCGTCCGGAACGGTGCCGGACGCGGCCAGCGTGTCGGCCGCACGGCTGGTGAAGACCGCGCCGAGGACCGCGATGGCCAGCGTCATGCCCAGCTGGCGGAAGGTATTGACCGCACCGCCCGCCATCCCCGCCCGCTGCGGCGGCACGGTGGAGGCGGCCGCCGAGACCAGGACCGGGGTGGCGAGACCCACCCCGACACCGGCGACCACGAGCCCCGCCACGAGGGCGGACCGGCCCGCGTCCGCCGTCATGCCGGCCCGCAGCAGCAGCATGCCGGCCGCGACAAGCAGCAGGCCTCCGCCGATGGGGAACCTCGGCGCGATCCGCTGCATGTGACGCCCGGCGAAGACGGCGACGACGAAGGACGCCGCAGCCAGCGGAGTCAGGGCGAGGCCCGCCGCGACGGGGCTGAGGCCCACCACGGACTGGAGCCACAGGGAGACCAGCACCAGGCATCCGAAGGCCCCGCCCTGCAACAGCAGCGCGCCACCCATCAGGCCGGCGAACGAGGGGCGGCGCAGCAGCGCCAGATCCAGCATCGGGGAGCCGCCCCCGCGTGCGGTGCGGTGCTCGATCACCACGAACGCGACGAGTGCCAGGACGGTGACGGCGAACGTCGCCAGGGTCACGGCCCCGGTCCAGCCCTCCTCGCCGCCGCGTATGAGCCCGTAAGTGAGGGTGCCCGCGCCCACGGTGAAGGCGGCCGCGCCGGGCAGGTCGACGTGGGTCCGCGGCTTTTCCGCCGTACGGGCCCCGTCGGGGCGCACCACGCGGAGCGTCATGACGATGGCGACGGCGGCGATGGGCAGGTTGACATAGAAGATGGTGGGCCAGCTGAGATGTTCGGTGAGCAGCCCGCCGAGCAGCGGTCCCGCCGCGGCGGCGGCTCCGTTGGCCGCGCCCCACACGCCGAACGCGGTGCCCCGGTCCCTGCCCTGGTACGAGGTGAGCAGCAGCGCGGGCGCCGTGGCGAACATCGCGGCGCCTCCGACGCCCTGCACCACGCGGGCCGCGATCAGCACGCCGGCGTTGGGGGCGAGGCCGCACAGGAGGGAGGCCACGGCGAACAGGGCCAGGCCGTAGACGTAGAACCGCCGGTGGCCGAACCGGTCCGCGAGGGAACCGGAGGCGAGGAGCAGGGCGGCGAGGGCCAGGGCGTATCCGTCGATCACCCATTGCAGCGAGGCGAAGGAGGCGTCGAGGTCGTCAGCCATGCTGGGCAGTGCCACGTTCACGATGGTCACGTCCACCAGCAGGATGAAGGCGCCAAGGCAGACCGCCGTAAGGGGCCACCACTTGCGCATGTCAGGTTCTCCGATCGGTTTGAGCGTGTGACGGGAACCGACTGGGCGCGTGCGGCCGCGCCGTGTTCCCCGTGGACGAGTGTCGAGGGCGTGCACGCGATTTCCTGCGCCAGCTGCCACCAGCTGCGTGAATCCGACATGATGGAGCGTGTGAAGACGTATCTCGACACCCTCAGCCGTGCGGACCGTGAGCTGTCACAGGAGGATCTGGCGCTGGCACACGCCTTGCAGATCAACGGCAGGGCCTCGTTCCGTGAGATCGCCGACGCCCTCGGCATCTCCGACCAGACCGCCGCGCGCCGCTGGTCGCGCCTGCGCTCGGCGGGAAAGCTGCGGGTGCTCGGCCTGACCGACCCGCAGCGGCTCGGCGACTCGCCCTGGGTCGTACGCGTACGGTGCACGCCGGACGCGGCCGCGTCCATCGGGGAGGCGATGGCCCGGCGCGTGGACACCAGCTGGGTCAGCCTCAGTTCGGGCGGCACCGAGATCTCCTGCTCGGTGCGCACGCGCGGCCCGGGCATCGAGGAGTCCCTGCTCCTCCAGAAGCTGCCGCGCACCCCCCAGGTGCTGGACGTGTCGGCGCACTGCCTGCTGCACGTCTACTTCGGGCAGGATCTCAGCACCATCAACAAGCGCGGCCCCCTCACGCCCGCCCAGGTCGCCGCCCTCACCCCGCCGCCCGCGCCGCGACGGGACGCCGCCGACGCCGTGGTGACGCTCGACGACGGAGACCGCCGGCTGCTCGATCTGCTGGCCCGCGACGGGCGCGCGGCCCCGGCGGAACTGGCCGCCGCGACCGGCCTGTCCCAATCGACCGTGCGCCGCCGGATCAGCGAGCTGCGGACGGCCGGGGTGCTCTACTTCGACGTGGAGTACCACCCGGACGTCCTGCAACGGAACTTCCGGGCCGCGCTCTGGCTGGAGATCGACCCGTCCCGGCTGGCCGAGGCGGGGGCCGCGATCGCCGCGCATCCCGAGGTGTCCTTCGCCGCCGCCGTGACCGGCACGTGCAACCTGTACGCCAGCACCGACGTCACCAGCGCCCAGCTCTTCTACCGCTACCTCACCGAGTCGGTCGCCACCCTGCCGGGCCTTCGCCACACGGCGACGGTTCCCATCCACCGCACCCTCAAGGGCCCCGGCCCCTATCTGCCGGCCCGCGCGTAAGCGGCCCGCGCATAGGCGGCCCGCGTCAGGGCGCCGGGTCCTGCGCCGCCGGCACGGTCGTCACCTTCACGTACCGGCCGTGCGCGAGATGGCGTTCGGCCGCCCGCACCGCGGCCGCGAGCGACCGCTCCCCCATCAGGACGCACAGCGTGTACGCCGCGTCGTCCCGCGCCTGCCGCGCGCCCACGTCCTGCGGCGCCCGGGCGGCGCGGCGTTCGCGGCTGCGCAGGAGGGCCAGGAGTTCATGGACGACGTACCTGTGGGGCGACAGCATCATCGACTCCGGCATCGGACGACGGATGAAGGACGAAAGAAGCGCGGACGAAAGAAGCACGCGAAGGAAGGGCCGCCCCCGAGGGTGCCTTTCATCGTGCCCCGGACGGCCCCCATCCGCACCCCGGAGCATGACCGTGTGTGACGAGAGCGCGACGCGGAGCACGTTGTGACCCCGGGGGAAATTAATGGCACCCTTCAACGGTTGGTATATGCATCGACCTAATTCGGCTCGATCTGCCGGCCCCCGCCGGTCCAGGTCGGCACTGATTCAGCGAGGCACCGTGAACGACCGCACACCCGAGCAGCCCGCCGAGACCGTGGCCCGGCTGCGCGCCACCTTCCGCTCCGGCCGCACCCAGCCCGTCGAGTGGCGGGTCACGCAGTTGCGCCGGCTGCGCCAGCTGCTCACCGAGCACGGCGGCGACCTCGCCGAGGCGCTGCACACGGATCTGGGCAAGAGCACCACCGAGGCGTTCCGCACCGAGGTCGACTTCACCATCCGCGAGATCGACCACACCCTGGAGCGCCTGGACGCCTGGCTGCGCCCGGAGCCGGCCCCCGTACCCAGCCACCTCGGTGAGGACGCGAGGGCCTGGACGCGGTTCGACGCGCTGGGCGTCGTCCTCGTCATCGCCCCCTGGAACTACCCGGTGCAGCTCCTGCTCACCCCGATGCTCGGCGCGCTGGCCTCCGGCAACGCGGTCGTCGTCAAGCCCAGTGAACTGGCGCCCGCCACGTCCGCCGCGATCGCCCGGCTGCTGCCGCGCTACCTCGACACGTCGGCCGTGGCCGTCGTCGAGGGCGCCATACCCGAGACCACCGCCCTGCTCGCGGAGCGCTTCGACCACATCTTCTACACCGGCAACGGAGCGGTCGGCCGCATCGTGATGCGTGCCGCCGCCGAACACCTGACGCCGGTCACCCTCGAACTGGGCGGCAAGTCACCGGCGTTCGTCGACCGAGGCGCCGACCTCACCGTCGTCGCCGACCGGCTCGTGCGCGGCAAGTTCCTCAACGCGGGCCAGACGTGCGTGGCGCCCGACTACGTCCTGACGGACCCGGAGACCGCCCGCGCCCTGGAGTCCGAGTTCGTCCGGGCCGTCGAAGCGCTCTTCGGCGCCGAACCCAAGGCATCCGACGCGTTCGGACGGATCATCAACGAGCGCCACTTCGACCGCCTGAGCGCGCTGCTCGACTCCGGCCGCACCGTGACGGGGGGTGCCACCGACCGGGCCGCCAAGTACATCGCGCCGACCGTTCTGGCCGATGTCGACCCCGCGTCGCCGGTCATGCGGGAGGAGATCTTCGGTCCGATCCTGCCCATCGTCACGGTGGCGGACCTGGACGAGGCCATCGCCTTCATCAACGACCGCGACAAGCCGCTCGCCCTGTACGCCTTCACCGAGTCCGACACCACCCGGGAGCGCCTGGCCGCCGAAACGTCCTCCGGAGGCCTCGGGTTCGGGCTGCCGCTCGCCCATCTCACCGTCTCCGACCTGCCGTTCGGCGGGGTCGGCGAGAGCGGCATGGGCAGCTACCACGGCCGCTACTCGATCGAGACGTTCAGCCACCGCAAGTCCGTCCTGGAGAAGCCGCTCGGCTGATCGCGAAAGTCCACCGGCGCCGTGCGCCATGAACGTCCCGGGCAGTCGGTGATCTGCCCGGGACGCCTCAACTCCCGGCGCACGCATGCGAGGTGACGTGGAGTCAGAGCGCGTCACCGGTCCGCGAGCACTTCGCGGATCACATGCCGGGCATTGCGGGCCATCGCCGGATTCGTCTCCCGGTAGTACGGCAGCGCGATGACGGCCTGGGAGAGCGTCCGCGCCCGGCCCCGGTCCCACATCGCGTCGTCCACCGCGAGCGCGTCCCGGAAGATTTCGCGCCCCTCGGCGGGGAGCAGGTTCCAGGCGGGGAACAGATCACAGGCGGGATCGCCCGCGCCCGCGCACCCGAAGTCGATCACCGAGACGAGCCGGCCGCCGTCCACCAGGAGGTTGCCCGGCATGAGGTCGGCGTGCAGCCACACCGGGGGACCGTCCCAGGGCGCGGCCCGCAAAGCGGACCGCCACACGGCTTCCACCGCGTCGCAGTCGATGCCCTCCTGCGGGATGCCCCTCAGTTCGCCGATGGCCCTACGGGTCGCGTCGTCGAGCGAGGCGAGCGGTCCGCCCCGGTGGGCGGCGGGCGCACCCGGCAACATGACGCGCCGCATCGCCGCCACGAACCGCGCCAGGTCCCCGGCCAGCGCGACGGGATCGTCCAGCGCCCCGGCCTCGGGGTTCTGCCCCTCCCGCCACCGGTACACCGACCACGGCCACGGATACGCCGAGGTGGGCTCCCCGCGTCCGAGGACGTCCGGAACGGGAACGGGCAGCAGCGGCGCGAGCCGGGGCAGCCACTCCTGTTCCATCAGCACATCGCCCACGCCGCCCGGCACCAGCGGCAGCCGTACGACCATGTCGTCGCCCAGCCGGTACATGGCGTTGACGGTGCCACCGGAAGCGAAGCGCTCCACGCCCAGCCCCGCCCACCGCGGGAACTGTCCGGCCACCAACTCCCTCACGTGAGCGGTGTCGAGGCGGTGTTGATCCGGTCGTGTTCGCTCTGCGCTCATGGGTCGCCATCCCACGGCGAACAACCGCGCGCGTCAAACGAGTTTCCCCCGGGTTCACGCCGGGCGCGCCTGTCAGGGGTGGGAACAGGCCGATGGGACACGGCCTCTTTACGCGATTTCCTTGTTTAAGATCCGCCCGATGGGCCAGGCGTATCGGTGTCGGACAACGCTGACGAACGCATGTGGAGGTCATTCCATGTCGAGTGACGAGAAGGCCAAGGCGAAGACCGAGCAGGTCAAGGGCAAGGCCAAGGAGGCGGTGGGCCGCGTGACGGGCGATGACAGCCGTACCGCGGAAGGCCGCGCCGACCAGGTCAAGGGCGACGCCCGCCAGGCCAAGGAAAAGGCGAAGGACGCCTTCAAGGACTGATCGGCGGCCTCGGACGCACGGCGTCGGGGCACGCGCCGGAATACGGCGGCGAGCGTGGCGCGGGAGAATTCGCGCCACGCTCGCCGACTTCCCGGACCGCGCGAGTCGACCGGGCGAATATGGCCCACCGCGTTCAACTGCGCCGGAATTGCCGCCCAGTTGAGCGCGCCACGTCCACGCCATGTGCCGCGACCCCGCCGCGGGTCCTCGCGCCTCGGCCGTTGTTTCGCGCCGCTGACCCCTTTCCTATTTCCCCTTTGCCCTTTCGACATTTTCTGTCCTGCCAATGAATGAGAGACGCCGCGTGCTGAGCACCGAGGATCATCAGCCTGAGCCGGAGGCAGTCGCCCGGCACCGTCCGCTGTTCCGGGCGATCCACCGCAGGCGCAACCCCGCCCTGCGCCGCTCCGACATCACCGTCACGGACGAGGCCGCCGTCAAGCGCGCGGTCAAGGCCACGGCGCTCGGCAATGCCATGGAGTGGTTCGACTTCGGCGTCTACTCCTACCTCGCCGTGATCATCGGCAAAGTCTTCTTCTCCGGTGCCGGCGACACCATGCAGGTCATCGCGTCGCTGGCGACCTTCGCTGCCGCGTTCCTGGTCCGGCCGCTGGGCGGCATGTTCTTCGGGCCGCTCGGCGACCGCGTCGGCCGCAAGAAGATCCTCGCGCTGACCATGATCATGATGGCGGCGGCGACCCTGTCCATCGGCCTGATCCCCAGTTACGCCACCATCGGTCTCTGGGCACCCGTGCTGCTCATCCTCTGCCGCATGGTCCAGGGTTTCTCGACCGGCGGCGAGTACGGCGGCGCCGCCACGTTCATCGCGGAGTACGCCCCCGACAAGCGCCGCGGGTTCTGGGGGTCCTTCCTGGAGTTCGGCACACTGATCGGTTACACGGTGGCCGCTTCCCTGGTGACCGTTCTCACCGTGGTGCTCAGCGACGACGCGATGCTCCAGTGGGGCTGGCGCGTCCCGTTCCTGGTGGCCGGGCCGCTCGGGCTCGTCGGGCTCTATCTGCGGCTGAAGCTGGATGAGTCGCCGGCCTTCAAGAAGCTGGAGGAGGCGGGCTCCCCCGCCGCCGAGCGTGAGAAGACTCCGCTCAAGCAGATCCTGTTCGGCAACGGCAAGGCGATGCTGCTGTGCCTGGCGCTGGTCGCCGCCTTCAACATCACCGATTACATGCTGCTCTCGTACATGCCGACGTACCTCTCGACGATGGGGTTCAACGAGACCGGCGGCCTGATGGCCATCGTGGCCGTGATGATCGTGCTGATGGCGCTCATCAACTCGGTGGGGCGGCTCTCCGACCGGGTCGGCCGGCGGCCGGTCCTCATCGGCGGCTCGCTCGCCTTCATCGTGCTCGCGGTCCCGAGCTTCCTGCTGATCAAGCAGGGCAGCATGGTCGCGGTCTTCACCGGTCTGCTGGTGCTCGGCCTCGCCCTGGTCTGCTACATGGGCACCATGTCCTCGGCGCTGCCCGCGCTCTTTCCCACCGAGGCCCGCTACGGATCGCTCTCCATCGGCTTCAACATCTCGGTGTCCCTGTTCGGCGGTACGACGCCTCTGGTGATCCAGGGACTGATCGGCGCCACCGGCAACGACCTGATGCCCGCCTTCTACACGATGCTGGCCGCCGCGATCGGCCTCGTGGCCGCGATCGTCATGACGGAGACGGCGCGCAAGCCCCTCGAAGGTTCCCCGCCGTCGGTGGCCACCGACGAGGAGGCCGCCGAACTCGTGGCGGCGCAGCGCGGCTGACGCCGACACAGGCGGCTTCCCCATGGAGAAGCCAAGGAAGTGCGCCTGCGCTGGGCCCCCAGCGGACCGCATACGCCCCGGCTGGCGTGAACGCAGCGGGCACTTTCTTCGGGCCTTGCCACCGCTCAGGGACCGGGTCTATGTTGCCCGGGCTCCACGCACAACGGCGTCGGTACTCGACGGCGTCACCTCACCCCCGGGTTTCCCAGACTCGACTCACGGAGGTACCTCGTGCGAAAGCGAATAGCCGCTCTGACCGCCTGCGGGCTCATAGCGGCCGCCGCGGTGGCCGGGCCCGCCCAGGCAGCACCCCAGAAGACCGCCGACTCCACCTGTCCCTCCGGCTTCGTCTGTCTGTGGGACCAGACCAACTTCACCGGCACCCGCATTCTGCGGGCCTCCGCCCTTCTGGAGTGCACCAAACTCCTCTACGACAACACCAACACGCCCTTCCACGCCCGGTCCATCGTGGACAACACGACCCGCACCGAGACCACCCTCTGGCTCGACGCCCCCTGCCTGCTCAACCCCAGCAGTCCCGCCCTGGTCCTGAGCCTGGGAGGACAGGCCGCCAACATCACCCCGTACGCCGGCGCCATCCTCACCACCTGAGCCACCCCGTGGCACCGCCCGCACCGACGGGGAGTGTCCGATAGACGGCGGATCCGATGATCAAGGAGACGCCCGGGGCGGACGTGCCTGCACGGGCTGAAGGCGAAGCTGAGCGGCGGCGTCGGCTCGCTGGACAGCCATCTGCCGCCGCAGATGGCGCAGTTGGCCCGCACAGTGGTCGGACTCTCGAAATTGCCGCAGCAGCCCACGACGTAACGCCGGAGTCGCGCCGTCGCTGGACGGCGCGACTCCCTAATGCTGCGGTCTAATGCTGCGGTCAACCCGTAGCCAGAAAGGTAGAGCACAGTTGAGGGGGCCACCCGTTTCCGGGTGGCCCCCTCAACTGTGCCGCCTCAATGCGTCTCGACGCGGAAGGCGTCGCGCGTTCACGCTCCGGCGTCGACCATCCCGGCGCGCAGCTTGGTCAGGATGCGCGACAGCAGACGTGAGACCTGCATCTGCGAGACCCCGAGCGCCTGGCCGATCTCGGCCTGGGTCATCTCCTGGCCGAAGCGCATGTCGACGATCCGTCGTTCCCGCTCGCTCAGCGCCTTCATCAAGGGGGCGAGCGCGTGCAGGTCCTCGACCTTCTCCATGCCGGGGTCGTCGGCGCCGATGCAGTCGGCGAGGGTGCGGCCCTTGACGGTGGGGGTCTGGCCGCCGTCCTCCCCGTCGGGTGACATGTCGAGGGAGCCGGCGGTGTAACCGTTGGCGGCCACAAGCCCCTCTATGACGTCTTCCTCGCTCAGCTTCAGGTGCGCGGCGAGTTCCTTCACCGTCGGGTCCCGGTCCAGCTGGAGCGCCAGGTGTTCCTTGCCCTTGGCGATCTCGACCCGCAGCTCCTGAAGGCGGCGCGGGACGTGCACCGCCCAAGTGGTGTCACGGAAGAACCGCTTGATCTCACCGATGATGTAGGGCACGGCGAAGGAGGAGAACTCCACCTCGCGCGACAGCTCGAACCGGTCGATCGCCTTGATCAGACCGATCGTGCCGACCTGGACCACGTCCTCCATGTCACCGGTGCCGCGATTGCGGAACCGGCCGGCCGCGAAGCGGACCAGGGACAGGTTCATCTCGATCAGCGTGTTGCGCGCGTACTGGTACTCCGGGGTGCCCTCTTCGAGCACCTGGAGCCGGTCGAAGAACAGCTTCGACAACTTGCGCGCGTCCTGGGGAGCGACCTTCGCCGCGTCTTCGATGTGCGGCAGCTCCTCCACGCCGCGTTGCGTGGGTGAAACCGTAGACATGTCCGTCCGGTCCGCCCGGTCCGTCCGCTCCGGTCTCGTCACCTGCGCCGCCGCCATGGGGGTTCCTCCCTCGTCACCATCACCGAACTGTCGAAGCAGGCGTCTGCCCCGACCGCTCCGTTTCATGCGCACGCGTGGTGCAACCAATTGTTCTGGAGCTCCTACGGGTCCGAACTTGGCCGAAACGCACGGTTCCTTGCCCCACATGGCCCGAACTGTCGCTCGCTTTCAGCGCGTCGGCGGGGTCACCTGACGCCACCTCACCCGCGCCTCGCCGCCGCGCGGACTACCTGGCCCGCACGGTCGCGAGCAGGGGCGTAACGGGTTGCAGCAGCAGGCCGACGCGGGGTGTTACCTCGGCTTGTGGCAACTCCAGACGGAGACGCTGGGCGAGGGTGGCGAGTACGAGAGCGGCCTCGACCTGCGCGAAGCGTGCGCCCAGACACGTACGCGGACCACCACCGAAGGGAAACCAGGCGTGGTCGGGCACGGCGTCCGGGGCGTCGGCGTCCCAGCGTTGCGGGCGGAACTCCGGACGTCTACGCGCTGCCCGTCGCGCCAGCCGTCGACGGCCGCGCCCGCGCAGTCGACCATGGCATCGGCGTACGCGCGGACCTGGCGCGGCCGGACGGTGGGCTGGACCAGGGAGCGTTTGCGCCGCCAGTCGCCGCCCTTGCCGTCAGGAACCCGAGGGGGTCCTTGCCGAAGGCGAGGAGGTTGCCCAGCGGCGGCAGGCCGCGGGGGCCGGAGACGGGGTTGAGCGGCAGCGTGGTTGCGGGCAACGGAACTCCCGGGATGAGGCTGGTGGGCCCAAGCTAACGGCTCCCTCCCCACCGGCCGGGCACGACAGGCACCCGATCGCGGGCGAACACCCGGCCGCGACGCGCGCGGTCACGGCGTGCCCCGCGCCCCCGCGCGCCCCGTTCGCCCGCCTGTGCGTCGGCCCCTGGTAGCTGCCGTAGGGTGGTGTGGTCGCAGCAGAGTAAGCAGCCGGAGCAGAGCAAGTTGAGCGTGTCCTCGTCCTTCCAGCCGGTCCTGGACCGCATCGCCGCCGAGATCGCGGCCACGCCGGGCCGGGGCCGTCCGGCCGACTACATCCCCGTCCTCGCCTCGGCCGACCCCCACCGCTTCGGCATGGCCGTCGCCGAGCTGGACGGCACGGTGTACGGAGTGGGCGACTGGCAGCACCCCTTCTCCACGCAGTCCATCACCAAGGTGTTCACTCTCGCGCTGTGCCTGTCCCTCGAGGGCGACGAGCTGTGGGAACACGTCGGTCGCGAGCCTTCGGGCAACCCGTTCAACTCCCTGGTGCAGCTGGAGTACGAGGACGGCATCCCGCGCAACCCCTTCATCAACGCGGGCGCTCTCGTCGTGACCGACCGCCTCCAGCGGCTGACCGGGGACGCCGCCGAGACGCTGCGCGCCTTCCTGCGGGCCGAGTCCGGCAACGCCGCGCTCACCTTCGACGAGGAGGTCGCCGCGTCCGAGGCCGCCCACAGCGACCGCAACGCGGCGCTCGCCCATTTCATGGCGTCGTACGGCAACATCACCACCCCCGTCCCCGCCCTGCTCGACCAGTACATCCGTCAGTGCGCCCTTGAGGCGTCCTGCGCCGACCTGGCGCGGGCCGCCGGATTCCTGGCCCGCCACGGGATACGGGCCGACGGCTCGCACCTGCTCACCCGCAGCCGCGCCAAGCAGGTCAACGCGGTCATGCTGACCTGCGGCACCTACGACGCGGCGGGCGACTTCGCGCACCGCGTGGGCCTGCCGGGCAAGAGCGGCGTGGGCGGCGGCATCATCGCGGTGGTCCCCGGCCGCTGCACGGTGTGCGTGTGGAGCCCCGGCCTGGACGAACGCGGCAACTCGGTGGCCGGCGTGGCGGCCCTGGACCGCTTCACCACGCTCACGGGCCTGTCCGTGTTCTGACGCCACCCGAGGCTCCGCCACCCCACCTTCTCCCACCCGAACCCGCCCGTACCGGTGACGCGCGCTCCCTCCTCGCTCACGCGCCCCGACTGTACCTACTAGTATGTACACTCCGCACGACCCGCCCCCGACCGATCCCATCCGGTCCCGGACCCCAAGGGAGCCCTCATGCCATTCGTCCGCATCGACGCGCTCTGCGCCGACCACGCCCGCCTCGACGCGCTGGGCCGCGCCGTGCACGACGCCCTGACCGAGACGATCGGCATTCCGCCCGACGACCGGTTCCAGGTACTGACCGCCCACGACGGAACCCGCGGCACACTGCGCTACGACGACTATCTCGGCGTCCGGCGCGACTCCGGCATCGTGTACGTGGCGATCACCCTGCGCCGAGGCCGGACGGCCGAACAGAAGCGGGCGCTCTACCGCCGCATCGCGGAGCTCGCGCACGCGTACGCGGGGACGGAGCCGCGCAACGTCTTCGTCACGCTCACCGAGAACGAGTCCATCGACTGGTCACTCGGCAACGGACTGGCCCAGTACTGCCCCTAGGGGGTGTCTGGTGGATCAGGGTCGGTCAGGGCGCGGCGTCTGGTGCGGTGCATCGCAAGGCGCCGGAGCGTCTCGATAGCGGAGCTATCGGGGCGATTCGGCAACGCCGCGAGGTGCCGTGCCAGACGCCGCGCCCCCGGCCATGGTCCACCAGACACCCCCTAGGGGTGTCTGGCCCTTACCTCCGACGTAATCGCGCTCCGACCCCACCCCGGGCCACAGTGGGCGCACGCCCCGCCGCACCGGCGGATCGCGGCACCGAACGGGGAGGCTTCCATGCCGTACTTCACCACGCCCACCGACGAGACCCGGCTCCACTTCATCGACTACGGGCCGGGCGACGGGCCCACGCTGGTCTTCGTCAACAGCGCCTACTTCGGCACCGAGATGTGGGAGTTCCAGATGCTGCCGCTCGCGGCCGAGGGGTACCGCTGCGTGGGGCTCGACCGTCGCGGTCACGGCATGTCGCAGGACGTGTGGGGCGGCTACGACCTCGACACGCTCGCCGACGACCTCGGCGCGCTCCTCGACCACCTCGACCTGCGCGACGTCACCCTGATCGGCCACTCGCTCGGCGCGGCCGAGGCGGTACGCCTCCTCACCCGGCACGGCAGCGGGCGGGTGGCGCGGCTCGCCCTGGTCGGCGGGATGGCGCCCGGCATCGTGCGGTGCGCCGAGAATCCCGACGGGCTGCCCGCCGGGACGATCGAGGCACTGAACGAGACGTTCCGCAAGGACCGCGCCGCGTTCTTCGCATCGGGCGCCGCCGGCTACTTCGCCCTCGGGCTGCCCGGCAACGACGTCTCGGACGCGTACGTGGAAAAGGTCATCCGGGACTGTCACGGCGCCACCGCGCGCGCCGCGACCGCCGTCCTGGCCAACTTCGTCACCCTGGACATGGCGGCCGAGGCGCGGAAGATCGACGTGCCCACCCTCGTGATCCACGGCGACCAGGACGCCTCCGCTCCCATCGCCCTCACCGGACGCCGCGTCGCCGGCCTGATCCCCGACAGCACCTTCAGGGTGTACGAGAACGCTGGCCACGGCCTGTACGTCACGCACGCCGACCAACTCAACGCCGATCTAAGGGAGTTCATCGCGGCCGGCTGACGTCCCGCGCCGGGCCTCAGGCGGGTCCGGCGCGGGCCCGCCCCGGTCCTCAGACGCCGCTCGGTGCCGCGGCCGGCTCCCGCGTCGGTACGGACGCGCGCCGGGGCAGCAGGAACGGCGTGGCCAGCATGAGGACTCCGGCGACGGCGATCGCGGTGCGCGGCCCGGCCAGTCCCGCCAGCACGCCCCACAGCGCGGTCAGGCCCGCGGTGGTCGCCTTGCCGGTGACCGTCCACGCGGACAGGGTGCGGGCCACCACGTCCGTGCCGGTCTGTTCGAGCCGGTAGGTGGAGAACACCGGGTTGAAGACGCCGCAGGAGGTGATCAGGCCGAGTTCGACGCCGGCCACGAGTACGAGCCCGACGGCGCCGGGCCGCACCAGCACCAGGCCGAGGACCCAACAGGCGCGCAGCACCCCGCTGGTCGTCATGACCCGGTGCTGCCCGAAGCGCGCCACGAGCCGGCGCGCGAGCCGGGCGCCGATGAGGCCGCCCACGCAGGGCGCGCCGAAGGCCAGACCGTACTGCCAGAGCGGGAAGCCGAGCGGGCCGAGCATGAGCGAGGCGAGCGGCGGCATGATCGCCATGATCAGAGCGTTGACCACGAGGGTGTTGAAGAACAGCGGACGCAGCGTCGGGTGGCGCAGGATGTGCCGCCAGCCATCGAGCAGGTCGCCGGGCCTGATCCGGGCGCCGGCGCGGGCGGGCCGTGCCTCGTCGCGGCCCATCGCCCGGATCCCGGACGCGGAGAGCAGATAGCTGACCGCGTCGGCCGTCACGGTGGTCATCGGCCCGAACAGCGCGACCGCGAGGCCTCCGAGCGGGGGCCCGGCCATGGTGGCGGTCCACATGGTGGATTCGAACCTGCCGTTGGCGACGAGCAGGTCGTCGGGCGGCAGAAGCGCCTTCAGGCACGCGCCGCTCGCGGCCCGGAAGGCGATGTCGGCCGCGCTGACCACGACCGAGACGATCACGAGCTGGGCGAAGCCGAGCCGTCCGAGCGCGAACGCGGCGGGCACGCTGAGCACCGCCGCGAACCGTACGAGGTCCGCCGCGATCATCACCGGCCGCTTGCGCCGGAACTCCACCCACGGGCCGAGCGGCACCGCGAGGAGCGCGCCCACCGCGAGGCCGCTCGCGGCGAGCGCGGACACGGCGGCCGGCCCGGCGTGCAGAACGATGATGGCGATCATCGAGAACGCGTCGAAGGCCAGCATCGTGCCGACCGTGCTGACTCCGTAGGCGGCCCACAGCCACCCGAACCGCCGCCCCAACGACCGTCGCCCGTCCACCCGCACACCCTCCGCCGCTCCCGTGGCACACCCACGGTGACCAGCGGGATCAAAGCGTCCGGCGGGACGGCGAGTCAAACAACCGCCGGGCTTGGCGCCACAACCGGGCAGGCGCGCCTTGCCCGACGGGCGTAAACCGGACGGTCCGTCCGGGATGAAGACCATGGTGTCGACAGACTCCACGGCCGCCCTCCACAGTGGCCTCCTCAGCCTTCGTGACGATCAACGACGGCCAACACAGAGGAGTTTCCGTGACGACATGGGCAGGCCGCACCGCTGTGGAGATAGCCGACGCGGTGCGCCGCGAGGAGGTCTCGCCGCGTGAGGTGGTCGCCGATCACCTGGCCAGGATCGCCGAAGGGGACGGCCGGGTCGGCGCGTTCCGGGTGGTACGCGCCGAGGCCGCCCTCGCGGAGGCCGACGCGGTCGGCGCGCGGGCCGATCTCGCCGGACTGCCGCTGGCAGGCGTGCCCGTGGCGGTCAAGGACAACGTGCCGGTGCGCGGCGAGAGCACCCGCAACGGTTCGGCGGCCACGTCGACGGAGCCGGCCGCCGCCGACCATGTCCTGGTGGCCCGGCTGCGCGCGGCGGGTGCGGTGGTGGTGGGCCTCACCCACGTGCCGGAGCTGTGTGTCTTCGGCACCACGGACGGCGTGCACGGCATCGCCCGCAACCCCTGGGACCTGACGCGCACGCCGGGCGGCTCCTCGGGCGGCAGCGCGGCCGCGGTCGCCGCCGGCTTCGTGCCGCTCGCGCTGGGCAACGACGGCATGGGATCCCTGCGCATCCCCGCCGCGCACTGCGGCCTCGTCGGCCTCAAGCCGGGAAGCGGCCGGGTCCCGCGCGAGCTCGGCGGCGGCTGGTACGGCATGTCGGAGAACGGCCCGCTGGCGACGACGGTGGCGGACGCGCGGCTGATGTTCTCCGTGCTCGCCGGCGAGGCGGCCGAGGACTTCGGGACGCGGACCGCCCAGTCGCCCGGGGGCGCCGGGCCGGGGGGTGGTGGCGAGGGGGGCGTCGCTCAGGGGGCTCCGGCCTCCGCCCGGCTCGCCGTCGCGTTCTCGATCCGCAGCCCCATTCCCGGCGTACGGGTCGGCGCGCGGTACGCCGCGCTCGCACGCGAGGCGGCCAGGGCGCTGGCCAGGGCGGGGCACGAGGTGACGCTCGCCCACCCGCCGTATCCGCTCTCCTTCGGCACGGTCGTCCTCGCCCACTGGGCGGGCGGCACGGCCCAGGACGCCGAAGGCCTCGACCCCCGGCTGTTGACACCCCGCACCCGGCGCCACGTGGCGCTGGGACGGTTCGCCTCGCGGCTCGGCATGCTGCGGTCGGACCACAAGGCGGCGCTCAACCGCCGCCTGGAGCCGTTCTTCACGCGGTACGGCGTGCTGATCACCCCCGCCCTCGCGCGTCGGGGCCCCGCGGCCGATGCCTGGCACGAGCGCGGCTGGCTGGCCAATGCACTGGTCAACACCGCGTGCTCGCCGATGACTCCGCCATGGAACCTGTCGGGGCGGCCCGCCCTCGCGGTGCCCTTCGGTGTGCTGCCGACCGGCCTTCCCGGCTCCGTCCAGCTGGTGGGGCGGCCCGGCTCCGAGCACCAACTCCTGGATGTAGCAGCCCAGTTGGAGCAGCTGCACCCCTGGGAGCGCACGGCGCCCCTGAGCGGTGGCGCGACCGCACCCGCCCAGGGCCCTAGGTGAATCTTCAACAGACCTTCCCCGCAGGGGAGTTGAGGGGTCCGGAGATGACCGGTGCCATGCGCGCATGGCATGATCATCTTCACGTTACCTGTCAGTAACGGCCACTCCCCCGACCGAAGGTCTCACCTACGTGCGCACGCTCACCAGACGCCTCCTGCTCCCCGGCCTGACCGCGCTCGCCCTGGCCGGCACGGGCTGCTCGGCGCCGGGTCACACCCCGGCCGCCGGGCAGGCGGGCGCCGACGCCCCCGCCTCGACGGCTCAGGAAGCCCAGCAGCTCGAAGTGAACGCGGCCCCCCAGGGCTCGTCCGCGCCGACGCCGCTGGCCCGCACCCGTACCGGCACGAGCCGGCCGGAGAAGTCCTCGCTGAAGGTCGCCTCCTACGACAAGGCGAGCGGACGGGCCGTCATATCCGGCTCACCGCAGGCGCCCACCGCGAAGCCGACCCACTCCCCCGGGCCCGCCAAGCCGGTCGCCGTGGGCGACGTCATCGCGAGCGCACCCGCGCCCGGCGCCCCCAACGGACTGCTCGCCAAGGTCACCGAGGTCGTGGGCAGGAGCGACCGCGGCACCGAGGTGAAGACCGCCGCCACCACCCTGGACACGGTCCTCAAGGACGACAGGGCCGATGGCAAGGTGGCGGTCGACCCGGCGTCCGTCACGGTCGTACCCCTCCTGAAGGGCGTCACCTTCTCCTGGGCCAAGGGCCAGGGCGTACGGTTCGGCCCGCAGGGCGCCAGGCTGCCGATGGGCAATCTGCGCCTGGACGTGAACGCGGCGGTGGACACCGCCAAGGACGCCCCCGCGTCGGCGGCCGCGTCGGTCTCCGGCTTCGTCCAGCTCGCTCCCCAGGTGGAGTTCGCCTACGACGGCGGCAAGCCGGGCGGCGCCGGCGTCCGTTCGGCGTTCCTCGGCATGAGCGGTGACTGGTCCTCGCAGTGGGCGCTCAAGGGCCGGGCCGCCGCGAGCACGGGCGCGCCCAAGAGGATCCCGTTCGCCAAGCTGCACAGCGCTCCGGTCATCCAGGTGGGCCCGGTGCCCGTCGTCGTCAACCTCGACCTGACCTGCTACGTGCAGGTGGAGGCCGACGGCCGGGTGACCCTCGACGTCCAGCAGGACGTCAAGGGCGACTTCCGTGTCGGCGGCGGCTACACCGCGGGCAAGGGCTGGGCGCCGGTCAGCACATCGGACGTGCACAGCACGCCGGTGAACGCGAGCGTGTCCGCCGCCGGCAAGGTCAACGGAGCGCTCGGCGCCGAGGCGTCCGTCGGCCTGTACGGGGCCGTCGGGGTCACGGCCGACTTCGCCCCGTATCTGCGGGGCGAGGCCGACGCCAGGGCGACCGCGTCCAGTGACGGCAAGGCGTCGGCCACCGCGTCCTGGGCGGTGTACGGCGGCTTCGACCTGAGCGGCCGGCTCGAATTCCAGCTGGCCCTCTTCGGTACGCCGGTGATCGAGCACCGCATCCCCCTCGGCACCCTGCACCGCGAGTGGCCGCTAGCACAGGGACACACCGCGGGGTAGGGCCTCTCGCCCGGTCCGGCCGGGCTCGCGGGTGGACCGGACCGGGCTCGCCCGGCCGGGCGCCGGGCATCAGGCCGGACGCACGCCCGTGTGCACGGTGGTGGCCGAGAGCAGGAACGCGTCGGGCCGGTGCAGGATCCCCTCGGGGGATTCGGAGTCGAGCAGGACGTCGAGGGTCTTGCGGTCCTCCGCGTCCAGGGACTCACTCATCTTCTCGCGCAGCCGCGTCAGCTGGTCGTGCAGGAACTGGCGGCCCTGCTCACCCAACGGGGCCGGCAGGTCCAGCAGGAGCGTGAAGCTGCCGGTCCGCACGAGCCCGGCCCGGCTCAGCATCGCGGGCCAGTCCTCGACCACCGATGCGCTGCCCGGCAGTTCGGTCCGCATGATCTCGAACCAGTGCTCCTGGACGGCGTCGAGCCGCGCCTGGAACCCCGGCCTGCCGAGGCCGATGTCGCGCGGGAGGCAGCGCACGGGCAGCCCGCCCTCGGCCACGGCGAGCAGGCCGCCGGGGTTCAGCACACCGGCCAGCGCGTCCAACGCGCCCTGCTGGTCGCCGAGATGGTGTACGGCCTTGCTGCTCCAGACCAGATCCGCCCGGCCCACGCCGCCTTCCCCGGCCCCGTCGCCCTCCAGAGCGCCGGGCAGCTCCGCGTGCCGGGCCGACACCCGCGCGCCCAGTCCCAGCCCTTCGGCGCGGGCCAGCGTGTGGTCAAGGAGCGCGGGCGCGCCGTCCACGGCGACGACCTCGGCGCCGGCGAATGCCTCGGCCAGCACGCAGGTCATCACGCCGGGGCCGCTGCCGATGTCGAGGACTCGGCGCACCTCATGTCCGGGATCCAGCAGTTCCCCCAGGCGGGCAGCCGTTTGGCGCAGCACAGGAAGCTGGAGTTCACCGCTGTTCTCCAGATGTGCGGCCATCGCCTCCCAGTCGAGATCGCCATGGTGGTGCCCGTGCTCGTGACCGTCGCGGGGTGCCGAGTCGACGGCCGAGTTGTGGTGTGTGCTCATGTCCGGGAGCGTGCCCCCGCCGCACAGCACCGGCAACTATCGTTGCCGGTCCCGGGACGATCTGTTACGAAGCGTCCGCTGCCGTGCGCAGGCGGGCACGCGCGTCCTGAGCCGGGTCACTTCGGCCGGCCCGCGCGCGGACCCGCCCACTCGCGGTCGAGCTCCCGCGATCCGCGCGGTGCGGCCGCCGCCGTGTGCAGGACGCGCAGCGCGAGCAGCAGGACCCCGACGTCGTCCAGGTAGACCGGGTCGGGCAGGAGGTCGACGGGGCTGATCACATAGGCGAGGGCGCCCCAGAAGGCGGCTTTGTGCGTCAGCGGGATCCCGGCGTCCCGGAGGATCTTGCGGGCACGGACCAGGCGTACCGTCAGGACGACCGCCGCCACGGCGGCCGCCAGGAGTACCAGGCCCGCCAGGACCAGGCCCGCGGTCACTTCGGTGCTCATCGAGCCGCCTTCCGTCGCTTCTTGGCGGGGATGCTACTGAAGCCGGCTCTCGGCGGACTCCGGCTCGCTCTCGTCGGGCAGATGGACATCGCTCACGGCGATGTTCACCTCGACGACCTCCAGTTCCGTCATGCGCTCCACCGCCGCGATGACGTTCAGCCGGATCTCGGCGGCCACCTCGGTGATGCTCACGCCGTACTCGACGACGATCTCCAGGTCGATGGCGGTCTGCCGTTCACCGACCTCGACCTTGACGCCGCGCGTGATGGGCGCGCGGCCCGGCCGTATCGCGCCGAGGGTACGGGCGAAGCCGCTGCCCATGGCGTTGACGCCCGGCACCTCGCGGGCCGCGAGCGCCGCGATCTTCTCCACGACCCCGCCGGCGATGGTGGTGCGGCCCCGGGTCGCGGGCGTCTGACCCGGACCGCTCTTCGCCGGCTCCAGGGTGGTGCTCTGCGGGGGCGTGCGGAATTCGTCCGTCTCGGGCTTGCGCAGGGTCTGGCCCATCGGCTCCGCCATGTGAAGCCACCTCCTTGGGGAGTGCTGCGGCGGCCCGGCCGGCCGCCCCTTCCCTCTCCGGGTACCGTGCCTTCGGCGGATCATGCGGGTCCGGGGGCGCCCGCGTGGAGCGAGGGGCGCCGCCCGGTACGGCGCGCGCGTCAGCAGCCCGGTGCCCCCTTGCCGCCGCGCTGGGGCAGGCTGAGGTTGGGTGTGCCGTCGGGGGGCCAGGTCAGGGCGACCGTTCTGGTCGTGCCGTCCGAGCCGAGCTGGACGACGGGGGTGGGCTTGCCCGCCGGGGCGCCGTCACTGCCGAACGAGAGCCATCCGCTGGCCCCCGGCAGCATCTGCGCGCAGTAGAACTGGTGCAGGATGCCGGTCTGGAGGCCGGGATTGCGCAGCCCCGCCGCGTCGTGCCGGCCCGCGCTGATCGCCGCCACGGCCGCGTCATGGGTGAGCATGGCCTGGCCGCTCCCCAGGTCCACCGGGTCGAAGGAGAGCGTCGGCACGTCCTTGTCCGCCGTCAGTTGCTGGCCGGTGCAGGGGTCGGGCCGTCCGGTGAAGGCGGCCCAGAACTGGTCGTAGTTGTGCTTGGCGTCGGAGCCGGGACACTCGGTGCCCCACTCGTCCGGGCTGGCCAGCGCGGTGTAGGCGACGGTGACCCGGCCCGATGCGATGCCGCCCAGCACCCCCTTGTCGTGGATGCTCTCCGAAGCGTCGTCACCGGCGAGGATGTGCAGCTGGGAGATCCCGCACGGCGCGCCCTGCACCCAGTTCTCCACGAACGCGCCGAGGTCGCGGCCCCGGCCCGCGAAGTACACCACGGACGGATTGGCCTGGCACAGGTTCGCGTGCATGAGGTTGAACTGCTGCACCAGATAGTCCTGACGGCCCGAGCCCGCGGAGAGATCTCCGGGCGAGGTGTACGGAAGCACGGTCACCGTGCGGTTCTGGGCCCGAAAGCCCGTCTTGGCCGCGTCGGCGAGCGTCTGGGTGTAGTCGTCGCCGGTGACGCTGTCCGCGACGACGGCGAGCGAGGTCACGGCCGGCTTGAGGGTGGAGACGTACTGGGTCGCGGCGATCACCGAGTCCGCGTTGGTCGGGGAGACCCGGAACAGGTCGGTGATCCGCTTCTTGCCGGCGGGGTCGGAGGGGTCGATGCTCATCGAGTCGCCGGTGACCGTGGATCCGATGACCGGGATGTGCAGTTGGGAGGAGATCGCGGCCGCGGCGTGCCGTGACTGCACGGTGCTCTGGCCGAGACCGACGACCGCCGAGATGTGCTCGGCGTTGGCCTTCTCCTTCAGCCGGTCCACCGTCACCTGCCAGTCGGCGTACTGGCTGCCCATGTTGGCGAGGTACAGCTTGATGGCGGGTGTACTGCCGTAGGCGGCCGTGTTGTTGGCCCGCCACACGGCGGTGAGGGCCCCTTCGATGTTGGGGTAGAGGGAGCCGTAGGTGAGGGTGTCCACGTCGGACACGGGCGAGAGGTCCAGCATCAGGACGACGCTGGTGTAGGGGCCCTTCACGCCGTCATTGGCCGCCTTGACCATGTTTTCCAACTCCCGCATGCGGGCCGGTTCGTGGTCGGTGAACGGCGCGCTGTCGAGGTTCACCCCGGCGCAGGCGAGCGGGGTTCCCGTCGCGGTCATGCCGGCGCCGCAGGTCAGCGAGGGCGGGAACAGCCGGCCCCAGCCCCAGCGGCCGCCGAAGACGAGACCGGTGAGGATCACGAGCGCCGCGATGACCGTGAGGACCGGGTGACGGCGCAGCCGGCCGAAGCGGGGATTGCCTACAGCGGGTGGCATGGACACTCCTTGCGGTGCGATCGGCGGACGCGGGGACGCGCGGCCGCCGCGGGGCTAGGCGAAGGCGGCCGCCGCCTGCTGGAGCGGACTGACGTCCAGCAGACGGGAGTTGTGCGCGAGGCGGGTGAACGATTCCTGTATCTCGCCGTCCCAGCGCCGGGTGTGCTCGGTGAGCGGGTCGTGGTAGAGCCACAGCAGGGCGAGCAGTTTGGCGGTCGCCACCGCGCGGACGCTCTGGCCGCCTTCCCCGACGCCGTCCAGGAGCAGGGCGTACGCCTCCTGGGGTGAACGCTTGTACAGCAGCCGGCAGGGCGCGGAGGAGAGGTAGTCGAGCAGGCGGATCCACGCCCGGTGGTCCTCGTCGAAGCGGTCGGCCAGGGCCTCGGCGACCGGCGTGAAGCGGCCGAGGGCCAGGTCGTGGAAGAGCCGTCGCTCCACGGCCGCCGCGTCGCCCCCCGCCACCGGGAGCGCGGCCAGCGCGTGTGCCTGCCCCGCGAACACGTCGTGCCAGGGGTTCACCTCGTCCGGGCGGGCGGGCCGCGCGGCGTTCAGGGCGGTCAGGACGGAACGGGCCAGCCACGGGTGCAGCGTGGCGGGGCCGTCGGCGTCGTCGCCCCAGCCGATCCCCCGGATGCGCGAGGGGCGGTGGGTGAAGGTGCTCACCCAGAGGTCGCGGCGCAGGAGTTCGAGGCTGCGGGGCAGTTCCGTGGAGGTCTCGGGCAGCCTCGGGTCGTGCGCGGTGCGTACGTCGGCGAGGTACGCGGCGGCGAGCACCACCGCGGGCGCGGTGCTCCACGCGGCGCCGGGGACGGTCAGCCCTTCGGGAAGGCTGGTCTCCAGGGCGTGCGCCCACAGCGGTGTGCCCTCCTCGTCGGCCGGCGCGGTCAGCGAGAGCGCGGGCCCCGTGCCGCGCGGCGGGTGCTGGGCGCCGACGGGTTCGCCGAGGACGGTGGAGACGGCGCCCCGGTGGCCGCCGGTCAGGCGGTGCACCACGGATGCGGGCAGCGGACGGCCCGGGGAGGGATCGGAGCGGTCCATCGTGTAGGCGACCTGGTCCTCGGTCATGGGGTCGAGCCACACGGGATACCACCAGGCGGCCGTGGGAGCGCGCTCGACGCCGACGGCCGCGTCGTTGCCCCGGGCCCACAGGGCGCGGGTCGCCCGGGACAGCAGCGGTACGCGGCGTTGCGGCGTGGCGGCCAGTGGGGTGGAGCGCCAGGGCTCGCACCACCACGACGTCCATTCGGACTGCCACTGTCCGCACGCGGCGAGCACGAGAAGCGGGTCGGCGGCGCCCGAACCGTCCGGGTCCGCCAGCTGGTTGCGCGGTCGCGCGGCGGCGAGTTCGCTCACGAAGCGCCGCCCGGCGGGGGTCTGCGCGCCGTCCACCAGGAGCACCCAGGCGTGGTCGTGCCGGTCCCCGCGCGCGCCCCGGACCGGCAGCACGCAGGAGCACGCGGAACGCAGCGGCGGATGGCGCTCGGCCTGGTCCTTGACGTCGGCGAGGAAGGCCGCCATCAGCGGGCCGACCGCGTGGGAGCGCGAGGTGGAACTCAGCCTGATCAGCGCGTCGATGGAGCGGGCGGACTCGGCTTCGGGAACGGTGTTGTGCCAGCGCAGCGCGTCCCGTACGCCCCAGCGCGCGGCGCTCTGCAACAGGGACCCGATGACGGGCTTGGCCCGCTCGCGGACGGCGGAGACGACCTCGCGGGCGGGCCCGGACACGAGCGGGCTCAGCGCTCCCTGGGCGACGACGTCCATGGTGGTGGCCGCGGCCTGCTCCAGCTGCCGGGCGACCCTGCCGCCCCGGGTGTTGCGGGTGTACTGCTGGATGAGCTCGCGTATCTGGTCCGCCGCCCGCCCCCGGTCGGCGTCCAGGTTCTCGTTGAGGGCCAGGAGCCCCAGGCCGAAGCGGTGGAAGACCGGTCCGTGCCGCAGGTTGTCCCAGCCGCGCATCATCTGGAAGGCCGCGAGGGCGGCCGCCGAGACCGGATCGACCGGGTTCTCGTCGAAGTCCAGCGTCGCGTGGACCACCGTCGCGCCGCAGGCCCGCGACACGGCCCGCAGCAGATCGGTCTTGCCCGACTGCCGGGGCCCGAGCAGCGCCACGATCGGCTGCCGTTGCCCCGGGTACCGCCACAGCATGTGCCGCAGGAACGCCTCGGCGCCCTGCGCCACGTCAAGATCCCCCACCCGTGCTCACCGCCCCCCCGGAACCGACGCGCACAAGGCGCACCTTCCGCATCGATTGACACGGAAGGTAACACCTCAGGGACACGTTGCGACGGGTGTTCGCGCACATCGGCGGATCGGATCGGCGCTGGTGGGGCAGTTGCGGGGATTTGCGGCGGGGGTGGTCAACCGGTGGCCCCAACTCCGGCTTCCGCTGGGTCAGTTGGCGCAGTCCTCGGGCTCATTCAGCGGGCAGGGAGGTGAGGGGAGCGGTGCGCAGATGGGCCCGCCCCGAGCGGACCGCCCAGGCGAAGACGGCGAGCGCGAGGACGCCCACCACGAGGGAGTCGTACGGCGCCGGCAGACGGCCCGAGCCCGTGCCGAACGTGCCGAGCCAGGACAGCAGGGTGAGGGCGGCGAGGTGGAAGACGAGCCAGGCGCCGTTGCGCAGTTCCTCGCGCGGCGGCCGGCCCTCGCTGTCGCGGCGCAGCATCAGGAACAGCGGTACGCCCGCGAGGACCAGGGGCAGGGCGAGCCGCAGGTGGTGCCAGCCGGACCAGTAGATGAACTCGCTGGCCACGACGAAGCTGACGGGCGCGATCCAGTGCACCCCTGCCACCTGCCCCGGCGCCGGCGGAAGGCCCCGCTCCTTGCCGTGGGCGCGGAACGCGGCGACGGCGACGGCGGAGGCCGCGTACACGAGCAGATACATGTCGCCCATGACGCTGACGATGTCCTGCCAGCCGCCGAACGGCAGCATGAACAGGATGATCACCACGAGGTTGAGGAGCAGCGCCCTGCGGGCCATGCCGGAGCGGGGGTCGATCCGCATGAAGAAGCGGGGCAGCAGGCCGTTCTTGGCCAGGGCGTAGGTGTGCCGGGCGTCGATGGCGACGCCGACGTAGGCCGACCCGCCGGGCGAGACCACGGCGTCCGCGTAGAGCAGGGTGGCGAGCCAGTGCAGGTTGAGCACGAGGGCCAGCTGGCCGAAGGGCGAGTCGAAGTTGACGCCGTGCCAGCCGTGGCCGAGCAGGGATTCGGGGACGGTGAAGAGGAAGGCCAGTTGGAGGCCGAGGTAGACCAGCACCGCGAGAGCGATGCCGGTCAGGACGGCGCGCGGCACGGTACGGCGCGGGTCGCGGGCCTCGCCCGAGAAGTCCAGGGGTGCCTGGAAGCCGTTGACGGAGTACACGATCCCGCCGCCGGCCAGCGCCGTCAGGCAGGCCGCGTAGCCGTACGGCGCGAAGCCGCCGTGGTCGGTGAGGCGGCCGGCGTGGGTGCCCGAGAGGAACAGGGCGACGACGGTGAGGACCGGGATGAGGACCTTGAACAGGGAGACCAGGTTGTTGAGCCGCGCGAAGGCGCGCACGGCGAACCAGTTGAGCGCCGTCAGGAGCACGCTCAGACCTGTGGCGACGGCCAGTCCCGCGCCGGTGAGACGGCCGTGGTCGTAGAGCCCGGGCAGATAGTGCGCGGCGTACTGCATGATCGCGCTGATCTCGGCCGCGGTGCCGCCGACCGAGAGCAGCACCGACCAGCCGATGACGGTGCCCACCAGGCGTCCGCTGGCGTACAGCGGCCAGCGCACGGTGCCGCCGCCTTCGGGGCGGGTGGCGCCGAGCTCCACCATGACCAGCGCCACCAGGGCGCACAGGACGCCGGCCGCGACCCAGGAGAGCAGCACGGCGGGCCCGGCGGTCTGCGCGGCGAACATGGCGGCGAACAGCCAGCCGGAGCCGAGGATGTTGGAGAACCCGATCGCGGTCAGGCTCCAGAATCCGAGCTCCTTGCGGAGCCTTCGCTCCTCCCCGAGGACCGTCAGGACCCCGGGGCTCTCCCCCGGCTGCGTCGGCCGCACGCGCACCCGCCTCCTTGTATCACCTCACGGGACATGACCTCATGGGACATGACCTCACCAGCACCAGCGTGCTCAGCGTGTCATGTTCCGCGCCAGGTGTCCGCGAGGAGGGGCGGCCGAGTTCTACCAGGTTTCGACGGCGAAGCTGACGCCCGCCAGGTCGGTTTGCAGGCTCAGCTTCTGGTCGTTGCCGGTGATGTTCACATCGACGGTGCCGTTGGCGCAGGCCAGGTGGACGGTTTCGATGTCGCGCCACATGTTTCCGTCGTGGATGGCGACGCGGACCGCGCCGGTCGCCGGGACGTCGGTGATCTGGTCCATGCCGAGGTGCAGCCTGCGGTTGTAGCTGTCCCACGCGGTGCCGTGCGGGAGCAGGACCACGGTGGGCTGGCCGCCCGGTTCGACGCGGCCGGTGATCCATTGGGGCATGTCGGTCTCCTGATGGGGCGGTGGGGGCTGGTGAGGCGGTGCGGGCTGGAACGAGAGCGCCCAGGCGCGCAGTTCGGCGGTGCTGGCGAGGTGGCAGTAGTCACGGTCGAGTCCGCCGGAGTCGCCGTACTGGTGGAAGAGCCAGGGGGCCTGGATGCCGGGGTCGCCGGCCGCGCGTCCTGCGGTGGCGATCCACAGGAAGTCGGCGCAGTAGCCGTCCTGGTCGACGTTCCACCAGTAGTCGAGGTTGGCGTACATGCCGACGGGGTTGTGCGGCAGGCGGCTCTTGGCGCGCCGCAACCAGGCGTCCTTGTAGGCGCGTTGGGTCGCCTTGGGCACGCCGGTGTTGGCCGTGTCGTAGCCCTCCCAGTCGAGGATGACGACGTCGCCGGGTCGCCAGTCGACCTGGTCGATGAAGTAGTCGGCCTCGGCCCGGGCGCTGTTGTTCATGTTCGGGTAGTGGTAGCCGCCCCACACGAGCCCGTTGGCCTTGGCGTGATCGCGCTGGGAGACCCAGCGCGGATTGATGTACGAGAGTCCTTCGCTGACCTTGACGAAGGCGAAGGACAGGCCGCTCGTACTCGGTGTCGACGACTGGTACGAAGCCCAGTCCTGCCCGTAGATCCCCATCTGACGCCTTCCGCGAGCGGGCCGGAACCACACCTTTCTGCCTGTTGCTTGCCCGCGTTGGAGCGGCCCGACTCCCCGGGTCGGCGTGTCATGTCCGTCGCTTTTCCCTGGCACGCCAAGGGCCGCCGACAACGCGTCGGCGGCCCTGTGTCCTGCGGTGTTACGGGTGTTCTCACATGGCGCTTGTGCGGTTCGCGCGGCGCCTGAGGGTGAGGGCGATGCCGGCGCCGGCGGCGGCGAGGGCCGCGGCGATGAGGCCGGCCGGCAGGAGCGCCGACGAGGAGCCGGTCTCGGCCAGCTTCTCACCGGCGGTCTGGGGGGCCGCGCCGTTGCCCGAGCCGCCGGTCGCCGAGGCCGCGCCGGAACCCCCGGTGCCGGAGCCGCCGGTGGCGGAGGCCGTGCCGGAACCGCCCGTGGTGGACGCCGAGCCGGATCCCCCGGCGGGCGGCGCGGGGTGCTGGGGGATGTCCTTGACCGACTTCACCGAGCCGTCGGCGTTCAGGAGCACCTGCTTGCCGTTGGGGTGGCGGAAGTCGAAGGCCGATTCCAGCGAGTTGGCGCGGGCGTCGAAGGAGGCGTCACCGATCCGCCCGGTGCCCCAGTTGTCCTCGATGAAGCGGGTGATGGACGCCTGCTCGGTGCGGGTGTGGTCGACCGAATTGACCTTGCTGTACGGGGAGATGACGAGCAGCGGCTGGCGCGTGCCGGGGCCGCAGCGGTCGGCGTAGCCCCCGGCGGCGGCGGGACCGGCCTGGCAGGCGGGGCTGTCGGGCGCCTTGCCGTCGGAGCCGGGCTTGCTGTCCTTGGAGCCGTTCTGCGGCGTGGCGTACGCGTGGTCGTACCAGCCGTCGGAGTCGTCGTAGGCGATGACGACCGCGGTGTCCTTCCACTGGGGCGACTGCTGGATCTTGTTGATCTGCTCGACGAGGAAGTGCTGCTCGTCGATGGGGTCGGAGTAGGCGGCGTGGCCGTCCTGGAACTCCGGCGCCTTCAGGAAGCTCACCGCCGGCAGGTTGCCCGTCGTGAGCGCCGTGTCGAAGTCGGTGAGGTCGTAGTTGTGGTTGGCCTGCCCGTCGTGGCCGATCTCGGCGGTGTTCCCGGGCGGCAGGTGGTGCGGGTTGGACGTCGACTTGTAGTACTGGAACGGCGAGTGGTGCGGGCTGTAGTCGACGGCCGCCGCGCCGCCCACGTTGGTGTGGGTGACGCCCGAGCACTTCGCGTAGTCGCCCTGCTTGCCGGACCAGGCGGTGCTGGGCCGGAAGCCGCCCTGGAACCAGCCCCAGCTCACCTTGCGCTGGTTGAGCAGGTCACCGATGTTGCGGCCCTGCATCGCCGCCAACGCGTTCTTGCTGGTGTGGTCCTTGTCCGAGCAGTCGTCGAAGGCCGGGTCCGGGTCGTTGACCAGGGTGCCGACCCCCTTGGCGTCCGGCGAGAGGACCGTGTACGGGTCGGGCTTGGCGGTCTGCTTGGGGTGCTCGCTGCCGGAGGCGGGGTCGGTGGAGATGACGCCGTGGGTCTGCGCGGAGACGAGGTTGATCGCGCCCGGTGTGGAAGGGCCGTAGGTGGTGCTGAAGGAGTTGTCGGAGAGCGAGTAGTGCTGGGCGTAGTTCCACATCGCGGTGACGGTGTTGCCGTCGTAGTAGTCCATGACCAGGCCGGGCTCGCCGAACAGGTTGCCGGAGCACTTGCCGGAGTCGGTGTTCTGCACGTAACTGTCGGCCTTGCCGCCGTTGGCGGCGTACTGCTCGGGCCCGTAGCTGTGGTTCTGGTCGCAGGTCATGGCCTGCGCGGGGGTGAGCCGCTTGGGCAGGTACTGGTTGGGGTTCTTCGTCAGGAGCCCGGCGGCGCGCAGGGTGTTGATGTCGTTGGGCGTGTGCGGGTCCGCCGTGAACTTCGTGCCGTCGGTGTTGGCCGCCACCGGGTAGGCACCGAAGTAGTGGTCGAAGGACACGTTCTCCTGGAAGAGCACCACGAGGTGCTTGACCGGGGTGGCCGTCCGGTCCCCTGCGTGGTCCGCGGAGTCGGCCGCGGCCGGGACCGTACCGCTCAGCAGGCCCAGCGCCGCGGCTCCCGCGAACGCTCCCCACCGTCTGGCCCAGCGTCCCGGACCCGCCGCGCTGCCTTTGCTGCCCATGCTCCGCGTGCCTCCATGGCGTCCGGCGACCGGCCGCCGTCGTGATGTCGTTGACAAGGGTGATGCTTCGCGCGGACCACTACAGCGCCACGGCGCCACCATGTCCTCCCGGTGAACAGACCGTCAGGAATTTCAGGCCAAAACTTGACCCTCTGTTGGTGAAGGAGCAGCCCGGTGGTGCGAGCTCAGCCGAGCAGGGCCCGGCCGAACCAGTCGGCCCGGTCGCGCACGCCCGGCAGGGCGAAGAAGTAACCGCCGCCGAATGGCTTGATGTAGTCCGTCAACGGCTCGCCCTTGAGCCGTTTCTGTACGGTCTCGAACTGCCGGGCCAGGTCCTGCTGGTAGCAGCAGAAGATCAGGCCCATGTCGAGGTCGCCGTTGGTGTCCATGCCCCGGTCGTAGTTGTAGCCGCGCCGCAGGATCCGCGCGCCCTCGCTCGTCCCGGACCGGGGGTTGGCGAGCCGGATGTGGCTGTCCAGCGGGATCACGTCGCCCTTGGGGTCCTCCGCGAACTTCGGTACGTCGAACTCGGCCGAGCCGTCAAGGGGCGCTCCGGTGTCGCGGCTGCGCCCGAACATCCGCTCCTGCTCACTGAGCGAGACCCGGTCCCAGAACTCCACGAGCATGCGGATCAGACGTACGACCTGATAGCTGCCGCCGGCCGTCCACGCGGGCTCCGCGTCTCCCGCGCCCACCCACACCAAGCGGTCCATCGCGGCGGCGTCGGCGGTGTCCGGGTTGGCGGTGCCGTCCTTGAACCCGAAGTGGTTGCGCGGCGTTCCGCTCGGCCGGGGCGGGCTGGTGTAGCCGTCCATGCGCCAGCGCACCTGCATCCCGCCACGGGTGTGCCGGGTGATGTCGCGCAGCGCGTGCAGGACCACGTCCGGGCTGTCGGCGCACAGGTGCACGCTCACATCGCCGTGGCACCAGGCCGCGTCGAGGTCGTCGTCGGGGAAGGCCGGCATCGCGGTGAGCCGGGCCGGCCTTCGGCCGCTCAGGCCGAACCGGTCGTCGAAGAGGGAGGCGCCGACGCCCGCGGTGACCATCACCTGGCCGGTGGGCCCCTGCGGTCCGAGCACACCGGAGTCGCTGGGCGGCGCGGTGATGCCCACGGGGTCGGGCGTGCCCCCGGTGGCGAGGAAGCGGGCCCGCTCGGTGAGCGTACGCAGCAGCTCGGTGAGCTCCCGGCGGTCGCTCGCGGTCACGTCGAAGGAGACCAACGCCGTTGCCCGCTGCGGGGGTTGGAGGATCGCGGCCTGGTGCGCGCCGTGGAAGTCCACGTGGGCCACGGCGCGATGGGCCGCGTCCGCCCGGGCCGGGCGGGGAATCGCGCCGGACAGGGCGGCCCCGGTGACCGCGGTGCCCACCCCCGCGGCCGCGCCCCGCAGGAAGCCCCGTCGTCGTACCTCGTTCATGCCGTCCTCCGCGCGTCGCAGATCGTCGCCACGGGGGCGAGGAGTTCCACCGCCTGCCCGATGTCGCTGTTGATCCGCTGCCTGTCCTGGTGGCCGAGCCGGGCCAATGGCGTCCAGGTGCCGTCGCGGTGGAAGCCGTCCAGGGTGTGCTGGGTGCGGTCGAGCCAGGCGTCGAGACGGGGCAGGTCCGCATAGCGGCTCGTGAGCAACGGGCGCAGCAGGGTGAGCAGTTCGCGGGTGCCGTCGAGGTTGGCGCGGGCGGTGGCCACATTGGTGCCGCTGCCGTAGTCGGTACGGCCCGTCAGCTCGGACCCGGCGGTGGCCTCCAGGATCTCGTGGGCGCGAAGGCCCAGCTGGGCGGGGTCGAGCCGTTCCTGGGGCCAGCTGTCCCGCAGGGCGCGCACGGCCCCCGAGAGCCGGTCGGCGGGCCCGCGCAGGGACGCGGCCGACTCGCCGTGCCACAGTCCGTACTCGACGCGGTGGAAGCCCTCGAAGTCCGTGGCCGACGCGGCGTCGGCCGGGGCGGGGCCCGAGCCGTTGATGGCGGCGTCGGCCTCGCCGAACGCGTCGTAGGCGGCGCCCATCCGCTCGTAGACCAGGTGCGCGGGCAGCCAGGCGGCGCGCGCCGCGTCCAGATCACCGTCGTCCACGGCGCGCTTCAACTCATCGGTGCGGTCGGTGAGTTCGAGCGTCTTCGCGGTGATCCACCGCTGGTAGGACAGGGCCACCGGGATGAGGTCGTGCTGGGTCACCGGGACCGCCGCCGGGCCACCGCCGGCCGGCGGCCCCGTGATGGTCACCGTGGGCCCGGTGACGGCGTCGGCGTCGTCCGGCAGGCACTTGAAGGCGTAGGAGCCGCCGCCGAGGACGACCCGCATCTCCCGCGTGGTGCCGGGGGCGAGGCCTTCGATCTCGCCGTGGACGGCGCCGGTCGTGGTGTCGGTGAGGTCGACCTCGGCGGCCGTCGTGGAGGTGTTGCGCAGCGCGAAGACCTGGGGGCCCGGCCGCGCGCCGCTCCACCCCTCGCCGCAGGAGCCGGGCGACACCTCGACGACCGTCGGCCCCTTGGTGTTCTGGCTCCTGGCGTCCGGGCGGTCCTGCCCGAAGGAGGCGGCCGCCCAGACTCCCCCGCCCACCACGGCGGCCACCGCCAGGACGGCGGCCGGCCGCCGCAGACCCGCCGGCCAGGACCTGCGGGCCGGCGCCCCGGCCCCGCCCTCGGCATCGGCATCGGCCGGCACCTGACCGGGCCCCTGGTCGGGCTCGCTCATCACGGCGCTCCGTTCGTGTCGGTGGGAGGACGACGCCGCTCATGCTAGGCATCCGGCCGGACCCGAACGCGCATCCGGGTGGCCGCGCGTCCAGATTTACCCCCGAGTTCACCAACACGTCACCGGGGCCGGCCGGGAGCCGCGCGGATTACGCCGCGTCCCCGCCGACCCGGATCACGATCTTGCCGTGGGCGTGACCCGTCCGGCTCAGCTCGAACGCCTCCGCCAGCCGGTCCAGGGGGAACGTCTCGGCGACCGGGACCTTGAGCTGTCCCGCGTCCGCGAGTCCCGCGAGTGTGTCGAGCCCCGCGCCGTCGGGGCGTACCCACATCCACTGGCCGCCCGCCTCCATGACGGACGGGTCGGCGATCGAGGCGTGGCGTCCGCCGTCGCGCAGCACGGCCCGGGTGGTGTCGAGAACGCCGCCGACATAGTCGACCACGACGTCCACGCCCTCGGGGGCCAGCGCCCTGACACGGTCGGCGGCGCCTTCGCCGTAGGTCACGGGCTCGGCGCCCAGGTCGCGCAGCCGGTCGTGGTTGCGCTCGGAGGCCGTGCCGATGACGCGGGCGCCCAGGGCCCGCGCGATCTGTACGCCGAACGTGCCCACACCGCCCGCCGCGCCGTGCACCAGGACCGTGTCGCCCCGGCCGGTGCCGAGCCGGGTGAGGGTCTGCTGCGCGGTGAGCCCCGCCAGCGGGACACCGGCCGCCTCCTCCCAGCTCAGGGACTTCGGCCGGCGCGCGAGCGCCCGTACGGGGACCGTCACGAACTCGGCGAAGGTGCCGCCGTGGACGTAGTCCTTGCGGGCATAGGCGAAGACTTCGTCGCCCTCCTTCCACTCGGGTGTGTCGATGCCGGTGCGCTCCACCACACCGGCGACGTCCCAGCCCGGGACGACGGGGAAGACGGTGTCCATCATGCCGTCGAGGCCACCGGACATGATCTTCCAGTCGACCGGGTTGACGGCGGCGCAGCGCACCCGCACCAGCACTTCGCCCGGGCCCACCTTGGGCAGGGGCTGCTCGGTGAGGCTCAGCACGCCGTTGTCCCCGTAGGCGCTGTACGTCATGGCCTTCATGGTGCTCTTGTCACTGCTTGCGGAGCTGGTGGGCATCGCGTGCTTCTCCCGGTGTCGAGGTGGGCGGCGGGGGCGGCCCGCCGTGCGGCGGCCGCCCGTCCGGTCCCTACGATTGTGGTGTGCGCCGCGTGGGCCCGCTTCCCGGGCGGTCCGGCCGCCCGGTGAGGGGCCCCCGCGCGGCTCAGCCGGCGTAGACGTCCTCCACGTACCGGCCCTCGGCGGTCAGCCCGTTCAGCCAGCTCTCGGCCTCCTGCTCCGAGGCGCCCGTGCGCCGCGCGTACAGCTCGCGGAAGGCGGCGCGCACGCCCGGGGCCATGCGGCTGCCGTCGCCGCACACGTAGACCCGCGCGCCCGCCTCCAGGAGCGGCCAGAGCTCGTCCGCGTCGGCGGTGACGCGGTGCTGCACGAAGCGGCCCGCGCCGTCCGCCGGGGCGCTGAAGGCGGGACGCAGCGAGAGGACGCCGGCCAGCTCGGCGGCGCGCAGTTCGTCGGCGTGCAGGAAGTCCGCATCGGGCGCGTCACAGCCGAAGTAGAGGATGGCCGGGGCGCTCTGACGGTGCGTCAGGCGGTCGGCGACGGCTCCCCTGAAGGGCGCGAGGCCCGTGCCCGCCGCGATCATGATGACCGGCTCCGCCGCGTCCGGCGCGATGCGGAAGGCTTCGCGGCAGGGCTGGACGCGGGCGAGCACGGTGTCACCGGGCCGCAGGGCGTGCAGGTGCCCGGAGCCGGTGCCGCCGGGGTTGAGCGCGACCATCAGATCGGCGTGCCGCGGGTCGCGGGCGGGTGAGGAGGACACCGAGTACTGGCGGGGGCGCAGCGGGGGCAGCAGGTCGAGGAGGGTCGGCCAGTCGAGTGCGCCCCGCAGCGCCGGATGGTCCTCGATGAGGTCGATGAGGGGGCGCCGGTCGTCCGCCGCCAGGTGTTCGAGGGCGGCCCGCTCGGGCGGGCAGGGGTTGTGGGCGGCGAGCAGGGCGATCTGTTCACGCGTGGGCCTTGCCCCCAACTCCACGTAGTGGGTGAGGAGTTCGCGTACCGACAGGGGGCGGTCGAGCGGCAGGGCGTCGGGGGCCGCGCCCCGCGCGTGGACGCTGAGTACGGTGTCGAGGTCCACGCCGAGGGCCGCCGCCGCGCGGGCCGCGGCCTCGGGGGTGTTGGCGGGCAGCACGGCGAGGTGGTCGGCGGTGCGGTAGCCGACGCCTTCGGGCAGGGCCAGGCGGACGAAGCGCTTGGGTCGGGGGTGGCCGGGCGCCGTCAGATCGCGGGCCTCGGTGACGGTCATCTCCCGCAGGCCGTACCGCGCGGCGAGGGCCTGCCGGGGTCCGCCGGTGATCTCGGTGACGGTGTACGCCACCTCCACGGGCGCGGCTGCGGCGCCCACGCTGTCGGGGTCCCCGTACCGTTCGAGCAGCGCGTCTCGCAGGCCGAGCGCGAACCGCCGTACCGCCGCGTCGAGTTCACCGGAGGCGTCGGCCTCGGCGCGGGGCAGCAGCCGCTCGCCCCCGAGGGCGGCGAGCCGGTCGTCGATGAGGGTGGGAACCCGCTGGTAGGTGGCGGCCCAGTTGCGGTCGCCGACGCCGAGCACCGCGTACGGCACCGCCGCGGCCGAACCCGGCTCCGCCTCCTCGACCCACCGCACGAAGCGGGCCGCGTCGTCGGTGGGCTGCCCGTTGTAGGAGGCGGCGACGATGACGACGGGACGGTCCTTGGGCAGCCCACCCGCGTGGGAGTCCAGCGGGGCGACCTCGGTGGTGAGGCCGAGGGCGGTGGCCTCGGCGGCCAGACGCTCGGCGAACGCACGGCATGTGCCGTAGTTCGTGCCGTGCAGGAGCAGCAGGCCGGTGCCCTGACGGACCCGGGTGGGCAGCCCTGGCGCGGGATCGGATGCCGCGGTCTCGGCGCGGGCGCCGGCTGCGGGCAGCGCCGCCCGGTTCAGGGCGCGGTCGGCGGGGGTGCGCAGGACCGGGGAGAGGGTGAAGCCCTCGGGCTTGAGGGTCAGCGTCTCCTTGATCCGCAGCTGGTAGCCGGCCGAGTCCACCAAGCGGTAGCGGTGGGCGAGCAGCGCGAGCAGCATCGTCGCCTCGTGGAGCGCGAACTGCCGTCCGATGCAGGCCCGTTCGCCGGTCCCGAACGGCTTGTAGGCGTGCGGCGAGCGGGCCGCCTCCGCCTCGGGTGTGAAGCGCGCGGGGTCGAAGAGCTCCGGGTTGTCGCCCCAGGCGGGGTCGCGGTGCAGCATCGGCGTGAGCACGGTGACCAGGTCGCCCGCGCGCAGCGGAAGGCGCCCGCCCAGCACGGTGTCCTCGCGGGCCTGCCGGGTGAAGGCGGCCGCCGTGGGCCACAGCCGCAGCGCCTCGCTCAGCACCTGCCGGGTGAACCGCAGCCTGCCGATGTCCTCGAACGTGGGCTCGGGGTCCTCGGTGTCGCCCCACAGCTCATCGGCCTCGCGCTGGACGAGGCGCAACGCGGTCGGGTCCTTCAGCAGGTGGTGAAGCGCGAAGGAGAGGGTGCCCGACGTGGTCTCGTGGCCGGCGATGAGGAAGGTGATCACCTGGTTGCGGATGTTGGCCGCGTCCAGGGTGGTGCCGTCCGCCGGGTGGGCGGCGCCCAGCATCAGGCCGAGCAGGTCCTCACCCGTGGTGCCCCCGTCGCGCCTTCGGGCCGCGATGACGTCGTCGACCACGGAGGAAAGGTAGGCGGAGTCCCGCTCGAACTGCCGGTCCTGCTCGCTGTGGTCGGCGTCCGGGCTCCGGCCGATGCGGCGCATGCTCCACTCCAGGCAGCGCACCATCGCCTCGACGAAGGGGTGCGGGGTGCTCCGGCCGAACGAGTCGAAGTCGAAGCCGAACCCGGCGAGTCCGATGGTGTCCAGGGTCATCCGGGTCATGTCCTCGGAGACGTCCACCGAGGCGCCCCGGGCCGCTTGCCGGTCCCAGCTGTCCCGTACCCGGCGTGCCACGCGCAGCATCGCCGGATGGTAGGTGCGCATCGAGCCGAGCGCGAAGGCGGGCATGAGGATGTCGTGCGCCTTGGCCCAGTTCGGCTCGTCGTTGTACGCGGTGAACAGGCCGTCGCCCGCGAAGTCCCGCACGTAGTCGAGGATCTTCGAGATGCCCTTGGAAAAGCGCGTCTCGTCGGCGAGTTCGGTGACCAGGGCGAGCGAACCGACGAACACGTGCTGGTGTTCGCCGAGGCGGCGCCGGAAGAACGGGCCGTGCACGCGCGCCAGCTCCATGGTCTGCTGGATGGGCGTCTCGCTGAGGCCGGTGGCCGTGATGTCCACGAGCGGGATCGCGTCGGCTTCGGCGGTCTTGGCGGCGGTAGGGATCAGGATCGTGTCCGTCATGGTTCAAGCCTCACCCGCCCGGTGTGCCGCCGCGCGGCGGCCGACTGCATGATTGTGCAGTGGTTTTTCGCGTCCGGCACTTGCGGACGGGCCGGACAGGAGGCGGTGGACACGCGGTATGGCCGACGAACAGGCGCCGATGGAGGACATCAGCACGTGGCGCAACCACTTCCTGACGCTGCTCGACCGCATCCCGATGCCGATCGCGGTCTGCCGGATCGACGGGGAGGTGCATGTCGCCAATCCCGCCATGGCCGCCGAGTGGGGCACCGTGCCGGGGCGGTTGCGCGGGCGCTCTCTGCGCGAACTCTTCACGCCCCGCTCGGAGGACCAGATCGAGCGGCTGGTCAGGGCGCTGCGCACGGGGCGGACATCCCGCTACCCCATCGAGGTGACCTGGCGCTCGGGCGCGGACGGGGCGGAGCGCCAGGGCGAGTTCACCATCGACCCGATCATGGGCGCGCCCGGCCCGCCCCCGGTGCTCCTCGCCATGCTGTACGTGCGGCACGAACGGCCCGAGCCGCCGCCTTCGCCGCGTGGTGCGGTGAGCGAGGCGCAGGCCCGCATCCTGGCGCTCGCGGCGTCGGGCGCGACCACGGCCGCCATCGGCAAGGCGCTCGGCCTGACCGTGGACGGGGTCAACTACCACCTGACGCGCCTCTCCCAGCGCTGGCGGGTGCGGGGGCGTACGGCGCTGGTGGCCAAGGCGTACGCACTGGGCATCCTGGCCCCGGGCCAGTGGCCCCCCGCCCCGACGTCGTAGCGGGTCGCGTTTTCCATGCCCGGGCCGCGCGGGGCCGGTCGCGCGGTTCCCCGCGCCCCTGAGCATGCGACGCGGCCCCTGGACGGCACCCTCAGCCCGTCATGGGGCCCCTGGCGCTCAACTGCCTTGGGGAGATTGAGGAGAGCGCCCTCAAGGCGCGAAACGGGGCACCGGACGTAAGTCCGCAACCTCGCCTGCCAACCGCACGGTTGACACCGCGTTCTTAGAACGGTCTTACAGCTCCTCGCTATCACTGCGCCATGGACACCACCCCGGCGAAGCCGCCCCGCCCCCGCCCCCGCCGCACCCTCCTCACCCTCGCCGTCACCACGGCCCTGGCCACCGGCATGGCCCCCGCCGCCGACGCCGGAACCCCAAGTCCCGCACAGGCGCGCCTCGTTGACGGCCGCGTCGAACTCCCTCTGCGCGGCGGCACGGCCGACATCGACCCCGCGACCCTGCGCGTGGCGGCCCGGACCGCCGACGGCCGCACCGTAGGGATGTCGGACCCCGCCGCCGACGCTCCCGGCCGCCCGAGCGGCGTGACCCTGACCGGCCGGGGCGCCCGATGGTCCTACCCCGCCCGGGGCCTGCGCGCCGAGGCACACACCGAGCACGGCAGGCTGCTCGTCACGCTCACCTCGGACCGGGACGCGAGCCTGAGCTGGCCGGTCACCGGCGCCGACCCCGCCGCCGGTTCCCTCCAACTCCCGCGCGGCGAAGGCCTCTCGCTGCCCGTGCGCGACACCTTCTGGAACTCCGCGCGGGCCCAACTCGTCGGCTCCACCGAGGACATGGCCTCCCAGCTCACCCTCCCGGCGTGGGGCTACACGCTGCGCGGCGGCCTCGGTGTGAGCTACCTGGCACCCACCGACATCGGCACGTCGCTGGCGTACGCCGCACCGGACGGACGCCTGCGCGCCACGGCCCAGCACAGCTTCTCGCGCGCCGACGCGACCGGCACGTACACCGTCGCCTTCAGCCTCACCGACGGCTCCCCCGTGGCCTCCGCCCTCGACTACCGGCACTGGCTCAGCGAGCACGGCACGCTCGGAAACCTCGGCGAGAAGATCCGCGAGAACCCTCAGACCGGCGCACTGCTGGGCGCCTTCCACGCCTACGTCTGGGGCGGAGCCCGCCGGGCGCCCGCCATCGAACGCCTCAAGGCGCTCGGCGTCTCCCGGCTCTGGCTCGGCTACGACGCCGACGACGCCCCCATGAAGAGCGAGGACATCGCGGCGGCGCGGCGAGCCGGATATCTCGTGGGCCCCTACGACTCGTTCGCCAACGGACGCGACAAGGGCCCCGACACTCCCCCGAACGCGCTGTGGCCGGACGGCGTCTACCCCTCCTTCTGCGTCCGCAGGGCCGACGGCACGCCCCAGGCGGGCTTCCACCATCAGGGCTGCTACCTCAGCTCGGAGGCGTTCGAGCAGGCCGAGCCCCAGCGGCACTATCTCGCGGACCGGACGCGTTCCCTGGTGGCGGGCGGCGCCGACAGCTACTTCCTCGACGTGGACGCGGCGGGCGAGCTCTTCCGCGACCACGACGCCGCCCATCCGATGACCATGGCGCGGGACCGGGCCAACCGGCTGGCCCGGATGCGGCGCCTGACCGAGGGCACGTACGATCCCCGGGCCGCCGGGCGCGCTCCGCTGGTGCTCGGCTCGGAGGCCGCGGGATCCTGGGCCAATCAGGTCCTGGCCTTCGACCACGGTTCGGGCACGGTGGTCGACGGACGCCTCTGGCCGATGGAGACCGGCCATTTCGACACCACGTCCGACCGGCCCAAGGACGACACGGCGTGGGGCGGCTATCTGCCGGCGGCGGCCCCGGACACCTTCTTCAAGCCCGTCCGCGTCAGCGACTTCAAGCCCGAGCACCGGGCCTCGGTGGCCGACGCGCTCAAGGCGATGTACGACCCGGCCTACCGGGTTCCGCTGTACGAGACCGCCCTGCACGGCTCGCTGGTCAATGGGGAGCGCTGGGAACTGCCCTTCGGCAAGCTGCCCGAGGAGAAGACGAACAGGGCGCTGCTCGCGATGCTCTACAACACCCCGCTGAACTTCGTACTCACTGACCAGGACCGGAACAACGACCAGAACATCCGCGAACTGGCCGCGCTGCAAAGCTACTTCGCCCCGCTCCACCAGGCGGCGGGCACCCAGGAGCTGACGTCGTTCACGTGGCTGACGGCCGACCGCAGTGTGCAGCGGACCGTCTTCGGCGGCGGCACCCTGACCGTCACGGCGAACTTCGGCGCCACCGCCCACGCCGGGCTCCCGGGCGGCTGCGTGGACGCGACGCTGAAGGGCGGCGCGCCGCGCCGGCTGTGCCCGGCGAAGATCGTGTCGTAGCGCGGGCCCGTCGCACCCGCCGCTCCTCCGCCCGCGCTGGCCGAAACGGCGCTCTGGCCCCGGCCGAGGCATACCGTCAGGATGCCTCGCCCGGGCCGGAGTCGTACCGGACGGACCGAGGGGAGACACGGGTATGAACGCGAGACCAGGACCAAGCCGCCGCACCGTGTTACGTACGGGGCTCGGCGTCGGCGGGATGGCGGTGGCGGCGCGTCTGCTGCCCTCCCGGCCCGGCGGCGGGCCCCCGCCCGCGTGGACCGAGACGGCGGCGGTCGCCGGCACCGCCGCGATCACCTTCCCCGACTGGGCCAGAAGGGCCCGGATCGCGGACGGCACCTTCGACGACGACGCCGACCCCGAGCGCGACATGCTGCCGGTCATCAAGGCGCTCAAGGGCCAGAACGCGAGCGTGATCGAGCTCGACACCGTCCTGTCGAACTGGCTGACCGACCAGCAGTTCACCGAGCACATGGGAAAGGTCAAGAGCTTCGCGGACCTGGCACACGCCAACGCGATGCGGGTGGTCATGTACTACCCCTCGCTCGAAGTCATCAGCGCCGGCGGGGAGAAGGGCCCCTCCTTCTACAAGAACAGCAACGGCAAGGACTGGGTGCAGCGCGGACTCGACGGCAGCCCCAATGTCTTCTACGGCAGCCTGGTCGTCTGGGTGGACCCGGGCGACGAGAGCTGCTGGCTGAGCCCCAACTCGCCCTATCGTGACTACTACTTGGGCCGCGTACGCGCTCTCGCGGCGACCGGCGTCGATGCCATCTGGCCGGATGTTCCCATCTACTTCGACGGGGCGCTCAGCTGGTGCGACGCCTCGTCCTGGGCGGCGAGCGCCTTCCGCGCGGACACCGGCCTCGAACTGCCCCGCACGGCCGACTTCACCAACCCGGGCTTTCGCCGCTACGTCGAGTGGCGCCACCGCAACCTCTCCCAGTTCCAGCTGGACATCGCCGCGGCCGGCCGCTCCGTCAACCCCGAACTCGTCACCTTCGTCGAGACCGTCACCATGGACTACCAGTACGCCGTGCTGACCGGCCTCGACGGCGCCCAGCTGCGCCGCGCGGAGGGCGTCAGCCAGGTGTGGGAGGTGGACATCCTCGGCAACTACGACGGCATGCGGCACGCCACGGCCGGCGACTGGATCTGTCTGGTGTCGATGTACAAGTACGCGCGTGCGGCCGGCGGGACCAAGCCCGCCTGGGCCTTCTCCTACGGCTGGAAGGCCGACGACGCCTCCTTGGTGATGGCCGAACTGCTGGCCGCGGGCTGCAACCCGTACGAGGTGAAGAGCCCGTTCAAGAACGACAGCACCGACACCGCGATGCGCACCCGGATGTACGGGTTCGCCGCGGCGCACGAGCGGGAGCTGTTCGACGCCGCCCCCGGTGCGGCGGTCGGGGTGTACCACTCCTCGGCCAGCCGCGACTACGTGAGCCCGCTCCAGGCCAGCGGGATGTACGTGAACACCACACCGCCGGCCGGGGTCAGCGACTGGTGGAGCTTCGAGAGCCCCGAGGAGAGCTGTACGCAGCAGAAGTGGCTCGGCGAGTTCCGGGGCACGGTCAAGACGCTGGTGTACGCGCACATCCCGTTCGACACCGTGACGAGCCCCGGGCTCGACGGCGCCGACCTCGCCCGTTTCCGTGTCCTGTGCCTGCCCAATCTCCAGGCGGTCTCGGACGCCGAGGCGCAGGTGCTGCGGTCCTTCGTGAGCGCGGGCGGCACGGTCGTCATCACCGGTCCCGCGCCGACCGCCCTGGACGAATTCGGCGGGGCCCGGTCCGAGTACGCCCTCGCCGATGTGCTGGGCCTGCGCAGGGCCGATCCCCTGCCGGCCGAGCACAGCCACACGTTCGGCGCGGGCACGTGCTGGTACGTCAAGGATCTGCTCGGCCTGTCCTACCTGGCGCACACCGACGCCGCGAGCGCGGACCGGCTCCTCGCGTCCGTCCGCGCGGCGGCGCCGGCGTCCGTCTCGCTCACCGGGGACCCGCGCATCCATCTGGAGCTGAGCCATCTCGGCGACGACACCGTGGTCCAGCTGGTCAACTTCACCTGCTTCGGCGAGAGCCCGGCCCCGTTCAAAACCACCCCGGCGCCCTGCGTGGTCTCGCTGCCCATCCCGGCCGGCAAACAGGTCACCGCCGCCACCCTCAGCTCCCCCGACGCCCCCTCCCCGGCGCGGGTCCCGGTGCCGTGGAAGGTGGTCGACGGCAGGGCGGCGGTCGATGTGACGGTCAGTCAGTACGCGATGCTGGTCGTCACGATGACGTAGGAGCGGGGGCGCCTGCCGCGCGTGCCTCGGTCGAGCACGGCGACGCGGACGGTCCCCGGCTGCGGACCGTGCGTGGCTGGTCGCGCAGTTCCCCGCGCCCCTGACGGGGCCGGTGCTGGCCCACACCGGCAACTTCAGCCCGTCATGGGGGTCCCCCCTGGCCCTTAAGGCCTTGGGGGAGATTGAGGACGAGCGCCCTTTAGGCGCGAACGGGGTCTGGGGCGGAGCCCCAGGGACCCCGGCTGCGGGCCGTGCTGGGCTGAGCGCGCAGTTCCCCGCGCCCCTGGCGGGGCCGGTGCTGGCCCACACCGGCAACTTCAGCCGTGTGCGTACCGGATCGCGACGTCGCGCCAGTCCGCCTCCAGCCTCCACTGGAGCGCCGCCTTGGGACTGGTGGCCAGGAAGGCGCGGCAGGAGGGGCCCGGCCGGCGGTGGGAGTCGGGGGTGTCGTCGCGGCACGGCCGGGCGAACGTGTCGTACCGGTCCTGCTCCGCCCACAGGTCGCGGCCCTCGACGAAGGCGTGGTCGAGTGAGGCCCGTGCCAGTGTCCTGAGCTCCGTGACGGTCAACCCCTGCTCGATGACACCCCGTTGGTAGACATCGGTCAGGTCGGTGCGGCTGACGCCCGGGTCGTCGGTGGCCGGGGCGACCGGGACGCCGTGGTCGAGGTAGGTCCGCAGGGGGTGGGCCGCGCCGCTGACGCGGAGGATCTGCGCGTTGCTGATGAGGGGGGCCTCGACCAGGACGTGCCGGCGGCGCATCCGGGCGGTCAGCGCCTCGGGGTCGCGCTCGTGGACGAGATCGACCCCGTGCCCGATGCGGTCGGCGCCGGCCACCTCAACGGCCTCGTTGATGTGGAAGCTCAGGTCGCGGTCGTCAACTCCCTTGAGTCCTTTGACGAGTTCACCCGCGTGCAGACTGACCCGCACCTCGGGTGCGCGGGCCTTGAGGAAGCCGACCATCTTCATGTGCGACGTGTAGTCCCGCAGCGCGATGGGCGCGTCTTCGGGCTGGACCATGTTGACTCCCACGAACCCGCCCAGCCGTCGGCGTACGAGCTCGAACCCGAGGATCAGCTGGGCGAAGACATCACGCGGGTCCTGGGCGCGCAGCACCTGGTAGTCGAAGCGGATGGCGACGTCGCAGGCCCGGGGAGCGGCGGGGCGGTCGCAGCCCAGCAGCGCGCGGTGGTCGCGGACGCTCCGGTCGGTGTCGGTGGCCGCCTGGCGGACCAGCGCCTCGAAGCCGGGGTCGGCGGTCAGGGTGGAACGGAAGGCGTCGAGATGGGCGGCGTCGGGGTCTTGGAGGTGGAGGCGGTCGACGAGCCGGCTCAGCGGCCCGGCCGCCGGGGTGACAAGCGTCTCCAGGTAGCCGCTGTGTTCCTTGGCCGACGCGCGGGCCGCCTCGGCGAGCATGTCCGCGTCGTGGCCCGTCGCGGCCGCCCCGAACTTGCCGAAGGAGTCGAAGAAGTGGTCGTGCCCGGGCCCCGGGTCACCGTCGGGCGGCAGGACGAAGTCCCGCATGGACCACGCCCTGATCACGTCGCGCCGGAACGGCCCGGGCTCCTCGGCGTCGCGCGCCGGACGGCTGCCACTGGCGCAGGGCCCGGCGTTCGGCGCGACGACCCAGGTCGTCACATCAACGCACTTCCCGTCCCGCGCCGCGTAGCCGATCAGCGATTCGGCGCGTACCGCGCCTTGCAGATGGTGGTGCAGATCGCCGCCCTTGGGAAGGTCGGCCAGAAAACGCCGGAGCTCGGTGGGCGAGTGCGTGAGATGCCCCATGTACGCCTGGACCGCGGCCAGTTCGTTGTCGGGCCCACCGGCCACCGCCGGAGCGGCGGCTGCCGCCGGAAGCACTCCCGCCGCCATCCCCAGAGCCGTCAAGGCGGCCACCACCGCCCACCGCCTCCTGCGCCACTTCCCCATGACCGGCCCCTCTCCTCGTTCGCGCGGCGTCACATCCGGGCAGCATCACACCACGGGCTCCCCGAGGCACCCCTCAGTCCTCGCCAGACACCGCGTCAGCCGAGACATGCGCGCTCGGGTGGGAAAGGGGCCGCACACACACGTGGGAAGTCCGCCACCCACACGGCCCCGACGCACGCGGATGAACCGGGTGTCCGCGCACCGGCTCAGTAGGGTGAACGCGCCTGGAAGGAGGGCGTTCCCATGGCACAGGTGCGTGTTCTCGCGCTGGATTTCGTCGGCACCCTGGCCGGACGCGGACCCGCCCCCGACGGGCAGTTGGTGGCCGAAGCGCTGCGGACGCTCCCGGGCACGGTGGTCCCGGACACCTTCCCCGCCCGCTTCGACGGCGTGACGCGCAGGTTCCGGCTGACCGACCGCGCGCGGGGTGTACGCACCCCCTTCGCCGCCCGGATGCGCCGCGCCGCCCAGGACTGCGGCGCCACCATCCCGGATCTGCGCCTGGCCGTCGAGGCGGTGTTCACGGCGGTGCCCGACGCGCGGGTGGATCCACGGGCGGCGCGGGCCGTGCGGGCGCTGCGCGCGAGCGGACTGCCGTGCGTCCTCGCCTCCAACACCGACCGCCCCCACGCCGTACGCCTCCAGACGCTCCGGGCGGCCGCGATCGCCGACTGCTTCGACGCGCTGGTGCTCTCCAGCTCCCTCGGCATCCGCAAACCGGACCCGCGTTTCTACGCGGCGGTGACCCACGCGGCGGGCTGCCCGCCGGAGAACATCCTCTTCGTCGGCGACAACCCCGACAACGACGCCATCGCCCCCTGCGCCCACGGCATGTCCGCCGTCCTCATCACCGAGCGGCCGCGACCGGACACGCTGCCGCCGGGCATCGCCACGCTCCCGCACATCGGTGAACTGGTGGGCCACCTCAACCGCGTTCAACGTCCGGTGAGTTGAGGGTGCGTCGGCCGGCGGTCAGTCCTCCCTCTTGCCGTAGCTGAGCTTCTTGCCCTGGTTGAGCTGGTCGATGAGTTTGAACGCGGCGACCGCCAGGGGCTTCAGTTTCTCCGCCGGCACACCGTCCTTCATCCTGCGCAGCTCGGCCACCATCAGCTGGATCTCCTCCTTCTTGACGGTGACCCGGTTGTCCTCGTCGCCCAGCGCGCCGAGCGACTTGTGCACGGCCAGGGCGCCCGGCGCGTCGGCGACCGTCTCCTGCTCCTGTTCCGTCAGCGACTGGGTGTTCTTCAGCAGGTCGTGCCTGTTGGGCAGGTTCTCGAGCCACTTGCCCCGCGTCAGCAGAATCGTGGTCTCGGTACGGTCGTTAGCGAGCCCCCGCGCCACCGGCGCCCCGAACAGCTTCTCGTTGCCGGTTCCCCCGCGGCCCGCCGCATCCAGGACCAGGTCGACGAATTGACCCGGGTGCTCGCGGAAGTGTTCCTGCACGGGCCCCGGTAGCAGACCGAAGCTCCGGGCGAAGTCGGTGCGGGCCATGAGGCCGCCCGCGATCTTTTTGGCGTTGTCGCCCTGCTGCAACGCCTCACCCGCCAGGACATACGAGGCGAGATGCGTGACGAGTCCCGTCAGGCTGCCCAGGTCGCTCGCGGACAGGGAGAGGTCCTGGGCGGCCGTGGAGCCGAACGCCGCCACGGCGCGCTCCGCTCCCCCCTTGGCCACGGGCAGGGTGCCGAGGCCGCCGCCGAAGAGGTCGTTCCGGGCCTGCTGGCGCCGCTCGGCACGGTGGGTGACCTTCTCGTGCAGGGTGTTCAGCGCGCCGCTCAGGGCATTCGTCCTGGGCTTGGCGCCCTGGTCGGACAGGTAGCCGATCAGGTCCGGCAGCCGGTCGAGACGCATCCCCGCGGTGGTCTGCGGGGAGAATTCGAGCGCCCCTCGGAAGGGGTAGACGCGCAGATGCGGCACGGGCACGCCGCCGCCCTGGGTGATGTCCTCCGACAGGATGAAGGGTTCTTTCTGACGCCCATTCAGGTAGCGGGCCATGCTGGTGACGCGGTCCAGTACGGAGCGGACCTCACCCACGGTGTCCAGCGGGTCGGTCACCCACTCCAGGTTGGAGCCGCCCGACGGACTGGCGTCGGCGGTCAGGTCGAACCTGTCCCCCTTGACCACCAGCCCCTCGGGCCCCCGGCCCTTGCCCAGGTTCTCGCCGACCAGCGGTGGCTCGGGAATCTCGTTGGAGATCATGAGGCTCATCTCCGTCGCCGCCCGCTGCGCGCCGCCGCGTCGCCTGAACTCGGTCCGCGCCAACCGGCGTTCGCCCTCCGCGTTGAGGAGGTCCCCGTCGAACCAGCGGGCCCGGAGAACTTCCCTCGGTTCCGCCTTCTCCTCCTCCGTCAGCTGCCTCGCCTCCGGTTTGAGCGCCCGGCCCATGAGCTTGGCGTCGAGCAACCGCTCCCGCTCCTCGGCCCGTCGCTCGCGCAGGGCGGCGTCGGCGACGGGGTCGGCGACCCGGCGTACGTTCCACTGCGCCTCGAACTCGAAACCGACGGCTCGCTGCACGACGGCCTGGCCCTCGGGGTGGGCGTGCGCCGCGCCGTGGCACGCCCGCTGAACCGGCTCCTGCTGCCCTTCGGCGTCGGGGGCGGGCCCGGCGAGCGCCCGGGTGGCGTTCGCCTCGGCCGCCCGCTCGAAGGCGTCCGAGGGGTCCGACACGCTCAGGCCCTCCCCCGTGTCCGTGCCGGCGACGGGCCCTTGGCGCTGCTGGATGACGTGGGTGAGCTCGTGCGCGAGGGTGTGGCGGTCCGCGCCGCCCCTGCCGACCACGACATGGCTTCCCGAGGTGTAGGCGCGGGCGCCGATCTCGGCGGCCGAGCGCTGCGCCGTGACGTCGTTGTGCACCCGGACGTCCCCGAAGTCGGCGCCGAGCCTGCTCTCCATGTCGGCGCGTACGTCCGAGTCGAGCGGCCGGCCGGGGCCGCGCAGCACCTCGTGCACGGAGGAGCGCTGCACCGGCGCGCTTCCGAGCAGTCCGGCCACCGCCGCGTTCCCCGCGGACCGCTGAAGGGCGAGCACCTGCTGGGCGGAGAACGCCCCGCCGATGCCGCCGCCGCGTCCGGCGGGCGCCGCCTCGGCGCGCTCGGCGGCCCTCGGCGCGGGACCGCCGGGCGTGACGGATCGGCCCTGCTGGCTGTCCTGCGCGTGCACGTGAACCCCTTTGGTGGGTGGGACGTGATGTCCGGCGTTACGTGCATATCAGCGCGGGATGCGGCGGTGAAGGTACGGAAGGGCAGTCGATGGGGCAGTCTCCACGCCGCCCCCTCACGGAGAGCGTTCACCATCGGACCGCCACGCACGCCCGGCCCGTCACGCACCCGAGGGGCGTGGCCGGCTCCGTACGGCACGTCAACTGCCGCCCGCGCGGCGCTTGTTGGCGGCGCCGGGCGGGCCGGCGAGGGCGCTGAGTGCCGCCTCCTCGACCGTGGTGGCCGGCCGGATCAGCCTGTCGAGACCGCCCGCCGTGAGGACCCGTAGGTGCCACGGCCGTACGCACACCAGGCCGAGGCCTCCGTCGCGCTCGCGGGTCCTGCGGTGTGCGCGGCACAGCAGGGTGAGGAGGGCGCAGTCGAAGAAGTCCACGGGGCGCAGGTCCACGACCACCCGGGCGCCCGCCGGGTGGGTGGCCGCGTCGAGATGGCGGCCCACGTCGGGCGCGGACGCCAGATCGACGGTGCCGTACACCTCGACCACCGTGACGCCCCGCACCAGATGGGTGCGGGCGGTGCGGCAGCGGCCCGGCAGGAGCCCCGGGGGAAGGGGTACGGGGTCCGGGGCTGACGGCCGAGCGGTGGTTCCCATGGCAGCTCCCGGTCCAGTAGGGATCCCCGCCCCTGCGGGGTACATGATCGTCGGGCAGTCACCGTGGTCCGGGGTGACGCACTACCACCCTAGGAACAGGCACGTATGCAGAAACGTGCAGCCTTCAAATTGTTCAGCCCTGGGGGTGAACAAAATTTGCGCCGCCCTAACCCGCGCGTCAACGGCGCGGTGCGGGCCCCGGCCGGGCGGTCACGGGACGGGCCGGGCGCCCTCCCGCCGTGAGGGGTGCCCGGCCCTGGGAACGCCTCGCTCAGTAGGCGCCGAAGACGTTGTCGATCGACCCGTAGGTCTTGGCCGCGTAGTTGCAGGCGGCGGTGATGTTGGCGACCGGGTCGTAGAGGTCCGTGGACGTGCCCGGCACGTGGAACGCGGCGAACGTGGGCTGGATGACCTGAAGCAGTCCCTTGGACGGGGTGCCGGCCACGGCGTTGGAGTCCCAGTTGTTGATCGCCATGGGGTTGCCCGAGGACTCGCGCATGATGTTGCGGTAGATGCCGTCGTAGGTGCCGGGGATGCCCGCGCGTCCCATGATGTCGAGCGACTGCTTGATCCAGCCGTCGAGGTTGTTCGGGTACGAGGAGGCGGTCGCGGTGGCGAGCGTGGCCGGGCGCACGGAGCGGTCGGCCCGGTCGGCCGAGGCGTTCCGGGCCGAGGGGGCCGCAGCCGCCTTCGCCGGACCGTTGACGATGAGCCGGATACCGGGGTGGATCATGGCCGGATTGCTGCCGATGACGCCCTGATTGTCCTGGTACAGCTGCTTCCAGCCGCCGCTCACGCCGAGGGCGTCCGCGATCCTCGCCAGCGAGTCGCCCGCGACGACGGCGTAGCTCGTGGGCGACGCCTTCACCACCGTGGCGGGCTTGGCGGCCGCCGCGACCTGGGCCACGGTGGCGGAGTGCGCCGGGGCCGGCGCGGCGCCGGCCGTGGTCGCGCCGATCACCGGCATGGCGAGTACGGCGCCGCCCGTACCGGCGGCGGCGAGGCCCCGGCTGAACGAGCTGGACTTGGGCCGGCGGTGCTTGCCCTTTGCAGGCATGGTCATGTCCTCTCCGTCGCCTGCGAGGTGAGCTGTCGGGTTCGGACGGGAGATGTCCGGCCGCGCCACACGCGGCTTCACCCCAGCCGTTCCGGAATCCGGACCGGCGGCTTACCTGGGTCCCCCGCTCCTGCCATACGTGTGTGGGAGGTTTCCGGACGGTGGCAGGATTCGGCGTTCCACCCGGATTGACGGTGAACTTAAACGAATAGGGCGAGCGGAAACAAGGCCGGAATTCATGGATGCCGACCCGCGATATTGATCCACTGAAAAGCGGGAATGTGGATCATGGCCACCCGGCACTCAACTCTCTTGCGCCCGAACGGAAATGCTCTCGCGGACTTCGCTGACTACCCGTCGGGCGAGTGACCCAATTCACGCGGCCGACGCGCAACCGGTCAGGGAGTACCGCAAAATGACCAGGGTCTCCCAATAGCCCCAATTAGGACATTATTCGAGCAGGGAGGGAACACCATAGCGTTCTATTTGGGACAGATTGGACTTTCCGCGCTCTCTGTGGGGTGGCCGAAGTGGGTGGTCCGCCTCGGGCGGGCAGCCGACCGAGGAGTCGCCGACTCGGACCCGTTGCCCTCTACGTCGGCCGGCTGACGCGTGGCGAATCCGGTGGACACGGTCGTCCCTTCCCGACTCATGGGCCCCCGGACCCCTGCTCGGACCTCGCAGAGGAGCCCCCGGAGGGTCGCGGAGGCGGGCGGCCGGCCCGGAGGTGCCGCCCGCATCCCCCGGCGGGAAAAGGATGGTGGCGGTGGATCAGATCGCCTGAGATCATTTCGGCATTCGCCGTCCGGACCCCCGGCCCCGGCCGTCCGCCAGGTGACTTCCCCTCCAACTCACGCCTCCGCCAAGGAAGAACAATGAACGCCGTCGAAGAATTCAAGAAGATTCCCACGACCACTCTCGCCGACCTTCTGGGGCGAGCCCAGGTCATGGATATCGGAATGCGTCCCCTGTGGTCCCCGATTCCGCGCGTCGCCGGTCCCGCATTCACCGTCCGGTGTCCTGCGGGCGACAATCTCATGCTGCACGCGGCCATCCACCGTGCCGAGCCGGGATCGGTCGTCGTCGTCGAATCGGGAGATCTGGACTACGCGCTGGCGGGCGGAAACGTCTGCGCGGTCGCCCAACGCCGGGGCATCGCCGCCTTCGTGGCCGATGGCGTCATCCGTGACCTCGCCGAGGTACGCGAGTTGGGCTTTCCCGTCTTCGCCCGGGGCGTCATTCCCATTCCCGGCACCAAAAAGGCCGTCAGGCCGCTGAATGCCCCGGTGCGCTGCGGCGGTGTGCGGGTGGCGGCCGGTGACGTGGTGGTGGCCGACGAGGAGGGTGTCGTGGTCACCCCTCGCGAGGACTGGGAGCGGGTGCTCACCGAGGCCCGGCGCAAGCTGGCCAAGGAGGCCGAGGAGTCCCTTGACGCGTGGGAGCGGGCGCACCGCGCCCGGATCGACGCGATCCTCAGCGACGGCGGCTTCGAGGGCTGAGCGGGCTTCGCGCTGAGCGGCTTCCGGGGGCTGAGCGGATTTCGCGGCAGAGCGGGCTTCGCGGCTGAGTGACTTTCGCGGCCGAGCGGGCCCGGGCTCAACTACCGCGCCACACTGGGGGGTTGAGGACCGGCCCGGGCCAACTGCCGCGTGGCCGCAGGCCGGAACCGTACGCGACGGCGCTCCGCTCTGGCCCGCGCCCTCAGACCGTGCCCACCTCGCGGACGAGTTCCAGGCTCAGGACGCGGTCGAGGTGGGCGAAGGTCTCGAACTTGGCCCCCTCCGGCACGTCGGACGCCGTCTCCAGGTCCGCCAGGAGGCGCAGGACGGTTCCGGTGTCGAGCCGGGTGTCCAGGGCGGCGCGCGCCGTGCTCTTGAGGCCGGGCGGGATCGGCTTCGACGGATGGCCTGCCCAGTGCGCCACGGCGCGCCGCCAGCGGGCGAGCGTGCGGGCGCTGTCGTCGATCTCGTCGGCCGTGGCCGTGACCGGTTCCTCGTAGGGGTGGCCGAGCAGGACCATCCGTACCACCGACGGATCGAGGCCGTCCAGGGCGGGCAGTTCGGCCTCGCCGACCCGCAGGCAGGCGGCGGACGCCTCCTCGGGGGTGCCGCTGGTGACGTGGACGGCGGGCGGACCGCCGAGACTTTCAGTGATGTCCTCCAGGCCGCCCTCGGCGTCGGCGGGGCGGACTCCGGCGGCCCGGGCCCCATGGGGGGCCGGGCCGGTCCGGCCCACGAGGACGGCCCGGCCGCGCAGTTCGACGACGCGCGCGAGCACGTCCGCGATCAGGAGCACCCGCAGTCCCGTCCCCGCCGCACCGTCGGCGGGGACATGGGCGCAGACGCGCAGGGGACCGGGTCCGGCGAGTTCGTCGACGATGCGCAGCACATCGCCGAGCCTAGGGGGTCAGGGCCGCCGGGGACAGCGGCGCGCGCCTTCTCAAACGGCCCGCGCCTTCTCAGGCGAGGAGCGGCTTGAGGGCGCCGCCGCGCAGCCGGGTGACCAGCGGCCCGGCGTACCGGCGCGCGGACCAGGTCACGGCGAAGGCCATCACCGCTCCGACCACCAGCGCGGCCAGCACGTCGTGCGGGTAGTGCGCCCCGACGTACACCCGGGACGCGCCCATGAAGAGGGCGGCGACGGCCGCGACGGCGCCGAGTCGGCGGTCGACGAAGAACAGCGCGACGGCGGCGGCCACCGCGACCGTGGTGTGGTTGCTGGGGAACGCGTAGTCGTCCAGCGGCGGGCACTTCTCGATCAGGAAGTCGTGCGGCAGGGCGCGGCAGGGGCGCGGCTCCGTGAACACCGACTTGACCGCGTCGTTCACCACGTACGCGAGCACCATCGCGACCGGCGCGGCGAGCGCCGCCGCCATCACGGACGCGTCCTTGCGCCGGGCGATCCACCAGCCGATGAGCATGAACACCGCGAACAGGCCGACGCCGTAGCTGGTGTAGACGGTCACGGGGCCGTTGAGCCAGTGCGTGTGCCGGGCGAAGTCGGTGATGTCGCCGTACAGGCCCCCGTCGATGGACGCGCCGTCCAGGGCCTGTGTCGTGGTGGTGGGACTGGTCATGGGTCGCGGTTCTCCGAAGGTTCGGTGGGCGGGCGCGCCCGGCCGGAAACGGGGCAGGCCGATCAGGCGTCCTGCGAGTGACGGCCCGGCGGTCGGAACATGAATGTCTACAGGCACGTAGACGCTACACCGTGCCGACAGGTTGCGTCGGGGCGCGGTGCGGGGGGACCGGCCGGTGTCAGGTCCAGATCGCCCCGGCGAGCGTGACGCCGATGAAGGCCGCGCCGAGCCCGGCCACCACGCCGGCGACGACATTCGCGGCAGCGTAGAACTTCGCCCCGTCCTCGGCGAGCCGCAGCGTCTCGTAGGAGAACGTCGAGTACGTGGTGAGCGCTCCGCACAGTCCGGTGCCGAGGAACAGCTGCGTCTGCGAGGATGCGGCGCCCGCCGCGACCGCGCCGGTCAGCGTCCCGAGGATCAGACAGCCGATGACGTTGACGGTGAAGGTGCCCCAGGGGAAGAGGCTGTCGTGCCTCTTTTGCACCGCGAGGTCGGTGAGGAACCGCAGCGGGGCGCCGACCGCCGCCCCCAACGCCACGAGCAGCCAGGTCACTTGGGGCTCTCCTGTCCCCCGTGGCGGACGATCTCGCAGGCGTCGAGCATGATCAGGCCGCCGGCGACCAGTTCGTCGAGCTGGGGCAGGAAGGCCCGTACGCGCTGCTCCTCGTCCACGACGACCACCGCCACGGGCAGGTCCTCGCTCAGGGACAGCAGGCGCTGGGTGTGGATGCGGGAGGAGGCGCCGAAGCCCTCGATGCCACGGAACACACTGGCGCCGGCGAGCCCCGCCGCGTGGGCGCGGTGCACGATCTCGGTGTACACGGGTCTGTGGTGCCAGAGGTCGCTCTCGCCGATGAGGATGGTCAGGCGCAGGGCCCGTCCGCCGGAACCGGTCATCGCTGCCTCCGGGCGAGTACTCGTCGGGTGATCCACACCGCGGCCCACACCGCCGCGAGGGCCGTCAGGAGCGTCAGGGCCAGGTAGGCGATGGCGGTGCGGGGCCTGCCGTCCGCCATCAGCTTCTGGATGTCGACGGCGTAGGTCGAGAAGGTGGTGAAGCCACCGAGCACGCCCGTTCCGAAGAAGGGGCGCACGAGCCGGTGCGCGGCCCAGACGTCGGTGATCACGACCATGAAGACGCCGATCACCGCGCATCCCACGCCGTTGACCAGGAGCGTCGTCCAGGGGAAGGAGCCCGGCGCGGTGGGCCACAGGAGCGAGGCTCCGTAGCGGGCGCAGCCGCCGATGGCTCCGCCGAGCGCCACAACGGCCACGACCGGGCCCAGGTGGGCGGTGGCGCCGGCGCGCCGTGGGGGCAGGTCCGGGTCGATGCCGGGCTCGGCGCGGCCGTCGGCCGCCACGGGCTGCTGGACTCCCTTGGACATACCTCTCCTACCTGCTGGGCGCCTCTCCCCGTCCTCATTCCGTTCGAGAGCCGGGAAATCCGGGCGCACGGGCCCGCAAGTAGGGACCGTTGGCGACGCGGTGCCGCGGCTGGGGTACGGCGGGCCCCACCGCCGCGCGGCGCGCCCACCGGGGCCACCGCCTGTCTTCAGGCTAGCGTCCGCGCTCCGCCGCTCGCCAGCGGGTGCCGGAGCGGCGGCGCGTCAGGGGCCCGGGCGGCCGGGCGGCGGGGGCGGCGGGGGCGGCGGCGGCAGCGAGCCGATGGCGGGGGCCGCGTCGGGCCACACCAGCAGGACCGGGCAGGGCGCGTGGTCCACGACGAAACGGGTGGCGGGGCCCAGACTGCGCGGGCCGAGGTGGGCGCGCTCGCCGTCACGGGCACAGATCAGGAGCTCGGCGCCCTCGGCGGCGCGTACGACCTGCTGTTCTGGGCGGCCGCGCAGGTCCAGGCGGCGGGCCGGGCGGCCCAGGCGCCGTTCGGCCTCCTCGAAGAGGTCGTCGGTGGCGGCCCGCGCGAGGCCTTCGAGCCGGGTGCCGGGATCGCGTTCGCGGTGGCCACGGCCGAGGAGCCCGGCGAACGCGCCGTGCGCGGCCTCGGCCACGGCGTCGTCGGTGACGTGCAGCAGGACGAGCTCGGCGCCCTCGGCCGCGTGCTCGCGCGCGGCCGCCACGCACGCGGGCCAGGTGCCCTCGGCGATCCAGATGATGACGCTCATGGGATGCGGTCAGCCTCCGATCGTGTGCAGCGCCGCCCACAGCGCGGCGGTCGACGCGACCAGTGTGACGGGAACGGTCAGCAGACCGAGCCGCGTGAAGTGACCGAGCGCCGGCGCGTCGTCGTGTTCGCGCAGGATCCGCCGCCACAGCAGGGTGGCGAGCGAGCCGACGTAGGTGAGGTTGGGGCCGAGGTTGACGCCGATGAGGACGGCGAGCACCGGACCCGGGCCGCCCGCCGATGCCACGGGGAGCAGCGCGAGCACGGCGGGCAGGTTGTTGATCAGGTTGGAGAGGACCGCGGCGACGGCGACGACCGCGAGCAGCGCGGGCAGCCCGTCGCCGCCGGGCAGCAGATGTCCGATCGCGGAGCCGAGGCCGTTGTCCACGACGGCCTTGACGACGACGCCGAGCGCGAGCACGAACAGGCAGAACGGAATGCCGGCCGACGCCACCAGCTTGCGGGGCGTGGTGCGCCGCCGCGCCAGAGCGCGGACGGCCAGGACGAGCGCGCCGGCGAGCGCCGCCCAGGCGGGACTGAGGCCGGCGAAGGAAGTCACGACGAACCCGGCCAGCGTCAGGGCGAGAACGACCACCGTGAACACCGGCACCGGAGTGTTCTCCCGCGCCCGGCCCCCGCCCGGCACGGCCGCCAGATCCGCGCGGAAGAAGACCCGGAAGACCGCGTACTCCACGGCGACGGCGGCGAGCCAGGGCAGCGCCATCAGTGCCGCGAACCGCGTGAAGGAGAGCCCGGCTGCGGCAAGCGCCAGCAGATTGGTGAGGTTGGAGACGGGCAGCAGCAGCGAGGCCGAGTTCGCCAGATGGGCGGTGGCGTACACGTGCGGCCGGGCCCGGACACCCGCGCGGGCCGCCGTCGCGAACACCACGGGGGTGAGCAGCACGACGGTCGCGTCCAGGCTGAGGACGGCCGTGATGAGCGCGGCGGTGACGAACACGCCGCCGAGCAGACGCTGGGCACTGGCCCCGCACAGCCGGGCGACGGCGTCCCCGGCGGCCGCGAACAGGCCCTCGTCGTCGCAGAGTTGGGCCAGCACGAGGACCGCGGCGAGGAAGCCGACGACGGGCAGCAGATCGCGGGTCTGCTGCCACGCCTCGGTGGGCGAGACCGCCCCGAGCGCCACGAGGAGCCCCGCCGCGGGCACGGCCGCGACCGCTTCGGGCCAGTCGCGGGGGCGTACGACGGCGAAGGCGAGCACGCCGAACAGGAGGACGGCCGACACGATCTCGGCGGTGACGGTACTCAGGGTCGGCCTCCGGGCGACGGGCGGTCACGGCGGCGAGCCCTGTGCCACACCGCCGCACGCGACCTTACGCGCTGGTCACCGCCGCGCGCGCGAGGGCCCGCTCAGCAGCGTCCCCCGCCGCCGTCCGTGCCGGCGGACGCCACCCGGGGGGTGCGGTCCGCGTCGCGCGGAGTGGGCAGCGGAAGCGGGCGCGCGAGGTCCCCGCGCGAGGTGGCCGCCGCGCGGGCGGTGACCCGGCCGAGCGGGGCCGGTGTGAGGACGGACAGGCTCTGCACATAGGCGACGAAACTCTCGAAGTCGCGGGTGTGGCGCACCGGTTGGGTGTGATGGAGCAGCGCCGGGTAGTCGTCCGCGCCGAGGAGGGTGTACGCGGTCGTCGCGAGCCGGTAGGTGGCGTGCGGGTCGAGCGGACGGCCGCCGATGAGGACATCGGCCGGAGCGACGCGGTTGCCCACAGGACCCGAGGCGTCGAAGGTGTAGCGCACGTTGTGCGACACGGCGAAGGGGGCGTAGGTGAGCACGCTTCCGTTCATCTTCCACTGCTGTTCCAGAGCGTCGTGGACGCACTGGCCGGTGACGGTGGCCGTGACGATGGGATCCCCGTAGCCCACCGCGTTGAACGCCTTGGTGTAGGCGACGGCTCCTTGGGCTGCGGCGTCGAAGAGCAGGTCGTCGTTGATGACGCAGGGCCCGATGCGGGGGGCGATGGCGATCACCGCGAGGTCGGCGGGGACGTTGGGCCAGATGTTCCCCGTGTCGAAGGGATCAAGGGCCTGGCCTCCGGCCCACAGCGCCCAGTCGGCCACGAGGTTGCCCATCGTGCTCTCGCCCGTGCTGTTCAGGCTCCGCGTGAACGAGGCGGTCTGGCGCCCGATGCGGGTGGCGCCGCGCCGGGTGGCGTATCCGGACCAGTAGTCGGCGATCTCCTTGAGGTCGGGATCGGGCGTCACATCGTGGGTGTTGGGGTGGTTGGTCGAGGTGGTCAGCGCCCGGACCACCTTTCCCGTCGTCGGGTCGAGACGCAGGTTGATCTCGTTGAGGATCTGCGCGTGGCAGCCCGCCTCGACGAACGGTCTGGGCTGTCCCGAGGGGTCGGGCAGCATCATGTTGAAGGCGCAGTGCCAGTGTCCGGTGACGATCGCGTCGATGTCTGACGACACGGCGAGCGCGAGGTCGTAGGCCGGGCCCGAGGGCGCGCTCCCGCTGTTGAAGTCGCTCCCGGCCACCGCTCCGTCGTGCATGCTCAAGACGATGGCGTTGACTCCCTGCGACTTGAGGAGCGCCGCGCAGCGGTTGGCGGTCTCCACTTCGTTCAGCATGCGCAGCGCCGTCTGAAAACTCGTGGTGGCGGATTCGGTGCCGGTCACGGTGAGATGGATGAACCCGATGGGAAGCCGCTGTCCGCGGGGGCCGTGCACCCACTCCACATTGACCGGGGCGAGGACGGTCTTTCCGGAACTGCCCCAGAGCATGTTGGCGCTGTAATAGCGGAAGTCGGCGCCGGGGAAGTGCCCTCCGGTGGAGTCGGGGAAGGAATTCGTCCATCCTTCACCCGCATAAGGGTGCCCGTTCTCCATGTGGTCGATCAGGAATCCGGGGGTGCGGTCGAACTCGTGGTTCCCGGCCGTGGAGAAATCCAGGCCCATGGCGTTCAGTGCCTCGATGGTCGGCTCGTCCGCTAGCGACGCGGCCGCGAAGGACCAGCCGGAGAAGAGATCGCCCTGCGCGAAGAAGAAGGAGTTGGTGTGTCCGGCGCGCAGCGCTTCGAGGTGCGCGGCCAGATAGGGGACTCCCCCGACGGTGAACTTCTTTCCACCCGCGCCCGTGATGACCTGGTCACTCGTGGGCGGAGCCTGGAGATAACCGTGCAGGTCGGTGATGCTGAGCAGTTGTACGTCCACGTACTCGGTCGCGGTCGCGGCGTCGGCCGCGTCCGCCGTGGCGAGGCCGGGGGTGCCCGTCGCCGTCATCGTCGCGAATGATCCCGCCGCGGTCATGAAGCCGCGTCTGCCCAAGCTCCCCATGGGGACGTCCTCACTTGAGAGTGGTGCGGTCTCGGGGAGGGCGGTGTCGCGTCCCCGGCCGCTGATTGACTGGCGTCGGCCTCCGGTGGGGAGGGCCGAATTTCCGGAACAGATCAGCGCCGCGCGCCCCGCGTCGGGGGCGCGGCGCTCTTTTCTGGAGCGTCGAATGCCGTGCACCGCCCCATGGCCCATGGCGGCATTGCCCGTTGCCATTGTCCCCGGCGCCACCGCCATCAAATCCGGTGCGCGGGGAACGAGTTGAGCCATTCTGTGGGCGGTGACGGTCATCTCAGTCCAGGCAGAATTCGTTGCCCTCGGGGTCGGCCATCACGATGAAGCCGTTTTCCATCGGCGGGGCCGGCTCGTGACGGCGTACCCGCGTCGCCCCCAGGGCGATCAGGCGCTCGCATTCGGCCTCCAGGACCGCCATCCGCTCGTCGCCCCACAGCCCGGGTGCCACGCGGACGTCGAGGTGGACGCGGTTCTTGGCCGTCTTGCCCTCCGGCACCCGCTGGAAGAACAGGCGTGGGCCGTGCCCGTCGGGGTCCTCGACGGCCGACCTCGCGCCGCGTTCCTCCTTCGGCACGCCGAGTTGCGCCAGGAAGTCGTCCCACGCGGCCAGGGCGTCGGCTCCCTCGGGCAGATCGACGCCGGGCGGCCCGGGGTGGACATAGCCCAGGACCTCGCGCCAGAAGTGCGAAAGCGCCCCCGGGTCGTGTGCGTCGAAGGTGACTTGAAGGTGACGGCTCATCGGTGTGCTCCGTTCGTGGTGCGTGTCGGGCCGAATCCGCGTAACTACCGTCCGTTTCCCCGGACTTCACGTCCGACGACGGCGGCCACGGTCCTGCGGACGGCCCCGGTGTCCGGCGCCGGGCCCTCCCGGTCGGCGAACAGCAGGTGTCCGGCGCCGATCAGGGTGGGCGCGAGGGCGTCGACGTCGGCGTCGGGCGCGATGCGGCCCAGCCTCCGCTCCTCGGCGAGATAGGCGGCGATCATGGCCGTGGCCTCCGTCAGGAGCGGGATGCCGTGCGGCGTGGTCCGGCGCAGCCGGGTCCGCAGGGCGTCCCTGGATATGACGAGCCCGACGATCGCGACGGCGACCGGGCCGAACAGTTCCGTCAGGGCGTGGGTGAGGTGGTCGGTGACGGCGCCCTCGCCGGCCGCCTCGCGCAGGGTGGCGGCCAGGCCTTCGAGCCGGCCCACCCGGTCCAGGACCAGCTCGGCGAGGAAGTCGTCGAAGTCGGCGAAGTGGCGGTGCAGGACACCTTTGGCGCACCCCGCCTCGGCGGTGACGGCCCGGCTGGTCAGGGCGTTGGCGCCGGCGCTCAGCAGGATCCGCTCGGCGGCGGCGAAGAGGTGCTGGCGCGGGTCGCGCAGGGCCACACCGGTCGGCATCGCTCCGTGCTCCGTTTCTGTCGGCCCCTTGACGAGTGGGCACACGCCCACAACAGTGGGCACATGCCCACTATGCCATCCGAGCCCTCCGATTCGGAGCTTCATCGAGCCCGTGGCATGGCCGAGTCGTTCGGGACGGACGCCGAACGCTACGACCGCGCCCGGCCCCGCTATCCGGACGCCCTGCTGCGCCGCGTCCATGCCCTGGCTCCCGGCCCCGACGTCCTCGACGCGGGCTGCGGCACCGGAATCGCCGCCCGGCAGCTGCGGGACGCCGGGTGCCGGGTGCTCGGCGTCGAGCCCGACGCGCGGATGGCGGAGGTGGCCCGGCGGTTCGGGATCACGGTGGACGTGGCGAGGCTGGAGGACTGGGAGCCCGGCGGGCGCAGGTTCGACGCGGTCACCGCCGGTCAGTCCTGGCACTGGATCGACCCGGTGGCGGGGGCCGCGAAGGCCGCGCGCGTGCTGCGGCCCGGCGGCCCGCTGATCGCGTTCTGGAACGCCTTCCAGCTTCCGCCGCAGGTGGCGCAGGCATTCGCCACCGCGTACCGGACCGTGGTGCCCGACGCCCCGTTCGATCCCACGGCCCTGGCGCGGGGGACCCATGACCCGTACGGGGCGATCCTCACCGCCACCGCCGAAGGGATCGACAGGGCGGGCGCTTTCGAGAAACCCGAACGGTGGCGGTTCGACTGGGAGGCGGTCCACACGCGCGACGCACTGCTCGACCAACTCCCCACCACCGGCCTGCTCACCCGGCTTCCCGAGCCCCAACTGGGCACGATCCTGCGGAAGGTGGGCGCCGCCGTCGACGCGCTGGGCGGCAGTTTCACGATGCGGTACGCGACGGTGGCGGTGGCCGCGAGGCGAACGGCGCGCGACTGAAAGGTAGTTGAGTTCCGGACAAGGGACGGAACGCCCGGACGCCGCCGCGTCGGGCTCGGTGGCCGATGGCGCGCGGGGGCCACAGCCGCCGCTCGCGGGTGGCAAGACAGGACAGATCGGGATACGTGTCGTGGACTTCCGTCTTCGGGCATCGCAGGGTGGAGCCCGAGGAAAGGGAGCCGATCATGACGGTACTGATAGCCGGAGCGGGCATCGGAGGCCTCACGGCCGCGCTGAGCCTGCACGCCGCAGGCATCGACGCGCTGGTGCGGGAGAGCGCCCAGGAGATACGCCCCCTGGGAGTCGGCATCAATCTGCTGCCGCACGCCGTGCGGGAACTGACCGAGCTGGGCCTTGGCGATGAGCTCGCCGCCATCGGCGTGCCCATGAACGAGAACGTCTACAGCGATACCACAGGCCGCCAACTCTTCACCGAACCAAGGGGGTTGGCCCTGGGATACCGATGGCCCCAGTACGCCGTCCACCGGGGTGAACTGCAACTCCTGCTTCTCGCGGCGGTACGCGAACGGCTCGGCCCGGACGCCGTACGCGTCGGCCTGCGCCTCCAGGACTTCGAGCAGGACCGGCACGGCGTCCGCGCCCGGTTCCTGAACCGCGCGAGCGGGGCGACGGAGGAGGTCCGGGCCGCCGCACTGGTCGGCGCGGACGGCCTGCACTCCACCGTCCGCCGGCGCCTTCATCCGCAGGAGGGGCCCCTGCTGTGGTCGGGCATCCGGATGTGGCGGGGCGTGACGCCGGCTGCCCCCTTCCTGAGCGGCGGCGCGACAGCCCTCGTGCGCGAGGGGGAGGCGCAGTTCGTCGCGTATCCGATCGGCCGGGGACGGCTCAACTGGGTCACCCTGGTGCGGCTGGCCGCACCGGGCCCCCTCGGCGAGAGCGCGAACTGGAACAGCGCGGGCCGCCTCACGGACGTCCTGCCCCACGTCGGACACTGGTCGCTCGGCTGGCTCGACGTGCCCGGGCTGCTCACCGGGTGCGCCGGGATCCTGGAGTACCCGATGGTGGACCGGGAGCCGCTGGCCACGTGGGGCGAGGGCCGGGTGACCCTGCTGGGCGACGCGGCGCACCCGATGTATCCGGTGGGCGCCAACGGCGCGTCCCAGTCGGTGGTCGACGCCCGCGTACTCGCGCACGAACTGGCCACCACCGCCGATCCTCTGTCCGCCCTTCGCCGCTATGAGGCGCGGCGGCGCGAGGCGACGGCGGCCGTGGTGCTTGCGGCCCGGGCGATGAACCGGAACGAGCAGGGTTCGGCCCGTTCCATCGCCCGCATGACCGACACCTACCGGCACGTCACGGGAAGCGACGTGGACGCGCTCAACACACGCGCCTCACTGAACACGCGGCTCATTGACTCTCATCGTCGCCCCTGAGGCGCGCGGCGCGCCTCTCCAGGTGTTCCCGTTCACGGGCGTTGCGGGTCAGTGAGGCCGCGCGCGCGAACTCCGCGCGTGCCTCGGCCGGGCGCCCCAGGCGCTCCAGCAGATCTCCCCGTACGCTCGGCAGCAAGTGGTAGCCCTTCAGGGCCGGTTCGTCCCCCAGGGCGTCGACGAGCGCGAGGCCGGCGTCTGGGCCCTCGGACATCGCCACGGCGACCGCACGGTTGAGTTCGACCACGGGGGACGGCACCAGCGCCTTGAGGCGGGCGTACAGGACGGCGATCGAGGCCCAGTCGGTGTCCTCGTACCGCATCGTCCGCGCGTGGCACGCGGCGATGGCCGCCTGCACGGAGTAGGGGCCGTCGCCCGCGTACCGCAGCGCCTCGATGCCGCGCCGGATGAACAGGCGGTTCCAGCGGGCCCGGTTCTGATCGGCGAGCAGCACCGGCGCGCCGTCGGGCCCCGTGCGGGCCGGGATGCGGGAGGCCTGGAACTCCAACAGCGCGACCAGACCGTGCACTTCGGGCTCCTTGGGCAGGAGGCCGGCGAGCACGCGCGCCAGACGCAACGCGTCCTCGCAGAGCGCGGGGCGCACCAGATCGTCACCGGCCGTGGCGGAGTACCCCTCGTTGAAGATGAGGTAGATGACTTCGAGCACGGACGCCAGCCGGGCGTCCCGGTCGGCGCCGTGGGGCACCTCGAAGGGGACCTCGGCCTTGGCGAGGGCCCGTTTGGCCCGGACGACGCGCTGGGCGACCGTGGACTCGGGCGCCAGGAACGCGCGGGCGATCTCCTGGGTGGTCAGGCCGCCGAGCAGGCGCAACGTGAGCGCGATCCTCGCCTCCGTCGACAGGACGGGGTGGCAGGCCGTGAAGATGAGCCGCAGCAGGTCGTCGTCGATGCGGTCCGGGTCGTCGAAGTCCGCCGGATCCGGCGGCGGCACGTCCTCCAGCGCGCGCCCGACCTCCGCCAGCTTGCGGGCGTACGTCTCCTTGCGCCGCACCAGGTCGATCGCGCGGCGCTTGGCGGTCGTCATCAGCCAGGCGCCCGGCCGGTCGGGCACGCCCGCCTCGGGCCACTGTTCGAGGGCGGCGACGAGCGCGTCCTGCGCCAGTTCCTCGGCGATGCCGACGTCCCGCACGATGCGGGCGACGCCCGCGATGATCCGCGCGGACTCGATCCTGAATACCGCTTCGACCGTCTCGGTCGCACTCGCTGCCGTCACGGCCACCCATCAGAGCAGCCGCCGAGGGGCGCGGCAAGCGTGACCCGCCCCTGCCTGCCTCCGCGCCCAGGGCGGTGCCTAACCTGGGCGCATGACTGAGCTCCAGTTGCTGCGCGCCGACCATGCCCCGGCGCTGCTGGCCTTCGAGCGGGAGAACCGGGCGTACTTCGCCGCCTCGATCCCCGACCGGGGAGATGCCTACTTCGCCCACTTCGCCGACCGCCACCGCGCCCTGCTGGCCGAGCAGGCGGCCGGCACGTGCTACTTCCACGTGGTGGTGGACCCCGAGGGTGACATCCTGGGGCGGGTCAACCTGGTCGACGTGGAGGGTGGTTCGGCCGACCTCGGCTACCGGATCGCCGAGCGTGCCACCGGAGCGGGGCTGGCCACGGCGTCCGTGCGGCAGATCTGCGTGCTCGCCGCCACGCGGTACGGGCTCACCGGGCTGTGCGCCCGGGCCACCCTCGGCAACGCCGCCTCGCTCGCCGTCCTGGCCCGCACCGGATTCACCCCCGTCGGCGAGATCGAACTGGACGGGCGCCCGGGACTCCGCTTCGTCCGGGAGCTGTGACCTCGAAGCTTCCGCAGGCTGCCGCGCCGACACGGGAACGGATCGGCCGACATCACTGTCTACTCTCCTGAGCACCCCCGAGTGGTGCCCTCCGGGACGCCCCGGATGATCTTCTGGCAGAGAGTTTTATCGACCGATGGGTCTCACGAGTAACAAGGTGCTGGTACTGACCGTGCTCTGCGCCGTGGTGATGTTCGTCGTCACCATCTGGCTGTGGCCGCGCCTGGCCCGTCAGAACTGGAAGACGTTCCTTGGCCGGCTGGGCCTGCTGGTGGCCACGCAGGTGCTGGTGTTCGCGGCGGTCGGGCTCGCGACCAACAACTCGTTCCTGTTCTTCGGGTCGTGGACGGACTTGTTCGGGCAGGAGCAGGGGGTGGGCGTGGTGGTGAACCACTCGGCCCACCTCGGCTCCGGCATCCAGCAGCTCCTGCCGCCGGTGAGGTGAGCACGCCGAGCGGGACGCGGCGGCACCGAGCCGCCGCGCCGCACAACGCCAACACACTGGCGCAGCACGGCAGTTGAGGGGCACCCCGGCCCCGGCGCTCCGGGACGGTTCGCGGGATCGCACCGTCCGGGCGCCGGGGCCGCCGTTTTCTCAGCCCCGGTCGCGGCCACCGAGCACACGGCCGAGCAGACCCCGCCCCGCGCGCCCCGTCGCCGGACGGGCGGGCCGGGCCACCTCCGGCGTCCCGGGCACCCCCGTCGCTTCGGACGCGTCCGGCACCCCGGCCTGCGCCGGGCGCAGCGGCTGCGGCGGAGTGGGGGCCTTGGCGTTCTTGCCGCCGATCCGGATCAGCGGCGCGCCTGCCACCTCCTCCACCCCGTGCCACAGGTCCGCTCGCGTAGCCAGCCACTCCACAAGCTCCTCCCGCACCGGCCCGGGGTCGCCCCAGGTGCCGTACGCCTTCGTGGCGGTGATGCAGACGAGCTTCAACTCCATGGTCGCGACCGCGCCCCAGACCGCCGCCGCGACGCCGGGGCAGTGCTCGGCCCGGAAGTCGTCGAAGGCCACGATCGCGTCGCGGGCGGCGAGCTTTCGCGCCGCCGCCACGTCCGCGTGCACGTGCTCGTACAGGTGCGAGGCGTCGACGTGGATGAAGCGGCAGCTGCCCGCCGTCAGACGCGAGCCGATGACCGATGTCGGCGCCTGCACGACGGTGGGCAGTTCGGGGTGGAAGGCGAGGTAGTTCGCCTCGAACGCGCGACGGGTGAGCGTGGCGTAGGACCGGTCCATCTCGGCGCTGTTGGAGACGTCGGGCGCCGGTGAGTCGAAGAGGTCGCAGACCGTGAACTCCTCGCCGGGCCGCAGATATCCGCCGAGGAAGATGGCGCTCTTCCCCAGGTACGCGCCGAGTTCGAGCAAGTCACCCCGCAGCCCCGGGGTTTGGGCCTGCCGGGTGAGGAACCAGTCGAACAACAGCTGATCGGCGGGCCAGAACCAGCCCTTGACGTCGGAGAAACGGGCCGGGGTCTCGGCTGGCGGTTGGGTCGTCGTGGGTGACATGACCCGGTCCTATTCCTGCCCGGTGTCCGGGACATGGCCATGGGGCGTAGCCGGGGCGTCTCTGGGCCGAAACCTTGCCAGGGTGACATCAGGTGACCTTGTGAAAGCGAAAAGTTACATTGCGAAGCCCGCAAAACTCTCACAGCTCCTCAACTACTCATAAAGGGCAGATAAGCGCACAATGGGATGGCGACATCGTGTCGCAGCGCGGCCAGACGTGCAGAGTTTTCAGAAGGAGGCGAGTCGGATGGCCGACGTCTCACACCGCCCTGGTGATATCTCGGGGCACCCCGATGTGTCGGAAATGCGGGACCGCTACGCACGGGTGATGGAAACCCGTGGGGTCGCGGCCGTCGAGGAACTTGTCATCCTCGCCGGCATTTACGCCGCGATCTCCGGCTGGACGGTCCACTTCTCGGCTGCCAAGCCGACCCTGGCCCTCAGCAACCTGGTCGTCGGCATAGCCCTGGCCGTCCTGGGCCTGTGCATGTCGATGGTCCCGGAACGGTCCCAGGACCTGAACTTCGTGGTCCTGCTCCTCGGCGCATGGCTGATCGTCTCCCCCTGGGTCGTCGCACGTAGCGCCGGCACCGGAGCCATCCTCAGCAACGTCATCACAGGCGCGTGCGTGTGCCTGTTCTCCCTGGTCGCGGGCGGCATGCTGATGAGCAGGTCTCGCAAGACCTGACGCCCCGCGCCGGACCCCGGCCCAGTTGGACTCCTCGCGTTCGAGGGGCCCGGCGACCGCCGGGGCCAGGCGCCTCTCCCGCCTGGTCCACCCGGCGGCGACGCCCCAACTCCCCTGCGGAGCAAGGGCGTCGGCGCCGGGCGTCGGTCGGTCAGCCCGTGCGGCGCAGCCACCGGCGCTCGCCGTCCTGCCACTCGTCGCCCGGCGCGAGCCCGCACGCGGTGGCCACGGCGGCGGACGCGTGGTGCTCGGGGTGGATGTGGGCCATCACCGTCCGTACGTCCTGCCGGCCGAGCCATGCCACCAGCGCCCGGGCCGCTTCGGTGGCGATACCCCGGCCCTGCCAGGGCGTCCCCACCACCCACGCGATCTCGGCGCGAGCGCCGTCGTCGAACTGTCCGATCGTGGCTTGCACGGTCCCGGCCAGGTGCTCCTCGTCGCGGAGCCGGATCACCCAGTTCAGCCAGCTCACCGCCGGGTCGGGGGATCCCGCGCCCAGGCGTTGGTAGCGCTCGCGCAGCGCCCCAGAGGTGTCCGGGGCGCCGCCGGTGAAGGCGTGCAGCGCCGGGTCCGACAGCACGACCGCCATCTCCTCGGCGTGGTCGACGCGCAGCGGCACGAGGTCGAGCCGGACGGTGGTGATGGTCTCGGCCATGACGGGCACCGCGCGACCCCTTCCTGTTCCTGTCGGGCGCCCCACATGAGGGCGACGCCTGCGTACGATCCTGGCACCGGCACAGCTCAGCCGGCCCCTCCGCCGCCCGCCCGCCCGCGCACTGGACGGTACCGGCGGCCCGGCGTTTCGGACGCGGCCTCCGTTTGTGAGCGTGCTCACAGCGTCGCGCGGTTCACCCAGGAGTAATCTGGCGACATGCCTCCGCTCGTTCGACGCCGCCACGTGGACTACGTCCGCGTGACGAGCATGGCCTGTCGCGCTCACCGCTGACCCAGGCCCCTCCTTCACCCTCCCCCTGCCTGCCACGGCGCCCGCCCCACCCCGGCGGAGCCGTGACCGCGCCCACCCGCGCCGGCCGGGGCATATCCCAGCGGATGGCTCCCATGTCGTACGTGACGACCTCGCAGCTCCCCATCATCGACCTCTCGGCCGCCGACCGAGGCCCCGAGGCCCGACGGCTGCTGCGCGCCCAGCTCCACAGCGCCGCCCACGGCGTCGGCTTCTTCCAGTTGGTCGGGCACGGCGTCACCGACGCCGAGACCGCCGCGCTCAATGACACGATGCGGGCGTTCTTCCGGCTGCCGGAGGCGGACCGGCTCGCCATCGACAACGTCAACTCGCCCCATTTCCGCGGCTACACCCGCACCGGGGACGAACGGACCGGCGGTTCGCGCGACTGGCGCGACCAGCTCGACATCGGCGCCGAGCGCCCCGCGCGCGTACCCGCTCCCGGGGAGCCCGCGTACTGGTGGCTGCAAGGTCCCAACCAGTGGCCCGGCGCCCTTCCCGAGCTGCGGAGCGCGGCGCTCACCTGGATCGACCGGCTCAGCGCGGTCGCCGAGAAGCTGCTCCACGAGCTGCTTGCGGCGATCGGGGCGCCCGAGGACTTCTACGACGACGTCTTCGGCGACCAGGCCCATCCGCATCTGAAGCTGGTGCGCTACCCCGGCAGCGCCGAGGACGGCACCGCGCAGGGCGTGGGCGCCCACAAGGACTACGGCTTCCTGACCCTGCTCCACCAGGACACGGTGGGCGGTCTCCAGGTGCAGCGCGAGGACGGCCGCTTCCACGACGTGCCGCCGCTGCCCGGCGCCTTCGTCGTCAACCTGGGCGAGCTGCTGGAAGTGGCGACCAACGGCTACCTCGTCGCCACCAACCACCGGGTGGTGAGCCCGCCCCGGGCCACCGAGCGGTTCTCGGTGCCGTTCTTCTACAACCCGCGCCTCGACGCCCGGATCGAGCCGCTTGTCTTCCCGTACGCGGCCCACGCGCCCGGCGCGACCGCCGACCCGGCCAACCCGCTGTTCGCCGAGTACGGACGCAATGAGCTCAAGGGCAAGCTGCGCGCCCATCCCCTGGTCGCCGCCCGTCACCACGCGGACCTGCTGCTCACCGAGCCTCCGCTCGCCGAGCGTCCACTGGCCGGCGCCGCGCCGCTGTCGTAACCGCGTCGGCGCGCGGGGTCACACCCGGCGGTCGAGGAAGAGCTGCGACAGGGCGAGGAGTTCGTCCACGGCGGCCGCCGCGAGCGGCACGGCCCGCAGATGCTCGCGCGCCGCGGCCACCCTGGCGCGGGCCTCGCGCAGGGCGTACGCCCGGCCGCCCGACTTCTCGACGAGGTCGGCGACCTGGCGCAGACACGCGTCGTCGGCCAAGTCGCCCTCGTCGATGAGCCGTTCGAGGCGGGCGCCGAACGCGGGGTCCATGGTCATCGCCCCGAGGAGGGGCAGTGTCTTCTTCGCGCGCCGCAGGTCGCTGTGGACGGGCTTGCCGGTGACGGACGGCTCGCCCCAGATCCCCAGCACGTCGTCGATGGCCTGGAAGGCGAGGCCCCACTGCCGTCCGGCCCGGGTGAGCGCCGCCGTGAGCGGGGACGGCGCGCCCGCGAGGACAGGACCGAGCGCCGTGGCGCAGCCGAGCAGCGCGCCCGTCTTGCGGTCCGCCATGGCCCGGTACTCCCCCAGACCCACGGCGTTCGGCCCGGTCCACGGCCGCGTCTCGAACGCCTCGTCGTCGGCCTGCCCGTGCACCAACTCCTCCAGCATGGCGGTGAGTTGACGGACGGCTTCTGCGCCGCGCGCGCCGCCGACCTCGGCCAGCGTACGGACCCCGAGGGCGAACAGCGCGTCCCCTGCAAGCAGTGCGGGTCCCGTGCCGAAGGCCTTCCAGGCGCTGTCGCGGTTTCGTCTGCGGCCGTCTCCGTCCATGATGTCGTCGTGCATCAGGGAGAAGGTGTGGATCAGTTCGATCGCCACCGCCCCCGGGACCGCCACCTCCGCGCGTGCGCCCACCGCCTCCGCCGCGAGGACCACGAGCGCCGGCCTGACTCCCTTGCCCCCGCCCCCGCCCCCGGCGCTGGGCGTGCCGTCCGGCTCGCACCATCCGAACGCGTGCGAGGCGATGCGGCACGGGACGGGGTGCAGTCCGCGCACGGCCTTGCGCAGCGCCGGCTCGACCAGGTCACGGCAGCGGGCGAGGCTCGCCGCGGCTCCTGGCGCGACGGGGCGGTGCGGGGCGTCCGGTCCCGATGGCGCGGCGCGGGGCGTGCCGGTGTGCGGAGCGGTCTGCCTCGCCATGGGTCCTGCTCCTGTCGTGGGCGGTGCGAAGGGGGCCGAGGACATCGCGCGGGCCACCTCAGCGGGTGACGGCGACATCGGCGGCGGCACGGGGTTCTGCGGGACCGGCGTCCGCGTCGGTGATTCCCAGCTCGGCGCGAGCCTGGTCGATCATGTCGCCGCCGCGCAGCAGCCCGATGGCGGCGAACGCCCGCTCCAGCTCGTCGAGTTCGGCCGCCGTGCGTTGCCTCTCCCACCCCTGACGGGCCCGCGCCTTCACCAGGCCGAGCCGGGCCAGCGCCTCCCCGCGCGGTTCACCCATCGCGCGGAACTCCTCCAGCGCCTCGCTGTAGCACTCCTCCGCCTCGGCGTGGCGCCCCGCGCGGAACAGCACGTTGCCCCGCATCTTGTGGTTGTACGCCAGCGCGCTGACCAGCTGGATCGCCCGGCACAGGTTCTCCGCCTCGGTCAGCAGCTCCAGCGCCCGCTCCGAGTCGCCCTGCGCGGAGCGCACATCGGCGATCCCGCGCAGCGCCCAGGCCCGGCCCCGGTCGTCCCCGGCCTCCCCGGCTATGTGCGCCGCCTCCTCGAACAGGGCGAGCGCGCGGTCGAAGGATCCGGTGTTGCGGTGCATCTGCGCGATGCCTTCGAGTGCCCACACCGTGTGCCTGGCCTCGCCGCGCCGCCGCGCCTCGGCGAGCAGCTGCTCATGGAGGCGGCCGACGGCCTCGTAGTCGCCCTGGATGCGTCCGGTCTCGGCGAGGCCCGCGAGACAGTAGCCGCGCGCCACGATGTCGTCGCCCCGCTCGGCGAGTTCGGCGGCCCGGGCCAGCAGGCGCCTGGCCAGGGCGAGCTGTCCACGCTGGCGCGCCAGGGTGCCACCGCTCCACATCGCCCAGGCCATCGCGCCCTCGTCGCCGGCGTCACGGGCCGCGCGGTAGCTGTCCTTCCACGCCTGCTCGGCCTCCTCGACCAGGCCCAGCCGCCGGCTCGCCTCGGCGACGGCGAGCCCGGCGTGCGCCAACTCCACGCCGCTGCCGCCGGCTTCGGCGCGCCGCCGCTCCTCGACCGCCTTGGCCAGCACCTCCGCCAGTGAGGTGTTGACCGACAGCTCCCCCAAGGTCCCCCGGTACTCCGGGGCGAACGCCTTGCCGTACATGGTTGCCTCGCTTCGGATCATGGCGCGGAGCGCGGCGCTCCGCCCTTGATCAAGAAGCTATGAGACGAACAGGTGGTGACGAGTCCGCCTCGAAGCCCGTGTGCCGTACATCTGAAGTCTGACGCCGGCCCGGCCCGTCAGCCCCAAGCGCTACTCCACGGTGCGGACGGGCGGCGGCACGGACACACGGGCACGGACGCACGGGGCCGGTCAGCCCGCGACGGGCTTTCTGACGCCCTTGTTGCTGTCGCAGACGAGGCCTCTGATCCCCGCGGATCCCTTGGGCTTGGCCGCGACCTGTCCATCCCGGCAGTCACCGTCGTCGGCCGCGTCACGGCAGCCCTGGAGCCAGCGCTCCGGGGAGGCGGCGGCCTTGGGCCCGCCCTGCTCATGGCGCCACTGCTCGCACCCACCGCTCTTGAGGAAGCCCTGCGTCTTCCCGGTGGGATCCGCCTTCATCCCGGCCAGGGCCACCACGTATCCGCCCTCGTAGGCGACGTCGTCGTGGAACAGGGGCTTGTCGTTGAAGGCCGACACGGCGACGGCTCCGATCCCGAGACAGACGGCGAGGCCGACCGCGAGGGCTATCAGGAGGTTCCGGCGGGAGGGACCTTGGTGGGAGATGTACTGGGGTGTCTGACCAAGAAGAACCATATGGATCACTCTGGCACACCCCGGCGCACCCCTTTCTGAGGGCCCCTGCATCGACGATTCGTCATGGGGCCCTCGCCGCGCGGGACTTCGCTCAGACGGCCCCCGCCCCCACCCGCAGGTCGGCGCGCGGCCGGGTGTAGAGGCGGCCCCGGACCTCGCCCCGGGCCAACCGGTCCATCGCCGCCGGGAGTTCGGCGAACGGAACCTCCTGCACCGCCGGCTTCAGCGCCCCGCGCGCGATGAGCTCGTACACCTCCCGCAGCTCCTCCTTGCTCGCGCCGAGCGAGCCGATCAGCTGGACGTTGCGCATCACCAGGGACGCGACGGGTATGGAGGCGACGGCGCCGCCGAGACCGACCAGCACCACACGTCCTCCGGGGCGCACGCTCTCCACGGCGGGGCCCGTCGTGGTGGGGGCGCCGACGAAGTCCACGATCACATCGGGGCGTTCGGCCATGAGCTCCCGGGTGTCCTGGAAGCACGCGGTGGCGCCGGCCTCGAGCGCCGGGCCGTGGGCGGCGGGGTTGATGTCGACCCCGTACACCGTCGCCCCGAGCAGCTGGGCGATCCGTACGCCGTTCAGGCCGAGGCCGCCCAGGCCCACGACACCCACCGTGGCGCCCTGACGCACCGAACCGGCGGCGCGCACGGCGTGGTAGGCGGTGGCCACCGAGTCGGTGGCGACGGCGGCCTCGGCGAAGGTCACGCCGTCGGGGATGCGCACCAGCGTGGACACATGGGCCAGTTCCCGCTCGGCGAACGCTCCGTCGTGTCCCACCCCGGGTGCGAAGCGGGCCTCCTCGACGGGGTGGGTGACCAGGGCGATCCCGACCCGGTCGCCCACCGCGAAGTCCTCCACCCCTTCTCCGACCGAGGAGATCACTCCCGCTCCCTCATGGCCGAGGGTGACCGGCGACTTCACGGTGAGGTCGCCCAGGTCCATGCCGCTCATGATGTGCAGGTCCGAGTGGCACAGGCCGGCGGCCTCGATGTCGACCACCACCCAGCCGGGACCGGGCTCCGGGTCGGGAACCGTCTCCAGGCTGAGTGGCCGTCCCGCGCCCGCGAACCGTATGGCCTTCATCGTGCATCCCCACCTTTGCCCCTGCGTCGCACAGGTGTTCCCTGTTCTGCCGGTTGAATGCCCAAGCTGCGAGCGCTTCATGCACGTCAAAGGAGGCGGCGCCCCTCCCGCACCGCGGGCGCGGGGGAGGCGCCGCCGGGCGGCTCGCCACCGCTCAGGTGCCGTTCACCTCCAGCTCGTATATGCGGGCGGCGGCGTCGCCGTTCTGGGTCGGGGTGAGCACGGTCAGACGCGCGTAGCGGGCCGAACCGGTCACGGTGGTGGTCGTGGAGTCGGCGGTGTTGCCCCGGACCTGGGCCACCGTGGTCCAGGCGCTGCCGTCCGGGGACACACTCAGATCGAAGTCCTTGGTGTCCCAGGCCGCACTTTCGCCCCCGGCCCCCGCGTGGCGCACCGTGATCGAGGTCAGGGGATGGGACGCGCCGAGATCGACCTGGAGGGTCTTGTCGCCCGGGGCCTTGGAACACCACTTGTCGCCGGTCCCGCCGGTGACGCTGCCGTTGACCGCCTTGTCGGGCGTCTCCGTGGCGTTGCAGGACGCGGAGCCCGTCGCCGGCTGCCCGATCGCGAGGTCCCGGCCGCCACCGCTCGGCCCGTAGACCCCCAGCTCATAGACGCGCGCCGCGTCACTCCCACCGCCGCCGGTGTTGGCTGGGGCGCTGATCATCAGGCGTACGTAGCGGGCCGGCCGGGCCGCCACGGGATAGTAGGTGCGGCTCGCGCGCGAGCCGGTGATGGTGGCCGCGGTGGTCCAGGAGGCGCCGTCGGCGCTGGTCTGGATCTGGAAGGCGCCGGTGTTCCAGCCGGTGTTCTCGCCGCCGAGTCCGGCGTGCTCGACCACGAACGAGGACACATTGCGGACGGATCCGAGGTCGACCTGGAGCGAGGGGTTCGCCGAGGCCGAGCACCACTTGCTGTTGTTGGCGAGCGAACCGTCCACGGCCTTGTCCGCCGACTCCGACGGCGTGCAGGGCGCCGATCCGGTCGCCGCCTTGCCGAGGGCGAGGTCGGGGCCGAGGTCCGGTGCGGCGGGAACGGGGGCCGCGCCGTCCTGGAAGGACGGGGGCGCGTCGGACGCGCCGGTGCCCCAGGTGGCGCTGGGCGCCGCGCCCATGGTGTAGGCCAGCGTCGCGCCGCCCGCGACATCGGCGTAGCGCAGGTAACTGTGGCTGGTGGACGCGCTGTTGACCGTTAGCCCCTGGACGTAGGGACCGGACCCGGAGGTGGTGATGGTGATGTCACCGGCCGCCCGCTGGATCAGGACGGAGGGGAACTGCGGGCCGTGCAGCGCGAGCGTGTCCGCGCCGGGGGTCGCCGGGTACATGCCGAGCGCGGCCCACACATACCAGGCGGACGTGGCACCGAGGTCGTCGTTGCCGGGCAGTCCGCCCGCTCCGGTGGTGAAGGACTCGCTCATCACCTTGCGCACCGCGTCCGTGGCGCCGGCGGGACGGCCCGCGAAGTCGTAGGCCCACGGGACGCCGTGCTCGGGCTCGTTCCCTATGTAGTAGTAGGGCCTGCTCTGGCCGGCGTTGACCTCGGTGAAGTGGTGGTCGAGGCGCTGTACGGCGGTCGGCGCGCCACCCATGGAGTTGATCAGGCCGGCGAAGTCGTAGGGGACCATCCAGGTGTACTGGGAGGCGTTGCCCTCCGTGAAGGTGGCCTGGCTCGCCGGGTCGAGCGGCCAGCTCCACGAGCCGTCGCTCCCCCGCTGCTGCACATAGGAGGACTCGGGGTTGAAGGTGTTGCGCCACCACTGGGCGCGGGTCATGTGGGTGGTGTAGCTCGCGGTGTCCCCGAGCGCCTTGGCGAACTGGGCGACCGCGAAGTCGGACGCGGAGTACTCCAGGGAGTCGGAGGGGTCGTCGAGGTAGTGCAGGCTCGTGTAGGTGGACTGGCGTCCCCGTATCGGGTCGCCCTGCGCGGTGCCGCCGTTGGACGACTTCTCCATCAGGGCGAGCGCCGCGGCGGTGTCGAAGTCGCGCGCTCCGAAGGCGTACATGCTGCTGACGATGATCGGTCCGGGGTCGCCCGTCATGACGAAGTCCTCGTTGGTCTGCTGCGACCACTTGGGCAGGAGCCCGCCCTGCTGCCCGTCAAGGACCATCGACTTGGCGATGTCGCCGGCCTCGGTGGGCGCCATGAGGGCGATCAGCGCCGCCCAGGAGCGGTAGATGTCCCAGCCGGAGTAGTTCTGGTAGACCGGTCTGGCCGAGGTGTGCACGGCGTTGTCGAAGCCCCGGTAGTCGCCGTTGACGTCACTGGAGATGTTGGGGCTCTGGAGGACGTGGTAGAGGGCGGTGTAGAACTTCTGCCGGTCGGTGGCGCTGCCGCCGCTCACTTGGAGCCGGTTGAGCATCCGGTTCCAGGAGTCGTCGGCCGCGCCGCGCACCGCGCCGAAGTCCCAGCCGTTGTTCTCGGCGGTCAGGTTGGCCTGTGCGCCGGCGACGCCGACATAGGACAGGCCGACCTTGAACTGGACCGTGGCGTTGGTGGTCGTGTCGAAGGTGACGTAGGCGCCGGTGTTGTTCCCGGACGCGGTGGCTGAGCCGTCGCTCACCGTGTCGCCCGACCAGGTTCCAAAGCCGGTCGGCGCACGGTCGAAGCGGAGGTCGAAGTAGATCTGGTACGTCTTGGACGAGCCGCAGAATCCGCCCGCCGTCACGCTTCCGGTCAGCTCGCTGCCGTTGACGCGCACGGTCCCGGCCCGGTTGCCGGTGGCGCTGCGGCCCGTGTCGATCAGCAGCCGGGACGTGGTCGAGGCCGGATAGGTCAGCTTGCCCATGGCGGTGCGCGTGGTGGCGGAGAGCTCCACGTCGGTGGCGTACCGGTCGAGACGGGTCTTGTAGTAGCCGGGCTTGGCGACCTCGTTGGCCTTGGTGTACCCGGAGGCGTAACTCGTCCAGTGGGTGCCGGGCGAGGCGCCGAGCGCGCCGGTGACCGGCAGCAGCGGCAGGTCCTCGTTGTTGGGGCAGCCGGCGCCGTCGAAGTGGGTGAGGCTGAAGTCCTCGACGGAGGTGTCCTTGTAGCGGTAGCCGGAGGGCGAGGCCGTGGGGGTGTCGGGGCCGAATTGCACCCCGCCGAAGGGCACCACGGCCCCGGGATAGGTGCTGCCGCCGGCGCCGCCGGGCACGGGGTTGGGGGCGTTGCTGTCGTCGGTGCCGATGAACGGGTCGACGTACTGGGTCAGCGCGAGCGTTCCCGCGTGGGCGGGGGCGGTGGCGAGACCGACGACGCCGAGGGCGCAGAGGGCGAGCGCGCTGAGGGCGCTGAGGCATCTGGAGCGGGCGGAGGATTGGGGGAAGGGCACGCAGCGGAGCACGAGGGGGGACCACCTTCTCGCAAAGGACCGCTCGTCGTCCGGCGGGCGGCCTCGGGACGGGGGATGCTCGGTGGGCATGTGAACGTTACCAATCAACTCAGGATTGTTGAGGTGTCCCTGACCACCCGTCAAGGGAGAGGGATGAATTCGCGCCCACGCTCACCGCCGATCTCCGGGATCCTTTCCGCCGTGCCGCAATCGCCGCTCGCTGGACGGACTTTGACGACCAGTCAGACGGAAGGGTCGTTCAAGCCCGCGCGATGGGAACGTTACCAAGTCACAAGGTGGTTTCCGGCTCCTGAAACCCGGCCGTCCCGGGCGCACCTCGGCCCGCCTGACGTGGTGCGCCGTCTGCCATCATCGTCCCGTCGCCGTGCCGGCAGCGGGCACGGACCGGTCGATGAGGAGGCTCGTGAAGCGCCCGACGATGAAGGACGTGGCCCGCGCGGCGGGCGTGAGCCCCATGACCGTCTCGCGCGCGGTCTCGGGCGAGCCGGGGGTCTCGCCGGACACCGCGGCCCGAGTCGAGCAGGCCGTACGGCAGTTGGGCTACCAGCGCAACGACAACGCCCGCAATCTGCGGCAGAAGAGTCCCCGCACGTCCACCATCGGGCTCGTCGTGGACGATCTGGCCAACCCGTTCTACGCGCTCATGGCCCGCTCCGTCGAGGACGAGGCCCACCGGCGCGGCTTCCTCGTGCTGGTCGGCAGCACCAACGACGAACCCGGCAGGGAACGCGAGGTCATAGCCGCCTTCACCGCCCGTCAGGTGGACGGCCTGATCCTGGTCCCGACCAATGGGGGTCACGGCTTCCTCAGACAGCCGATGGCGGGCGGCACCTGTGTCGTCTGCGTGGACCGGCCCGCCAAGGGGCTGGCCGTCGACACCGTGACCGTCGACAACCGCGCGGGCGCGGAGCGGGCGGTGGGCCATCTGCTCGGCCAGGGACACAACCGCGTCGCCTATCTCGGCGACCGGTTCGACATCTGGACCCAGCGGGAACGGCACGCCGGCTATCTCGACGCGCTCTCCTCCCACGGCATACCCGAGGACGCCGCGCTGGTACGCCACGGACTGCGGTCCCAGTCCGACGCCGGGGCCGCCCTCGCCGAACTGCGGGCGCTGCCCTCGCCCCCCACGGCGCTCTTCACCACCAACGACCTGATCACCATGGGCGTGATGGACGGACTCGGCGGCCCCGACCCCGTGGCCCTGGTCGGGTTCGACGACTTTCCCCTGGCGGACCGGCTGAGCCCGCCGCTCAGCGTCGTCAGCCAGGATCCGGTCGCGCTCGGCGCCACCGCCGCCAGCCTCCTCTTCTCCCGCATCGACGGCGACCGCTCCGCACCCCGCTCGGTCGTCCTGCTGACCCGCCTCATCGTGCGGGGCCACCCAAGGCCGGGCGAGCGGCGCCCGGGGCTACCGGAACAACCCCTCGGGCAGATAGGCGGACCGTAGCGGGATGGACCAGCCGATGCGGTGGGCATGGCAGGCGAGCCCCAGCACATCGAGGTTGACGGCGGCCTCCGGATCCTCCCCCCGCTTTCCCACGGCGTAGTGCTCGCGGTGTTCCTCCAGGGCGTCCGCGAGGGCGAGGACGAAACCCTGCCGGTCGCCCTGGACGAGCTGGGACAGCAGGAGTATCGGCGGGGGCAGGAAGGCGGCGCCGGCCGCGCGGGCCAACGACGCCACGGCGCGGTCCGTCGCGGGCTCCGGATCGACGCCGCGCAGATAGTCGTGGAGCGCCGCGCAGTACGCCCCGCCCGGTGACGGCCGCTCCCCCTCGTCGAAGAACTCGGGCTCGATCAGCACGCAGTCGGCCAGCGGCCCGCGCGCCCCGACCACCAGCGCCAAGGCCGTGGCCTGTTGCCACTGGTGCGGATGGGGACGGTAGGAACCGCGCCACGCCGGCAGCGTGCGTGTGGTGCCGCCCACCGAGACCTCCACTTCCGTGCCCGGCTCGGCCCGCGCCACCCGCAGGGCGCCCGCGCCCGCCTCGGCGCCGAGCAGCAGGGCCTCCCTGATCGCGTCCTCCTTCCGACGAGATTCCCACTGGCCCGGCTTGTTCGGCTCGTCCGGGTCGAACGTCGCCCACGCGAGGAAGCGCCGCCGCTGATCCGACATGAGCGAGGTCAGATCCCTGGTGAGTGCCTTCGGATCCTCATCGGGGTCGTGAAAGCGCGCCATCTCCCGCGCGGCGCACACGTCGTACCGCGAAAGATCCGTGGCCCGCGCCGCCAGGGGGTGCGGGGGTCGCTCCACCTCCAACGGGCCCTCGGTGAGCGCGGCCACGGCGTCGGCACGCTTGTCCCTGCCGTACGCCCCCACTCGGGGCCGGGCCGGGGCGAAGCCGGTCACCACGGCTCGGGGCAGATAACCGGATTCGATACCGACGCCCCAGCCCTGCCTGCGGTGGGCCAGCGCCATGAGCGCCATGGCGTCCAGGGGGAGCAGACCGCGCGGCGCGGCGCTTCCACCGGCGGCGCCCATGTCCCCGGCGACACCAGTGCCTTCGGTGACATCAGGGGCTTCGGTGACACCGAGGTCTCCGGTGGCATCCGGGACGCCCCCGGTTCCGGAGCGCGCGCGGACGCGGTGCTGCTCCAACTGCGCCGCAAGGCACCGTACGAAGCTGTTCTCATCCCCCACGGCCAAGGCGCGCAGGGTGGCGAGGGCGGCCCGGTGGCCCGGCAGGTCGTCCCCTTCGCCGAGCGTCGCGACCACCATGTCGATCAGCGCGCACTTCTCGACCTCGCGCACCGGCCCGGGTGTCGGCGCGCCACCCGTCCCTTCCTCATGCGCGAAGACGTACGCCATCAACGCGTGGACGAGGGCGACATCGGCGCGCCCCTCATGGCCGCGCCACGGCACAGCACCCATGGTGAAGATGTCGGCGTTGCGGTCCGACACCTGGGCTAGGACTGCCAGATACAGCCCGTCCAGCCAGGCGCCGGGACGGACATGTCCGTCTTCCTGCTTCCGGGCCCGTGCGTCGCATCTCTCGAACTCGCCGCCGTACGACACGCCCACCCCGGCGTAGTCGATGAACACGTCCACCGGGCGCCCCGGAAACAGCGTCAGTTCAAGGGCGGCCAGGGCCGCGGCGGCAGCGGAGCCCAGCGCCGCATGCGCGTCCTTGCCCTCAAGTGCGGGTGATCGCAGGGACCGCGCGCCCAGATAGTCCAGGAAGGCACCGGCCACCGACCACCAGCCCCGGGCCGGATGTTCGTCGTGCCGCATCCGGCGCACGTCCCTCGCGATCCGCTCCGCGAAGCCGGCCTCCGCGGCGGCCAGCGCCGTCGCGTCGACGTCATGCCGCTCGATCCGCACCTCTGCCTCCCGACGAATCCCCGTTCGACCTTGCCCTGCCAGCATAGGAAGAGGGTCTGACAATGGGCCGCCGCCGGCGGAGCACCGGCGAAGTGCCGGGCACACGAGAACCACCGGGGGCTCTGTCACCATTTGGTCACACGGACGTGCGATCGTGGTGATGCTCGTTCGGCCGCCCAGCGCCACGAAGGGCCCCGGTCGCCTCGTAACGAAGGGACATCGGTCGGCGGCCCCCTTCGTCTGCCGTGGCGGCCCGGACGGCCGACGACACGGGCAAGGGCGAGATCAGCAAGGCGGGCTGCACTGCGTATGAACCAGAAGAACGGCGCGAAGGCGGACGGGGTTTCCGACGCGGAGAGCGTGAAGGACGAGTCGAGCGTGACAGCCGCGTCGGACGTGAAGGACGGGTCGGGCGTGAAGGACGGGTCAGGCGTGACGGACGGGGTGGCCGACGCGACCCAAGCGGCCGTACCCCCATCCACTGCCCCCGCGCACGACGGGGCCCGTGGGCAGGACAGGGACCACGACACCCGCGAGGACGACGGCGCGCGGCGGAGTGACGGTGACACGGAGGCCCCCGGAACGGATTCGTCCGGCACCCCTCCGCAGAGCGAAGGGCCCGTACGGCCCGACGATGAGCCCGCGCCGTCCGATGCCTCCGCGCCCTCCCGCCCCTCCGCGCCGCCCGAACCGGACGCGTCCCCCTCCGAGGCCCCTGCGGCGACCCGGACGCGCGACAAGCCGGAGGACCCTGGGACGCCCAGGACGCCCACCACCCCCACCGCGTCCGCCACTCCTGCCGCCCCCACCGCGTCCACGGCACCCGCCGCGCCGGCCGCTCCCAGGGAGTCGGAGTCCGAGCGGACCAGCGAGTTCGTCGCGCTGAAGCCGGATCTCCCGCGCCCGGTCGCGCCCCGGCCCGTCGCCCCGGCTCCCACGCCGTCACGGGCCGCCAAAACGCATGGTGAGGGTCCGGACGGGTCGGAGCGGACCCGGGAGTTCGGCGCGCCCCCGGTCCAGGGCGACGACCGCACCATGGCGCTGACAGCGCCGCCCGGAGCCACCCCGCCCCCCAGCACGCCCGCGACCGGCGGCCCGGCGGGCGCCCCACCGCCACTCGACCTGCTGGCCCAGCTCACCAACACCCCGCCCAAACCCGAGACACCTGTCCGCACGGTGGCGCGCAGGATCAAGATCTGGGGCACGCTCGCCGTGCTGCTCGCCATCGTCGTCGTGACGGTCCAGGCGTTGCGTCCGCTCCCGGCGCCGACCCTCGAACTCACCGTCCCGGCGAGCCACACCGCGAGCGGCGGCGCACTGTCGTTGCCGTGGCCGACGGAGGGCCAGGCCGTGGTGGACATCGACGGCCTTGGCCGGATGGGCACGTACGGGGAGATGAAGCCGCTCCCCATCGGCAGCGTCGCCAAGGTCATGACCACCTACCTGATCCTGCGGGACCACCCGCTGAAGCCCGGCGACAAGGGCCCGATGATCCCGGTCGACCAGAAGGCGCAGGACGACTACACCACCGGTGTCCCGCAGAGGGAGTCGGTGGTCGAGGTCAAGGCGGGCCAGCAGATCTCCGAACGGGAGGCCCTGCAAGCCGTCATGCTGCCCTCGGCCAACAACGTCGCCCGCCTGCTGGCCCGTTGGGACGCCTCGACGGAGGAGACGTTCATCAAGAAGATGAACGACACCGCCAAGGAATTCGGGATGACCAACACCACGTACACGGACGCGAGCGGTCTCAAGGAATCCACCGTCAGCACCGCGGACGACCAGGTGAAGCTCGCCAAGCGGGCCATGGCCGTCCCGACGTTCCGCGAGATCACGCGGCTGCCCTCGTACACGTCGACCACGACGTCGGGCGGCAGCACCGTCGAGACCGCGAGGACCCAGCGCAACTTCAACTCGCTCGTGCCCCTGTACGGCGTCGTGGGCATCAAGACGGGATCCACGACCAAGGCGGGGGGCAATCTGCTGTTCGCCGCGGAGAAGACGGTCGGCGACAGCAAGCAGTTGATCATCGGCGCCGTGTTCGGCCAGCACAAGCCGAACATCATCGAGACGGCGACCGCCGCGAGCAAGAACCTGATCCTCGCGGCGGGCAACGCGCTCAGGAACGAGACCGTGGTGAAGAAGGGCGAGGTGGTCGGCCGGGTGGACGACGGCCTCGGCGGTACGGTCCCGGTCGTGGCGGCCAAGGACTTGGCGGTCCCCGTCTGGTCCGGCGCCGCCGTCGGGATCAAGCTGACGGACGACGGCAAGAAGCTGCCGCACAGCGCCAAGGCGGGCACGGTAGTGGGCACGCTGACCGTGGGCGGCGGCACCGGTGAGGTGAAGGTGCCGGTCACGCTCAGGGACGCCCTGTCGGAGCCGTCGTTCGGGTCGAAGATCACCCGGCTCGGCTGATCGGGCATGCTGAGGGCCGGGCGCCCGGAACAAGCCGCGCGCCCGGCACGGCAATTCGGCTCGGCGCGTCCGAGGGGAAGGGAGTCCGCGATGGCCTCCAGGTTCAGGTTCGGGGCTCGCGGCGGGAGCGGTGCGCGGCCCGGGCGCGCGGCCGGGCTCCCGGCGCTGCCGCTCGCAGCGGCGCTGCTCACCGCCACGGTGGGGCTCTACATAACACTGGTCGCGTTCGGCAACATCACCGACTTCGACACCAACCGCCAGTTCGTGCGGCACGTCCTGACGATGGACACGACGTTCAAGGACCCGGACCTGATGTGGCGGGCCATCACGTCGCACACGCTCCAGGACATCGCGTACGTCCTGATCATCGCCTGGGAGACCGTGGCGGCGCTGATCCTCATCGTCGCCGTCGTCGCGTGGGCCGCCGGGCTCCGCGGCCGGGCCGGGCTCGGCCGGGCCAGGCGGCTGAGCACCGTGGGGCTGCTGATGGTGCTGCTGCTGTTCGGGGCCGGGTTCATGGCGGTCGGCGGCGAGTGGTTCGCGATGTGGCAGTCGAAGGCCTGGAACGGTCTGGACGCGGCGGCCCGCAACTTCGTGGTGGCGGGCCTGGTCCTCGTACTCGTCCATCTGCCGGGCGCCAACGAGTCGGCGGACTGAGGCAGTTGCCGTCGGCGGAGCGGCGGCCGGCAGGGCGGTCACCCGGCCGCGCGCGGCCAGGGACCGAGCCGAGTACGGCTCGCGTTCGAGCGGATCCGGCCGACTCTTCGCCGGGCCACGTCGCCACACCGCGCAGACAAGGTGCATAATGCATGTGTAGCCCTTCGCGCCTCCCCCGTCGCGAAGGGCTACACCTGTGTGCCATGACTGGCGCACCCTGAGCACAACAAGCGCGCAGGGCACAGCAGTCACTCGAGCAAGGAACTCCCCTCGTGGCTCCTTGTTCGTGTTTTTTCGAGTTAACAGTGACGTAGAGTGTTTCCGCAAGTCCAGTTCTGACCACGGCGGGAGTTGCTCCGGTTTGCCGCCCGGGGGGGTGGCCGACGGCCCGCCCACAAGCCGGGCGCCTGCATCGAGGTCGGTTAAAGTACCAATCCGTTGACCGAATCGAACATCGCGCCTCGTCGGACAGCGCACCAGCGGCGGGCGTGGACGTGGGGACCCTGATGGACAACGGCGAAGAGCGCACTCCCGACTTGAGGACGTTGCGTCAGAAGGTCGAGTACATGGTCGAAAAGACCTTCCCCGGGGAGAAGATCTCCGGCCGGGTCTTCGCCGATCTGGTCAAGGAGCGCGGAGGCTCCCTCTCGCACAGCTACTTCTCCAACATCCTCGCCGGGAAGGTCACCCACCCCTCCGAAGACATCCTGAAGGCGCTCGGACTCGGCTTCGGCGTCGACTGGCGCTTCTTCAAGGACGAGTCCGAAGTGGTCGACGACGTCGTCGCCGGGTTGCAGTTCCTCGCGAAGCGGCGTACCGGGGAGATCAGCGGTTTCGCGGGCCGTGGCATCGACGACGACGGGCTCGACCCGGAGCTGCTTCAGTTCGTCCTCTCCCTCCTCGAGGACAACAAGGACAGCAAGGACAGCGGGTACGGGCGGGACAACGGGCACGAAGCCGCCCCCGGCGGGCAGCCCGGGTAGCCGACTCCGCGTATTCACGATGATTGGCTAGGATCGCAGATCGCTTGTCACACACGCGTGACTACGATCAAGAGGTCTCCATGTCCATGCGCGAGCTGCGCAAAGAGTGCGAAGCCGGACTGGCGGATCTGCCCATCCCGGCCCCGTTCAGCATCCCCGCTCTCGTGGCGAACATGGAAGAGGCCCGCGGCCGCACCATCACCCTGCACGAACTGCCCGACCGGCTGGCCCGCGTGAACGCCGCCTGCGGTCTGCGCCTGAAGTCCGGCGGCACCAGTTTCGTGCTCTACCGACGGCGCCCGACCGCCTACCAGACCCAGCACGTCATCCTGCACGAGCTGTGCCACGAATGGTTCGACCACGGCACGACGCTGAGCGCGACCCAGCTGCGCCGGCTGCTCCCCGTCTTCAACACCTCGCTGATCGACCGCGTGCTGGCCACCGACGAGCCGGCCGGACGGGCGGCGCCGCCCGAGAGCGATCCGGACGAGCTGCCCTCCGAGGTCACCGAGGCGTTCCGCTCGGGCGGCCCCATCCAGGCGCGGGCCCAGTACGACACCCATGACGAGCGGATCGCCGAGTTCGGCGCGTCCCTCATCCCCCGGCTGGCCCGCGACGTGACGAGCGACGACATGGTCGGACGGCTCGCCAACTCCCTGTCGCGCCCCGTGGCCCACCGCCGCCGCGGCTTCTTCCGCCGCTCCTAGCCGACCGGCCCGCCGCACCGCCACACCGCCGCCTCCACCCCGTACGCCCCGTACGCCCCCTCCGCCCCTCCGTCCCCCGCTCGTGACCCCGAGGAATACCCGTGACCGCGCTGGACCTTGCCGGCTACCTCATAGCCGGCCTGATGACCGCCGTCGCCCTGTGGCGGATGCCCGCAGCACTCTGGGGCGACGAGGAGGACAAACGCAGACGTGCCTTGTGGGGCTGTTACGCCGGCTTCGCCGTGGCCCTGTGGACCAAGACGAAGGTCGTACGCACCGGGCTCAACAACAGCCCTGTGGTGGACCTCGCCGTACTGATCAAGCACTACACGGCGACCATCGCGATCCTGGCGATCCTCAGCTACATCGTCGCCATCTACGGCCACTTCCCGAAGGACGGGGTCATCCCCCGGCACGTCCGGTTCGCGCGGCTGATCCAGCAGGTGGCCACCAAGGCGTCCGTCGCCACGCTGATCCTGTTGACCGTGCTCTTCTTCACGGTGGTCGACCGCTCCTACGCCTCGGACCGCTTCGTGTCCGACCACGCCGGGCAGTGGGGCGCCACGCTCTACATGAGCGTGTTCTACCTGTACTTGGGGGCGGCGTCCGCCGTCTGTGCCTACCAGTGGGCGCTCGCCACCGTCGGCGCCGAGGCCCGTCATCTGCGCGTCGGGCTCGGCATGATGACGTTCGCCATGTTCATCGGCGTCGGCTACACCGTGAGCCGCACCCTGTTCCTGTGGGTCAGCGTCATCGACCAGCCGAGCTCGGCCTTCGCCCTCAAGTTCGACGAGGTCACCGAGGCCGCCCAGGTCGTCCTCTTCGCGTTCTTCGCGCTGGGCGCCTCCATCCCCGCCTTCAGCAAGGGCTGGCGACGGGTGCGGCTGTGGCGGGCGCAGGCCAGCCTGCATCCGCTGTGGCGGGAGCTGATGACCGCCTTCCCCGACCAGCCCTTCGAGCCGCCGGCTTCCCTGGCCCGGGAACTGACCCGCTTCGGCACCCCGGCGGACCTGAGGATCGACCGATGGGCCGCCGACATCGCGGACGCCGTCGAGAAACTGCGCCACTACGTGCCGGACAGTCTGCTCCCGGCCGCCAAGCGGGCCGCCTCGCACGACAGCCCGGCGCCCGAGGAGACGGGTCCGCTGGCCGAGGCGTACTGGATCAAGGCGGCGCTTGCCGCCAAGGCCGGCGGCGCCCCGGCCGGCGAGGCCGCCGTCGTCGAGACCAAGCACGCCACCGACCAGGACGGCGAAGTCGCCCGGCTGGTACGGGTGGCCGCCGCCTTCCGGACCGTCAGCGGCGAACGGGCCCGTGGCGTCCTTGACTCCCTGGAGAAGACCGCGTGAGTGAGACCCTGACCGGGGCCGACCACCGTACGACGGCCACGGCCCGCGCCATCACCGACGTCCTGCAACCCCGCAACGTGCTGCTCGTCGGCATGCTCGGCATCGGCCTCGCGGCGGCCGGCGAGTGGAGCGGACTTCTGTGGGGGCTGCTCGGCGCGCTGTGCGCCGGGCTCGTCCCGGCCGGTTACATCGAGTGGGAGCGCAAGCGCGGAACGTGGGGCGACCGGCATGTCGTCGACCGCACCAAGCGCGCCCCGATCTTCTTCTTGATCCTCGGTTCGATCGGGGCCGGCTCGGTCGTGATGGTCCTGGGCCACGCGCCCACCGGCATCCTGGCCGCGATGCTCGCGCTGTGGGTGATGACCATCTTCCTGCTGGCCGTGAACACGGTCTGGAAGATCTCCGTGGACTCCGCCGTCGCCTCGGCGGTCGTCGCGCTGCTCGCCGTGGTGCACTCGCCCTGGTGGCTGGCGGCCTACGCGATCACCTTCGCGGTGTGCTGGTCCCGGGTGGCCCTGGGCTACCACACGGTCATGCAGACCGTCGCGGGCGGCGCGCTCGGCGCGGCCACGGCGGCGGCCTTCCTGTTCCTCTGACGCCGCGTCCGGCCTGGGGCGAGGGCGGACGGGCGCGAGGGCGCGTCGGGCCGGAGCACGGGCGCGGGCGGCGGGCGCAGGCGGCGGGCCGACCGCGCGGGTGTGACGCGTGAGACACACGTGAGGTAGGCAACGCCCGACACGCCCATCCGCCCGGAATGCCGTCGGCCCTCTTAAGGTTGTCCCCGCGTACGGCCGGGGCGATACCGGCTGGGGGAACGCACACGGAGAACGGAACGCACAGCCATGGGTGAGTTGATCCTCGTACGTCACGGGGAGACCGAATGGTCACGGTCGGGACAGCACACGAGCTACACCGACCTGCCGCTCACGGCGCACGGAGAGGAACAGGCCCGCACGGTCGCGCCGCTGCTCGCCGGGCGGCACATCGGCCTCGCCCTGGCCAGCCCGCTCCAACGGGCCCTGCACACCGCCGAGTTGGCCGGATTCAAGGACCCGCGCGTCACGCCGGACCTCCAGGAATGGGACTACGGCGGTGATGAAGGCGTCACCACTGTGGAGATCCACCGCACCCGTCCCGACTGGAACCTCTGGAGCGACGGCGTCGCTCCCGGTCCCGCCGAGCATCCCGGGGAGAGCCCGGCCGAGGTGGGAGCGCGGGCCGACCGGGTCCTCGCCGAGGTCGCGCCCGCCCTGCGCGACGGCGACGAGGACGTCGTCCTGTTCGCCCACTCCCACTTCCTGCGCGTTCTGACCGCCCGCTATCTGGGCCTTCCGGCGTCCGGCGGAGCCCTGTTCGTACTCGACACCGGGGCGATGTCCCGGCTCGGACGCGAGCACGAACGCCCCGTGATCACCGCCTGGAACACCGTGGCGCAGCCCACCGCGCACTGACGCGCGCCCTGCCCGCCGGCCCGCCAGCACCGATGGGGCCGCGCGCGGCGGCGGGGCGAAACGGCCGCGCGGCCGCGCAGTAAGCGGCGGCGTGGCGCGCGGCGGTCCGTCAGACCGCCGCGACCGCTTTCCGGGCCCTGCGCAGCGCCAGCGCCGCCAGGGCCTCGGGGGCGCCTGCCTGCCCCCGGATGCCAGGAAACGCGTTGATGTCCACGATCAGCGGCGTGCCGTCTCCGGTGTCTATGACATCGACCCCGTAGACGTCGAGCTCGAAGACCTCACCCACCCTCACGGCCAACTCGACCCAGCCGCGCGGCAGTTCACCGGGAGCGAGTGGGAGCGTGGGCCCCCGGCCCTCGGGGGCGAGCTCGGAGCGGCGCAGCGCCGAGAAGACCGTGCCGCCGATCACCCACAATTTGTGGTCATAGCCGTTGTTCTCCGCGAACCGCTGCGCCACGACGGGCTCGTCCCCCCAAGTGCCGGCCAGCTCGGCCAGCCGCGCCCGGCTGTCGACGCGTGCCACGAGGTCGTGCCGGCGGCTGTGCCGGCTCTTCACCACCAACGGGGGCATCGGTCTTCCGGCGGCCGCGAGGTCGGTGAGCGAGTCGAAGGTATGGGTCGGCGAGAACGGCAGACCGGCCTGCCCCGCCCGCTCGGCCATGAACGTACGGTCCTGACACAGCTCGGTCGCCCGGGCCGAATTGACCACCTCGGCCCCACGTGACTCCAGCGCCCGGGCCAGCGCGAGCGCCCGAGGTGTACGCGACTTCAGCAGGTACACGTCCGCGAGCGGCCCCAGAACGTCGAGCTCGGCCGTCTCCGGATGGAGCGCCACCACCCGGTGCTCCCCCTTGAGCAGCGCCGTGGTCGCGGCGAGCAACGGATGATCCGGCTCCGGCGTGATGAGCCCGACCGTCACGGCGGCCCGCGCCGACCGCCGCCCGGCCCTCGTCGCGCTACCGTCCTGCTCCCGCCGCCCCGACGTCGCACCGCGGCTGCCCCGCAGTGGACCCGTCACATCCTGATCGGCCCCCTGCGGCCCGACCGTCGCAGCGGCCCGCGCCTCCCGCTGACGCTCGGCCGCATCCACGTTTTCCGGCGCCCCCGGCCCGGCCGCCGCCGTCCTGTGGCTCACCGGACCTCCCCCGCCCCCGCTGACGTCCGGACCGGCCGTGCGACAGCGGTCGCCGCCTCGTTCGCGAACGGCTGCTTGGGGATGTGTCCGGCGCCGGAGACGAAGGCCGCGGCGGCGACCGCGCTGCCCGTACGGGCCAGTTCGACCACGGCCCTGGCCACCTTGGCCGCCGCGTCCGGGACCTGGCGGAAGCTCGGGAAGTCGTTCACATCGACGACCACGGGCCCGTCCGGGCCGAGCAGCACGTCCACCCCGTACAGGTCGAGGCCGTAGACCGCACCGACCTGGTCGACGATGGCGGCCACTTCGGCGGGCAGCGGTACATGCCGTTCGCGCACGCCCCGGTCGGGGTGGAGCGGTGAGCGGCGCTCCGTTGCGTACAGCTCGCCCCCGACGCAGTACACCTTCAGGTCGATGCCCGAGTTGGGGATGTAGGGCTGGGCTATGAGCATTCCCTCGCCTGCCAGGTCGGGCAGCATCGAAGCCAGCCGGTCCGGCGACGGCACGAGGTGCACGGCCCGCCCCGAGCTCCCGTCGGCGGGCTTCACCACCAGCGGGTACTGCGAGTCCGGGATCTCCAGGAGCAGTTCGGGTCTGGCCGCCGCGTACGTCATCGGCACCGGCAGGCCCCGGCTGCGCCCGATGGCCGACGCCAGCGCCTTGTCCCGGACCCCCCGGATGGACCGCACGTCGTTGACCGTGGTCAGCCCCACCGCTGCGGCGGCCTCCAGGAGCGGGAGCCCCGGGCCGCCGGAGACGGTCTTGAGCACCCAGGCGTCGTGGCTGCCCGCCTGGACCGCCTCGGACATCCGCAGCAGCGAGCCGCCCGGCCGGACCACATCGACCTGGTGGCCCCAGGCATCGAGTTGGCGGATCACCTCCACGGGCATGCCGTCATGGCGGTAGTGCTCTTCCACCAGGAAGCAGAGCCTCATCGACCTTCCCCGTAACGCCCGGACGTCCGCCGATCCCGTCCGGCGAGCTGTGACGTCACAGGATGTCATGAACCCCACCCCGATCGCCTCCCCGCCCCGGCCAGGCTACTTTCGCCGCCGCAGCCGCCGCAGCAGACTTCGCTGTACCGGCGCTCGCCCCCTTTCCGTGGCGGGCGGGCGCCCGGCGTGACGCGGCGCGGCGGCGGGATCCGGCCTCGCCTGCCCAAAGGGCCACGGCGCCGGCGCCTGCCCGATCACCTCGGTGCCCAACTCCACCGCCGTGTCGGCGAGGGGACGAGGGGCCGGGCCCTGGTCGCGGGCGTCCGCGAGCGCTTCCACCAGACGCGAGCGGTACCACTCGATCTCGTCCGGCTCGTCCGCGAGGAGCAGCCGGTCAACGACGCCCTGGGCGATCGCGGACTCGGGATGCACGCGGAACGTATCGGGGCACAGCCGCCGCAAGCAGGCCCGTTCATAGGGATCCCGGACGATTTCCGCGAGGTGCGCGCCGTCGAGGGCGGAGGCGACCGCTGCCGCCAGCTCCCACTGGTCGTCGCTCTGGCGGGCGAGCATCGCGAGCCTTCGGCTGCGCCAGTTGCGCGCCCGCCAGTCCTGCGCGCCCGCAGGCTCCGGGTGGCGGCCGCTCAACAACTGCGGTTCACGCACGGCCAGTTCGACAAGTTCGTCCGCCAAGTACAGCCAGACAACCGCGCGGTAGCGGTTGAGGTAGCACCGCACCGGCGTGAGATGGCCGGTGCGGGCCAGCTTGGTGAAGCGCCCCGGTGCGACGCCGAGCAGGTCGGCGCCTTCGCGTGTGCCGACGGTCCGCGCCCGTTCGCGCAGGCCCTGCGGAAAATCCCGGGCGGCTCTGAGGCGGGCCACCTCGCGCGCGGTGACCCGCCGACGGCCGCCGCCCGGATCCGGCACGGTGCGGATGTGCCCCAGCTGCACGGCGAGGTCGAACTCGCCGCGCTTGAGCTCCAGTTCGCGAGCGGCGGCGCCGAGTGCGAGGCGCGTCCCGGCCGGGGCCGCCGCACCGGCGGCCACTGCGGGCACGACGGCGTTCTTGGTGGTGCTTACGGTCATCGGATCCTCCCCCGTGAGGAACGAGCATTCCTGGCGAATACTCTCGGTGACGACCGTAACCCGCCGCACGGACATCCCGCTCGGCCTGTGGACAACTCAATCCCGCCGCGCGAAACGCCAGTTCAGAAGGGTGCGCCTCCCAAGTCGCCGGAGGCTCCCGGCTGCCTGGCCGCCACCGAAAGGTGCTCGCCCACCCGGTTGACCAACAGCGTCATCTCGTACGCGATCTGGCCGATGTCGGCCTGCGCCGAGCCGAGCACGCACAGACAGCTCCCTTCGCCCGCAGCGGTGACGAACAGGACGCCCTCATCGAATTCGATCATGGTCTGGCGCACCTTGCCGGCCCGGAAGTGCAGGCCAGAGCCTTTGGCGAGGCTGTGCAGACCGGAGGAGACGGCGGCCAGGTGCTCCGCGTCCTCACGCTCAAGACCCGAACTCGCGGCGGTCACCAGACCGTCGTTGGACAGCACGATCGCGTGCCGTACGTACTCGACCCGCCGGGTCAGGTCGTCGAGCAGCCAGTCGAGTTCCTTGCTCAGTGCCATGTCAAGCCTCCCCGTTCAAGCAATTCCCCGTTCCCCGTTCCTCTGCCACCCTTCACCACCCGCGCGCCACGGGCAAGCGGTACCGGGCGCGGTGAGTCGGCCATGGGGTGGGGGATCATGGCGGTATGGCCGAAGACCACCACACACACGTCCAGGAATTCTTCGCCGCGCGGGCGGCCGACTGGGACCGCAGGTTCCCCGACGACGGCCCGGCGTACGCGGCGGCCGTCGCGGAACTAGGGCTCGCGCACGGCGACGCGGTGCTCGACGCTGGATGCGGCACCGGCCGCGCCCTGACGCCGCTGCGCACCGCGGTGGGCCCGCGCGGCACCGTCATCGGCGTGGACCTCACGCCCGAGATGATCGCCGAAGCCGCCTCGGCCGGCCGCGATCAGTACGCCGCGCTGCTGCGCGCGGACGTGGCCCGGTTGCCGTTGCGCTCGGCCTCCCTCGATGTGGTCTTCGGCGCCGGCCTGATCTCCCACCTGGCCCAACCCGGGACTGATCTGCGGGAGTTGGCGCGCGTCGTGCGTCCGGGTGGCCGCCTTGCCCTGTTCCACCCCATCGGCCGTTCGGCGCTCGCCGCCCGGCAGGGGCGCCGGATCACCGACGACGACCTGCGCGCCGAGCCACGGCTGCGACCACTGCTCGCGTCGGCCGGCTGGCGCCTGCTGTCGTACGCCGACGAGGACGAGCGCTACCTCGCGGTGGCCGTGCGCGAGGGATGACGGGGCCGCGAGGCGTGGCGGTCGCGGGCCGGGCGCCGGCCCGTGCCGGGGTGGGTGTGCACGCTGACGGCGGCCGCCTCCGCGGGCCGCCGGGGGCCCGTCCCGGCGGCCCGGTCCCGTCAGCCCCGCCCTGCCACCTCTCGTACGAAGGCCTCGGGCTGATCGAACATGATGTTGTGTCCCGCGTCCGGGACCGTCACGACCCGGACGCCCGAGGCGATGAGCTCCGCGCGCCCGGCCGGCTCTCCGTCGAGTCCGCCCACCACATACGTGCGCTCGACCGGGAGTGCGCGCAGCAACTCGCGCATCGTCGGCCGCGTACCGCGCACGAGGGCGACAGCGGTGCGGTGCAGAGCCAGCGGATCGGCCAGCCGCATGGTCGCCGCCCACAGCGGACCGACGCGGGCGAGCACGTCTTCGAAGCCGGTACCCCGCGTGAACTCCTCCTCGGTGTACGACGCGATGCCGCTGCTGCCCGCCGAGGGGGCCGGGTTCGGATCGAGGTTGGCCTCCGTCAGCACGAGTCGGGCGACGAGGTCGGGGCGGCGGGCGGCGAGCACGATGGCCACCGCCCCGCCCATGCTGTGCGCCACCAGTTCGGCGCCCGTGACCCGCGCCGCGTCCAACGCCGCCGCGAGGGCGTCCGCGTGCTCCTCCAGGGTGTAGCCGAAGCTCGCGGGGCGGTCGCTGAGGCCGTGACCGGGCAGATCGACGAAGAGCTGTCGCCGCCCCGCGAGCGCGCGATGGCCCGCGATATGCGCGTGGTAGACGGCCGACATGGAGCCCAGGCCGTGCACATACACGAGCGCGCGCCCCTCCCCCGCGCACTCCGTCCACCGGATCTGGCTCCCCTGCCCGTCGAATTCCGCCTGCCGCATGAGCGCTCCCCGTTCTCCGATCATTTGGCGGCGCCGGTCCGGGCGCCGTGTGACACCCGGGACCGCTCGCCGCGCCCCGTCCGGGCTGACCATACATCGGGAACGTAGTACTACGTCAACGATGTACTTCACGGTTGAGGCAGAATGCGTGCATGCTCGAACTCGCCATCCTGGGATTCCTCCACGAAGCTCCGCTGCACGGCTATGAGCTGCGCAAGCGCATCACCGCCCTGACCGGCCATGTGCGCCCGGTCGGCGAAAGCACGCTCTATCCGGCGATCAAACGGCTGGAGAAGGCGGGCCTGCTGGCCCGGGAGACCCAGCCGGGGGCGGCGGCAGCGCCCCGGCACACGCTGACCCTGACGACGGCGGGCCGCGCCGAGCTGACACGCCGGCTCGCCGAGCCCGACCGCCTCGACATCACCGACGAGAACCGCTGGTTCACGCTGCTCGCGTTTCTGCGCCATCTGTCCGCCCCGTCGGACCAGGCCGCCGTGCTGCGCCGCAGGCTGGCCTTCCTCGAAGAGCCGGCGAGCTTCTTCTACGACGGTGAACGTCCCATCAGCGCCGAGGAGTTGGACGATCCCTTCCGGCGCGGCATCCTCACGATCGCCCGGGCCACCAGCGCCGCCGAACTCAAGTGGCTCCGCGCCACGCTGCGTTCACTGGAGTGAGGCGGCTTCGGGGCGAGTCTCAGGTTCCGCTCCACGGGCCGGGCGGGGGCAAGTCGCCGACGCCGTCCTCTTTCTGCCGAGCGGGCACGACCCTACGTTGGGAGGACCACGGCAGAGATCGGCCCGCCGGACCCCGACGGGGCCGCACGCTGCCCGAGGAAGGGTGGTCCTGATGTTCGGGAGACCGCGCAAGACGGCTCGTTCGCAACCGGCCGCCGATCGCCACCACAACATCTTCGAGGCGGCGGCCGCATATGTGGCGGCCTGCGCGCTCGACGACCAGGACGGGCTGGAAGAGGCCGCGGGCTGGGTGTCGCCGGAAGCCCTGTCGTTCGGCGTGCGCGAGCTGGCCTGCCGGGCGGTCGTCGCCCTGGCCCACGAGCGCGGCGAGTCCCCCGGTGCCACCGCCCGGGAGCTGATGGGCCTGCCGCCCTCCTGAGGAACGCCCCCTCATCGGTGGCTTCCCGGCCCTCGACGTCCGCGTTACCCACTGGTTAAGGTGCGCCGACGAGCGAAGCGAAGGGGAGGATTCCGTGACCGGGACGGATGAGGCCGAAGCGGCCGCGACCGCGACAGACGAGGCGCTGTATGTGCTCACGGCCGCGCTCCTGACACCCGCGCAGTTCCCGACTGTGCTCGGTGACGACTACCCCGAGGCGTGCGCGGCGCTCGGTCTCGGGCCGTACGCCCAGGGCTACGGTCTCGTCCTCGGCCAGGACGGCTCGGGTGCGCGCTGGACGGTGGTCATCGACGACGTGTCGCTCGTGGCGGTCGCGATCGCGTCCTGGGACTGCGGAATGGAGTACGAGCTCTCGCCCGACGACCGCACCGTGGTGGCGGCGTTGCCGGGCTGGCCGCTGGAACTGGCCGTCTCGGTGCCCGGCGTTCCCGCCCCGCACGACCCGGAACCCGACCCGGAGGGTCCCCCCACGCTCACGCCGCCCGACACGAGCGAGTGGGGCCCGGCCCAGCGCCGACTCGGCGCGGACGCCGTCGCCTTGCAATGGCCCACGTGGCGCGAGCAGTTGGACACCGACACGTTCGGCGCGCCGCCGGGGTCGGCCGCTTCGGGCCCGGCCGGATCGCGGGGGCCGTCGGCGGATTCGGAGCCTGGGCCCGATGGGCGAGACGCCGAGGCGGGCGAGGGCGGCCGCGAAGGCACGCGCACGCCCGGCTCGCCTCCGGCAGCGGTCTTGCCCGACGACGAGGGCGGCGTCCCCGATGACGAGGGCGGCGCCGAGGACCCCGGCCACCGCGCAGGCCGCGACGCCGCCACCTCCGCCGAGCGGCGGGGCGATCGGGAAGCCGGAGCCGATGGCCCCCACGCCGACGAGCACCGGCACGGCGACGGCCGGCGTTCGGGCGTCGGCCGGGCCCTTCGCGAGCTGCGCGGCTACCTCGAATCCGCGCCCCCGGTCGGCCGCGTGCGGTCCGCGTTCGCGCCGGGCGGCGCCCGTACGCTGCGGGCCGACGGCCCGGGCTGGTCGCTGGTCGCCAGGACCGACGACGTCGCCTTCGTCCTCCTGGACGAGTGCCCCGGGCACGTCCACCCGGTGGGCCGCGACGAGGACCTGCCCCCGCTCCTGGAATCACTGGAGGCGATGGCGGTATGCCCGTCTTAAGGACGGCCCGGCCCGTCGGGACCGGGCTTCCCCCACGTCCGCTCCGTCAAGGCGTCTTGTCCTCCCGTCCAGTATCGTCCCCCGCGTGTCGATCAAGTGCCCCACGTGACAACGGGGTACGAGCCAACGGGGAAGGAAATGGCGTGACGGACAAGGTTGTTGAGGGCATCACGGGTGAGGCGGCGTCGGCCGTGAGCGGGGCCGACGTGGTGTGCCGGCCGGTGGGGTGGGTGGTCGGCGGCCGCGCCGAGGTCGCCGACGACCACTGGGACCGCGAGACGGCCGTGATCCGGCTCGACGCCGAGCAGTTCGGACCCGAGGCCCTGTACGGCCTCAAGGACTTCTCCCACCTCGAAGTGGTCTTCCACTTCGACCGGGTGGCGCCCGAGAAGATCGAGTCCGGCGCCCGGCGCCCGCGCAACAATCCGGAGTGGCCGCTGGTGGGCATCTTCGCCCAGCGGGGCAAGAACCGTCCCAACCGCCTCGGCGTCTCGCGCTGCCGCGTCCTCGCGGTCGAGGGACTTGAGGTGCGGGTCGCGGGACTGGACGCGGTGGACGGGACGCCGGTGCTCGACATCAAGCCGTATCTGGCGGAGTTCGGCCCGCGCGGTGAAACGGCGCAGCCCGAGTGGTCCGTGGAACTCATGCGGGACTACTACGAGTGAGACGGGTGACCGAGGCCTCGGTCACCCGGTGAGGGCCCGTCAGACCCGTTCCAGCGGGCGGTGCGGGCCCTCGGGCAGTTCGGCCGTGATGGTGTCGCCCGGCCGGATCTCACCGCCCGCGCGGACCACGCTCATGATCCCGGCCTTGCGCACGACGTTGCCGGCCTCGTCGCGGCCCACGACCTGCTTCAGAAGGCCGGCCTGGAAGCCCTCGATCTGAAGGCAGGGGTTGCGGAGCCCGGTGACCTCGACGACCGCCTCGGCGCCTATGCGCAGCAGGGTGCCGGTGGGCAGGGAGAGCAGATCGATGCCCTGGGTCGTCACGTTCTCGCCGAGCTGCCCGGGAGCCACCTCGAAGCCTTGCTCGGCGACCTCGTCGAACAGCTCGCGGTGGATCAGATGGACCTGGCGGAGGTTCGGCTGCGTCGGATCCTGGGCGACGCGTGAGCGGTGCTTGACCGTCACTCCCGCGTGCACGTCCCCCGCCACACCGAGCCCTGGCAGCAGCGTGATGCTGTCCCGGTTCGGCTTGGTGAAGGAGTACTCACCGTTGCTGCTGACCGCTGTGACCGTGCCCGTTCCCATGCCCGTGATCCCGCTCATCGTGCGGAGCTCCCCTCATTCCGTACCGCGTGACGGATCCGAGCCTAACCCGGCGGCCGACGGTGCCCCGTGGGTGCTAGGGGGTGTCTGGTGGACCATGGCCGGGGGCGCGGCGTCTGGCACGGCACCTCGCGGCGTTGCCGAATCGCCCCGATAGCTCCGCTATCGAGACGCTCCGGCGCCTTGCGATGCACCGCACCAGACGCCGCGCCCTGACCGACCCTGATCCACCAGACACCCCCTAGCGGCCCAGCTCCTTGCGGGATATGTGCCGCAGTCGGCGCCGCTGGCCGGGATCCAGCATGAGGTAGGCCGCCACCGGAACGCCGATCAGGACGAGCAGGGCGAACCAGAATCCGATCAGAGGGATCAGGATGAGCCCCGCCACGACTCCACCGGCGGCGATCATCGCGCGCTTCGACATGTCCGTCGCCTTCCTTTTCGCGGCCTGTGAACGCACTTCCTGTCTGGACAACGCCCAGCGGCCCCCACCGGTTCCAGGCGGCCCCACATTGTTGCGGGCGCCCCCGACGATCTCGTCGGCTCACTTCCGCAGCGGCGCTCCGACCTCGTGCATGTGCCCGAGCGCCTGCCGGTAGGAGTCGATCAGCGAGGTCTGCGCGTAGGGGATGCCAAGGGCCGCGCAGTGGGCGCGCACCAACGGCTGGGCGAGCTTGAGGTGCGGGCGCGGCATGTTCGGAAAGAGGTGGTGCTCGATCTGGTAGTTCAGGCCGCCGAGGAACCAGTCGGTCAGGAGGCCGCCGCGTACGTTGCGCGAGGTCAGGACCTGCCGACGCAGATGACCCCAGGCCGAGGCCTCGGCGTCGTCCGGGTCGGGCATCTCCATGCCCTTGTGGTTGGGGGCGAAGGTCATCCCGAGGTGCAGGCCGAACAGCGCGTGGTGCACCAGGGCGAACACGAGGGCCTTGGCCGGGGACATGACCGTCAGGAGCAGGGTCGCGTAGCCGGCGAGGTGGGCCAGGAGCAGGGGCGCCTCGACGGCGCGTTCGCGGGGCGGCTGGCGCTTGAGGTCCTGGAATCCGTACACCTTGAGGGCGATGCCCTCAAGGAGCAGCATGGGGAAGAAGAGCCGGGCCTGGTTGCGGGTGAGCCAGCGGGCGAAGCCCGCGCGCTGCTCGGCCTGGCGCTGGGTCCACACGAGCGCGCCGACTCCGACATCGGGGTCCTTGTCCACGTGGTTGGGGTTGGCGTGGTGGCGGTTGTGCTTGTCGTTCCACCAGGCGTAGCTCATGCCGAGCAGCAGATCGCTGTGGAGCAGGCCGATGGCCCGGCCCGCGACCTTGCCCCGGGTTATCTGGGCATGGCCCGCGTCGTGACCGAAGAACGCGCCGCGCGCCCAGAACACGGAGAGCGGGAGGGCGAACAGCAGGGTCCACCAGGTGTCGCCGGTGAGCGCCATCGCGGTGATCGTCGCGCCCAGGGCCAGCAGGTTGACCACCATGCCGGTGACGTACCAGCCGACGCGCCGTTCGAGCAGGCCCTGCCCCTTCACCGCCTTGAGCAGGGGCGCGAACTCGCTGCCGGAACGTGGCGCGGCGGGGGCGCCCAGGCCCGTGGCGGGTTGCGGCATGGTCGCCTGTGACATGACGGCTCCGGTGGTCAAGAGGTCCCCCGCAGTTATCTGCGCTGACCTCACCGAACGTACGGAGCGGCGCCGCTGAGGACCATGGAGCCACCCCCCGCTCCCGCGCGGGGGGTTAGCCCGACCCCTGGGTGGTGCTGACCGCACCCCACCCACCCCTATGACGCGGGTCACCTCTCTGCGCGCCCCGCCGAGCGGCACTTTGCTGTACCCTCGGCCCCTTCGGCCCGACGTAGTCAAATTTGAGGAATGCGTTATCGCTGTGCAGACGTTCCCCGCTCCCCCGCCGTCCCAGCTCGCCGAACTCGCCCGCTGCCACGTCACGTTCCTGCCCGCCGACCCCCCGCGCACCGGACGGATCGCCTTCTGGCCCACCGAGGGCGAAGCCCTCCCGGCCCTCGGGGGCGCCGTGGACGACCTCACCGTCGTCGGCTCCGACGTCTCGCTCCACACCGTGTCCGCCCTCCTGCTGCCCGTCCGGGACGCGCTGCCCCTGCTCACCCGTGTGCGCGCGTCGGCTCATGCGTCCCGGCCGAGCGCGTTCTGGGGCGCGGCCGCGCTCCTCGCGCTCCAACTCGTCGCGCGCGGGCGCCTGTTGCCCGGCCTCACGGCGAGCGACCACGACGCGTGGCGGGTCGGTCCGCTCGGCGCCGACGATCTCGACAAGGTGCGCGCGCTGGCGGCGGCCATGCCGCCCGAGGCGCACGCCACCCCGTTGGAACCGGCGTCCGGCGCGGCGGGCCCCCTCCTCCTGCCGGACCCCGAGCGGCTGCTGCGCGCCTTCCTCGACGCCGTCGCGGACGGGCTGCCGCGCACGCCAGGCGCGGCCCGCGCCACCGGCTCGCCCGCGTTCGCCGCCGAGGCACCGCAGCGGCTGCCCGAACACCGGGCCTGGGCGGCGGATCTGGCGGCAGGACACGACGCGGGCGTACGGATCTCGCTGCGCGTGGAACTGCCGGGGCTCGCGTCGGCCGACCCGGACGCCGCGGGCCCCGCGTTCCGTGTGGTGCTCCAGATGCACAGCGTCAGCGATCCCGCGCTGGTCGCGGACGCCGCCGAGGTGTGGGCGGAGCCCGCCACGGCCGCGCGGTTCGGTCCCCGCGCCCGCATGGACGCACTGCTCGCGCTGCGCCGGGCCGCCCGCGCCTGGCCGCCCCTGGCCCCGCTCCTGTCCGCCACCGTGCCGGACGCGGTGGAACTCGCCGACGAGGAAGCGGGCGAACTGCTCGGGGCGGCCTCGCGCACGCTGGCCGCGACCGGGGTCCAGGTGCACTGGCCCAGAAACCTCTCCCGTCGGCTGACCGCCCGCGCCGTCATCGGCCCGCGCGAAGACCAAGCGCGGACGTGGTCCGACGCGCCCTCGATGCTGGGCACCGACGCCCTGCTCGGCTTCGACTGGTCGTTCGCGATCGGCGAGACCCCACTGACCCGGCGGGAACTCGACGCCCTCGCCGAGGCGAGCCGCCCGGTCGTGCGGCTGCGTGACCAGTGGGTGCTGGTGGATCCCGAGGAGGCGCGGCGCGTCCGCGCCGCCCAGGACCGCAAGGTGACCCCCATCGACGCCCTGGCAGCCGTCCTCACCGGGTCGACCGAGCTCGACGGGCGGCGCGTCGAGGTCGAGGCGACGGGGTGGCTGGCCCGCCTGCGCGACCGGCTCGCCGACCCCGAGGCGGACCGCGAACAGCCCGTGGCCCAGCCGCCCGCGCTCACCGCGCGCTTGCGCGACTACCAGCTGCGCGGCCTCAACTGGCTCGCGGACATGACCTCGTTGGGGCTCGGCGGCTGTCTCGCAGACGACATGGGACTGGGCAAGACCATCACCCTGATCGCCCTGCATCTGCACCGCCAGAGCGATCCGGCGACGGCCGGCCCGACCCTCGTCGTCTGCCCCACCTCCCTGATGGGCAACTGGCAGCGGGAGATCGAGAAGTTCGCGAGCGGCACCCCCGTGCGCCGCTTCCACGCGGGCGCGCGCTCCCTCGCATCCCTCGCGGACGGCGAGTTCGTGCTCACCACATACGGCACGATGCGCCTCGACGCCGCCAAACTGGCCGCCGTCTCCTGGGGCATGGTCGTCACCGACGAGGCCCAGCACATCAAGAACCCGTACTCCGCGACGGCACGGCAGCTGCGCACCATCAAGGCCGGGGCCCGGGTCGCGCTCAGCGGCACCCCCGTCGAGAACAACCTCTCCGAGCTGTGGGCGATCCTCGACTGGACCACCCCCGGGCTGCTCGGCCGCCTCGGTACGTTCCGCGCGAAGTACGCGTCGGCGGCCGAGAGCGGCCAGGACCCGGCGGCCGCCGAACGGCTCTCCCGGCTCGTGCGGCCCTTCCTGCTGCGCCGCCGCAAGTCCGACCCGGGCATCGCCCCGGAGCTCCCGCCCAAGACCGAGACCGACCGCGCCGTCTCCCTCACCAAGGAGCAGACCGGTCTGTATGAGGCGGTGGTGCGCGAGACGCTGGCCGAGATCTCCGGTGCGGACGGATTCGAGCGGCGCGGCCTGGTGGTCAAGCTGCTGACCGCGCTCAAGCAGATCTGCAACCACCCCGCGCAGTACCTCAAGGAGGAGGACCCGGCCATCGCCGGCCGCTCCGGCAAACTCGAACTGCTCGACGAACTCCTCGACACCATCGTCGCCGAGGACGGCGCGGCCCTGGTCTTCACGCAGTACGTCCGCATGGCGCGCCTCATCGAGCGGCATCTCGCGGCGCGGGGCGTGCCCACGCTCTTCCTGCACGGCGGCACGCCGGTGGAGCGGCGCGAGCAGATGGTGCGCGACTTCCAAAGCGGTCAAGTCCCGGTGTTCCTGCTGTCGTTGAAGGCGGCGGGCACCGGCCTCAACCTCACCAGAGCCGGACACGTCATCCACTACGACCGGTGGTGGAACCCGGCCGTGGAGGCCCAGGCCACCGACCGCGCCTACCGCATCGGCCAGACCCAGCCCGTGCAGGTGCACCGGCTCGTCGCGGAGGGCACCGTCGAGGACCGGATCGCCGAGATGCTGGAGCGCAAGAGGGAGTTGGCAGACGCGGTGCTCGGCTCGGGCGAGTCCGCGCTGACCGAACTGTCCGACGCCGAGCTGACGGATCTGGTGGCGCTGCGAGGGAGCGGTCGATGAGCGGCACATACGAGAACGAGCGCACCTTCGAACCCCTTCCGCCCCCCAACGGCCGCGCCTTCGCGACCACTTGGTGGGGCCGGGCCTGGCTCAAGGCTCTGGAGGACACCGCGCTCGACGGACGCCAGCTCAAACAGGGCCGGCGCCTGGCCCGTGAGGGCGCGGTCGGCGCGGTGACCGTACGGCCGGGCCGGATCACCGCCGTCGTGCGCGAGCGGGACGGATCGCGCCACCGCGGCGACGTCCTCCTCCAGGCGCTGGACGAGGAGGGCTGGGACCGTTTCCTGACGATGACGGCCGAACGCGCCGGACACATCGCGGCCCTGCTCGACCGCGAGATGCCACCGCACCTGGTGGAGGACGCGGCGAGCGCGGGGGTGGAACTCCTGCCCGCCATCGGGGACTTGGAGCCCACGTGCAGTTGTGAGGCCTGGGACCACTGCCCGCACACCGCGGCGCTCTGCTACCAGATGGCGCGCCTGCTCGATCAGGATCCGTTCGTGCTGCTCCTGCTGCGGGGGCGCCCCGAGCGCGCCCTCCTCGACGCCCTTCAGGAACGCGGCGCGGCCCCGGCCACGGACGAGCCCATGAGGGCATGTGGCGTGCCGGCCGACGAGGCGTTCGCGGCCAGGGACATCGTCGCGCCGCTGCCCGCGCCACCGACCCTCCCGCCGGAGCCGGGCGAGCCCGCGCGCCTCGACACCGAGACGCCGCCGGAGCCGGGGGTGGACCCTGCGGCCCTGGAGTTCCTTGCCGCCGACGCCGCCGGACGCGCGCACCGCATGCTCGCGGACGCGCTCGCGCCCGACCACGAACGCCGCGCTCCCGAAGCCGAGTTGACGGCGGATCAAGACACGGTCCGGCTGGCGTACGGGTGCCGCGACGGCCGGGTGACCGCCCGGCTGGCCGCCGCCTCGGGCCGCCGGCCGGCCGATCTCGCGCAGGCAGCGCGGGCCTGGCGCTTCGGCGGCGCCCCGGCGCTGCGCGTACTGGAGGAGGAGTGGACTTTGGGCGCGTCGGAACTGGCCCGGGCCGTGGCGGCCCTGGACCGCGCCTGGGCCGGGGGCGAGCGCCCGGCGCTGCGGTCGGCCGGGACCAACCGGTGGACGGCGACCGGCCGCCACGCCCAGCTGCGGCTCGGCCACGACGGGCGCTGGTGGCCCTACCGCAAGGAGAGCGGACGCTGGGTGCCCGCGGGAGCCGCCGACCACGACCCGGCGGCGGCCCTCGCGCCCCTGCTCGCCGACGGCGGCGCCGAGGACTGATCTGCGCGGTGCGGGGAGGGCCGAGGCACCCGTTCGCGGACGTCGCGCCCCCTTCCCCGCACCATTCGCCGCCGCGCGCGGTGGCTCGTCCTCTTCCGCCCCGCGCGCCCCGGACCGTACGGTAACTCCCGCGATACGCTTGCTTGTTGGGCGACCAAGGGAGCCTACGGTGCCGGGGAAACCCCCAACGAGTACGGACGCCGGCCTCGCGCGCGGGGCGGTCGGTCTGCGCGATGTGCTGTTCCAGAGCGTCACGGCGATGGCGCCCGCCGCGGCCGTCGCCGCATCCATTCCGGCGGGCGCCGCGTTCGCCGGCGGCAGCCTGCCGCTTTCGGTCCTGGTGGCGCTCGTGGCGTGCCTGTTCACGGCGTCGTGCGTCGCGGAGCTCGCCCACCAGCTGCCCGCCGCCGGCTCGGTCGCCACGTACAGCGCTCAGGGCCTGCACCCCGCCGTGGGCTTCCTGGTGGGCTGGGGCTATGTCTTCGTCGAGGCGCTGGTGCCGCCCCTGCTGCTGTTGCAGCTGGGCTTCACCACGGCGGGCACCCTGCATGAGCAGTGGGCGTCGTATCCGGCGGGTCTGTGGTGGCCGTGGTCACTGGCCGGAACCGTGGTCATAGCCGTCTCGGGGCACTTCGGGGCGCGGGCGTCGGCGCGCTTGGGAACGGCGCTCGGCATCTTCGAGGTACTGGTGTTCGTCACGTTCGCGGTCATGCTGATCGTGGCGGCCGGCTCGGACAACACCCTTGCCGTGTTCGGCACTTCACACACGGCGCGGGGTTACGGCGGGTTCGGCGGGGTCTTCGCCGGTTCGGTCTACACGGTGCTGGCGTTCGCCGGGTTCGAGGCGGCGGCCCCGCTCGCCGAGGAGGCCCGTGACCCGCGCCGCACGGTGCGCCGGGCGGTCTTCGGCGCGGCCCTCGCCATAGGGGTGGTGTACGTCCTGACCACGTACGCGATGGCCGTCTACTTCGGCCCGGACCGGTTCGCCGGGTTCGGCGCGTCCGGCGGCGCCTCGTGGGAGGGCGTGGCGCGCGCCTCGTTCGGCCTCTTCTGGGTGATCCTGTTCCTCGCCGTGGTCAACTCCACGGTCGCGAACGCCAACGCCTGCTCCACCGTGTCCACCCGCACCGCCTTCGCCTTCGGCCGGATCGGAGTCTTCCCGCGTGCCTTCGCCCGTCTCCATCCCCGCCACCGCTCCCCCGTGACGGGCGTCGCCGCGCAGTTCGTGCTCGCGGTGGCCGTGATCCTCGGGCTCGGCCGGCACTACGGCCCGGTGACCGCGTTCACGCTGCTCGCCACCGTCATCGTCACGGTGATCATCGGCGTGTACATCGTGGTCGACCTGGCCTGCGCCGGATACTTTCTGCGGCGGCGCCGCGACCTGTTCAGCCCGCTGCGGCACGTGGTGTTCCCGGCGCTCGGCATCGCCGCGTTCGTGCCGGCGCTGCTCACCGCGGCGGGGATCCCGGCGTTCTCGTTCGTCGCCGAACTCACCCCGCCGGTGTCGTACGCGGGTCCCGTCGTCGGGGCATGGATGGTGGCGGGGATCGTCGTGCTCGCGGTGCTCGCGCGCCGCCGGCCGGAACGGCTTGCCGAGACCGGCCGTGTCCACCTCGTCGAACCCGACGAGGCCCCCGAGGAGACAGGAGCGGTACGAGGATGAGCGACGACCCGCGGATCCTGACCGTGCGGCCCAAGGAGAACGAGTACGCCTGGACCTTCGGCGGCGCTCCGCCGCTGGCCCGTGTGACACCGGGAACCGTGCTCGACCTGTACACCGAGGACTGTTTCGCCGGCCGGGTGCGCTCCGAGCGCGATCTGGTCTCCCGTGTCTGCGAGTTCCCCTTCCTCAATCCGCAGACCGGCCCCTTCCACGTCGAGGGCGCCGAGCCGGGCGACACGCTCGCCGTCCACTTCGTCTCGGTCCAGCCCGCGCGTGACTGGGCCGCGTCCACCACCGTCCCGCTGTTCGGGGCCCTCACCTCCACCCACACCACGGCCACGCTCCAGCCTCCGCTGCCGGAGACGGTGTGGATGTGGGAGCTCGACCGGACACGCGGGACGTGCCGGTTCCGGGCCCGCGAGAGCGACATCGAGGTCGAGCTGCCGATGGACCCGATGCACGGCACGGTCGGGGTGGCCCCGGCCCATTTGGAGGTGCGCTCCGCGCTGGTGCCGGACGCGCACGGCGGGAACATGGACACGCCCGAGATGCGCGCCGGTGTGACCTGCTACCTGGGCGTCAATGTGGAGGGCGCCCTGTTCAGCCTCGGTGACGGACATGCCCGCCAGGGCGAGGGCGAGACGTGCGGGGTCGCCGTGGAGTGCGCCATGAACACGGTGGTGGTGGTCGAACTCCTCAAGGGCCTCGCCACCCCCTGGCCGCGCATCGAGTCGGACACCCACATCATGTCGACGGGATCGGCCCGACCCCTCGAAGACGCTTTCCGCGTCTCACAGTTGGATCTGGTGCGCTGGCTGGAGCGCGACTACGGGCTCTCCGCGCTGGACGCCTACCAGCTGGTGAGCCAGGCGGGTGAAGCCCCGCTTGCCAACGTGTGCGACACCAACTACACCTGTGTCGCCAAGATCCGCAAGGAGTGGCTGCCCCGCCAGGGCGAGCCGCACCGGGGCCTGCACCGCCACCTGCGGGAGCGCTCGGCCCAACTCACCTCCCACCGCCCTTAGTTCAGGAGTGCCCGCGATGAACCGAAGAAGACTCCTCCAGGGCACGGCGGCCTCGGTCGCCGCCGGCCTCCTGTTCCCGGCGACCGACGCGGCCGCCGACGGCGCCACCGACTACCCCCGGGCACACTGGGTGCCCGCGTCGGCGTCCAACTACACCGCCTCGTCCAGGCCTTCGGCGTACCCGGTGGACTACGTCATCATCCACGTCACCCAGGAGACCTGGTCCAACACCATCGGCATCTTCCAGAACCCCGCGAAGAAGGTGTCCGCGCACTATGTGACGCGCTCGGCGGACGGATACATCGCGCAGATGGTCCGCGAGCGCGACATCGCCTGGCACGCGGGAAACTGGGACTACAACACCCGCAGCATCGGCATCGAACACGAAGGCTGGATCGACCAGCCGGCCTACTTCACCAACGCGCTGTACGAGCAGTCGGCGGCGCTCACGGCGTCGATCTGCGACCGGTACGGCATCCCGAAGGACCGCGAGCACATCCTGGGCCACTATCAGGTCCCCGGCACCGACCACACCGACCCGGGCCCGGAGTGGGACTGGGTGCGGTACATCCGTCTCGTCAACTTCGCCTGATCGCAAGGACGCTTCGGCGCATGAGGAGGACTCGGTGACCGACAGGCGGGACGAGTCCTGGGTGGCCCTTGACGCGGGAGCCGACGCCTTTGAGCGCAGCGTTCAACTCCGGCGCGCCCACGAGGAGTTCACGACTGCGGGCCGGGTGGTACGCCCCGTGCGTCCGCTGGTGGCGGCGTCCTGGCAGCGCTCGGCGCGGGCCCGGGTCAGCCCCGACGGCGCCGCCCCGGTGGAGCTGGACGAGGAGGAACTGTCGGCCTGCCGCGCGGTCCATCCCCTCGCCCATGTCCTGCCGGTGGTAAGGGAGTTGACCGGCCCCTACACCGGCGGGGGCGAGCATCTGGTCGCCATGTGCGACGCACGGGGCCGGCTCCTGTGGGTCGAGGGGCATCCCGGCGCGCGTCGCGCGGCCGCGCGGATGAACTTCGTACCCGGCGCCCGCTGGGCCGAGTCGACGGCGGGCACCAACGCGCCCGGCACCGCGCTGGCCGAGGACCGCCCGGTCCAGGTCTTCTCGGCGGAGCACTTCCGGCGCCCGGTACAGGCGTGGACCTGCGCCGCCGCCCCCGTGCACGATCCCCGCACGGGACGGCTGCTCGGCGCCGTCGACCTCACCGGCGGCGACGGCCTGGCCCACCCGCACAGCCTGGGTTTCGTGACGGCCCTCGCGCGGACGGTCGAGTCACAACTGGCCCTGCTCGCCCCGCCGCCCGCCCGCGACAGGGTCCAGCTCAGCGCCCTGGGCCGGGAGGAGGCCCTGCTCGTCGCGGGCGGCCGCGAACTGCGCCTGAGCCCGCGCCACAGCGAGATCGCGGTGGTACTCGCCCGCCACCCCGAGGGGCTGAGCGGCGAGGCACTGCACCTGTCCTTGTACGAGGACGAAACCATAAGCCCCGTGACCTTGCGAGCCGAACTGTCGCGCCTGCGCGCCCTGTTGGGACCCGAACTGCTCGCCTCCCGGCCCTACCGGCTGACCGCGCCCGTGGAGGGGGACTTCGACACGGTGGCCCGGCGGCTCGGCTCGGGCGCGGTGGCCGCCGCGATGAACGCGTACAGCGGGCCGCTCCTGCCCGGCTCACAGGCACCGGCCGTGGCCCGTCTGCGCCATTCGCTCGCCGGGCAGCTGCGCGCGGCGCTCATCGCGCGGGCCGATCCCGGGCTGCTGTCCGACTGGGCCTACAGCCCGTGGGGCGAGGACGACCTGCCGGTGTGGCAGGCCCTGGCCACCGCGCTTCCGGGCCCTCAACAGGCTTCGGCGCGGGCCCGGTTGGCGGAGCTGGCGGCCGAGCAGGGCCCGGCAACGGGATCGCAACGTCACCGCGCCTAACCTGCGCCCGTGCGCCGCCCAAGGGCGGGCGGCGCCGCCGAGGGAGGCCACGGAGATGACTCGTTACGCAGCGCCCGGCACCGAGGGCGCGCTCGTCTCGTTCCAGTCCCGCTACGACCACTGGGTCGGCGGCGCGTACGTGCCGCCCCAGCGCGGCCAGTACTTCGAGAACCCGAGCCCCGTGAACGGCCGCGCCTTCACCGAGATCGCCCGGGGCACAGCGGACGACATCGAGGCGGCGCTCGACGCGGCCCACGCGGCCGCCCCCGCCTGGGGCCGCACATCGCCCGAGGCCCGCGCGAACATCCTGCTCAAGATCGCGGACCGGATGGAGGCGCGGCTGGAAGCTCTCGCGGTCGCGGAGAGCTGGGAGAACGGCAAGCCCGTGCGCGAGACGCTGGCCGCCGACATTCCGCTCGCCATCGACCACTTCCGCTACTTCGCGGGTGCGCTGCGGGCCCAGGAGGGCGCGCTCAGCGAGATCGACGACGACACCGTCGCCTACCACTTCCACGAGCCGCTTGGTGTGGTCGGCCAGATCATCCCGTGGAACTTCCCGATCCTGATGGCGATGTGGAAGCTGGCCCCGGCGCTCGCGGCCGGCAACGCGGTGGTCCTGAAACCGGCCGAGCAGACCCCCGCGTCCATCCATGTGTGGCTTGACATCGTCGGGGACCTGCTGCCCCCGGGCGTGGTGAACGTCGTCAACGGGTTCGGCGTGGAGGCGGGAAAGCCGCTCGCGTCCAGCCCGCGCGTCGCCAAGATCGCGTTCACCGGCGAGACCACGACGGGGCGGCTGATCATGCAGTACGCCTCGGAGAACATCAAGCCGGTCACGCTCGAACTCGGCGGCAAGTCCCCCAACATCTTCTTCGACGACGTGTGGGCCAAGGACGACGACTTCCGCGACAAGGCGCTCGAGGGCTTCACCATGTTCGCCCTCAACCAGGGCGAGGTCTGTACCTGCCCCTCCCGCGCCCTGATCCAGCGCGGCCACTACGGCGAGTTCCTTGAGGCGGCGATCGACCGCACGGAGCGCATCCTGCCCGGCCACCCCCTGGACACCGAGACGATGATCGGCGCCCAGGCCTCCAACGACCAGCTCCAGAAGATCCTCTCCTACCTCGACATAGGCCAGCAGGAAGGCGCGAAGATCCTGACGGGCGGTCAACAAGTCTGTCAGACAGGTGAGTTGGCGGGTGGCTACTACGTCCAACCCACCATCTTCGAGGGCGACAACCGCATGCGGGTCTTCCAGGAGGAGATCTTCGGCCCCGTCGTGGCGGTGACGTCGTTCACCGACCTCGACGACGCGATCGCCACCGCGAACGACACGCTCTACGGCCTGGGCGCGGGCGTATGGACCCGCGACATGAACACCGCCTACCGCGCCGGCCGCGCCATCCAGGCGGGCCGCGTCTGGACCAACTGCTACCACGCCTACCCGGCGCACGCCGCGTTCGGAGGCTACAAGCAGTCGGGGATCGGCAGGGAGAACCACCGGATGATGCTGGAGCACTATCAGCAGACCAAGAATCTGCTGGTGTCGTACTCGCCGAAGAAGCTGGGCTTCTTCTAGAGCCTCAAAAAATAGGCGCCTGACCTGCTCTTTTGCCGGTCAGGCGCCTTCCGTTCGGCGCGCGCGGAGCGGGGCCCGGAATAGGTGCCGGATTCGATGCCACGCAGCTTGCGCTCGCTGATCCCCAGGGTGCGCGCGGCACGTGGCTGCGTGACGCCGGCGGCTTTCCTCCAGCGCTTGAGCATCGCGCCAAAGCCTATGAACTGGCCGGCGGGACGAGCGAACACGGGTTGCGCCTCAGCACGGGCACCGTCGAGGTGCTGCTCTGCGTCTGTGCCGGACGCCTCCTTTTCCGAGCACCGTCGGTGTTGGGCTGGTCCGGTTCGTTCGCGAGCATTGAGAGGGTGTTGAGCCCGTTTCTGGCAGCAGCCTCGTTCGTGCAGTTCACGGACCCTGAATGCCTGGCCGGGGTGCTGGTTGAAGGCGTGCACGATGGCCTGGTGTGCAGTCGTCGACTCGGGCGGATCGGCCGCGTCTCCGCCTCCGCTCGGCGCGAGTTCGGCGGGCCGTGGCCCCGGACGTGCGCTGGCCCCCATACGGTTTCAGGGTCCGGGAAGCCGGGTCTCCTGGGCCTTCAGGTGCGCTCGGTGACCGGGCTCGGCTCGGGAACCGCGGTTTTCTCGACGACTGTTCGGCGTTCGACCAATCCGAGGGCCACACCCGCGATGATGACCATCCCGCCAAGGGCCTGGGTGAGCCGGACTGTCTCCTTGTTGATCACCACAGCACCGAGCACACCGAACACGGGTACCAGGTTGAGAATGTTGACTGCGACGCTCGAAGACATCCTGCGCAGGCCGTAGTTGTAGAGGAGGAAGCCGCCGACGGAACACGCCACGGCCAGATGGATGAGCATCACCGAGGCCGAGGCGTCCGGCACCCGCCAGTCCCCGATCTCCAGGAGTGAGGCGAGCAGGAAGCCGGCGGCGCCCGCCACCGTCTGGTGGTAGGTGAGGTTCACCGCATCCTGCCCCCGGCCCGCGTACTTGCCCAGCACGTTGTATCCGGCCCACATCAGCCCGCCGAGCAGGAGCAGCACGTCACCGAACCAGCGTGCGCCGCCTCCGACTTCTGCCCCGTTGCGTACGACCAGGAAGGCTCCCAGAGCGGCGAGCAGCACGCCGCTGACCCGGAGCAGCGGCATCCTGGTCCGGAGGAGAGCCAGCTCCAGAAGCATGGTCATCAGCGGATAGGTGGCCACGATCAGGGAGGCGTCCGAGGCGGTCGACAGCTCAACGCCGATGTTCTCCAGCACGAAGTAGGCCGTGATGCCGAGCAGGCCGCTCAGGTAGATCATCCGCCGCTGGCGGGCGTTCGGCGGGGCGGCTGGGTTGCGGCGCATGCGCGCCATGATCGCGAGCAGCACGGCGGCGACAGTGAAGCGGATGGCCCCGGTGGTCAGCGGCCCGACGTCCGCCAGCACCTCCTTGGTCACCGCGTACGAGCTGCTCCACAACAGCGCGGCCGCCACGACTGAACAGATCGCCAGAGCCCTCGTCTTCCGTTCTTCCACCGCTGATGCCCTCTCGCCCGGAACCCTGACTCCGCCCTGACCGCACAGCAACGACGCGAATCATGAACGGGCTTTTGCGGGATACGCAAGAAAGCAATCCGGAAGAATGACAAGCCGGGCGAATATAATTCGGACCTTGAGGAGTGGAGCGGAACGTGGACGAACTAGATTCGGCGTTGCTGCGACTTCTGCAGCAAGACGGTCGGCGCACCAACCGAGACCTGGCACAGGAGTTGGGCATCGCGCCCTCCACCTGCCTGGAGCGAGTGCGCGCCCTCCGCGAGCGCGGTGTGCTGCTCGGATTCCATGCCGAGGTAGACCTCCCCTCGCTCGACCGAGGGCTGCAAGCGATGATCGCCGTGCGGGTGCGGCCGCCGACGCGTGCGGTCATTGAGCAGTTCAAAGCCTTCGTGGCGCGCATGCCCGAGGTGATGGCGGTCTTCGTGCTGACGGGCACCGACGACTTCCTCCTCCATGTCGCGGTTCGCGACACCGACCAGCTGCATTCCGTGGTTCTGGACAAGCTGACCGAGCGGCAAGAGCTCGCAGACGTACGCACCTCGGTGATCTACGGACACCTGCGCAAGAACATCATCGAGCCGATGTGAGAGGGCGGTAGGTCCCTGCTCTCGGTTCGTGATCGTTCGATCGTGGTACTGATCGCCGCACGGGCCGATTGCTCGGCATGTTCATGTTGCGATGCGAGCCATGAGCGAGAGCCGCATCCCAGCGACTTATCGGATGGGCAGTGGGTGTTGATCGAGCCGATGATCACGGCGTGGGGACAAAGGCAGGTGGAGCGGTCGGCGACCCAGTACCCCGGGACCTGTGATCTCCGGCAGGTTGTGAACGCGATCTTCTACCAGAACCGGACGTGCTGTCCGTGGCGCTACCTTCCCCATGATCTCCCGGCCTGGTCTACTCGTCGCCGTCGCCGTCGGCGCCGGCTGTCCGAGGCCTGGACCGTGTCCCTCACCGGACTCGACGGACCCCGACGCGAACTCCCACCACGAGAGTTCGCCAGCGGTGCCGCGTTGGGCCGTTTGCGAAGTTCCGCGCCGGCACCGCTCTTTGTTGCGCCCGAGTCGGCGGGACGATTCCCCGCTCAACCTCGTGTCATGCCCTGCCGTGGTGAGCGCAGGAGATAACCCCTACGGCCTAGCGGTGGTTGTCACCGTACGATCACAGCCCGTTAGATGGCGTCCCCTGCTCGAGTGTCGACAGTCCATCCAACTCCGAAGAAAGTGGCTGTACATGTGGGACAAGGCGAAGTCAACGGACCGGGCCGTCGCGGTAGTTGGGGCGGCGTGCCGCCTTCCTGGCGGCATTGGTGACCTGGACCAGTTCTGGGCCGCGCTTCGGCAGGGCCGTGACTTGGTCGGTGAGGTGCCCGACGACCGGTTCGAGGCGTCCCGGTTCGTCGACACCTCGATGCCGCGCCCCGGCAAGAGTTACACCGCCGCGGGCGGCTTCCTCGACGACATCACCGGCTTCGACGCCGCCTATTTCGGCATCTCGCCGAAGGAAGCGTCCCGGATGGATCCTCAGCACCGGTTGCTGCTGGAACTCGCCGTCGAGGCGCTGGACGACGCCGGAATCGCTCCCGAGCGCCTGTCGGGCACCGACACGGCCGTGTACGTCGGGGTGTCGGACACCTCGTACGGCGGACTACAGATGATGCTGCCGCAGACGGTCAACGCCTACACCATGTCGGGCGCCGCTTCTTCGATCACCGCCAATCGCCTGTCCCACTTCTTCGACCTGCGCGGGCCGAGCATGGCGGTGGACACCGCCTGCTCCTCGTCACTGGTGGCGCTGGACCGTGCCTGTCGCACCCTGCTCGACGGCAGCAGTCGCGTGGTGCTCTCCGCGGGAGTGAACGTACTGCTCAGCCCGTACCACTACGTGGGGTTCTCCCAGGCAGCCATGCTGTCGCCCAGCGGCAAATGCGCTTCCTTCTCAGCGGCGGCCGACGGTTTCGTGCGCGCTGAGGGGGGTGGTCTGGTCGTCCTGAAGAAACTGACGGACGCCATGGCGGACGGGGACCGGATCCACGGGGTCGTCCTCGCCAGCGCTTCCAACAGCGACGGCAGGACGATGGGGCTGGCGCTGCCGAGCGCCGAGGCGCAGGAGGACTTGCTGCGTTCGGTGTACGAGCAAGCCAACGTCTCGCCGGACGAACTGGTCTACCTCGAGGCGCACGGTACGGGAACCCTGGTCGGTGATCCGCTGGAGTGCCGGGCCATCGGCCGGGCTCTGGGCCGCCGCCGCTCCGCCGGGGTACTGCCGATCGGCTCCGTCAAGACCAACATCGGGCATCTGGAGCCGGCTTCCGGAATCGCCGGGCTGCTCAAGGCACTGCTCGTACTGCGGCACCGGGTGATCCCGCCGTCGCTGCACGCCACCCCGCCCAACCCGGACATTGATTTCGCGGGGCTGAACCTGGCGACCGCCGACAGCACGTTGTCACTGGACACGGTCGGGCGTCCGGTCGTAGGGGTCAACTCCTTCGGCTTCGGCGGCTCCAACGCCCACGTCGTCCTCACCTCCGCACCCACCGCGCCGCCCGCCCCGCGCGAGGAACCCGTCGGCCACACGGGCGCGGGTGGCGAGCGAGCGCTTCCCGTGCTGGTCTCGGCGCGTACCCCCAAGGCGCTGGCCGAGGCAGCCTCACAGATGGCGGACCGGCTCGCCGGGGCCTCCACGCAGGAGTTCTACGACATCGCCCACACCTCCTGCCTGCGCCGGGGAACGCATCCGCACCGTGCGGTGGTACTGGCGGTACCTCAGGTCGCCGCGCGGCAGCTTCGGACAGTCGCGGGCCGTCCGGCGCCCGTCGAGTTGCCCGTGGCCGAGGATTCCGTGCCGGGTTCCGGTGGCGCCGAGACCCAGGCGGCGCCGGGCACCGATGGGCCGGGGCAGTCACCGTTCGTCCCCTCCCCCCGTGATGGGGAAGAGGCCCGCTCTGCCACCACCGCCTTCCAGGCTGTGTCCCGGGGGCGCATCACGTTCGTCTTCTCCGGCAATGGTTCGCAGTGGCAGGGTATGGCCGCCGACCTGCTGGAGCACAGTGCGGTCTTTCGCGCCGCCGTCACGCAGGTGGACACGGTCGCAGCCCCCCTGCTCGGCTGGTCGCTGGCCGAGGAGCTGGCAGCGCCGGCGGATCGGTCGCGTCTCGCGCTGACGGAAGTGGCACAGCCGCTCTTGTTCGCCGTGCAGGTCGCTCTGGTGCGGATGCTGGAGGCGCAAGGCATCGTGCCGCACAGCGTGCTCGGCCACAGCGTCGGCGAGGTCGCCGCCGCTCATGTCGCAGGTGCGTTGGACCTGGAGCAGGCCGCACAGGTGATCGTCGGCCGGAGTCGTACTCAGGCGGCCACCGCAGGGACGGGCCGGATGGCTGCTGTGGCGCTTCCCGTGGACGAGGCGGTCAAGGAACTGGCCGCCTGGCCCGGAGTGGAAGTGGCAGCGGTCAACAGTGCGCGAGATGTGACCGTGGCGGGCCCGGCAGCCGTTCTGCGGGCGCTCCTGGCCGAGTTGACGCACAAGGGGGTCGCCTGCACGGAACTCGATCTCGACTACGCCTTCCACAGCGCGGCCATGGACCCGATCGACGGGCCCCTGCGCCAGGAACTGTCCGGACTGCGACCTGAGGCGTCCCGAGTGACGATGTTCTCCTCCGTGACCGGTGACCGGATCGAGGGTGATCGCCTGGACGGCACCTACTGGTGGCGCAACGTACGCGAGCCCGTGCTCTTCGCCGCGGCGGCGCAGAAGGCCCTGGAAGACGGCACCGACATCTTCGTGGAGATCGGCCCGCATCCGGTCCTCCGCTCCTACCTGCACCGCGTCGCCCGCTGCCGCGCCCGGGACACGGTCGCGGTGACAGCGACCCTGCGACGTGGCGCCGACGGCCCCGAGGCGGTGCACCAGGCCGTGACCGCCCTCATGGCGCAGGGCGCCGAGCTCGACTGGAGCGTGCACTTCCCGCGCCGGGGGCGGGTGGTGGACCTGCCGGCGTATCCATGGCAGCGCGAGCGCCACTGGAACGGGACCCCGGGGACCTGGCTGCGTACCAGCGGCTCGGGACGCCTGGACCATCCACTGCTCGGTGAGCGGCTGCCCTCGCCCGTGCCGACCTGGGAAGGGGCTGTTGAGCCGGCGTTGACGCCGTGGCTGGCCGACCACCGGCTGGCGGGTTCGGTTGTCGTGCCGGCGACGGCCTACGTGGAGATGGCGTTGACCGCCGGGCGCCTCATCCTCGACGGCCCGGCGGAAGTCGACTGTCTGGAGATCGCCCGCCCCTTGGTCGTACCGTGGGCGGACGCCGGCAGTGTACGGATCCAGCTGGCCGTCACGCCGGATGACGGGCTGGTGAGCATCACCAGCACCGAGGCGCGAACCGCACTGCCGCGCGCGCACGTACGGGCCAGGGTGCGGGCCCTGCTCGGGCACGCACCCGCCGACGTGGACCTCGCCGCCGCCCACGCGCGCTGCCGGCGTGTGATGGACAGCGCAGAACACTACGACGCGGTCGGGCGAGCCGGTCTGCAGTACGGTCCCGCCTTCCGGGTGCTGCGCGAACTGCGCGTGGGGGACGGCGAGGTGCTGGCGGCCTACCGGCACGAGGCCCCCAGTGAGCAGTACCAGGCCCACCCGGCCCTGCTGGACGGTGCCCTACAGGCGGGTGCGCCGCTGATCGGCTCAGCCGTGGAGGAGGGCACGGTCTACCTTCCTGCCGCGATCGGCTCCGCCCGGGTGTGGCGCACACCCGCCGCCTCAGGATGGATCCATGTGCGCCGGCGGTCTTCCTTGGAGGCCGAGGAGTGCTGGGACATCGTCGTGACCGACGAGGACGGACGCGTCGGTGTCGAGCTGCTCAGCTGCCGCCTGCGGCGACTGACCGGCGCACACCGAGCCACCTTGACGGTGTATCACACCACGATGCGGGCCGCGTCCGATCCGCTGCCGTGGGCCGGCGACGGCCCAACGCTCACGCCCCACCAGATCGCCTCGGGCGCCGCCGACCACATCGCCGCCTGCCGCGCCGACTGGCACGACGCCGAATACGAGCGCTTCGAAACCCTCCTCAAGAACGCTGCCGCACACCGGTACGCCGCCGCCCTCGCCGCCCTCGTGCCCGACCACGGCGCGCCCTTCGGTATCGACGACCTCGTCACCGCCGGAATGGACCCGCGGTGCGTGCCGTTCGTCGAGGCGGTGATCCCCGAACTGGTCCGCCACGGCTTGGCGCAGGAGGTGGACAGCAATCGCCTGAGGCTGACCCGCTCGACGTTCCTGGACGAGGAACTGCTGCGCGCGCTGGTCCTGGACCTGCCCCGGTACTCGACCGAGAACCGGCTGGCCCTCAGCCGGACCCGGGACGTCCTGGGCCGTGGGGGCGACGCCCGCGCGGAACTCACGGCGGCCGACGGGAGTCTCACGGACGTCGAGCAGCTCTACGACACCGCCCTCACGTCCCGCTTCCACAACCGTCTCGCGCAGGCACTGCTTCGCGAGACGGTACGGGCATGGCCGCAGGACCGGCCTCTGCGGGTCCTGGAGGTGGGGGCAGGCACCGGCGGCACGGCGGCGGCCCTGCTGCCCTTCCTGCCCGCCGAGCGCACCCATTACGTCTACAGTGACGTCTCCTCCGCGTTCCTCGCCCGCGCCCAACGGCGCTTCGCCGCCTACGACTTCCTCACCTACCGCACCTTCGACCTGAACGAGGACCCGGCCGGCCAGGGACTGCCCGAGGCGGGATTCGACCTCGTGATCGCCGCCAACGCGCTGCACACCGCCATGGACCTCGAAGCCGCGGTGCGGCGCGTCGCCGCCCTTCTCGCCCCCGGCGGCCTTCTGCTCGCCATCGAGAGCCACGACCCACACGTACTGGCCCCCTTCTTCGGCACCCTGGAGACGTTCTGGACCCGTAGCGACCACGCGCTGCGCCCCAGCTCTCCCCTGCTGCCCGGGGACCGCTGGGCAGAACTGCTCGTCAGGTGCGGCTTCACCGACATCGTGCGCACCGGTGACGACGCACCCGTCTGCCGCGACGACTTCTCCGTGCTGCTGGCCGCGGTCCCCCGGGGTGCCGTGGCGGCGCCCGCCCTGCCGACGCCCGCGACAGCACGCCGCAGGATCGTCGCCGCCGAGACGGCCGAGGAACTTCCCCTGGCCAAAGCCGTCGCCGAACACCTGCCCCCGGACGCGGACGGTGTCCCGGCCTCAGTGCGGGTGGCGGCGGACGAGGAAGCGGCCGACTGGGCACACCTCCTCGGGGAAGAAGGCACCCAGGTGTGCGTGCTCCTCAGTGAAGCACCCGGTGACGATCCGGCCGAGGCCGTGGCATTCACCACCCGACGCGCGGCGCTCATGCGTTCCATCGCCCGAGCCGGCGCGGCCCGCACCGGCGGCGCACAGACCTCGCTGACCGTGGTGACCCGGCCCAGCGGCGCGCTTCCCCTGCCGGAGCGGGCAGAGGCGACCCACGACGCGGCGGTGTGGGGAATCGCCCGGTCCCTCGCCAACGAGGAACCCCGACTGTCGGTGCGCACCGTCTCACTGGACCGTTCGGGCACGACCGCCACCGACGCCTACCGGGTGGCGCACGAACTGCTGACGGACGACGCCGAACCCGAGGTGGTGGTCACCGCCTGCGGCGGGCGATTCGTTCCGCGGGAACGGGCGCTGCCCGCCCACCACGCCGAGGTGACGGCTGCGGATGCGGCAGAAGAGCCCTTCACGCTGGAGGTGCGCTCCCCCGGCCTGTCCTACCAGCTCGCGTGGGTCGAGAACACGCCTCACGCCCCGGGGCCCGGGCAGGTCGCCATCGCCGTACGAGCCGCCGCCCTGAACTACCGCGACATGATGCAGGCGGTCGGTCTCCTGCCGGCCGAGGCGATCGAAGGAACCTACACCGAGGTGGGCCTCGGCTTGGAATGCGCGGGGGTCGTAACAGCCGTCGGACCCGACGTGACCGGTTTCCGGCCGGGCGACCGGGTCTACGGTCTGGCACCGGCGTCCCTGGCTTCCCACACCTTGACCGCCGCCCAGGCGCTCGGCCACATCCCCGACGCCATGGGCTTCGCGGAAGCCGCCACCTTGCCCGTCGTCTTCTCCACCGTGCATTACAGCCTCGACCACCTGGCGCGCCTGAGGGCCGGGGAGACGGTCCTGGTCCATGGCGGCGCAGGTGGTATCGGGCTCGGCGTGCTCCAGTACGCCCGCCTGTGCGGTGCCCGTGTGATCGCCACCGCGGGCACGCCCGCCAAGCGAGAACTGCTGCACACCCTCGGAGTCGATCACGTTCTGGACTCCCGCAACCTGGACTTCGCCGTCCAGGTCATGGAGGTCACCGAGGGGCGCGGCGTCGATGTGGTGGTCAACTCCCTGGCCGGAGAAGCGATCACCCGCAGTCTGGAACTGCTGCGCCCGGGCGGCAGGTTCATCGAGCTGGGCAAGCGGGACATCTACGAGAACAAGCCGCTGCTGTTGCGGCCCTTCCGCAACAACATCAGCTTCTTCGGGGTGGATCTCACCACCCTGGCCTTCGACCCCGACCGAGGAGCGGCGCTCTTCGCCAATGTCACCGAGCGCGTGAGCGACGGTTCGTACCGTCCGTTGCCGCACAGCGTGTACCCTGCGGCCCGGGTGGCCGAGGCGTTCCAGCTCATGCAGCATTCCCGCCATGTCGGCAAAGTCGTCGTCGTACTGGACCCCCTGGACGAACCGGTGCGCGTGGAGCGGCGGACGCAGGCGCCCGCCCTGGACCCGCAGGCCACCTACCTGGTGACAGGGGGCCTGGGCGGCTTCGGCGCCGCGACCGCCGCATGGCTGGCGGACCGGGGCGCACGACACCTGGCTTTGGTGGGCCGACGCGGCGAAACGTCGCCAGAGGCCGAAAAGGTGCTGGCCGGTCTCACCGAACGCGGCGTGCGGGCCACCGCATACGCCGCCGATGTCACCGACGCGTCCGCCATGCGAGAAATACTCGCCCGGATCGACGCGGGCGGGCACCCGCTGCGCGGGGTCGTCCACTGTGCGATGCAGGTGGAGGACGACCTGCTGGTCGAACTCTCCGCCGAACGGTTCGCCGCCGCCCTGGCCCCGAAAATGGCCGGCGCGATGGTGCTTGACCGCCTGCTGGGCGACCGCGAGCTGGACCTGTTCCTGCTGTACTCCTCCGGCACCACCTTCCTGGGCAACATCCGCCAGGCCAACTACGTGGCGGCCAACCTCTGGTTGGAGGCACTGGCGCGGCGCCGGCGGCAATCAGGTGCCGTCGGACAGGCAATCGCATGGGGCGCCATCGGCGAGACCGGATACGTAGCCCGCAACGAGCTGACCGAAACGCTCGCCTCGGTGGGCATGGAGCCCGTGACGTTGCGTGAGGCGTTCAATGCCCTGGAGCTGCCGGCCGTACGGCATGCCGAGGTGGCGGGCGTGGGGCGCTACAACTGGGCACGACTGCGCGGCCTCTTGCCGACCCTGGCCGCACCGCGCTGTTCCACGCTGCTCCCCGAGCGCATGGACGAGGCCGACCACACGCGCGAGGAGATCGTGGCGGCACTGGCGGCCATGTCGTCGGCGGACGCCGTCCGTGCCGTCGCCGGGACGCTCGCGCATGTACTGGCCGGCGTGTTGCACATGGATGAAAAGGACCTCGATCATGACCGCCGGCTCGACGAGTACGGGCTCGATTCGTTGATGCTCGCCGAGATGCTGGTGTCCCTGCGCACCCGGTTCGACATCGAGATCCCGCCGCTGGAGCTGCTGCGAAGCGGCGGGACCATCACCGACATCTCACATCTGGTACTGCTGCGCCTGGGCCTGTCGAGCAGCCCGCACGCGCCGGCCGAGAGCGAGGGGCCGACCGGAAAGGGTGCGGCCCTGGACAGCGGTCCGGTCCTGGACGACGAGGTGGCCGCGTCCTCCAGGGTGTGACCCCCTCTTCGTCCCGGTCCGGGATTGCCCGGACCGGGGCGTCCCCGTGCAGAGCGACAGGTGTCGGTGTACGGGTGCGACGCGCCGAGGCGGAATCAGCCGACCGGGTCCGAGGTCTGCTCGGCGCGAGCTCCCGGCACTCTCCCCGTGACGCGGGGCAGCGACTCACCGCACCAACGGTCCAGGCCGAGGCGACGGTGGACGGCGACGAGCGGGCGGGGCGCCCACCAGTTGGCGTGTCCGGTCAGCCTCATGAACGCGGGGACGAGCACACCGCGCACGACCGTCGCGTCGAGCAGGACGGCCAGCGCGAGACCGCAGCCGATGAGCTTGAGGAGGGTGATGTCCGAGGTGACCAGCGGGAACAATGCCGCCGCAAAGATGACGGCAGCAATGGTGATCATGCGTCCGGTGCGGGCGAGACCGCCGTACACCGCCGCGCGGTGGTCGCCTGTGGCCCGGTACTCCTCCTGGATGCGGGAGATGAGGAAGAGCTCGTAGTCGACCGAGAGCGCGAAGGCTGCTCCGAAGACCAGGACCGGCATGGAGGTCTCCAGCTCCCCGGTCACCGTGAAGTCGCCCAACAGGTGCCGCAGATGCCCGTCCTGGAACACGTACACCATGGCGCCGAAACTGGCGCTCAGGCTCAACGCGCCCATGACGACGGCCTTGACCGGGATCAGTACGGAGCCAGTGAACAAGAACAGCAACAGCAGGGTGCTGCCGACAACGATGCCCGCCGCCCACGGCAGGGTCCGCAGCACGGCGGCCTTGGTGTCGAGTACGCGCGCGGGGCGGCCCGAGACTTCGTGGCGGCCTGGAGAGGCCAGGGCGCGCAGTTCTCGTACCAGATTCTCGTCCCGTTGCGGCGGTCCGTCGGCGGCTACGGCGAGCCAGGTGGCGCCTTGGGTGATGTACATGAGCGAGTCCGCCGAAGGACCGGAGTCGAGCCGACCGTCCTTGTAGGTGCCCAGGGCCGTGGCGGTCACCCCCACGCCCGGCAGGGCGGAGACCGCGCGGGCGTAGCGGTCCAACTCCTCTGCCTGGTCGATCACGTCCGCGTCGGGCAGCAGCACGGCCAGGGTCCGCGTCCAGGGCAGGGCGAACTCCTGCTCGATCCGGGTGGCGGTGGCATGGGACTCGGCCCGTACAGGAAGGACACGCTGGTCGGCGACACCGAAGCGCACGTGCGCGAAGGGAGCGGCCAGCGTGAGCAGGATGAGCGCGGCGCTGCCGCCCACCAGCACCGGCCGGACGGTGGCCTGGCGCGCCACCCGCAACCACAGGGGTGACCGCCGCACGGTGATCCTGCGCAGGGGGGCGAAAAGGTCTCCACGGTCGATACGGGTCCCGATGACGACGAGCAGGGCGGGCAGCACCAGATGGGTGGTCGCCGCGGCCAGCACCACCACGCTGATGCCCGCGAGCGCGAGCGATCTCAGGAAGCCCAGCGGGAACAGGAGCAGTGCGCCGAGGCAGACGACGACCGTGGCCGCGGAGTACAGCACGGTGCGCCCGACCGTACGCATGGTGGTCTCGACCGCCTCGCAAGGTGTCGCTCCGGCCGCCAGTTCCTCGCGATAGCGGGTGACGACGAAGAGGCCGTAGTCGACGGCCAGGCCGAGACCGAGGGCGGTGGTGATGTTGGCTGCGAACGCCGACAGCGGCATGACGTTCATCAGGACCCGCAGCACGGCGAAGGTTCCGGCCACCGCGAGGCCGCCGACCACGGCGGGCAGGAGCGCGGCCGTCAGTGACCCGAAAGCGAAGAGCAGAATCAGCAACGCCGCCGGTACGCCGATGAGTTCGGACTGCCACAGCTCCTGGCGACTGAGCTGGGTGGCCTGGGCCATGACCCAGGCGGGCCCGGTCACCGACACGTGAAGGCTTCCGTGCCCGTCATGTCCGCTGTACTTCGTGGTGAGTTGAGGGACCAGGGTGGTGGCCAGCCGCGCGGCCTCGTCCTCGTTCCCGCGCAGGTCGACCGTGACCAGGGCGGCCCGCCCGTCCTTGCTGCGGAGCCGGCTGTCCCCCACAGTCCAGTACGAGAGGACCTCGCCCACTCCGGGACGCCGCTCGACCTCGAGCGTGAAAGCGCGCCCGGCGCGGGCGACCGCTGGGTCATCGACAGGCGCGTCCGCCGTCACACGGAGCACCAGATCGGGGATGCCCGCGCCGAAGCGCTGTTGAAGCTGAGCCTCGGTACGCGCGGCCTCGGTTCCCTCCGCGATGTAACCGCCATTGGAAAGCCGTACGGGGGCCACGACTGCGGCACACGCCAGCATCAGGCCGATCGCCAGCGCCGCCGAAAGCACCCACCTGGGATGACGCACCCTCCAGCGCATCCGCGCCGACGACAGCGCCCCGCTCGCAGGACCTGAAGGGGACCGCGGGGCGTGAGGCCATCGCATGACGGGTCCTTTCTCTCAATCAGGGCAACCCTGACGAGACGGACGTGACTTGGTCAAACACCTCCTGATCCATACGAGTGAGGAAATACCGGTAGCCATACGGAACCAGCTACCTTGCCGTGCGTATCCGCACCGCCGGATCACCGCACGACGACCCAGCACAGCACGGCGTGGATACACATCCGGCACGAGAGCTCCGTCCGGTACGAAACATCAGCAAGGAGAACCCCCATGCGCAGGACTTCCCTCTTCCGCTCCGCTACGGTCGCCGCGGTGACCCTTCTTACGCTGCTGGCCTCCAGCACCGGAAGCGAAGCCGAATCGCGGGTCACCACCGCCGCAGCCAGCATGCGGTCGCAGAACACCCTCTCCTGCACGCTCAACACGGGCCCAGGCGAACGCATCTCCTTCTCTCCCTCGGTCACCAGCACCCCCCGTTCCATCTCGGCGCGCGGCAGCGCCCAGTTGAACAACTGCTCCTCCCCCAACGGACGCCAGAGCCGTATCCGCTCCGGCCAACTGACCCTGCGCGGTACCGGCCGGGCGAGCTGTACCCGGGCCACCGGGATCAGCGGCATCGGCACCATCACCTGGTACTCGGGTCTCCACCGCGGTGGGCGGGTCGTGGGCCGCTCTACGCTGAAGCCCGCCGGCCACGGCTCGCACGGGTACACGCCGTTGGACTCCTTCCTTTCAGGCACCATCGCCTCCGGCCTCATGCAGGGCCACCCGTTCACGGGCGTCGCGGTGCCCACCAATGACGTTCGGCGGTGCTTCGGCAGCGGCGTCGGCTATGTGCAAGGCCGCGGCCGCCTCTCCGTCGGCTGAACCGGTGGGACGATTTTGCCCGCCGCCGGTCGCAGGCGCTGTCCACCTACTTCATGTACCTGGAGCTGCGGCACAGGGTTGAGCTCCATCGGATGACGGACCGGGTCGTCGAGTGCCCGATCGACGAGATGAACAAGCCCAGCTGCGGATCCCTCCGAGCGAGCCGGAGGTCGGGACACTGTTCACGGCCTGGCGCGCCGAGTTGGCGACGTGCCGCAAGTCCGCCCCTACCATCAGGAACCACGCCGCCTCGAAGCCGCTGTCCCAGGTCGGCCTGCGGGTGAGCGAGGCGTGCGGGCTCGACCTGGACGACATCAAGTGGGACCTGGGCCGCTTCGGCAAGCTGCACGTCCGCCACGGCAGGCGGGCTTCCCTGGTGGTAAGCGGGACGTTCCCGCCCGCCCCGGGAAACGCGAGCCGTTCCGAGGACCGATCGCCGGCGTGGAAGCCGCACTCGATCTCCGCGCGCATCGCGATGGCTCGCTCCCCCGCCACGCCGCCTTCCCCCACCAGCGGACCGCAGGCCGGATCGGGAGCCTCACCCGGCTGATCCGCCAGGCAGCGACCATGGGCGTTCTCAATGACGCACCGAACGCACCACCAAAACATCCCTGGAAGCCATCCGCGTGAACCTCCGGGCCGAAGCCCACCACACCGCCCGAGCGCGCTAACCCCGACCAACCTGACCAGGCAGAACACCTCTGACCAGCGAAAGCCTGAACGTGCCATGAGACGTGGGCACCCATCTGCGACAACACCAGGCACTCTCACCGAAGTTGACACAACACAAGGCCGGACCGCCTACCGCCCCGCTCGAAGCCACCCCGATTAGTTCTCATCGAGCCTTCAGCACCCCAGCCCAGCCCCACCCCCACACCGCAACTCACACCAGGGCTGAATGCCCCTCACCTTGATTGGTAATACGTGGCGATGGGGATGCGTGCCGCCTCGAACAGGGCGGGGCCGTCCTGGGCGGCCGCCGTCCAGTCGCCCGACTGCGGATTCAGCGCGATGAGCTGCTCGGTGGACAGCGCGTAGACGACCCGGCCGAGGCTGGAGCGCAGGATGGCGCCGGCGCACATGCCACAGGGCTGGCAGCTGGTGTACAGGGTGGTGTGGGCGGCCGTGTCCGGGGCGAGTTCGCTCGCGGCCCAGCGGGCGAGTTTCAGTTCCGGGTGGGCGGTGATGTCGTTGTCACGCCGCACGGTGTTATGGGCTTCGGCGAGGATCGACCCATCAGGGGCCGCCAGCAGCGAGCCGTACGGTGCGTCGCCCAAGGTGATGGCGCGGGCCGCGATGTCGATCGCGCGCCGCAGCAGTTCTTCGTCGGCGGTGGTGATCACGCTGAGGTCCTCCAGTGCGTGGCCACGGTGGCGAGTGCCTGCCACGCCTCCTGAGGCCGACGGGTTTCCTCAGGATCACCCTGAAAGGGATCGAGGACGACGGTGTGGGCACCGAGGCGGCGAAGTTCTTCGAGATCGCCGAGGATCTGCTCGATGGTGCCGGCCCCCGCGGGCCGGTCGGGGGTGTCGACGGGCGTGGTGGTCAACCGCAAGGTGATGCGCGGAGCGAAGGTGAGGTGAGAGTAGTCCCCCAAGGTCGAGCGCAGCCAGGGGATGGTGCCTCGCAGCGGGTGCCAGGCATCGCCGAACCTGATGGCGCGCCGGATGGCGGCTTTGCTGTTGCCGCCGACCCAGATGGGTACCGACACGGCGTGACCGCCCACCTCCTCGCGCCAGGCGTCCCGCAGGGTGCCCAGGTACTGGTCGGTCAGCCTGCCGCGGGCGGCGAACGGCACCCCCAGCGCGCTGAACTCCTGACGCGCCCAGCCGACGCCCACGCCGAGCACGAGCCGGCCACCGCTGAGCTGGTCGAGGTTGGCTCCCATGCGCGCCACCAGCAGCGGATGCCGGTAGGGAAGCACGAGCACGGTGGTGCCCAGTCGCACCCTGGTGGTGATGGCGGCCAGCCAGGACAGGGTGGTGAACGGCTCGTAGAACGGCTCGGGATAGCGCTCGGCGAGATCCGGGGTGATGGCCACGTGATCGGACACCATGAGGAGGTCGAAGCCGAGCCCCTCCACGGTCCGCCCCCACTCGCGCATAACGCCGGGATCGGTCCCTGGCCCGAAGTTTGTTACGTTGACGCCCAGTTGCATGGTCGGAGGCTATCCCGATGATCAAGGACGGCGGAATGGAGTTCTCCCGGTGGTGACGGTCAACTTCCGTGAATCTGCCGGTACGATCGCGCGATGACCGGGAACCCTGGCAACGTGGACTGGGCGCTCATCCATCAGCTGCGCCAAGGCGCATTCATCTGCCTCAGCGAGTTGGGACGGCGTGTGGGCCTCGGTTCGTCGGCCACGACGGAGCGGGTGCGACATGTGGCACGCTGAACTACCCCGTCGCCTCCATGCTGGTGGCCGACTCACCCGTTGACGCTCCTGGTGCGCAGAGGGAAAGCGGTGCAAACCATTTCGATGACGAGTGAGTCGGCACCGCGTCCGGAGGTGGGGTGACAGAGCCTGAGCTTGGCTCAGACGGCTGCTGCCACGGTTGGACTTTCGTGTAGGAGCGACTGCTGACACTGGCCTCGTAAGCCATATCCAGTCACCCGGCCGACAGGCGCTGCCAGGAGACGCCACGCCGATGGTCAAGCCGGGCTTGCGGAAGCTGATCGCCGCCGGGACCTCGGTGGCTGCTTGTCGACTGAGAAGCGAGCGTCGGCCAGCCGCGCCTACATCGGCCTCGTGCGTGACGAGCCAGACGGGCGATCCGTCGGGACGGGCGACCTGGTGGACGGGCTTGGTCTCCCCTAGCTGCGCGTACCCGGCGTAGGGGTCGGCCTTGAAGCCAGGTCCGAAAGGCGCGGCCCTCCCACCTGAGGTCGGCGCCGATGCTCACCGGGCTGATCGGCCACTGGTCGGCGACGCGGACGACGGTCCAGGTTGCCGGGCAATCGTCGTGTAGGCGGCCTGCCAGACGGCGCCGCGACCCTCCCTGACTGGACCGCCGAGGTGCGCGCGGACACGGTCGTCGGTCAACAACTGGCTCACCAGGGAGCCGTCTTTCCCGGATGACCGGCCGAAGGATGAGACGGTCGGCTCGCAGTTGGGCGGGCCAGATACGGTGCAGGGCGGTGCCGACGGATTCCATGGGTGCCGCCCTGGCAGCGTGCGGCTGCGCCCGGCCCGGCTTCTCGCGGAGACGACGACACCGGCGGGTGGCTGGAGCCTACGGCCGTCGGCTCGACGGCCGGTCCCGGTGGTGTCGGGGCGGCCGCAGGGACCGCACGGCCGACCACGCTTTCGGTTCGCGTGCGATTGCCGGCGGAAATGGCGTCGGTGGCGGCTGGCAGGCTGACCGGGAGAGAGGCAAGTCCGTTCGGAGCGGCAGGTGTCAGTGGCCAGTTGGAAGTCCCCCCGTGGGCGGCCATTGCTGGGGAGCTGACCGGCCACGAGCGGTCAGGCATTGTTGATGTTGAGTAGGCAGGCCGGCTGGTCAGCGCGGCCCGGCCTGAAAGGCCCGGCGATAGGCACCTGGCGTTGTGCCCAGGGTGCCGAGGAAGCGTCTGCGGAGGTTGGTGGCCGAGGATAGTCCGACGCGGTGGGCGACGGCGTCCACCGGGAGGTCGGAGGCCTCCAACAGCTCCCGGGCTGCGGTGATCCGCTGGTCGAGCAGCCACCGTCCCGGGCTGGTGCCGACCTGCTCGGTGAAGCGGCGGGCCAGGGTGCGAGCGGAGCAACCGGCGTGAGCGGCCAGGTCCTCGACGGCCAGCGGTTCGTCGAGTCTGCCGGTCGCCCACTCCAGGAGCGGTGCGAGCGAGCCGTCGATCTGGGCAGGGTGAGGCGGTGCGGAGTACTGCAGTTGCCCGCCCTCACGGTGCGGCGGCATGACCATGTTCCGGGCGACGTGCGCGGCGTATCCGGCGCCCTGGTCGGCACGTACCAGGTGCAGACACAGATCGACCCCGGCCCCGGCTCCTGCGCTCGTCGCCACGTCGCCGTGGTCCACGTACAGCACGTCCGGAGCGAGGCGGACCGTAGGGAAGCGCGCGGCGAACTCGCTCGTCAGGGCCCAATGAGTGGTTGCCGAGCGGCCGTTGAGCAGGCCGGCGTGTGCCAGGGCGAAGGCGCCGGAACAGATGCTGATCACGCGGGCACCGCGCTCGTGTGCGCGGCGCAGGGCCCGTGCGACGGCGGGCGAAGGGGTCTCATCGGTGGGCAGCCAGCCCGGGACGACCACGGTGTCCGCCCCATCAAGGGCGTCAAGCCCCTCGGTGACGAGCATGTCGTATCCGGCGCGCGTGGCGATGGCACCCGGGTGCTCAGTGCATACAAAGAAGGCGTACCGAGTGGGCAGCCCGCGCCGCTCGATACCGAACACCTCGGCAGCACAGGCGAGTTCGAAGGTCGACTGGGGCGAGTGAACAAGGGCCGCTACACGATGCATGGCAGGAAAGTACCGTAGAACGTCAATCAAGACACTTGGCCGGGCGTCGGCAGGCCACGAGGCTTGCCCCATGACGGCAGAGACACCAAAGGCGGCACAGACAGCGAACACGGCAGCAGGGACGAGCGGGCAACTGCCGGGCTATGTGTGGTCCGCCGTACATGAGGCTCCCACGCGCGAACTCTTCCCCGGCATTCGGCTGCGGCCGCTGTGGCGCGGTGAGAGTGGTGCGGCGGCACAGGTACTGGAGATGGATCCACACACATGCTGGGAAGGCATCGACGTCCACGAACCGGGGCCGGAAGAGGTCTTCGTGGTCTCCGGCGTCTTCAACGACGGGCAACGGGACTACCCCGCGGGCTCATTCATCCATGCCCCCGCCGGATCGTCGCACATCCCGCAAACGACGACGGGCTGCACACTCTTCGTCTTTTACCCCGAGGGCTAGAACACGCATGGTCACGCAGCGTTCCGCCACAACTGACCGAACTCCGCTCTCGGGGCGAATAGGTACGGCGGATCTGAGGCAGCAGGGAGACGTCTGATTCGTCGAGGAACGCGATCCAGGCACGTGTGTTCACGGCCCCTTTTGCTCGTGGCACCAGCGCACCCCGCGGGCCTTGGCCTTGGCCCTGGCCAGAACTCAAGGCTTAGGACTCGCGAGAGGTCACCGTGGAATGGGCTCGCACCATCAACACCAACGAGTTTTCGCGGCAGGGGTGTTGAGGGTGGCAGCGGTGCCATCGCGTGCCGGTCTGGATAGAGACATCACGGATCCGGACGGCTCCAGGCATTCCTTTGCCACCCCGGGCCGTCAACACCAGTCGCGCCGGCCCGCCTGCCACTCTTGCGTAAAACATCGCTGCCGGGAGCCTCGAAGGCATCGCAAGCCTGCACTCGAGCAGTCCAGATACCACCAACGCGGCGTCTGCAACCGCTACATACGAGTTGGCACGGCTCAGACGCCGTGATCACACCAACCACATCAAAAGCATCTCATCCGTGACCAGCAGTTACGGGACAACCCTTATCCCGGCGATCAAGAGACTTGAAACGGACTTCTCACCGCTACTACGGCCATCTTCCATAAATCTGCCGGTAGAATCGCGAAATGACCGTGAAACTTGACAACGTGGACTGGGCGATCATCGACCAGCTGCAACAGGAAGCACGTATCTCCCTCAGCGAGTTGGGGCGGCGCGTGGGCCTCAGCTCGTCGGCCACGACGGAACGGGTGCGGCAACTTGAAGCACAGGGCATCATCTCCGGCTACCACGCAGTGGTTGACCTGACCAAGGTCGGCTATCCCGTGCTCGCCCTCGTACGGTTGAAGTACTCGGGCAACCGCCATCAACCGCTGCGTCGCCTGCTTGCTGAGCGACAGGAAATCCTGGAGTGTCTGCGTACCACCGGCGAGGACTGCTACACCCTGAAGGTGGCCACGACCTCCATGGGGCATCTGGAAACGCTCATGGACGAGCTGGCCGGCCTCGGCAGCACGACCACCAGCGTCGTCTACAGCCAGACGTTGCCTTTTCGCGGGCCCAACCGGCCCTGACCAACAGCTGACCGGCCCGAGGGTCAGGAGCGGCCGGAGGCCTAGTGTCACCCGTAGCTGTTCGGTGCGGTCTTCCGGGTCGCCGAGAACGGCATCAACTGACGCTCGACGCTGGTCGACCTCTCCGCCTGGTACCAGGCCTGCTTCTCGACCCTCTCGGTGAAAAGCCCCTTACGTGGCCGTTTCTTGGTCGGCTCGTAGCTGTGGGGTGATACCTCTCGCCATCCAACTCGGTTGGCTGCACTTCATGTTGGAGGGATATGCCTTGAAAGCCTCCTCGGCGGGTCAAGGACTGCTCCCTGCCCCCGGCCTTCAGCAAGGACGACACTTGAGATGCGCAGGTTAGTGTGCTGGGTTGAGCAGACGGCGAAGCGCCGTCGGTGTGTGGCCGAGGTATTGGCGCATGGTGCGGGTGAGGTGGGCCTGGTCGGCGTAGCCGAGGTCGGCGGCGAGGGTGCTGAGGCTGTTCTCTCCGGCTTCCAGGCGGTCGAGGGCCCTGCCGATGCGGACGCGCTGGCGGTAGTGGGTCACTGTTACGCCGAGTTCGCGTGGGAAGGCTCGGCTCAGGCGGTAGGGGGAGGCGCCGAGCAACTTGGCGAGCGACAACAGCGTGTCCGACGCGGGGTGGGCTTCGACGATCGCCTCGCGGGCGGCTGCGACGAGGGGCCGGTCGCGCCCGGAGGGTGTCGAGTGCAGCGGGGTCGGTCCGGATGCGGTGCGTCGTATGGCGGTCGTGAGGAGGGCCAGCAGTTCCTCGGAGAGCGCGTAGTCGACGTCCCCGGAACTGGCGGCGGCGAGCAGGCGGCGGTGGGCAAGGTCGAGGCCCGGATCGACGTAGAGGGCTTGGACGGCCGGTGCCGGAGTGTCTCCGGCGAGGGAACGCCACAGTTTTGGTGTCACGCTGATCGACGTACACACGTCACCGCCGGCGGGATGGGCGAAGCTCTCCTCCTCGCCCGGTGCGCCCAGGTAGGCCAGGGTCGTGTCGATGTGGGCCGGCGCGCCTGCGGCTTTCCGGTGGAAGCGTCCGCGGCGCACGAGCACCACGCGGTAGTCGGTGCGTACTTCCGGTGCCGACCAGCGGGCGTGGTCGGAACGGCAGGTCACCGCGCTGACGCTGAAGTCGGGGCGGCTGGCGACGGGAATGGCTGTGAGCACCCTTCGCACGTTACGCGCGGGGTCTGACATTGATACGCGTAGCGGGTTCCGGTGGTCGTGGCTCAGGGTCTGACTGACGTCAATCTCCTGTCTGACCCACCCGGCCGGTGTCACCGCCGGCCATGAAGGCAGCTGACAGGATGACCGTGACGATCACGCCCGCTACCGAGCTGGATGCGGTGTTCGGCGGAGTGGACTCCCACGCGGACACGATCCATGTGGCTGTCATCACCGACCGGGGCGGCCATGTCGCCGACGCCGAACTTCCGACCACGGCAGCCGGATACGCCGCGGCGATCGCGTTCCTGAACGCCCATGGCACGGTGACCGCCGTAGGGGTCGAGGGCACCTCCTGCTACGGCCTCGGGTTCTCCCGTGCCGCCCGCCAGGCGAGGCTGACCGTGATCGAGGTCAACCGGCCCGACAAGGCCGAACGGCGTCGGATCGGTGAGTCCGATCCCATCGACGCCTACGCAGCCGCCCGCGCCGCGCTGTCCGGCCGGGCATCGGTCATACCCAAGGACGACACCGTCAGCGGCATACGCGCCCTTCACCACGCCGCCCGGTCTGCCGTCAAGGCCCGCACCGCCACTCTGAACCAGATCGCACACATCCTCATCACCGCCCCGGACCACATCCGCGTCAAGTACGGCCCTGCGCGGCAAGACGCAGGTCGACGCCATCTCCCGCCTTCGTCCCACCAGCGACGGACCGCGCGTCGCCTTCTGGCCGCGCTGCAATCCGTCGCCCGCCGGGTCCAGGCGCTGACAGCAGAACATGACACCCTCACCGCCGCCCTCGACGCTGCCGCCACCGAGGACAATCCGGCCTGCGCGCCGCGTTCGGGGTCGGCCCTGACGCCGTGGCCCAGCTCCTGGTCACCGCCGGCGGCAACCCCGACCGCCTGCGCACGGAGGCATCCTTCGCGGCCCTCTGCGGCGTCGCACCCGTCCCCGCGTCCAGCGGCAGGGCCAACCGCCAACGTCTCTCCCGCGGTGGCGACCGCGGAGCGAATTCAGCCCTCTACCGCATCGCTCTCGTCCGCATGTCCAGCGACGCATGCACCCGCGAGTATGTCGCCCCGCAGACCGCCCCCGGACGCACAAAGAAGGAGATCATCCGCCTGCTCAAGCGGGCGATCGCCCGGGAGATGTTCCGCTGCCTCACCACACCGGTCACCGTCCCGGACCTCTCCGACCTCCGGCCCGCATGCCAGGCCAAGAACATCACCCTCACCACCGTCGCCAAGCACTTCGGAGTCTGGCCGGCAGTGATCTCCCGCATCGAACGCGGCACACGCCGCGACGACGACCTCGCCAGCGCCTACCGAGACTGGCTCACCGCGGCCTGACCGCTCCAGGAGCGGATTCACTCATAGACGGTGGCGGCTTGAAGGGCCCTGGCCAGGAAGGTCCAATCCCCCTCTTCCGGAAGCTCCTTCCCGAAGTTTCGGTACCAGGCCGGCGAGGCATCCAGCCACGCCGCGAGGGCTTCGAGGAACTGATCGAGGCTCTGGTTCTCCCATTCTTGCCCCCGACGGAGGTAGTCCTGGTGCAGTTCTCGGACGAAGGCGACGAACTCCTCGCGGCTACTGACCTCGCTGTCGGGAGTGAGTGACATGGAGTGAAGGTACATCGCTCCGGCGAGCGCGCACGCTTGACGATCAACAGGAGCATCAGCGACGCCCGGCTGCAAGGATCTTCAAGACCGGGGCGCGCCGCCGGGAGGACGCTTGCGGCATGCGATGGGTTCCCCGCTCCTCCCCTCGCATCCGTTGTGTTCATTTCCCCTATCGATTCTCAGGAGTCATCGGCATGTCTGCTCTGAAGCAGCTCAGCACGGTCGTCGTGAACTGCGCCGACCCGGGCGCGCTCGCCGCGTTTTACCACAAGGCCACCGGCTGGGAGATCACCCACAGCGACCAGGACTCCGTCTCCCTGAGCAGCGGCGCCTCCGTCCAGGTCGCCTTCGTCCGCGTTGACGGCTACGAGACGCCGGGCTGGCCCGACGGCACGACGTACATCCACCTCGACTTCACCGTCTCTGACGTGGAAGCCGCGGCCGAGGAACTGCTCAACCTGGGTGCGACCAGGCCCGGCTTCCAGCCGGGCGAGGGCCAGTGGATCGTCCTCACCGACCCAGAGGGTCACCCGTTCTGCCTCACCGCCGCCCCGGCCGGTGACTGACCGCTCCACCCCGAGAAGGGACAGACACATGGCATCCATCCACCGTGAAGTGCTGATCGAGGACGCCCCTGACCAGGTGTGGGCGGCGATCCGCGACTTCGGCGAGGTCCACCACCGCCTTGCTCCGGGGTACGTCACCGACACCCGTGTCGACAACGACATCAGGACAGTCACCTTCGCCAACGGCGCCGTGGTGCGCGAACTCATCGTCGACATCGATGATGAGAGACGGCGTATCGCCTACGCGGTGGTCGGTGGTTCCCTGGAGCCCACGCATCACCACGCCTCCATGCAGGTGTTCGCCGGAGAGGGGAGCCGGAGCCGCTTCGTCTGGATCATCGACGTGACGCCGGAAAACCTCCGTGCGCCCATCGCCGAGATGGTCGATCAGGGACTCCGCGTCATCAAGACAACTCTGGAGCGCGAGGCCACTGCAATGGGTTGAGGGCGACGCCCGGCGGAACCAGCGTCCAGCCCGGACCGCAGAGCTTCCGGGCTGCACGCTGGCGCAAGTAGCGGGCGGAATAGCCCATGCCATGCCTCCGGTCCGGTAGTACGGGGCTGTCCATACGCGCACGGACCGCGACGGCATACGGCTGGGGGGGCGGTCACGGCAGGCCGAACAGGACGCAACAGCGAGACGACGATACGTCTCGGGCTGCCCGGCCCCTCCGCCCACGCGCGAAGGTCTTCGTCGGTCGGTCGCGGTCTGGTGGCCGTTTTCCAGCTTTCTGACCTTGACCTTGGACCACCCCGGACCGAGGCAGGTTGCGAGCCGCGTACCGGTGAGCCGGCCCTCAGGGGCGGTGAGTGACAGTTCCCGGAGCCGAGTTCCGAGGTCTTCACGCGCCTGCTGATACTCCGTGCTCACCGGTACTCACCTGCTCTACTCCCCCGCTGTCATTCGTGTCACGAACTCCGGGTACGGGACGGCATAGTGCATCGCGGCGTCACGCCACCGCTTGTACTGGTTGAGCTGTGCGGGCTCCAAGATCAGCTCCACACGCGTCAGGTTCTCCGCCCCGTCCCAGAGGCACAGGGCGACGATGTGTGAGTCGAAGATCCAGAAAAAATCTTTGTCGGGCAGGTTGTGGCGCTCCGCGTCCTCGCGCCACATGTTCCGTACCTCTTCGCCCAGCTGGGCGTTGTGTTCGGCGTCCGCGAGGAGATAGCGCTGTCCCTCGGTCGGCGGGTTGTCGACGATGCGCACGCGCGCGACGCTCGCGCCGTCCGCGGTCTTGGCGCTGATGGTGCGCGCCCACGGTGAGGCCATGTCCCACGTCGGCGTCTCGCCCCGCACGAACTGCTTGTAGGTGCTGGTCGCCCTGCCGCCCGGAGGCGGTCGTCGCCCGCGACGCCGACAAGCTGGAGTGCCTGGTACAGGCGGTGGAGTACCGGGAGCAGGGCTACAGCCTTGCCTCGCTCAGAGCCCATTTCTGAAACCTCTAGTGCTGCTCCGCAGCAGCTCGCGTAGGGGTGTTGAGAGTCCGGCCTACGGCCACGGCGCGCACGACAGACGTGACGCGACGAGTCACGGCTCGACGCGGGCTCCCGCCACGGCACCCAGTTCGACCAGCTGTGCCCTGCCGTTGCCCACCGACCAGTTGTCGAGGGCGTTCTCGATGAGCGTGACGAACACGTCCTCGGGCCGTACGCCGACGTCGGTCAGATTGGCTGTGATCTGGCGGTACAGGTCACGCTTGAGCTCCCGAGGCCGACCCGCCACCAGGGTGATCTGGACGTAGACGACGTCTCGGCGGGCCACGTCGAGGTAGTTCGGGTCGAAGATCAGCTCTTCGGGATCGTGCGGGGTGACGATCTGGAAGCGGTCACCGGCCGGGATGCCGATGGCGTCGACGAGGGCCTGATGCACGCCGTCGGCGATGGCGCGTCGGATGGCGGGCGGCCGGGTGGCGGACAGGTCGATGCGGACCAGAGGCATGAGAACGCTCGCTTTCCGGAAGGCTCAGGTACAGTGTTCGATGAGCATCGACCATATCAGTGTATGGCGATCGTCGAACACTCTGCAAAGGATCAACCGTGTCCGCCCGCACCCGCAGCCTCACCCATGCCCATCCGTCCGAGGTGTCGTTCCAGGACGCGCTCGACGCGGTCGGCGACCCTGTGCGACGCGCCATCCTCAGGGAGTTGGCCGACACCCCTGATTGGACCCGCGCCTGCGGTACGTTCGACCTTCCCGTGACCAAGGCGACGCGCAGCCACCACTTCGCCGTGCTGCGGGCCGCCGGCCTCATCGAGCAGCGCGACGAGGGACCACGCCGGCTCAACCGCCTCCGTCGCCCCGAATTCGACCGGCGGTTCCCCGGTCTCCTCGATCTGATCCTGGCCGAGCCCGCCACGGAAGAGTGCGGTTCCGCGTAGGTTCGCGTAGGGGTGTCGGCGAGCGCGACTTGCGGCCCGTCGTCTTCTTGGCCGCAGCCTTCTTGGTGGCTGTCTTCTTCACCGGGGCCTTCTTCGCGGCGCGCGTGTTCGGCAGGTCATGGGCGGTGGCGTCGCCGACCGCGCCTCGGGCCTTCTTCGCCGACTCCATGGACGCGGTCAACGCTGCCATCAGGTCGACGACCTTCCTGGCCTGCTCGGGCGCCGCGCCCTCTACCGGCTTCGGCCGCCGACGCTCCGCCTTGGGCTTGCGGCCCTGAGGTGACGGGGTGTTCGTTGGGTGTGCGGTCAGGCCACAGGCCGCGCGATCAACACCGGCTGGAAGAAGTGCGTCTCCTCGACACCGTGCCAGGTGACGTTGCCGAACCCGCCCTCTTCCACAAGTGCCGCCAGCTCCTCCAGCGCCCAGGCCCGCGACGTCGCGCGCCGGACCCGGACCTGCCAAGCGTCGCCATCCGGCAGCAGTTGCACGTGATCGAAGTCGTAGACGCCGTCGTCGTGCCAGTGCCACAGCTGGAACGTGACCACCTGCCCGGCGTCGCTGTTCGTCACTTGCGGAACCGTGGACTGCCGCCGAGCCTGTCGGGCGTCGCCGTAGTCCCTTGCCGAGAGCACCAGCAGGCCGCCGTCTCGCACGACTCGCCGCATATCGCCCACCGCGCGGCGGACATCGTCCTCGGTCAGCAGGTGCGCCAGCGAGTTGTCCGCACTCAGCACGACGTCGAACGAGGCGTCGGCGAACGGCAGCGAGCGCATGTCCGCCGCCAACGTCGCTACCGCCAACCCGCGACGCTGCGCTTCCGCAGCCGCTCGGACCGCGGCAACCGGACTCAGATCGCTGCCCACGATGCGGTGCCCGTGCTCGGCCAGGCCGATCGCCTGCGTCCCGATCCCACATGAGCAGTCCAGGACTTCCAGTGGCTCGGCACCGTCCAGATACCGGCGGACCAGCGCGTCCAGGGCATTTCCCTGCCGCGATACCGACAGCGACCAGTCCGCGTAGATCAGGTGGTAGTCCTCGGCAAGCTGATCGTAGAAGTCCAGCGCGGAGTGGGAGGCCATGGCGGAACGCTACTGCCGATGGTCTGTGAACTGGCCCCGAAGTGAGAGGCGCAGCAGGAATCGGCTCTAGCCCAGCGCCGTGGTGGCGATCGGCGGCGCGCCGAAGGGGCTGGCCCGAAACACCAGTTGGTGTTCCTGGATCGGCTGCTGGTGACGCTGGTGAAAGTACGCCATGTCCTGCCGGACGCCGCGCTCCCCCAGTCGTTAGCGATGCCATTTCAGTCCGGGCGCCTACAGCTCCGCCGTAGGCTGGCGGCCTCGCGACGAGGGGAGAGAAGCAGTGAGTGAGCACGACAGGCCAGAGGCGAAAGGCGGCATCGATGAGGGCGACGAGGCCGGCCGGAGGACGCTCGACAACGCAGCCCCCGCCCCGCGCAAGGACGGCAACCACATCACGGGCGGCCATTTAGGCAACGTCGTCATGGCAGACACAGTGCATGGCGGTGTGACCTTCCACCACGGTGGCGGCGACACTCCGAGTGACCTGGAGGACCCCGTCATCGCCTCCGTGCAGCTGAGGCCGGGCGGGACCCTCGCTGACTTGGTCGTGGACGCAGATCCGCCACGAGTGATGGTGCCCAGCGGCACGATTCACATCATCACTCTGGAGGCCAGAACGAGCCGGGCTGTGGTCCTTGACGCTGCGCGCCCTGTCGTTCTGGCTCGCAGGCCACCGCGCCCCGCCTGTCTGTCACTTCGCATCGGGGCGAAGGTCGAACCCCGCCGTTTCCTAACGGACTTGGACGTCCGGGTGCCGCAGATGCAGGCCCAGGGCGCCGACTTTCCGTTCTCCATCAGCGCAACCGACGTGGAACAGTTCTGGTTCGAGCCGATCGCCCGCACACACGAGATCTCGTGGCAGCTGGAACTCGACTGGACCTGCGCGGGTCGTCGCGGCTCCACCATCATCAACAACAACGGGGAACCGTTCGAGGTGTATCCCGTGGCCGCGTTGTACGACGGCCGGGAGCCCTCGGTTCTGAGTTCCGGCTGTAGCCTCGGCCATGCGCGGGGGTGCCCGTCCCTTCTTCTCAAAGAATCAGGGGCTCCCACATCTCTGTGGACGTCGGCTGTCTCGTCCTCGCTCCCGTCCTACCCTGCGGTGGGCGGACCGCGAACCGCCGACGCTTCAACCCCGCCACCGAACCGCTCCGAGGACGACGACCCGGAGGATCTCCAACGTCGCATCCTGGCTCTGCACGCCGGTCTTGCCGTCAGCGACCCCGAGCTTCCTGCCTCCTGGCCCGAGTACCGCAAGCTCGCCTCACTCGTACGGGTCCTGTTCAATCGCCCGGACTACCGCAGCCATGAACCACAGGAATTCCGGGCCCTGCTCGTCCAGGTGCTGCGCTACCTGTACGTGTCCGGCCAGCACGAACCCGGTGTGACTCTCGGCCGCATAATCAGAGCATCTTGGAGCGAAACGCTCGGGGAAGACCATCCGGACACGTTGGCGGCGACCAACAGGCTCGCTGGGTGCCTGCTTGGCCTCAGGAAATATGCGGAGGCAAGAGATCTGTTGGTGGATCTTCTCCCGCGCTGCGAGCGGGCGCTGGGCTGGGAGGACCCCCTGACCCTGACCGTCGCCAGCAACCTTTGCGGGGGCCTCTCCGCGCTAGGTGCTCACGAAGAGGCCCGGCAACGGTGCGAGGACGTTCTGCGTCGAAGCCGCATCGCGCTCGGCCCCGACGATCCCCGCACATTGCGCGCGGCATCCAATCTCGCGCTCTTCCTGCGGCGTCTCGACGATCATCAGGCTGCCCTTGCCGTCATGGAAGAGACCCTTCTGCGGTACAGGCGCGTGCTGGGCGAGGACCATCCCGACACCGAGCACGCCAAGCGTGATCTCGTCGCTCTTCTTCGCGAGCTGGGGGAGAACGACCGCGCCCAGGCCGTGACGGGGGATCCACCGGCCGGCCCCTGAGCAAACTTCGAGCACGGGCAGCCGGGAACCAGCCCAGTCAGGCGTGCCGCGCATTCTCACTGGGAGTGCGGGGCACGGTCTCCCTCTCCGTCCGGTGGTGAGCTGCTGCTGGAGGGGGGCGTCGTGAATGTGAGTCCACCGGAGATGTTCTCAGCCAGAACGGCGGGTCCGTGGAACGTGCCACCGCTGATGTGGTTGGTCGTCTTGCCCTCGCCGACGCGCAACGTCATGACCAGCTCGTGCCACTGGCTCAGGTCGGAGCGGAAGCCTCTGTCGGCCGTCGCTCGTGCGGCCAGGGCCTCGCTCAATGCCTGGGCACGCGACTGATCAGCGGGAGCCTCTTCCAACCGACTCAGCTCTCCTTCACCGGACGTTGCCGACGAACTTTCCGAAGTCTCTCCGACGCCGCGGAAGGGGCGCCGCACCAGGGTGCTCAGCCCTGCCCACGCCTGTCGCCCAGCCTCGCCCCCGGCGCCACCCGCCAACGCCATCAACAACCCCGCCGATACAGGATCCACCGCGTGCTCCCCGCGTCCACATACTGATTTCTGACACGAGACACGCTACGAGAAACGGCGGCTCCCCAAGGGGAAACCAGGAGCTTCAACCGGCCGGCTCTTTGGCGCACCGAGCCGGCCACGACACCCTCGCGGCAGCGACCTGAAGCTTCCCCCTCGTCGTCCGCACCATGTAGGCGGGGAGCCTGCCGGACATCCGGGTGCGCAGCGCTCGGGTGTTGACGTCGGCGCCGGGGGCGGGGACGACGTATCCGACCAGGCGCGAGTCGCCCGTGGAGTCGGGGTGGGCGGCCACGACGGCGTCACCACAGGCGCTTGCCTCGGCAGAGTTCGGCAGCCCGAGGATCTTCTCCTGGGTCACCAGCAGACTCAGTTTCATCGCACGCTCCCGTGCTCGGTCAGGACAGCCAGCCGCTCAGGTCGACGATTTCCTCAGCGATCTCGTCGAGTCCGCGGTCCGCGTCGATCAGGTGGTCCCCGATCCGGTTGCGGGCCATGGTCTCGGCGAGCTCCATCGCCCTGCTGAGGTTGCGGGCCAGGCCCCGTCCGCGTTCCCGTTCGCGCATGCGGTCTTCCAGGGTGGGGCCGGCCACGTGGAGTCGGTAGACCGTGATGTCGGCGCCGGGCACCGCCTCCTCGATGAGCCCGATGTCCTCGGCATGCTCCACGATGCCACTCAGGACGAGACGGTCGGCGCCGGCTTGTCGGAAGTTGGCCCACAGCGCGGCAAGGTTCCTGGCGCCGAGGGAGCGATTGAATCGGTCCTGGGAGCCGGGGACGTAGCACCACCGGATGTTGTCCATGTCGATCAGGGCGTGGGCCACCTTGCGTTCGCGCAGAATCTCGCGGATCTCCCAACAGGTGACGGTCTTCCCGGTCCCGGACGGCCCGGTGACCACGATGACGGGCACATGTGTCATGGCGTTGCGTTTCCCATCGACGACGTCCCGAGCGTGTCATCGTGACTCCGGGGCGGGTCTCCCCATTCCGGCGGCTCGGCGGTGTTCAGGGCGATTGTCTTCGTCAGTGACAGCTGGTCGTCCACCACCAACACATGGAAGCGTCCTTGGTCGTGTCGGAAGATCCTGCTGCGTCGCAGCGGTACGCCGAGCAGGTGGCACAGCAACCACCTCGACGGGCCGCCGTGTGAGACTGCGAGCACCCGCTCGCAACAGACCGACAGCAATGATCACAGCCACCGGATGGCCGGTCAGCGCCATGAGCCCGGTGCCAAGCGCGGACAACAGCAGACCGGCAATACGAGCCCGGCGGAGCGGTGCCGGTCTCCGTGACGCCCGGCGAGCCATCGGCGGTGGATCTGCCGGCCTTGCGCCTCACCGGCCCGACCCGGGTCCGCCACCACCTCTCGATCCTCCCGGAGACGAAGATCCGCGCGTCGAGCGCGTGAGGGCGCCAGGCACCGTGACGGACCGTCCTGCCATGGCCTAAGATCCGCCGATATGGGGGAATCACAACGTGGGACAGCCACCGGGGTCGTCCTGTCCGGCGGCCGCACCCGGACGTGGGTGGAGGGCGGCGCGCTGCACTGGAACCGGGGGCGTACGAGTGTCGTCGTGCCGGGGACGGGGATCCGCCGCGTCGAGGCGGCCGGGAAGTCGCTGACGGTGTTCCTCGTCGAGGACGCCGGTGACGGCTTGTCGATGACGGTCCGTCACCGCAACCAGGACATGATCAGCGCGCTCGGCGCGGAGATAGACGCGATCATCGCTGACGCCGGCCGGTCGGGTAAGCGGCACCAGCCGCAGCGGCACACGGTGCGGGTGTGGCCCGCGCGTGTGCTGACTCGCCTGCGCGACCGTGTTCTGCACGGCAGCCCGTGGTGGCGGCGCGCGCTCTGGTACACGGTCCTGGGCCTCCCCCTGGCCGTACTCCTGCCGGTCGACCCCGTCCAGGGCGTCGTCGCCTGGCTGCTCCTGCCCGCCGGGCTCGGCCTGCTGCTTTTGTGGGTGACGATGTCCCAATTGGACCGCAGGTGGATGGCGTGGCGGCGGGGCGTGACCGTCCACGCGCGGTACGAGTTCGACCTGACGACGCCCGCCGACTCGGGCGTCAGCTACATCGTCCATTTCCGCACGCTCGACGGGCAGGAGAGGGTGGAACCCACCTGGTCGCGAGGGACCCGTGACGAGATCACGTACGACCCCCGCGACCCCTCCCGCGTACACGCACGCACCCGGCTGGCCTGGCTGGGGCCCGCCGTGGTCGCCTTCCTCCTGGCCGGCGTGTGGGGCGTCCTGTGCTGCGTCCCGGCGGTCATCTGGCTCATTGCGCTGGTGTCCCTGCCGTTCTGAGGGCGGTGGTGGGGAAATCGCGACCCTGGACTACCGGGCGCCGCCCGGCACCACCGGCCTGTCCGGGGGTGGCCACGCCCGCCTGGATGGGCTCCGTGCTGGCGACTTCGGTGGGCCGCAGCTGGGCCCCCGCCGGTTCACGCGCACCCAGGACCATCCGCAGCTGGACCGGCTGGTCCGGCACGACCCACCCCACCGGTAGCCCGAGGCGGCACACCTCAAGGAAGCGGTGCGTGGTTTCCGTCTTGGTCCTCGTCGCGTCCCGCGACGGCGCCGCGAGTCCGATGATGTCGACCGGGCCTTCGGCCGTGTCCACGCTCACGCCGACCGCTCGGTACGGCAAGAACGTGACCGCCTGTGTCGAGCGGCCGGGTCACGAGACGGCTCACGACCATCGCGCCGGTCTCGCGGTACCCCTCGATCGTCGGGAACGTCACGTTGTGGCCCGCGTCATGGAGCGGCATGAAGTCGGTACCGCCGGTGTTGGCTGCTCCAGTGAGGACCAGGACGTGCTCGGGCCGACCCGCCAGGTGGGCGAGCTGATGCCGGGTCCGGTCGTAGCCCGGGCATCCCAGACGGAACGTCATCACGTCCAACGTGGGGCCCTGCTTGTCGTCGTGCACGTCGTTCTCTCTCTGCCGCCGGGAGGTGAACTTTGGTTCAATGGCCGTAGGTCCGGCGCGATTACGGCGGCGACCAACGGGGGAGAGCCATGGGTTCTGAGGCAATTGGTTCAGATCAGGTGACGCTTCGGGGCGTCGTTCGGGCGGTGGTCGCCGAATTGGAACCGGGCGAAGTGAAGGCCCTGGACGGGCTCCTGCGCCACGACGACGAAAAGGTCCGGCAGTGGCTGGGCGGCCGGGGGCGCGGTGGCGGAACGATCGGATTCGGACTCAACGACGTCGTCCTGGTGCTGACGCCGGTGGTATGGATGGCAGTTGATGAGGCCCTGCGCGAGGTCGTCGGCAAGGGAGTCGACGCGGGGACCAGAGGCATGAAGGTGACGTTCCGCCGCGTGCTACGACGCCGTGGCACGGCTGCCGGCGCTCCGGCCCCTCTCCCGTCCCTCAACGAGGACCAGCTGTCCCGCGTGCGGGGGATCGTCGAGCAGAGCGCCCGGCGGCGCGGGATCTCGCAGCGGCGCGCGACCGAGATCGCCGACCTCGTGACCAGTCGGCTGGAGCGCGGCGATGACCGGCCGGAGCGGCACTGACCCGGTGCCCGAGACCACGGACAGGTCTCATCTGAGAGTCGACGAGCGGACGTTGGTCGCGGGCACCAGCCTGCGCTTCGTGATGCTGGTGGTCCTGCTGCTCACGCTGAGCGCCTCGATGATGCTGCCGGTCGTCTCGCAGTTCCGTACCACGAAGCCGGACTACGTCGGCTGCGAGCTCGCCGCGGGTGTTGATCCCCGGCATGCCGGGGAGGCGTCCAGTTACGCTCAGGAGATGGCCCAGGAGGTGCCGTTCGCAGCGTGCCAGTCCAAGTACGCATCCGGACTGCCACTGTGGGCCCTGGCCGCCTGGCCGGTCGGGCTCGTGGTGGTCGCCGGAGGCGTGTTCGCGGTGCTGCCGGTGCTCATGCGCAGGCGGCGGTACATCGTGTCCCTGCCGCCACCCGACGAGGAGGGCCACCCGCAAGCCCTGCTCGAAGAGCTCGCGCTGGCCGCCGGCTTGAACGGTCCGCCGACGGTGGTGCTCGACATGGCAGCGAAGTCGCGCGGCGCGGAGGTGTTCGGCACCGACCGCCGGCCGGTCGTGTCCGTCCCCAACGGCCTGCTCGACGCCGAGGACCAGGACGGGGCACGGGCCGTGCTGCTGCACGAGTTCGCCCACATCAAGAACCGTGACATCACCCTCACCTACGCGACCGTCGCGCTCTGGCGGGTCTTCGTCGCCGTCATCCTGCTGCCCTACGCGGTGTGGGAAGGCGAGCAGATCTACCGGAACACCCACCTGTGGCACTGGCCGCCGACGGTGACGCCCGGTCTGGCCCGGGCCGTCCTGCTCCCTCTGGTCACCCTGGCACTGGTCTACCTCGCGCGCTCGGACGTGCTGCGGACCCGGGAGCTCTACGCCGACTTGGCCGCCGTGCGGCACGGCGCCACCACACGCAAATGGGAGGTGGGGCAACCTCCGCCGGAAGGCAGCAGGGCCCAAGCGGCTTGGGCGTCGTTCACCGAGCTGTGGCGGTCCCACCCGAGACTGGAACTGCGGCGGCACAACCTCGACGATCCCGCGCCGGTGTTCGGTGTCCAGGCGCTGCCGACGTTCCTCGTCGGCGTCGTGGCCATCCTCCTCTCCGTGGACCTGCTGACGTATCTGAGTCCGTTCATCTACCACATGAGCATGTGGCTGGAGCAGGCGGTGGCGCTGGTTCCGGCGCTGGTGGTGACCGGCGTCGTCGGCGTCGCGCTGTGGCGGTCGGTGGCCTTCGCCGCGTCGACGGAGCGGCCCGCTCCGTCGGGGATCCGGGTGGGCTTCTGGCTCGGCCTGGGGATGGCGGCGGGTGACCTGCTCACCGGGAACTCCTCTGGAAACGGCGCCCAATGGTGGCCGACGCGACCAGCGGCGCTTCTGCTGACGATCGGCGCGGGCGTGGCGGTCATGTGGTGGACCGCGCAGTGCGCGCGGCTGGCGGCCAGGACGTGGCGCGGCCGCGGCCTGCTGGTCCCGATGACGCTCGGCCTGAGCGCGACCTGTCTGATCCTGCTCGTCTGGTTCAGCTGGTGGGCGCTGATCGGGGTAGGTCTCGCCAATGGTTACTCGCCATCGATCGCCGGCGTCGAGGCCGGCCTGCGGGCCCTGTTCTCCGCATCAGGACTTGAGCACTCGGCAACCCTCACCGCGGCAGCGGAGGCGTTCTCCTGGCTGAACTTCCTGTTCTTGACACCGCTGGTCCCCGTGGCCGTGGCCCTCGTCTGGACGGTGCCCGCGGCGGCTTGGGCGGCCGGCCCGACCGACGGCGTCCCTCGGTGGATGGCCCGGGTGCGGACCGGCCCCGACGACGGGCGGCCACGGACTCTCACGCTGCCGCCGCTCCGGCGCGTCCTGGTCCCCGGCTTTTCCGGTGGCGCCATCGGGACCGTCATGGTCATCGGGGTCGAGGCGTATCTCCACCACTGGCAGTCGCGGCCGCCGCATTCCGGCCACTTCGCGTTGGCGCAGGTCGTGTGGATCCTGCTCGCCCTGGTGGCGAGCGCTCTGGGCGCCGCGGTGGCGGCCTTCGCCTCGGCCGGCCGGTTCCGGCTGCTTGCCACTTTGATCGCCGCCGAGACCGCGGCCCTGACGGGAATCCTCGGGATGTCCCTCGTCGTCACCACGGACGGGTGCCTCCCCGTGCTGAACACCTTGGGGAGGGGCTGCACTTGGCAGCCGCCCTGGGACCGATGGCACCACCAGATCTTTCCGTTCCTGTTGAGCAGTGTGGTCGTGACCACCGCGATCCTGTCCTTCGTCGTGGCCGGGGCCGGCTCCGTGGTGCTGAGGCTGCGCCGGCGCGGGGACGACCACCCTGCACCTGCGGGCTCCAGCCCGCCGCTCGCCCCGCCCAGGAGGCCGGGACGGCTGCGCTTCGGACTCTACGGCGTCGCCGCGACGGCCGTGGCGATCGTCGTGGGGCAGATGGCGTTCCTTGAGCGCACGTACGTCATGACCACCACACCCTCCGGCGTCCAGACGGCGACACGAGGGTTTGTCCATGTGCCCACCACACCGGTCGACCCCTCGCTCCTGGCCTCACAGGTCCACGCCTGGGGCCGCTTGGGCGGGCTGTGGATTGTGAACCATGCCACCACCGGCTCCGACCAGCTGATCAGCCAGATCAACGCCGCGGCCGCGAGCAAGAAGACGGCGTGGCGCGACATGGGCCCGATCGGCACCACCTGTGACCAGCTGGGCCTGCTGGCTCCCTGGGCGAACGGCAACTACTTCCGCGTTCCCGACGCGCAGGCCGGACTGTCGTGGACGCGGTTCGGGACCAACGCGGCGCAAGGCAGCCGGGATTGCCGTCAGGGTCTGAACCAGAAGAACGCCCGCCTCTTCGGCCAGGGACTGCGCGAGCTGGCCCAAGCCGGGAAGGACCTCAAGGCGGCGAAGACCCGGATGGCCACGGTGTTGCGCACGGGCGGTTATCAGGTTCCTCCCGACCTCGGAAAGTGAGGCGCGCTTGGCCGGACGTGCCGGCGCCCGGTCTCGTCGACGGGGAGGACGCGTACGCCGAAAAGGGGGAACTGTCCGGCCCTGACGGACACCGGCTGTGAGTCGTCGAGCGTCGCGCTGGTCCGCCCCTGGTCTGGATCTTGGCTGGTCGTCCCTGTGTGTTCCAGGGGCTCGAGTCGGGTGCCTGGAGGGAGCCTTACCGCTCTAGGCTCGCCGCGCTCGGGGAACCACGGCTCTCCCGGCGCCGGCCCGGCAGGGGCAGGTGGCGGCGCTCAACGTTGGCTGTGCCGGCTCCGGTAGGCCGCGACGCTGGCGCGGTGTGCGCAGGGTCGGGTGCAGTACTGCTTCGAGCCGTTGCGGGAGAGGTCCACGAAAGTGGCCCGGCAGGCCGTCCCGGCACATACGCCGAGACGAGTGGGACCAAGCGTGGCGATTACGGAGGCCAGCGCGCTGAGCGTAGTCGCGGCGAGGTGCGCCGAGCAGCGGTCGGTGTCGGAGGTCACCTCGGTCCACCAGCGGTCGTCCTCGTGGCGCAGTACGGGAGTGGCGCGGCTGCGACGAAGACCCTCGTTGATCAGGGCCTCGGCTTCGACCGCGTCCGCGGCCGCCCGTTCGAGCACCTGACGCACCGTCTCGCGCACCGCGCGCACCTCCGCCAGGTCGGTGCGGGTGAGACGCCGTGGACCGGTCCCTTGGTTCGCCGCCGCACTCGGAGGCGCCGCAGCAGGATGGTCGTCGAGGAAGTCCCGGAGCTGGTCCACGGTCTCGAGCGCGTCCTCTCCCTTGACCGGCCTCAAGGTGTTGGCCAGGTCTACGGCCGTCTGGACGACCGCTGGGCTGTAACACGCATCCCGCATGTGTTATATCTCCTCACCGCTCCGTAGCGTTACACTCAAAGGAGTTTTAGCATGTCACGCCATGTTCGGCAGGGGACGACGCCGCAATGACCCGGACTCGTCCTCAGCCCGGCCCGGCGCCCTGCCCCTGATCACCGTCTCCGGGCCCGACACCGGCCGATGGCACCCGCGATGACGGTCCAGCCGCATCTGATCCGATGACGCCCTGACTCGTAACTCGTAAGGAGATGTGCCGTGTCCGCCGAGCCGTTCGAGGTCAGTGTCACCGAAGCCGAGATCGTGGATCTGCGGGATCGATTGCGCCGGACCCGGTGGCCCGAGCGTGAGCCGGTGGACGACTGGTCGCAGGGTCTGCCGCTGGCGTACGCGCAGGAGCTCTGCCGCAGTTGGGCCGAGGATTACGACTTCGGGTTCGCCGCGCGGCTGAACGTGTTTCCGCAGTTCCGCGACACGATCGACGGGCTGGGCATTCATTTCCTGCATGTCCGCTCGCCGGAGCCGGACGCGTTCCCGCTCGTGCTCACGCACGGATGGCCGGGTTCGGTGCTCGAGTTCTTGGAGGTCCTTGGTCCGCTGACCGACCCGAGGGCGCACGGCGGTGACCCGGCGGACGCGTTCCACGTGGTCGCGCCGTCGTTGCCGGGTTACGGCTGGAGTGACAAGCCGTCGACGACCGGGTGGGGCGTCACGCGCACCGCGCGCGCCTGGGACACGCTGATGGTCTCGCTGGGTTACGAACGGTACGGCGCACAGGGCGGTGACTGGGGTTCGGCGGTCTCCGGGGCGTTGGGCGAGGTGGCGCCCGGGCGGGTCGTCGGCGTACACCTGAACCTGGGATCCGTGGCGGCGGGCGCGTTCGACGACCCGACGCCCGCGGAAATGGCCAATCTCGAGGCCGAGAAGGAGATGCGGCGCACCGGCCGGGGTTACTCGGCGATCCAGGCGACCCGGCCGCAGACGCTCGGATACGGTCTCACCGACTCCCCGGCGGGGCAGGCCGCCTGGATCGCCGAGAAGTTCTGGGCGTGGACGGACAACGACGGCCATCCCGAGGGCGCGTTGTCGCGGCAGACGATCCTCGACGAGATCTCGGTCTACTGGTTCACCGCGTCGGCCACGTCGTCGGCGCGCCTGTACTGGGAGAGCTTCGCCCACTTCCGCGACAAGGTGACCGCGCCATCGGGGCTGTCGATCTACCCGCGCGACATAACCCGCCCGTCGCGGCGGGAGGCCGAACTGCGCTTCACCGACCTGCGCTGGTTCGAGGAACTGCCCCATGGTGGCCACTTCGCCGCGCTGGAGCAGCCGGAGTCACTGGTCCAGCAGGTGCGCGGGTTCTTCCGCCTGTTCCGCTGACTGACCTGCCGCAGATTGTCCGTGCCGCCCCCTGGGAATCCCGCGCCCAGGAGCCCCCGAGTGCGAAACGGTTGCACGCTCCGGCCGGTGCTGCGTCCCGACCCGAGGCGAGCCCTGAAACCTTGTGGGGCGGCCGCGTTGGGCAAGATCTACACTGCCTCGGACGGCTGGACTCCCGCTTCCAGCGGTGGATCACGGGGCGCGCACGCGGAGCACACGATCGCCGTCCCCAGGGGTGGCGCGCGCAATCTCACGAAGGTGGACTGATGGTGTCAATACCTTTCGATGCGGCGCTGTTGGACGGATACCGCGCCGTACAGGAGGCCGGTTCGGGCCCGATGAGCATGGAGCGGCTGCCAAAAGTCAGGGCCGAGGACGCCGCAGAGGTGCCAACACTCGACGAGCTGCGGCAGGGCGGACGGTTCGAGGTGACTTCGCACTCGGTTCCCGGAGCGTCCGGCACATCGGAGGCCGAGCTGCTGATCTGTACGCCTGCCGCCGTTTCGGGCCCGGCGGCGTCGCGCCCGGTCATCTACTTCGTGCACGGCGGTGGCTACTTCAGCGGCGACCCGCGGCACCTGTTCTTCCTCGAACGGCTGCTGGACGAGGCCGAGCGGTTCGGGGCGTCGCTGATCTCGGCGGGGTACCGGCTCGCGCCGGAGCATCCGTATCCCGCACCCCTCGACGATGTCTACGCCGGACTGCTGTGGTCCGTCGAGCACGCGGCCGAACTCGGCCTGGACGCGGACCGGATCGTCGTCGCGGGGACGAGTGCCGGTGGTGGCCTGGCGGCCGCGCTGAGCTTGTCGGTGCGCGACAAGGGCGGGCCGCGGCTGGTCGGGCAGTTGCTGATGTGCCCGATGCTCGACGACCGTAACGACAGTGCTTCGGCCCGTCAGATGGACGGTGTCGACGTCTGGGACCGTGGTTGGAATGGCTTCGGCTGGAAGGCTCTGCTCGGTGCCGAGTGTGGGGCCCGGACGTGTCGCCGTACGCCGCGCCCGCCCGCGCCACGGATCTGTCCGGACTGCCGCCGGCGTTCATCGACGTCGGCTCCGCGGAGACTCTGCGCGACGAGGCCGTCGCCTACGCCGACCGGATCTGGCGGGCCGGCGGCTCGGCCGAGTTGCACGTGTGGTCCGGCGGCTATCACACCTTCGACCTGGTGGTCCCGGACGCGGTGATCAGCCGGGCGGCGTGGCAGGCCCGTCGCTCCTGGCTGGAGCGGGTGCTCCGCGGACTGACGTCCCGCCCGGGTCCTGAGCCATCCGATGTCGCGCGTGGTCGCCGACCTGCATGAACTCACCTTTCCACGATGCTGGTCAGCGGGGCGGGAAGGGCCACGAGGAGTGCGCCATGACGCTCTACGAAGGGGGGCCCGCACCTGCGGCCTTTCGAGCGATACGGACCGGACTCCGAGCGCGACGACCACTGACCGTCCCCGGGCCCTGGGCCTGGGCCCGAGCCCGATGTTGTAGGAAGCCGATTCTTCTGGCCAACTCCCGCACTGTGAGCCGGGGTTGGTTCTCTCTCGTCCGAGGTCTCCCAGCGTGCGTGGAGACAGTCCTCGATCAGGAAGTCTCCGCAGGGAGCCACACAGGCGGCCCGGCGCTCCTCGGACACAGGGGGCTGGGTGAACGCGTAGACGGACAAGGCCATTCGGGCCGGCATCGCGGCGGCCAGGACCTCGGCGGTCGGCGGCATGGTCGGGGTGGATCCCGTCTATCACTCCGGCCCAGCTCTGCGGCCGCGGCTACACCGGAGCTCGCTCGCCCCGCGAAGCGGCGTCAGGCAGGAATCGGGGCCCCGTCGTCGTCTTCATCGTGGTCCGAGGCGCCGATCCGGTGGTTGAGGGCGGCGCCGACCTCGGGGCAGTTCTGGCGGATGACGTCGAGGAAGGCGTTCAACGCCGGGGAGCGGTCGCGGGCTTGGAAGGACAGGATCAGGTCGGGCAGGGGGGTGCGCGGGGTCACCTCGCAGAACCAGGTGCCCCGTCGTGGGGCCGTCAGCATGCGCGAGGGGCCAAGACCGACGCCCACCCCGCAGGCGGCGAGGCCGATGATGGTGTGGATGTCCCGCGCGACGGTCGCGCCGGAGAGCGCCGGGGAGTCCTTGCCCAGCAGGGTCCGCAGGCCGGTGAGGACGGCGGGTTCGTCCTCACCCGGTGCCACGATCAGCGGCTGTCGCCGCAGTTGGTCCACGTCCACCGACGACTGCCCCGCGTACGGATGCGTACTGCTGACGACCGCGACGAGGTGATCGTGTCCGATCGGGACCGAAACCAACTGCTCGGCCCCGACGCCTCGTGGACGACCCAGGCCGATCGCCACGTCGAGTTCCCCGGCGACGAGCGCGGCCGTGCTGCGGTTGGTCGCCATCTCGTGCAGTTCCAGCCGTACGTCGGGCCGTTCGCGGCCGAACCTGCCGATGACGTCCGGCAGGGGTTCGAGCAGCGCCGATGCGATGAACCCCAGACGCAGCCGTCCCGTCTCGCCACGCGCCGCCCTGGCCGCGTCGACCGAGGCCGCCGTGATCTCGTCGAGCGCTCTGCGCGCCCGCAGGAGGAAGGCCGCGCCCGCAGGTGTCGGGAACACCCCCCGGCGGGTGCGGTCGAACAAAAGGGCGCCCACTTCTCGTTCGAGGTCGGCGATCTGCTTGGACAGCGGGGGCTGCGCGATGCCCAGCGCACCGGCGGCCCGGCCGAAGTGCGCGTGCTCGGCGAGGGCCAGTGCGTACCGCAGGTGCCGCGCCTCCATGCCGGACCGCCCCTTCATCTCTCGCGATATCTTTCGATATCTCACAGGTATCGTGCGCCAGCTTGTCAGATCTTTTGATGGATGGCCGGCGTCGGGTCGCGTGGAATGCGGTCATGACTGCTACTTCTCCCACAGACACCGTTTTCGTCTTCGTGCACGGGGCCTGGCACGGTTCGGCGCAGTGGGCGCCGACGCAGCGCGCACTCGCCGCACTCGGTGCCGCGAGCACGGCCGTCGACCTGCCGGGGCACGGCTTCGACGCGCCACTGCCCAGCGGATACCTCCAGCCGGGCCAGCCGGGCCTGCTGACCGAGAAGTCCGAGCTCGCCACCGTGACAATGGACGACAGCGCCGAGGCTGTCCTTGACACGCTGCACCAGGCCCGCCACCACCGTCGTGTCGTGCTCGTCGCGCACAGCGCGGGCGGCGGCCCCGCGTCGCTCGCCGCCGAGCGCGCACCCGGACTCGTCGACGAGATCGTCTACCTCTCGGCCTTCGTACCCGCCGGACGGCCCCGGTTCTTCGACTACCTCGGCGCCCCCGAGCAGGCCGCGGCACGAGGCGGGAGTCTGAATATCGGCGACCCCGGGGAACTGGGCGCCGTGCGGATCAACCCGCTCTCGCAGGACCCCGCCTACATCGAGGAGCTGCGGCAGACCCACTACCATGACACCCCCTTGGACCGCTTCGACCGCTGGCGCTCGGCGCTGAGCCCCGATCTGCCTCTGGCGATCCCCTCCACTCCGGTCATCGTGACTCCGGACCGGTGGGGGCGTATCCCTCGGACCTTCCTGCGCTGCGCGGACGACCGGGCCCTGCCTACGGCCGTGCAGGATCTGATGATCGCGGAAGCCGACCGGGCCATGCCCGGCGACCCGTTCACCGTGCGCACCCTCCCGGGCAGCCACAGCCCGTTCGCCGCCCGGCCCCATGAGCTCGCCGCGGCGCTGCTGCCGTGAGCGGCGGACGCCTGCTGCTGCCGGTGGTGCGCCCCGGACCGTCACGCCCTCGCGTCCGGTCAGTGAACGTGGTCATCAACTGGGCTGTGCAGCAGAGTAGTTGATGGCCGCCGCCCCGTGGGTGTTTCTGGTGCCCGCTGCTACGGTTCCTCCGTGCGCCGCTCCCGGTCCGACGCCGGCCACACATAGGGCAAGTCGTCCGGGACCTCGGGAAACAGGGGACGGTAGAAGTCGGGTTCCTTGCGCACCAGCGCCGACCGGTGGCTGCGGTGGAATTCCGGTGAACCGAGCCAGGGGGGAAGTTCCCCGGCGCGGGCAAGTTCCTCCTGGGTACGCACGGGCCGCGCGGGGCGGGTGTTGCGCATGGGTCGCGTGGCGCGAGTGTCGCGCCACCGTCGGTAGTCCTCCGTCAGCGTCCCCGCGCAGGTGTCCGCGCGGCCCGCCGCCGTCCACGCCGCGCAGATCACCAGGCCGTAGCAGACCAGGGCCTCCTCGTATCCGGACCACATCCGTACGGCGGGGTGGCGCCGCCATCCGTAGCCCGGCACGGTCAGGCCCCGGAACACCTGGAGGGCTTCGACCCGCTGTTTGCCCAGTCGGCGCCGGTCCAGGACCTCGGCGGAGTCCGCGAATCCGGCGCAGGGCAGAAATGTTTGCATACGGCCTGATATCACTCCCGGCTCATCCGCGCCCGGATTGACCGCCGTCGCCCTCCTCGTTTTCGGGACCACCTCGTGGGGGTCGCCGGCCTTGCCCGGGCAGCGGACCTGACCACCAAGGCCGCCACGAGCGCGCCCACGCAGGGCCGGGTGATGTACGCCGGGATGCGCGCGCTCCCCGTACCGGGCGACCCGGTCACCCGCCTGTCGCATGCGGCCACCATGCTGCGCGAACACCGCGGGGACGGGCACGTCGGCGCGCGCGTCGGTGGCACGGAGGCCCACGTGCTGGAGGCGCCGGCGCGCGGGATCTGTCCACCGGAGACGTTCGGGCGCATCCACCACCTGCCGAAGGAACGGTTGGCCGAAGTGGTGGACGGCTTGCGCGGGCGCGGGCTCGTCGACGCCGACGGCCGGTTCACCGACGCCGGGCGCCGGACCCAGCAGCGTGTCGAGGCCCTGACCGAGCTCGCCGCCGCGCCGTACGAAGCCCTCTCCCGCTACGCGTTCGACGAGCTGGTCGCGGAACTCGAACCGGTCAGCGCGAGGCTGGTGGCCACGGGGTCGCGGTAGCCGTCGGCTGCGGGGGTGACCCCGGCTCGATTCCCCGCCGCGCCGACACGGCCCCGGCGCACGCACGGGCACAGGGGTGGCACCCCGGTTCGGAGCACCACCCCTGCTCACCACCCCTGCCTTGCGATGTCGGCCGTCAGCGGCCGTCAGGCATCCGGGTCAGACCCAGATGCGTACGGCCTCCATGCGGCGGGACTGGCCCGTGGTTCCTACGTAGACCGGGTTGCCGCTGACGGCGCTGAGCCAGCCGTAACCCTCCACGTGCGCCTGCGCCCCGACGTTGCCCGAGCCGACCTGCACGCCCAGCGCCTCCATGCGGCGCGACTGTCCGGTGGTGCCGACCGTCACGACCTGTCCGTCCGAGCCGCACACCCAGCCCTGCCAGCCGATGTCGGCGAGGTGGGCGTTGGCGCACACGCCCCCGACACCGCTGGTCGAGATCGCCAAGGCCTCCATGCGGCGGCTCTGCCCGGTCGTGCCCGCCACCGCGCCGTCACAGACGGCGGACTGCCAGCCGATGTCCTGGACGTGGGCCGAGTAACAGATGACCCGGGCGTTGGGCGCGACCCGGGTGCGTGCCTTGTTCATCGCCGCCTTCAGTTCCGCGACGACCGAGGCGGGGGGCTGGGCGGCCGGAGCGGCGGTGGCCGGAGCGCCGACGGCCGGCGCCGGGGCCGGAGCCGCGACCGACGGCCGGCCCTGCGCCTCGGCCGAGCCCGCGGCCCCCAGCGCGCCCGCCAGCGCCAGGCCGAGGACGATACCGGCGGTCCTCCTCGTGGTCTCCTTCTTCGCCTTCTTCATGATTTTCCCCTCCTTGTACGGACTGGTCCCACCCATCTGTACCGGTACGGGCGGGCGGGGAACAACGGATCGCGACGCCTACGGCCGAGACCCGTCCCGGCATGGCCCACGGGGAGGCCTTGCGCCACCAGGACGAGGTATGCCTCGACTGCCCTGTTTTCAACTACCTTGCGCACGCGTGCAGTTGGTGCCCTGCTTTCACGGCCTGCCGCGTGGCGCCCGGTGCCTCAAGGTCTTCGCGATCACGTACACGCGCCGTATTACCCGTGACCTACAACAGCTCTCGCGTCCGCAGGTCCGCGACGTACTTGCTGATCAGGTCCCGCGTGAGGTGGGGGATGTCGCGCTCGGGGTCGAGGTCGGCCGCCCGCACCGCCGCGCGGAATGCCCGGGCGGGTAGGGCGGATCCGGGCAGGTGCGGCTGCGGCTGGGCGAAGGCGTGCAGCAGCGGGAGCACCGAGTGCTGCTTCTGGCGGTCGGGCAGGCGGAGCATGGCGGTCTCGAAACGCCGGAGCCAGGTGTCGTAGTCGGGGACGCGGGTCAGGGGGTGGCCGTCGGCCGCCAGCCAGTCGACGAAGGTGTCCAGGGAGATGCCGTCCTCATGCGGGTTGACCACGTTGAAGGTCTGGTGGCCCGCCCGCGCGGTGTCCCCCAGCGCGGTGATGGCCCGCGCGGTGAAGTCGACCGGGAGCGCGTCGTAGTGCGCGCCGGCGCCCGTGCTGTCCTCGGCGTAGAAGCTGCCGGGCGCCGTCCCGGTCGTCAGCACACTGAGGAGGAGCCGGGTGAAGACGTCCGGGATGTTGAGCTGGCCCCGGTAGCGCGGGTGGGCGAGGATCAGGTTCGAGCGGAACACGGCGACCGGCAGGCCGAAGGTGTCGTGGGCCTCGCGCAGCAGCACCTCGCCCGCCCATTTGCCGGCCGCGTAGCCGTTCGCGTAGGTGGCGTCGATGGCGTACGCGGGGCAGGCCGCGCGGATGTCCGACGACTCCTCGGCGGCCGCAGGGGCGTCGAGGGCGACGGCGACCGTGGAGATGAAGGTGAACTGTTTGAGCCGGGAGGTGACCGCCAGCTTGATCAGCTCTGCCGTGCCCAGGACGTTGGGGCCGAACAACTGGCTGTAGGGCAGGACATGGTTGACCAGCGCCGCCGAGTGGACGACCACGTCCACCGTGTCGGCGAGCCGCTGCCAGGTCGCCGGGTCGAGCCCGAGTGCGGGCTCGCTCGCTTCTCCCGCGATCACCTCCAGATGGTTCGCGGCCAACGCGCGGTAGCGGGCGAGCAGTTCGGGGTCGCCGCTGTCGAAGGCCGCGTCCAGCCGCGCGCGGGCCGCCTCGTCGGTCTTCCCGCGCACGAGGCACACCACGGTGCCTCGGCGCTCCGCGACGCGCTGGAGCCATTCCAGGCAGAGAAATCGCCCCAGGTAGCCGTTGGCGCCGGTCAGCAGGACGGTCTTCGCCTCGGGCAGCGGATCGGCCGGCCCGAGCGCGGGTGAGGCAGCGGCGTCGAAGAAGGCCTCCAAGCGCAGGTCTTCGGCGCGCAGTCGGGTCGCGCCCGGGCCGTGGACGGTGTCGGCCGTGGGCCGGGAGTGTTCCGTGGCCAGCGCCCGCTCGACGTACTCCCCCACCTGCCGGAGCGTGTTGACCGGGTTGATGACGACGTCGACGGGGACGTCGATGCCGTAGATGTCCTTGAGCAACTGGGCGTAGGAGACGGCGGAAAGGCTGTCCCCGCCGAGTTGCTGGAAGTGTGTGTCGGGCCGCGCGTCGTCCCGCCGGTGACCGAGCAGCGCCAGCGCCGCCCGCACAACCGTCTCGTGTACGGGGGCGTCCTTTCCGGCCCTGCGCAGGGCGCCGAGCTGGTCGGCCTCGCGGTCGGCGATCTCGGTGTACAGCGCCTCCAGACGCTCGCCGTAGCGGCCAGCCAGAGCGGGCCGCAGGGGCTTGCGCAGTCCGGAGAGCAGGCCGTTGTCCTGGCTGAACGGTTCGGTCTCGATGAGGAAGTCCCGTGGAATCTCATAGGAGTTGAGGCCGCTCTCCTCGGCTGTCCCTCGCAGCGCCTCGCGCAGGGCGGTTCGCAGGCGCTCCGTGTCCCCGTCGGCGTCGGCGAGCGCCTGGGGGGTCGGCACGACGACCGCGAGCAGGTAGGGGCGCGTGCTGTTGGCGTACAGGAAGACCTGCCGGACGAGGGGGCCGGTGGCGAAGAGGGTTTCCAGGCGGGTCACCGGCACGAATTCGCCCTGGGACAGCTTCAGGACGCCGGCCCGCCGGTCGACGTAGGTGAAGGTGTCGGCGGCGGTACGGGCCATGATGTCGCCCGTGCGGTAGAAGCCGTCCTCGTCGAAGACGGCGGCGGTGGCGTCCGGCCGTTGGTAGTAGCCGGGCACGAGCCGGTCCGACTTGATCAGCAGTTCGCCCCTCGGGTGGGGCAGATCGGTGCTCAGGTAGCCCAGTTCGGGCACGTCCGCCAGCTTGTACGCGGTCACCGGCGGGCACAGGACACGGCCGTCCAGGGTGACGATCCCGGCTTCCGTCGAGCCGTAGCCGTCGACCATCCTGACGTGCAGACAGTCCTCGATGAACGCCTTCCCATCGGCGCTGAGGGGTGCCGAGGCGTTGACGGCCCACAGGAGGCGGCCCCCTACGGTCTGCTCCCTCAGCTCTTCTTCGAGCCCCGCGACCGCGTCGGCGCTCCCCCGGTCCAGGCCAGCAAGGCCGGTCCGGTAGCGCCGTACGAGCATGTCGCAGATGCGCGGCACCATGATCAGTTCGGTGGGCCGGACCAGGCTCAGGTCTTCGATGAGCGTCGAGAGGTCGCTCGACGCCGTGAAGTAGGCGGTGCCGCCCCTGGCCAGCGTGCTGAACAGCACCCCGCGCCCCACCATGTGGCTCAACGGCATGAAGTTCAAGACGATGGCCGGCCACGCAGGCCGGCCGGGGACGAAGTCGACCCACAGCTGCTTCGCCAGACGCTCGGTGTACATCGCGCCCTTGGGGGTGCCCGTACTGCCCGAGGTGTAGAGCAGCGTGGTGAGCGGGTCGGGTTCCGGGGACGGGGGAAGGTGCGGCGGCGACGGCAGAGAGCTGCGGCGCGCCATGACGGATGCCAGCGTGTCCAGGGTGGCGCCGTGGTCCTGAGTGTCCAGCTCATCATGCGCCCGGGCCATCAACTCCCGGTGCTGAGCGTCCTCCTGACGGTGTCCCAGCACGAGGAGCCTGCGCAGGGACGGCGCGCGCGCCGCGAGGTGGAGGGCGACATCCAGCTGCGTCACGTCGACGGCCAGCACACACGGGGCGGCCTGCTCGACGATGGGGGCCAGCCGGTCGGCCGCGGAACCGGACGGCAGTGGTACGCACACGGCGCCCGACCGGACACACGCCAGATCCACGACGGCGTACTCGGCGCTCGGGGGACCCAGCAGCGCGACGAAGTCACCCGGGCTCAGGGGCCGCGTGGGGTGATGGACCCACTCCGAGGCGACGGCACCCACCCGTTCCCACAGTTCCCCGTAGGTGATCGTCTCGAAGCGTTCCAGCAGACGCGTCCCGGTGCGTCCCGTGTCCGGGTCGGTGACCGTCTCCACGGCGCGCTCGCCCATTGCGGGGCGGTCCGCGTAGGCGGCCATGACGGTGGACACGAGCTCGACGAGGGGCAGCCCCGGCTCCCGGAGCGCGTCGCTGACGGCGGCGAGGGGAGCGGCGGCACGGAACTGCGGGTCGCTCGCGTGCAGTTGCTCGGCGCGGCGTGCGGTGTGTGCGTCGAGTTCTCGCGGAAGGGCGGCGTGCGTGGACATGCCTAACAGGTCTCCTTGCGTGGCGATGGCGTGAGACGGACGGTTGTCGGGCTCCGGGCTCTTCATGAGCCGGCTTCGTCGGTGTCGTGGGTGAGGCACACGATGGCGGCCGCGGCGGCGCGGGCGCCGTCCCCGTCCCGTGCTTCGATCGCTTCGACGAGCCTGCGGTGCAGACCGGCGTGTTCGTGTGCGGCGGCCGCGTCCCAGGGCAGTCCCTCCTGGGTGGCGGTCAGGGCGGTGCCGAGGTAGTCGTACACCTCCATGAGGAGGTCGTTTCCACTGGCGCGCACGACGGCCCGGTGGAACAGGGCGTCGACATCCCTGGCCGCGGTGGGGTCCTCGCTCTCGCATGCCGCGTCCGCGTCGGCCAAGAGCTCGCGGAGCTGCGCCAGTTGGTCGTCACTGCGGCGCAGGGCGGCGGCCTTGGAGGCGAACTCCTCAAGGAGGGTGCGCAGTTCGAGGACATCGTCGCGTCCTGCGGCGCTCGCGCGCCGCACCATGACCGACTGGAGCTCACTGGACGCGCGGACATACGTGCCGTCCCCGATCCTCGCCTCGAGCAGCCCGAGATGCACGAGCGCGCCGATCGCTTCCCTCAGCGTGCTGCGCCCGACACCGAGCTCTTCCATCAGGGCCTGTTCCGACGGAATCCTCGTCCCCACCGGCCATCCGCCCGCCGCGATGTGTGCACGGAGGCTGTCCACGAGTTGCGCGGCCAGACTTGCCGACCTGCGCGGTGCGTTGATGCGTTTCATGTCCGCACTCTATACAGACATCAGACGTTTGAACATCACTCGGATGGCTGGGTGCATCGCATTCGGCCATCTCCGCCCGCGCGTTCCGGGCCGGGCGCCCCAACCGGTCGGAGCGGGGGAAAGAGTGTGCGATTGTCAGTCGTGCGTGATAGTCACTACCTTCACGAGGGAGTGACTTCTGACCTCCCCGTTGGGACACAACAAGGGGTGGGGACATGGCGGTGCTCCATGGATGGGGGCTCACGCTGGGGAAGCGGGTCGTTCGGCCCGTGGCGCGCGTGCAGCGGGACTCGGGGGATCCCGATGTGGGACGGGTGCGGGCGGCGGCCTCGGCCGGAGACTGGGCGACGGTCCGGCTGATACTCGAAGCGCGACCGGAGCGCGAGGACCGCACCGAACTGGTGCGGGCCGTCGGTGAGACGGCGGGGGTCGAGCGGTGGATCACCGGGGTCGTCGAGGCCGAGCCCGAAGCGGCGCTCGCGAAGCTGGTGGCGGGGTTCCGTTACATCGACTGGGCCTGGGAGGCACGGACGGGAGCGCGTGCGAAGCACGTCTCCCGCGAACAGTTCGCCCTGTTCCACTCCCGGCTGCGTACGGCCGAGGAGTGGCTGTACGAGGCGGCGGAGCGCGAGCCGGAATGGGCCCTGCCCTGGTTCGGACTACAGATCACGGGCCGGGGCCTGGAGGTCGGACAGCACATCGCGCGGCGCCGCTTCGAGGCCACCGTACGCCGCGATCCGTACCATCTGGGCGCCCACCAGCAGCGGTTGCAGCAGGTGTGCGACAAGTGGGGCGGATCGCACGAGGAGATGCACGCCTTCGCACGGGAATCGGCGCTCGGCGCGCCCGGCGGCACGGCTCTCGGCCAGCTCGTCCCCATGGCGCACATCGAGCACTGGCTCGCCCTCGACGGGGGGTTCTCGGGCGGCGCGTACATGCGCCGGCCCGAGGTGGTGGCGTCGCTGCGGGAAGCCGCCGACCACTCCTTCCGCCACCCGGACTTCGTCCGCTCGGGCGGATGGCTACAGGTCCTCAACACCTTCGCCATGGCTTTCTCGCTCGCCGAGGACCAGGCCGGGGCCCGTGAGTGCTTCGTCGGCTCGGAAGGGCGCGTCACCGAGTCCCCCTGGCACTACATCGACGCCTCCGATCCCGCCGCTGCCTATAAGGAGCATCGCTCGTCGGCCGGGCGTTGAGCATCGTTTCGGTGCTCCTGTGACGGTCCGTCATGAACCGCTGTGGCAGCCCACATTGGGCTGTCACGGCGGCGTTCCATAGCTCCGCGTGGCGACCTTGGCATCCGTCGGATCCGACGACGGTTCGCCGTCCTCACACACTCCGTTTCCCCTTCCGTTCCGTCCCCTGCCGGCGCCGCGTCACCGCGCCGCGCGGGGACGCGTCCACCGAAAGACTTCGCCCGGTGCCTCAATCCGAGTCCTCCCACACCTTCCAGGTCGACCTGCGCGGCCTGGTCGACCTGCTCTCCCACCACCTCTACTCCAGCCCCCGCGTCTACCTGCGTGAACTGATGCAGAACGCCGTGGACGCCATCACCGCACGCCAGTCGCTCGAGCCGGGTGCGGCCGGCGCCATCACCGTGCGCACCGGCGACACCCTCACCGTGACCGACACGGGGATCGGTCTGAGCGAGGCCGACGTCCACCGTTTCCTCGCGACCATCGGGCGCAGCTCCAAGCGCACCACCGAGGGGGCGCTCGACGGGGCCGGACTCGACGCGGCGCGGGGGGACTTCATCGGCCAGTTCGGCATCGGTCTGCTCGCGTGCTTCGTCGTGGCGGACGAGATCACGGTGCTCAGCCGCAGCGCCGCCGATCCATCGGCGCCCGCCGTCGAATGGCGCGGCCACTCCGACGGCCGCTACACCATCCGCACGCTGCCCGCGTCGGCCGTGCCGGAGCCGGGCACCACCGTCCGGCTGGTTCCCCGGGCCGACACCGCGGAGTGGACGCAGCCGGAACGGGTCGTCTCCCTGGCCCGGCACTACGGCGGCCTGCTGCGGCACCAGGTGACGGTCGTCGAGCCGAGCGGCGAGACCCACCAGGTCAACGAGGCTCCCCCGTGGGAGCGCGGCCACCGCTCACCACTGGCCCGCCGCGAGGCGTTGACGGCGTACTGCCGCGACCTGTTCGACTTCACCCCGCTGGACACGATCGAGCTCGACCTGCCTGCGGCTGGTCTGCGGGGCGTCGCCTACGTCCTGCCCACGGCCATGAGCCCGGCCCAGCGCGCCGGGCACCGGGTGCATCTCAAGGGCATGCTGCTCACCGACCAGGCGCCCCAACTGCTCCCCGACTGGGCCTTCTTCGTGCGCTGCGTGGTCGACACCACCAGCCTGCGGCCGACCGCGTCCCGTGAGGCGCTGTACGAGGACGGCACCCTGTCCGCGGTGCGCGACGCCCTCGGCGAGCGCATCCGTGACTGGCTGACCGGTCTGGCGGCCAGCGACCCGTCGCTGCTGCACCGCTTCATCGACACCCACCATCTCGCGGTCAAGGCGCTGGCCCGCTACGACGACGAGCTCCTGCGCATCGTGCTGCCGTGGCTGCCGTTCGAGACCACGGACGGCAACGTCACGCTCGAGGAGTTCGCGCGCAAGCACCCCACCGTGCTCGTCGCCCGCAGTGTCGAGGAGTTCCGCCAAGTCGCTCCCATCGCGTCGGCCGCCGGCCTCGGCGTCGTCAACGGCGGTTACACCTACGACCGCGACCTCGTGCACCGGCTGCCCGAGATCCGCCCCGGCACGGCGGTCACCGACCTCGACCCGGCCACCGTCACCGCGCACCTCGACGCCGTGGACCCGGCGGCCGAGCTGCGCGCCGCCGCCTTCCTCGCCGTCGCCCGGGACACCGTGGGCGCGCACGACTGCGACGTGGTCCTGCGCGACTTCCAGCCCGTCACCGCTCCGGCGCTGCTCCTGGACAACCGGGAGGCGCGCCACGAACGGACGCGTTCGACGCTCGCCGCCGACAGCGACGGCCTGTGGGCGGACATCCTCGGCTCGCTGCGCCGTGAGTCCCCGCGCGCCCAGCTCGTCCTGAACCACCTCAACCCGTTGGTGCGCCAGGCCATCACCATCACCGAGCAAGAGCTCGCGGTCACAGCCGCCGAGGCGCTGTACGGGCAGGCCCTGCTGCTCAGCCGCCGCCCGCTGCGGGCGAGCGAGAGCGCTCTGCTCAACCGGGCCTTCATCAACCTGCTCACGCACGCCATGCACCACTCCGGCACGGCGGCACCCGGCTCCGAGCCCCGGAAGGAACTGTAGATGCTGGACACCCCCGAGGCCGTCGTCGAGGCGCTGCGTGAGAACAACGGCCGCCCCCACGGTCTGCCGCGCACCATCACCGCGGAAGAGCTCGTCGAGGCCGCCGAGTCCTTCGAGGAGCCCGACGTCCTCGTCACGGCCCTGCTCGAACTGATGTCGGCCTACGAGTTCACCGGCGAGCACCGCAAGTCGCCCGTCGCCTTCGCCCGGCTGCTCAAGCTGTGGGACACCGCTCCGGGGTCCTTCAGCCAGTGGGAGGCCAACCAGGTCTTCTGGCGGTTCAAGTGGGTGACCACGTCCCTGTTGCAGGTGCCCGAGGTGCCCCTGGCGGCCGTGCACGGCTGGATCGACCAGATGCGCACCCGCTATCAGGACGCCGGGCACGGCATGCAGCCGGTGGCCGCGATGCGCTACCACGTGGCGCGCCACACGGGCACCGGTGTGGCCGGCGCGTACGACCTGTGGGCCACCCGCCCCCGTACCGAGCTCAGTGACTGCGAGGCCTGTGAGACCCGGCACTTCGCCGTGCACCAAGTGGCGGCCGGTGACGACGCCGGGGCACTCGACACCTGGCGGCCGGTGCTCACCGAGGACAAGGGCTGCACCGAAGAGCCCCAGATGAGCCAGGCACGCGCCCTGCTGCCGCTGCTGCGCACCGGCCGCTTCGACGAGGCCCGCTCGCACCATCTCACCGGCTACCGCCGGGTGCGGGGGAATCCGGGGACGCAGGAGGAGGTGGGTCTGCACCTGGAGTTCTGCGCGCTGTCACGCAACGAGGGCCGGGGTCTTGAGATCCTTGCCGAGAACCGCCCCCTGTTCGAGGCGAGCGGTGCTCCGCTGGCCCATCTCTCCTTCCTGACCGGCGCCGAGGTGCTGCTCACCCGGCTGGTGGCGGACGGCCACCTCGACACCGCCGTCGCGGGCCCGCCCGGACGGAAGTGGACCACGGGCACGCTCCTCACCCACCTGCGCGCCGAGGCGGACCGGCTCAGCCACGCCTTCGACGTACGCAACGGCTCCACGGCCGTCAGCGACGGGCGTCAACTGCGTCTGCGCCAAACGCCGTTGACCGATGAGCCCCTGCCGCTCGGGCTGCGGGCCGCCGTCACCCGTCCCGTCGCGTCCGTGGATACGGGCCCGGACCTCGCCCCGGCGGCCGCGCTGGACATGCCCGAGGATTTCGTCCCGCTGGTGAGCGAGGCCCGGCGCATGTCCGCCGTCGGTCATCCAGGGAGCGCGAGGCTGTGGGCCGTCGTCGCCGAACGCCTCGCCGACGGCACGGGGGCGCACGACGAACGTCTGGGTCCCGAGGACCTGCTGCGCGCGGAGCTCGCCGAGCAGCGCGCCCAACGGCTCACGCGGAAGGACGACGACGCGGCGAGTGTCGCCGAACTGCGGCGGGCCGCCGCTCTGTTCGCGGATCTCGGCATGGCCTGGCACGCGCTGTCCGCCCGCACCCGGGCCCTCGCCTGGACACCCTCCCCTGACGACGACGCGCCCGACGACACGTGCGGAGCCGCCGCGATCCGGACCGGCATCGACGAGGCGCTACGCGAGGCGGCGCGGCTCAGGACGGAGGCGCCCTTCACGGGCGACTCCCCGGCGGCGGGTGAGATCGCCTCGTCCGATGACGTCGGGGCGCAGCGGGCGCTGGAATATCTCGCCGTGCTGTACTCCTGCGTCTTCGCCGCCTACAAGGAGCTGGTGGGCGAGCTGCCCGAGCCTTCGGACTCCGCCGTCGAGCGGTTCGAGGAGTTCACCCACATGCTGCGCACCGAGGCGGAGCACCTGTCCGTCCCTCACCAGGTCGCCGGCGCGCGGCAGTTCGTGGCGGACGTGGCGGCCCGCCGGGGCGACACGGCCCGCGCCGAGGCGGAACTGCGTGCGGCGCTCAAGGACGTGGAAGCCGCCGGGCAGCCCTGGCGCGGGACCCGTCCGCGCGCCCTGCTCGCCCAGACCCTGCTGACCCTCGACCAGCCGGCCGAGGCGGTGGAGCTGCTGCACCGGGTGCTCGCGGACGCGGTGCGCTACGACGACACCCACTTCGCACTGGCTCCCACATACGCGATGCTCGGCCATGCCGCGTCCCACCTCGGTGACACGGGCGGCGCCGTACGTCACCTCTCGGAGGCGGCCGCCCGTTTCGACCAGGACGGCGAGGCGGAAGAGGCGGCCGGTCTGCGTCTCCAGCTCGCCGATGTCCTGGCGCGCGCCGGGCAGCAGGCGGACGCCGTGGCCGTACTGGAGTCCGTCCTGTCCGACGACGCGGTCTCCTCGCTCGACGAACGTCTGGTCGCCCAGGCCAGGTTGACGCTGGCGCGCGGGCTGCGGGAACTGGATGAGTTCCTGCCCGCGTCCGAGGAGTTCCTGCGGCTCGCGTCCTCCGTCGCCGCCTGGGAGGACGAGCCCCGGCTCCAGACGCTGGTGGCGGCCGAGGCTGCCACGACGCTGGCGATGGCCGACCGGTGGGACGCGGCGGGCACGGCGTACGAACGCGCCGTCGCCGCGCACGCCGTGGCTCCGAACCCGTCCCTGCTGATGCACATGATGTGCGAGTTCGCGCGTCTGACCATGCTGTTCAAGGGGCCCGACGGTCTGGAGGCGGCGCTGGGGCACCTTGCGCGGGCCGACGCGGTCGCGGGCGAGGTCGCGGACGGCGCCGACGGCGCCGACGGCTTCGTCCCCTGGTACGAGCGGGGCGCTGTGCACTACCGCCGCGCCCGCGTCCTGGCGGAGGCCGAGTCCTTCGCCCAGGCGCTGGCCGAGGCGGAGACCGCCGCGGCGCTCTACGAGCGGGGCGGGGAGCACGGCGAGGCGCCACGCGCCGAGGCCCAGCGGATGGCCGCCCTGATCGAGGGCAACGGCCTCGGTCGCTTCCCCGCGGCCATCGCCCGGCTCGGCGAGGCGGCGGCGCGCGCCCGCGCGGCGGACCTGCCCGAGGCCGTCCAGATTCTGGAGGCGCTGCGGCAGGAGTACCGACGACGCGAGAGCTGAGCGCCGGGCTCCGCCGAGGTGGTCCCGGCGGAGCCCCAGGTCCGGTGGTTCGGGCCACCAGGTAGCGTGGCCCCATGGACGAGGTCGGCAGCACAAGTCCGGGGCCCTCTGCCCGAGATCGCGGCTTCCCCCTGTTCCACGCGGAGCGCTGCGGCGGGATCGGGGAGCTGGATCGCCGGCTGGTCGGATGCCGGGCGTGTCCTCGTCTGGTGGCCTGGCGCGAGACGGTTGCCGCGACGAAACGAGCCGGCTTCAAGGACTGGGAGTACTGGGGCAGGCCGGTGCCGGGGTTCGGTCCACAGGACGCACCGCTGGCGGTGGTCGGGCTCGCTCCGGCCGCGCACGGCGCCAACCGGACGGGCCGGATGTTCACCGGCGACGCCTCGGGCGACTTCCTCTTCGCCGCCCTGCACGCCGTGGGACTCGCCTCACAGCCCACCGCCACCACCGCCGACGACGGCCTCGAACTGTACGGGGTGCGGATCACCTCCCCCGTCCACTGCGCCCCTCCCGCGAACAAGCCGACGCCTGAGGAGCGGGACACGTGCCGGCCGTGGCTCGCGGCCGAGATCTCGCTGCTGCGGCCGCGTGCGATCGTCGTACTCGGAGCCTTCGGCTGGCAGACGCTGCTGCCGGTCCTCGCCGAGGCGGGGTGGCGGCTGCCGCGCCCCCGGCCCCGGTTCGCGCACGGCACCGTGGTGACGCTGCGCCGCGCGGAGCCGGACGCGGCGCGGCCGGCGGGAGCGGACGCGAGTGGTCACGACGACCGCGCCGGGAACGAGGAACTGAAGGTGATCGGCTGTTACCACCCCAGCCAGCGCAACACCTTCACGGGCCGTTTGACCTCGCCCATGCTCATCACCCTGCTCCACCAGGCCGCCAACCTCGCGGGTCTGCCCACCGGCCGGCCCGGCGCCGTGCCGGACCCGCCGAAGACCCGACCGTGAAACGGTGTCGGCCACGGGCCGGCTGACGGCACGTCACCACGCGGCCGGATGCCACCCGGCCACCCGCCGGTGCGGGCACACCGCGTAGGCTCGGAGCCATGGTTGAGCATCGGATGATCGACGTGAACGGGATCCGGCTGCACATTGCCGAGGAGGGCGAGGGCCCCCTGGTGGTGCTTCTGCACGGGTTCCCCGAGTCCTGGCACTCCTGGCGCCATCAGTTCGGCCCGCTGGCCGCCGCCGGCTTCCGGGTGGTCGCCCCCGACCAGCGGGGGTACGGCCGCAGCGACCATCCCACCGACGTGGCGGCGTACAGCATCCTGCATCTGGTCGGCGACGTCGTCGCTCTGGTCCGGGCGCTGGGCGAGGAGAAGGCGTACGTCGTCGGGCACGACTGGGGCGCGCCGGTCGCCTGGCACACCGCGCTGCTGCGGCCGGATCTGGTGCTCGGGGTGGCCGGTCTGAGCGTGCCGCCACCGGTCCGGGGCCCCCACCCGCCACTGGCCGCCATGGAGAAGGCGTTCGGCGGGCGGTTCTACTGGAACTACTTCGACCGGCCCGGTGTCGCCGACGCCGAGTTCGCACGGGACCCGCGTACGACGCTGCGGAAGTTCTTCTACGCGGCGTCCGGTGACAGGCCCGGGGAGATCGTCCAGCCGCTGGTCGACCCGGAACGGGGCTGGCTCGCCGCCCTCGAAGACCCCGAGGAGCTGCCGGGCTGGTTCACCGAGGGCGATCTCGATGTGCTCACGGAGAGCTTTTCCCGGGGCTTCACCGGCGGCCTCAACTGGTACCGCAACATGGACCGCAACTGGGAGCTGACCGCGCCCTGGCAGGACGCCGTCATCACCCCGCCCGCCCTGTACGTCTACGGCGAGCGCGACCTCGTTCCCGCGTTCCCCGGCACCCCGGAATTCATCGCGAGCCTGCCCGAGCGCATGCCCAGCCTGCACCGCGAGCCCGTGGAGCTGCCGGGCTGCGGGCACTGGACCCAGCAGGAGCGCCCGGACGAGGTCAACGCCGCGCTCGTCGAATTCCTCAGGGCGTACTCCTGACCGGGGCGGCGCCTCAGCTGAGGACGGCCGTGGAAGCAGGCGGGCACCTGCGGCGCCCAACAGGGCGCCGCTGTACGCCCGTTGGGCCGTGATGAGCCGCGGAGTGCGCGGCGCGGCGGGCACGCGGTAGGCGAGCGGTGGGCACGCGGCCACGGTCGCGCGGAGGGATGGCGGCGATGGTGACGATGGCGATGGCGATGACCTGACGGTTCATCAGGTTCGGGTGAGCCTGCTTCTGACTGGTCGTCATCGGCCTCTCAGCCGTGGGGTTGCCCGTCCGCATCCCCAATGCGCCCGGCCGCTCGGGCCGGAGTGCCCGGCCCGTCGGCGGCCAATGGCCGCCACCACGACGCATGATCCCGGTACCAGGCCACCGTGGCGGCCAGCGCCTCCTCGAAGTCCCGGCGGGGGCGGTAACCCAGTTCGGCACTGATCTTGCCGTGGTCCACCGCGTAACGGCGGTCGTGGCCCGGGCGGTCCTGGACGTGCGTGATGCGATCGGCGTCCGCGCCGCACAGGCGGACCAGACGGCCGGCGAGGTCCCGGTTGGTCAGCGAGGTCCCGCCCCCGATGTTGTAGATCTCGCCGGGCCGCCCCGCCGTCCGCACCAGCTCGACCGCCCGGACGTGGTCGTCCACGTGCAGCCAGTCGCGCACCTGGCTCCCGTCGCCGTACAGCGGCAGGCGCGCGCCGGTCAGGAGCGCGGTCGCGAAGCGCGGGACGGCCTTCTCCGGATGCTGGAAGGGGCCGAAGTTGTTGGAGCACCGGGTGACCCGCACGTCCAGGCCGTGGGTGTGGTGCTGGGCCAGCGCCATGAGATCGGCCGCGGCCTTCGAGGCGGCGTACGGGGAACTCGGCCTGAGCGGGTCCTGCTCGCGTGCGGCGCCCTCGGGCAGTGAGCCGTAGACCTCGTCGGTGGAGATGTGGACGAACCGGCGCACCTCGTGGCGCAACGCGGCGTCCAGCAGGAGCTGTGTGCCCAGCACATTGGTGCGGGTGAAGTCCGACGCGTCCTCGATGGAGCGGTCCACGTGTGACTCCGCCGCGAAGTGGACGATGTCGTCGTGCCCGGCCGCGAGGCGGCGCACGGTGGGGGCGTCACAGATGTCGCCGCGCACGAAGGTGAACCGGGGGTGGCCCGCGACCTGGTCGAGGCGGGTGAGGCTGCCCGCGTAGGTGAGTTTGTCCAGGACGGTGACCGTGACGTCGGGCGGGCCCCAGGGGCCGAGGAGCGCGCGGACGTAGGCGGAGCCGATGAAGCCGGCCCCGCCGGTGACGAGGATGCGAGAAGTCATGATGTGAGCTGTACCTTGCTGTGGTCGCCGATGACGAGTCGATGAGCCCCCGGCAGGCGGGGCGCGGCGGTGACGACGGCCTCGCGGCCGATGAGCGAGCCCTCGATGCGCGCGGCGCCCTCCTGGCAGAGTTGACCGGCCCCGTCGATCCGGTACCGGCGCTCACGCTGTCCGACGCGGGCCTGCGCGCACGGGTCGGGACCTACTGGCACCCCGTGGGGACCTGCGCCATGGGTCCGGCGGACGAGCCGGGGTCGGTGACCGACGGGCAGGGGCGGTGCACGGCGTGCGGGGCCTGCGGGGCCTGCGGGGCCTGCGGGGCCTGCGGGGCCTGCGGGGCCTGCGGGGCCTGCGGGGCCTGCGGGGCGCCGACGCCTCCGTGCTGCCGACCGTTCCCGCCGCCAACACCCAACTCCCGGTCCTGGCCGTCGCGGAGATGCTGGCCGGCACCCTGCGCGCCCGACCCGACAGCCCACCCCGAGCGGGCCCGACGACCACTCAAATCAAGCCATCGGGCCCCAGTTGGAGATGTCGATCCGCCGCCACTACGCTAGCTTTGGTTGCCTGTAGCAACCAAGAGTTAAGGCGGCCCGTGCCGCTCCGCGTGACCGGCGTGCCCAGCGCCAGAAGGAATGCACCATGTCATCACAGACCCAGGCCTTCCGTCCGTACGTAACGGAGAATCTTCAAGCGCTGGAGACGGATCCCCGGCGGGAAGTCCTCTTCCATCAGGGGCGCCGGGTCACGGCTGGCGAGTTCCGCGACCTCGTCCACCGCATGGCACGGGCGCTGCGCGCGCACGGCATCGACCGGGGGCAGACCGTCACGCTGCTGTGCGGCAACCTGCCGGAGACCATCGCCGTGCGGTACGCGGCCCATCTCATCGGGTGCCGGGTGAACCACCTCTACAACAAGCTTTCGGCCGAATCGCAGGCCGCCATCGTGCGCGACGTGGAGACCCGTGCCTTGGTCGTCGACCCCCGCCACGTGGAACGGGCCGCCGAGATCACCGCGTTGGCGCCGGTGCCGGCCGTCCTCGTGCTCGGCCCGGTGAAGCCGGGGGCCCCGGGCGCGGCGGACGCGGTGGACGCGGTGGGCGTGGACCTTTTGGAGCTCGCGGCCGGGCAGCCGGCCGAGGCGGTGGTCAGCACGGCGCGGCCCGACGACGTGTGCACGATCCGCCACACGGGCGGCACCACCGGCCACCCCAAGGGCATCTGCACCACCTATGAGCAGGTCCGCGCCTTCCGGAAGACGACGGCGGACTCCGAGGAGCAGCCCCCGAGGCTGCTGGTGTGCACCACCCTCGCGCACGCCGCGGGAATGATCACCGACTCCGTCCTGCGCGACGGCGGATGCGTCGTCCTGCTCGAGGACTTCGACGCCGCCGCCGTTCTCGAGGCCATCGAGCGCGAGCGCATCACGCATCTCTTTTTGCTGCCGCCCCTGCTGTACCAGCTGATGGACCACCCCGACTCGGCCGTGCGCGACACGTCGTCCCTGCGCGGCATCTCCTACGGGGGCTGCCAGTCCTCCCCCGCCCGCATCGCCGACGCCATTCGCCGCTTCGGCCCGGTGCTCGTGCAGTTCTACGGCCAGAACGAGGCCGGCGGCATCAGTCTGCTCACGCCCGAGGACCACGACCTCGATCGCCCGGACCGGCTGCGCTCGGCGGGCAAGGTGCTGCCCGGGGTCGAGGTGGCCATCCGCGACGAGAGCGGCCGCGACCTCCCGGTGGGTGAGCACGGCGAGATCTGCGTACGCTCCGCCATGCTGATGAAGGAGTACTGGAAGCAGCCCGAGCTGACCGCGCGGGTGCTGCGGGACGGCTGGCTGCACACCGGGGACATCGGATTCCTCGACCCCGAGGGGTACTTGACGGTCGTCGACCGCATCAAGGACATGATCGTGGTGGTCGGCGGCCATGTGTACACCACCGAGCTCGAGGACCTGCTCAACTCGCATCCCGAGGTCCAGCAGAGCGCCGTCTTCGGGGTCCGGGACGCCGACCGCATGGAGCGGGTGCACGCCGCGGTGGTCCCGGTGCCCGGCAGCGCCCTCGACGCGCGGCAGCTGCGCGATCTTGTCCGTGCGCAACGCGGCGCGATGTACGAGCCCGCCGCCATCACCTTCGTCGACGCGCTGCCGTTGACCGACGCCGGCAAGCCCGACAAGAAGCAGCTGCGCGCCGTGGCCGAACGGGAGTTCAGCGAGGTCTGACCCTCTGGGTTTCGTGGGCGCCGGACGAGCCGGAGCGGTCGGGCCGCGCCGGCCGCCGGGCGCGGCCCGCTCACAGGATGTCCTCGACCCGTTCCCGGTTGAGCAGGTACGTGGGCAGGTACGGCAGGCCGGGGGCGAGCGGGAAGTCGTAGTCGTGGGCGAGGCTCGCCATCGCGAGCGGGCCGAGTGCCACCACCGCGCGCGGCGCCCTGGAGTCGCCCCAGTGGGCGGCGTGCTGTTCGACGGCTTCGGCGAGCGTCCGGGTGAACGCGTCGTGGTCGGCCGCGATGACGGCGTGGAAGAGGGCGACGGGCGCGTAGTCGATCCGGTGCACATAGTCCATCGGCGCGTGCGTCACCGCGTCCGGCGCGGCGGCCCGCATGGTGTCGAGCAGTCTGCCCACCGTGTCGTCCATGGGCCGGCCCGAGAAGAACGATTGCAGGGTGTCGACCCAGTGCAGGACGTACTCGTCCACCGAGTCGTCCTCACGCAGCCTATCGAGGGGCACGTGACACAGGCGGCCGATCCGCTCCCACTGGCGGCACACCAGCGCCAGATACAGGGCGTCGAGCCAGGCCCTGGCGTCAGCGGGCGGTTCGGCGGGCAGGGCGGGCAGCGGCGCGACGAGGTCTTCGCCGAGGTGGCACTCCTGCGCTTGCGCGCCGGTGAACCACGCGGATCCCAGCCGCACCGAAGTGGCCCAGGCGTTCCAGGTCTCCGGGAGCGCCGCGTGCGGGTCGGCCGCGCACTGGGTGAGCGCCAGGGCCATGGCCGCGCCGAACGCCTCACCGGGCCGCGCCTCGTCCTGCCCCAGATCCGCGATCAACTGGGTTGTCGTACGGGCCAGTTCGGCGCTCGATGGCGGCATCGCCCGGGCCGACGCGCGGGTGGCGAGGCGTCCTGAGCGGTCCAGGCGGAGCAGACCCGTCATCACGGCGAGCAGGTGCTCCGGCGGATCGAGGGAGAACGTCCGCGCGTCGTGATCGATCCTGGAGAGCGAGACCATGCGGCCCCGGTGCCACCAGTGGACCCGTGGCGAAAGCGCGGCCTCGCCGCTGTCCTCGTACGCGCCGAGGGCGTACGCGGCCAGGCTGTTGAGGGCGTCGACCACGGATCCGTCGGCCAGGGGGTGGTAGACGAAATGGTGCCGGCTCGGCATCGCCACCAGTGCGCCCTCGTCGGGGAGCGGGTCGCCGGTGAGGTCGCGGACGGTCTCCGGCAGGTAGAGGACCTTGCTCGCGACGAAGTGCGAGTCACCATGGACGGAGTGCAGCACCGCCCCCGACTCCACGGCCACTTCCTCGTGTTCGGCGGGGACAGCCATCAAGTTCCGGTACGCCGCCGCGCCCAGCGTCTGGGGATCCACCCGTTGGACGTCCGGGTCGGTCAGGACGCGTACGGCGTCCGGCAGGTCCAGGGCGTAGACGAAGACGAGGCCGTCCGTCACCATCCGCGCGTAGGTGAGCACGCCGGCCAGCTCGGGGGTGACCGAATCCACGGACAGCAGCCGGGGGTGCGCGCCGCCCAGCAGCTCCTCGACGCTCTGCCCGCCGAGGTGTTCCTCGCCCTCGCCGTACTCGCGCGGACCGAGACCGTGGACGTGCTGTGATGTCATCCCGGCAACTTTACGAGACGTCCGCGCGGCGGGGCGGGGCAGGGCCGGGCGGCCACGGAACGTCGGTGCCGCACCGCGCGCGGGACTTGCCGGCACGCCTCGGGGGGTGGCGGCGCGCGGAGTCGGAGAGGATGGGCCCATGAAGACCATCGCCTTCCCCCAGACCGAGCTGCGGGCCTCCAATGTCGTCCTGGGCCTGATGCGCATCGCCGGACTTGAGGACGAGGACATCCGCACCCTGTACGGCAGTGCGCGGGACGCCGGGATCAACACCTTCGACCACGCCGACATCTACGGACCCACGCGCCACGCGTGCGAGGAGCGCTTCGGCGGGGCCCTCACGCTCTCCCCCGCCGAACGCGAGTCGATCGTCATCCAGAGCAAGGTCGGCATCCGGCCCGGGTTCTTCGACTTCTCCAAGGAGCACATCGTGCGGACCGCCGAGGAGTCGCTTGCCGCCCTCGGCACCGACTACCTCGATGTGCTGCTCCTGCACCGCCCCGACACCCTCGTGGAGCCCGAGGAGGTGGCAGCGGCCTTCGACGAACTGCACGCGGCCGGCAAGGTCGTCAACTTCGGCGTCTCCAACCACACACCCGGCCAGATCGAACTGCTCAAGACGGCCGTCAGCCGTCCGCTGGTGGCCAACCAGGTTCAACTGAGCATCACACACTGCCCGTTGATCGCCTCGGGGGTCGCGGCGAACATGGGCGGTCTCGACCAGTCCATCGACCGCGACCACGGTCTCCTTGACTACGCGCGGCTCCACGGCATCACGCTCCAGGCATGGTCACCGTTCCAGAAGGGCTTCTTCGACGGGGTCTTCATCGGCGACCGGGACAACTACCCGGAGCTCAACCTGGTCCTGGACGAACTGGCCGCGAAGTACGGGGTGACACCGACAGGCATCGCCGTCGCGTGGATCACGCGTCACCCGGCGAACATGCAGGTGGTGCTCGGCACCACCAACCCGGCCCGGGTCGCGCAGTCCGCGGCGGGCTCGGACCTCCCCCTCACCCGCGAGGAGTGGTACCGCCTCTTCCGCGCCGCGGGCCACACACTCCCGTAGCCGGCACAGCGCAGTGTGGCTCGGACTCCCGCTCCGGTCCCCCTACGCGACGACGCCGGGTGCCTGGTGGCATCCGGCGTGTTGTCGTGCGGGCGAGGAAAGCGGAGGGACTAGTTCATTGCAAGAGGAGAAGGAAGCCCCTCCATGGCCTCGCCGTGGCTCACGTTAACAGTCAGGCCGGGATCATGTCGCGCAGGTTTTCCGGTGTGAAGACGCGGGAGTCCGGGTGGAGGCCGTCCGGGCGTTCCAGGCCGATGTAGGTGACTGGTTCGGATGGCGGCGTGGTGCCGTCCCACAGGGTCGTGGCGGTGGCGCGGTCGGCCAGCAGGTCCGTGAGGTGGCGGACGGTCAGCGGTCGGCGCTCGACGATGCCCCGCAGCAGGGTCGCCACCGACACCCGGTTCGCCTCGACCCGGTTGGCGCTCGGGTTTCCCCTGAGGTACAGGTGCAGCCACTTGGCGTGCCAGCCGCCGTCGGCGTCCCGTATGAACGCCAGCGGCAACGCCACCCGGCCCGGGCCGCGCAGGTCCGACTTCGCGCGCACCGTGCGGGGCTCGAAGGGGCGCCCACCCTGGTCGCCGTCGCGTGTCATGAAGCCGAAGAACGACTCCTCGGTCTCCTCGAAACCCTCGCCCGCGAAGATGTTGACCTGCGGGACGATGTAGGTGCCGCGCGCGGCGCCCAAACGCAGATCGATGAACTCCGACGCGCCGTCGGGCGCGGCGGTGATGTCACCGGAGTGTGTGCCTTCGAGCTCGGTGAGCGCGGTGTAGGAGAGCCACGCCACGGTCTGGTACTCGGCGTCCAGGAGCAGGGCCGAGAGGTCGTAGTCCGTGGTGTGGTGGGCCTGCTTCCAGTACACGAAGAACCGCAGCAACTCGCCGCTGACCGGGGAGAGGGAGCCCCGGGGCAGCACGCCGAGGCCGGCCGTCGTCGCCCTGCCGCTCAACGGGAGCGCGACGTCCAGGGCGGCCGGGTCGATCAGGAGATGGCCCGGCTGCGGCAGACGCCGGCTCAGTTCGGCGTCCAGGGCACGGGCCAGGCGGTCGCGTTCGGCGGCGGGCACAGCGGCCCGGGTGTCCTCGGTCACCCACGCCTGCCCGCGCCGGTTGACGAACACCCGGCTCCTGCCGTCCGCGTGCTGCCCACCACGGTTGTGCAGGTGCTCGCGCACGGACAGCAGAACTCGCCCCGCCACCTGCGGGGCGACCCGCTCGGCGGCCTCGGCCACCGCGTCGCGCTCGTCCTGGGTGGCGCAGACCCGCAGCAGCCGGTCGAGGGAGCGGAACAGTTTGCCGGGCGCGGCCGTGAGCAGCCGTGCGGCCCCGGTGACATCGCCCGCCGCGAGCAGTTCCTCGACCCGGCCGTCGATACCGGAGACGCGCGACTCGCCCCGGGCGACGGCGAACACGTCGGCGGCGTGCGGCCAGCGCGCCCGGTACTCGTGCGCGTGCAGACGCTCACCGAGCCGCTTGAACGCCTCCCGGTGCGCGGCCACATCGGCCAGCTTGGCCCGGGACGACGCGACGACGGCGTCGAGGCCCGCGAGCAGGGCGCGCCGCACGCGCCGCGAGGGTGAGCGCAGACGCGTCGGCGTGGTGAGCGTCACGTCACCGTCGGACAGCGCGCACGCCAGGCGCAGCACATCGGTCACCGTGTCGAGAAGGAGTTCGGCGCCGGCTTCGATACGGGCCCGGTTGATCACGGCGCGGTTCTCCCGCACGGCGATCGTCCCGGGCTGGGGGCCGTCCACGCAGTGCCGGGCGAGCACGCCCAGGTCGAGCAGGTCCTCGTCGCCCAGCGGCGTGGTGCTCGTGGCCAGGGCCAGGTACAGGGCGCCGACCTCCTCCTGCGGAGCGCCGCCCAGACGCAGCACCGTCACACGGTCCCCCGCCGAGGCGATCAGCTCGTCGTGCGCGGCGAGCAGGTCGGCGTACGTGTGCTGGTACGTGCCGTACGAGGGCAGCGTCAGCAAGTCGACGGCCCCGGCGCGGAGTTGACCGAGCGTGGCCTCGCGTGTGGTGTCGTCGGCGAGTGCCTGCGCGACGCACCGCTGCCAGAACTCATGGGTGTCCGGCACCTTGTCCGGGAAGTCGATGAAGTACGTGTTGTGCCGGACGTGGTCACCGGTCATCGCCCGGACCGTGTCCAGCGTCCGCCCCGCGATGTCGAGGACCGTCTCCTCGGACAGCGCCGCCAGGTGTCGCAGCAGGTCCGCCGAGAGCTTGAAGCCGACGGACATCAACGCCACGTCGAACTGCCGCGCCGCGGCGGCCCCGTCCCCGAGGGGGCCGGAGGGGACGGGAAGACGCCGGGTGTGCCGGACGACCAGGGATTCAAGGGGGTGGACCATCCGGACATGCTCGCAGAGCGGCAGGGCCGGGCGCACCGGGGTTTCGGCTCAGCCGGCGCTCTCCTCCGCGCCGTGCGCCCGTCGCGCCCGCAGCCGGGTCACGGCGGCGGTCACCAGCAGGACGACGGCGAACAGGGCCCAGCACATCCACAGGGGCGGCCCCGCCAGCACGGTCACCGCGACCACCGTGACCGCGCACAGCACGGCGACGACCCGGGGCGGCCCCTGCCCGGCCAGTTTGGTGTACGCCGCCGCGCCCAGCCCGTACAGGACGAAGTAGATCCCGCCGGACAGGACGAAGAGCGACTGGAACGACATGATCCCGGCCGCGCCGAGGAACGCGATCACCGTCAGGACCGCGCCCACCGCCACGACGGCCGTGACCGGATTGCCGTCGCGGTCCCGTACGCGGTTCAGGGTGCCGGGGAGGTAGCCGCTGCGTGCCATGCCGAACACGAGCCGGGACAGGGCGAGTACGGAGGCGCACACGTTGGCGGCGATGGCGGCCACGACCAGGGCGAGCGTCACGGGCCTGCCGAGGTCGCCGAGCGAGCGTTCGGCGAGGAGCAGGAGCGGGGCCCGGTCGAGCGCCTTGTCGGTGGGGTCCACCGCGCTGAACAGACCGAGCAGCACGAGGCCGTACAGCGCCACCACGATCACGTAGGAGGCGGCGAAGACACGCGGGATGACGTCGGGGCGCTTGTGTTCCTCGAAGGTGAAGGCCACGGTCTCCCAGCCGGTGAACGCGACGTAGACGGCGGTCAGGACGCCGCCCAGCTCGCCGGGCGCCGGCACGGCCGCGCTCGGCGCCCGTACGCCGTGCACACCGAGGGCGGCCAGGGCGGTGCACGTCACCAGGGTGAACAGGGCCAGCACGAGGACCACTTGGACCCGGCCCGAGACGTCCGCGCCCCGGCATCCGATGACCGTGGCCACGGCCAGGACGGCGACGGGGAAGACCCACGCCAGGCTCGGAACGCCGGAGAATTGCGCGACGTAACGCCCACCGGTGATGGCGGTGGCCGGGATCCCGGCCACCAGCGCGAGCGTGGCGAGCAGCCCGGCCGACCGTCCCGTCGTCGCCCCGAAGGCGACCTCGCCGTAGCGGGCCACCCCGGAGGCCGAGGGGTGGCGCCGGCCGAGCCACGCGTAGCAGTACAGGAGCGGGATCACCGACACCGCCGCGACCGCCCAGGCCAGCCAGGCCGAACGGCCCAGCTGCTGGTAGCTGGTGCCGGGAAGGATCATCATGCCGCTGCCGAGAATGGTGGAGAGCGCGAGGAAGGTGCCCACGGCTCCGCCGAGCGACTTGCGCATCGTCAGCTCCGTCCTGAGGGGGCCGAGGGGCCCGGCGGCTCAGAGGTACGCGTCTCCCCTACCCCCGTCCGCGCGATGATCCCTTCGTGAACCGCGCCCCATGCGCGCCCAGTTGGGCCGCCCGGCCCGTTCAGGAGCGAGACGCGGGCGGCGGGGGACGGACGCCGCACACCGCGCAGAGGGCCGCTCCTGCCAGGGAGAGCAGGGTCAGCGGGGCGACCCAGGACGGGACCAGTTCGACCGTGCCGCCGTCGGGCCAGCGGCACACCGTCGAGGGGAGGAAGGCCCGGGATTCGATGGTGATGCCCGCGTTCGCGCCGTCCCGGTAGGAGAGCGCGCCGTCCCGCTCGGCGCGGGCTGCGGCGCAGGGCCGGGTGGGCCGGGTGTCGAACCCGCTCATGTCCCCCACGGCGACGGCGATCGCCCCCACGCACAGGCACAGCACCGCCGCCTCACCGAAGCGGCCGGAGCGGGTCCGCGCGTACGCCACCCTGCGGGTCGCGAGGAGGTGGAGGGCCTTGGCGACGAGGAGGACGCAGGCGGCGAGGGACGAGAGGATGACGGCGGCGAAGATGACGGGCTCCCACGATGGCCCCGGCGACACCCGGCCGGTGGGTCCGGTACCGGGGCCTTCGCCGGGTCGGTTCGGCCGCCAACCTACCGGGTGGGTCGCCCGCGCCGACCAACTCCATGCGCCCGCAGGCGCGTTGACGCCTGCCCGTCCGATGCGGAGGCGATGGCGAAGGGGCGGGAGGTGGCAAGGAGCCGGGCGCCGCAGGACGCCTGGATCCAGTACGTCCCCCGGGGCACGTGCGGCACGGTCACGGTCGTACCGCCTCGGTGCGCGTCGACCTCGGCGGCCAACTGCGAGACGGCGCCGCGCCATTGGCACGCGGTGACCAGCTTGAGGCTGACCGAGGGATGCTCGTGCCCCGGAAAACGCAGCCGCCACAGGACGGGTCGCCGGGTGCCGGGGACCCATGCGGCGGAGCCGGCGGGCGCGTACACGTCCAGGAACTCCGGCTCGGCCGACGGGGCCCACTCGGGCACGTCGTCGGGGCTCGTCGCCGCCTCCCAGGCCCGGTCCAGGTCATGACGCGCGGGTGCCATCCCGCTCCTTTCGCTCTGCTCGGCCCCCCGCGCCCGCCGGCCCTTCGGGGGCGGACGGGAATTCACGCGGCCACCGTGTCCCACTCGCCGCGCCGGCTCGGGCGCTGCGGCCGCTGCGGCGCCCGTTCGGCGAGCATCGCCATCCACGCGCCGATCTCCCGCAGCTCCTTGCGCCCCACGACGCTCCTGACGTGCGGGAACCACGCCTCGTCCTCGGCGTCCATGTGCCGTTCCACCAGGTCCATCATGAGACGGGCCTTGGCGTCGAAGGCGATGTCCTCGGGGCGCATCTCATGCAGCTCCGCCGCGAGCACTTCGATGATGTGGTGCTCCTCGCGCAGGGTGAGGATGGTCCGCTCGGTCTCGGGAGCGAGGACGGACACCCGGGGGTACATGCCCTCGCACTCGATGTACGCGTACACCGCCTGCACCCGCACGAGTCGGCGGACCACGTCGGGGTCCTGGCAGGCGCGGTAGGAGCGGATCAGCCGCCTGATCTCCTTGTGGCCTTCCCGCAGCATCACGATCGCGTCAGTGGTGGGCATGCACAGCTCCCCAGGGGCTCAGGACTCACTTCCGTACCAGCGCGATACCCGACAAACCGGGCAGTCACACGTATGGGCGCCTTGCACTACATGGTGTCGCCGGATGGACACGGTGCGTGGCCGTCGACTCAGTGGGTGCGGCCGCGCTCGGGTCCGGTGCCGCCGCCGGGGCCCGCCGGGGAGGCGACGACTAGAATCCCTTGCCATGTCGAAGCCTGACGAACTGCTTGTTGACGTCGCCGCTCTGGTGGAGTCCGGGCACAGCAATCAGATGTCCTTGACCGTGGTCGCCGGTGGCGCCGTCCTCACGGGGCGGCTGGCCCCCGAAGCCGTCTGGCGCCAGCGCGTGTCGGAGGTGCTTGCGGACTCCGACGCCCTCGGTGACTTCTCCGCCGTCTTCACCGGCCCCCCGAACCAGGAAGGACCGCCCCGGTATCTGCACTTCCACGTGGCGCGGATCCTCCAGGGACCGGTGGGGATCCCGGAGACGGGCGGGATGTACCGCGTGGCGATCGAGGACGTCAGCGCCTGGAGCATGGGGGACGTCAGCTACTTCGACCACTGAGCGGTGACCGGCCGGGCGGGCCGCCCGCCCGCCCGGCTGTGCCCTCGCTCACACCCTCGAGCGGCGCACTTCACGGGCCCAACTCGTGGGTAATGTAGCCGTGTTGTGGTCCACAACTCCTACCCTCGGAGGACATCGTGTCCGGTTCCGTCATCCTCGCTGGGGCCCGCACCCCCACCGGTCGCCTGCTCGGGGCTCTGAAGGACTTCTCCGGTGCTCAGCTCGGAGCCGTCGCGATCAAGGCGGCCCTGGAGCGGGCCGGGGTGGCACCCGAGCAGGTGGAGTACACGATCATGGGGCAGGTGCTGACGGCGGGCGCCGGCCAGATCCCGGCCCGCCAGGCCGCCGTGGGCGCCGGCATCCCGATGAGCGTCCCGGCGCTGACCGTCAACAAGGTGTGCCTCTCGGGGATCGACTCCATCGCCCTGGCCGACCAGCTGATCAGGGCCGGCGAGTTCGACCTGGTGGTGGCGGGCGGCCAGGAGTCCATGTCGCAGGCGCCGCACGTGCTTCCCCACTCGCGTGCGGGCTTCAAGGCCGGCGACGTGCAGATGATCGACCACATGATCCACGACGGTCTGTTCTGCCCGTTCGACCAGGTGGGCATGGGCGTCTCGACCGAGAAGTACAACAGCCGCTACCCCGGGGTGACCCGCGAGAAGCAGGACGCCTTCGCCGCGGCCTCGCACCAGCGGGCCGCCGCGGCGGCCGCCGCGGGGCGCTTCGCCGAGGAGATGGCGCCGGTCACGGTCCCCCAGCGCAAGGGCGACCCCGTGGTGTGCGACGCCGACGAGGGGGTGCGCCCGGACACCACCACGGAGGTCCTGGCGAAGCTGCGCCCCGTCTACGCCGCCGACGGCACCATCACGGCGGGCACCGCCTCCCAGATCTCCGACGGCGCGGCCGCCGTGGTCGTGGCGAGCCGGGCCAAGGCCGAGGAGCTGGGTCTGCCCTGGATCGCCGAGATCGGCGCCCACGGCGTGGTGGCGGGGCCGGACGCGAGCCTGCACGAGCAGCCGTCGAACGCGATCAGGGCGGCGCTGGCCAAGGCCAAGCTTGAGGTGTCCGACCTGGACCTGGTGGAGATCAACGAGGCGTTCTCCGCCGTGGGCATCGTCTCCACCGAGCAGCTGGGCCTCAGCCCGGACATCGTCAACGTCGACGGCGGCGCCATCGCGCTCGGCCACCCGATCGGTGCTTCCGGCGCCCGGCTCGTCGTGCACCTGGCGTACGAGCTGCGCCGGCGCGGCGGCGGTCTCGGCGCGGCGGCGCTGTGCGGTGGCGGCGGGCAGGGCGACGCCCTCCTGATCCGCGTGCCGTCCGCCTGACCCGCGTGCCGTCCGCCTGACCCGCGACCGCTTGATCCGCGTGCCGTCCGCCTGACGGACCGGACTTCGCGATCCCGACACACCGGAGCCCCCAACTCCCCTGATCCGTCAGGGACGTTGGGGGCTCTCGGCGTCGCACTCCGCCCCACTCGACGGTTACGGGGCGGGCGTGGCCCCGCTGTCCTGCGGGGCCGGGGTCGGGGTCGAGCCCGCAGGCGCGGGCTTCGGCCGCAGCACGATGAGCATCGTGCACACCACCGCCGCGCACAGGATGTTCACGACCATCGCGGCGTCGTAGACGTGGTGGAAGGACGGGATGCCGCCGGGGGCCGAGCCCGACGCCATGATCGAGGCGAACCCGGCGACGCCGACCGAACCGCCGACCTGGCGCACCGTCAGCGTCATGCCGAGCCCGCCGGCGAACTTGGCCGGCGGCACCGTCCCGGCCGCGAGCGAGGACAGACAGGTGATGGCGAGGCCGAGACCGCCACCGCCCAGGATCGACGCGGGCAGCCAGCCGCCCAGGAAGTTGGGGGTGGCGCCGAAGAGACTCGACGCCCAGATGGCGTTGCTGCCGGTGAAGGACAGGGCGCCGAGGACGGCCACCTTCACCTGGATCGTGGGCCGGCTGAGCCGGCCGGCGGCCAGGGAGCCGGCCATCGAGGAGACGGCCCCGACACTCAGGGCGCCGGCCGTCGTGAGGACCGACCAGTGCCAGATGTCGGCCGCGAACAGCGGAGCGGCCAGCATCCAGGCGAACATGGTCATGTTGAGCAGGCCGAGGCCGAGGTTGGCGGTGCGGAAGACGGGGCTGCGCCAGACCGTCATCTCCAGGGCCGGCGCCGGATGGGTGCGCGAGCGCAGCACGGTCACGCCGACCAGCGCGAGGCCGACGACGCCGAGCCCGATGGTGCGGGCGTCCGTCCAGCCCCAGGTGTCTCCCTCGGTGAGCGCGCTGACCACGCCACCGATGCCGAGCGCGAGCGCGACGCTGCCCACCGCGTCCGGCAGCCGGTCGCCGGTCCCGCGCCAGCGCTGCTTCGGCAGCATCACCACGGCGGCGATCAGCATCGCGCCGCACAGCGGCAGGTTGATGTAGAACACCGAGCGCCAGCCGAAGGCGCGCAGCAACAGGCCGCCGGCGGCCGGTCCGATGACGGCGGAGAAGCCGGCCACTGCCGACCAGGTGCCGACTGCGCGGGCGATGCGTTCGCGCGGCGTCGTCGCGAGGATCAGGCCGAGGGCGGCCGGGATCATGCCGCCGGCCGCCGCGCCCTGCACGACGCGCGCCGCGATGAGCCACCAGATGGACGGGGCCACGGCGCAGACGAGGGAGGCGGCGGTGAAGGCGGCGAGGGACCAGAGGAAGACGGTGCGCCGGCCCACGCTGTCGGCGATCCTCCCGGCGGGCGTGAGCACGGCCGCGAGCAGGATCGTATAGCCGCTGAGGACCCACGTCATGGTGTTGAGCGACGTGCTCGGGAAGTCGGCCAGGATGTCGGGGAAGGCGATGCTGATGATCGAGAGGTCGAGGAAGGCCATGAAGCTCGCGCCGCTGCACAGCGCCAGGACGCGGGCGGGGCTGACCTCCTGCGATGCGCGTATGGGCTCAGCCTGCTCGTCGGGCATTGCGGTCCCCTCGGTTCGTGTGCGACGTCGAACTCGCCTGCGGTCCAACTCCGCGCGTGGGGAGCTTGGTTGCGGCGCAGCAGCCGAAGCAAGTGTGCCCGCGTCCTTGTCGGGGGCGGGCCGAATCATGTGACTGCCGCATGTGACGACCATCACTCGGCATTCACTCGAAGATCTTTCCCACCATGCCTTGCGGTGGCTCTCGGGGCAGGCCAATGATGGGTGGGCCCGGTGGACGACCGGACCGACGGCGGGGGCGTCATCTCCCCCACACCCACAGCAGCACACGCGGGCCGTCACCTCCACCGACGCACGCCCGCACTCACGCACCGCACGTTTCCGTGGCACCACACCGTTCGAGTACGACAGCACCAGCGCGATTTCGGCTACTCAGCAATTGGCGTACTGACATACCTGACAGCGCGGACGACTCACACGCATACGACTGCTCGTGAGGCGGACGCCGCTCGATCTCGGGGGGATCGGCACGGGTGCACCGGGGGACCGACCTCGTGCGCTCGCTTGCATCCGGCACCTGGAGGCCCTGAACAGGGGCTGTTCCGGGCGCCGTTGCCCCCTGCCCCGGGACGGGCGGCGCGCACGCGCCGCGGGACATCACGGGGGAGACATGGCTTTGAGTTCTTTCAGTTCCGTCCTGATCGGCGGCGGGAGCGTGCTCACCCGCTGCGGCGACATACTCCTGGCCAAGGGGCACCGGATCGCGGCCGTGGTGACCAGCGACGCGACCGCGCGGTCCTGGGCGGTCAAGGCGGGCATCGCCCCTTACGAACTGGCCGAGGCCGTCACCCGCGCACCGGAGCTGTCCTGCGACCTCCTGCTGAGCGCCGGCAACTACGCGGTGGTGCCCGACGTGCTCCTGGGTTGTGCCGCGCGCGCCGCCGTCAACTACCACTACGGCCCGCTCCCCGAGTACTCCGGCCTGCACACCCCCTCCTGGGCCATCGCCGAGGGCGCGCGCGAGTACGGCATCACCTGGCACCGGATGGGCGCCGTGGTCGACGGCGGCGAGGTGCTGGCGCGCGGATCGGTGACGATCGACGCCGAGGAGACCGCGCTGTCCCTCGGCCTGAAGTGCGACGAGGCGGCCGTCGCCACTCTGGCACCGCTGATCGACGAGATCGCGGAGGGCCGCGAGAGCGCGACCGCGCAGAACGTCGCGGCACGACGCTACTTCTCACGGCACACCCAGTTCGCCGCCGAGGGCCTGATCGACTGGCACCTTCCGGCCGAGCGCGTCGCCGCCCTGGTCCGGGCCACCGACTACGGACCGTTCGCGAGTCCGCTGGTGTGGCCCAAGATCCGGCTCGGCGGGCACTTCTACGCCGTCCGGGAAGCGCGAAGGGGCGGTGTCGCGTCCGGCGCCGAAGCGGCGCCCGGCACGGTCCTGTCCTGTGACGACGCGTCGGGCCTGCGGGTGGCGACCGGCGCGGGCAGCGTCACCCTGACCCGGCTTGTCACCCTGGAGGGCGAGGAGACAACCGCCGGGTCCGTCGCGGCCGCCCACGGGATCCGGCCCGGTAGCGTCCTTGACTCCCCCGGTGAGGAGGCCGGCGCGCGACTGACCGAGGCGGGCGTGGGCGCCTCCAAGGCCGCCGCGCGCTGGCGCGAGCGCCTGCTCGCGGCCGCCGACCACCCCTGCCGACTGCCCTTCCCCCAGCCCCGCCCTGCGGCCGACGGGAGCGGAGGACGTCCGGAGCCTGTCGCCGTACGCTGTCTCCTGCCTCAACACATCGACGCGGCGGACGAGTTGGCAGCGGCCGCCCAAGTGGCCGGTGCGCTGGGCGTCTTCCTCGGCCGGGCGGGCGGCCGTCCCGAGGTCGCCCTCGCGATGACGGCGCCCCGTGAGAGCGTCGAGGCCGCGCACCGCGATCTGTTCACCGCCTGGCTTCCCCTGCTGTGCCGCATCGACGCCGATGCGACGGTGGCGGAGAACCTGAGGGCGGTGGCCGGGGAGTTCACCCGGGGCCAGGAGCGCGGGTGGATCCGCCGCGACGCCATCGGCCGTGACGACGCGCTGCGCGAGCACTGGCACAGCGGCGCGCTCACCCCGGACGTCCTCATCTCCTGGGGCCCCCGCGAGGAGACCGCCCAGGACGCCGGCGACGGGAGCGCCCGGCCGAAGCTGGAACTCCACGTCCGGCACGACGGGTCACCCGAGGGCGCGCTCGTCACCTTCCACCACGACGCGGCCCGCCTCACCGCCCGTGACGTCGTCCGCCTCGGGGAGCAGTTCGCCGCGTGGTGCGGCCGCCTGCCAGCCGTGGCGGAGCGGCCCGCGGCCGCCGCCGGTCTGCTCACCGAGGGCGAACGCATGCTCCTCATCGAGGAGTTCAACGACACCGAGTCCGCCGCCGGGCCTTTCGCGCCCGGTCTGCACCGGCTCTTCGAGCAGACCGCGCGCGGCCATGCCCTGGACACCGCGCTGATCTGCGGAGCCGAAAGCCTGACCTACGCGGAGCTCAACACCCGCGCCAACCGTCTTGCCCACGCGCTGGCCGGCCGCGGCGTGGGCGGCGGCGACCTGGTGGGGGTGGCCCTCGACCGCTCGATCGACCTCGTGGTGGCCCTCCTCGCGGTCGTCAAGACGGGCGCCGCCTACGTTCCCGTCGACCCCCGCTTCCCGGCGGAGCGCGTCCGCCAGATGATCGAGGACGCCGACCCGAGGCTCATCGTCACCCCCGCCGCCGCACCCGCCGCCCTCGCCGCCTGGGAGACCCGCTGCGTGAGCGTCGGCCTCGGCGCCGGCGAACCGGGCGCGGAGGGCGACCTCGCCGTGGAGGCGGGCGCCGACGACCTGGCGTACGTCATCTACACCTCCGGCTCCACGGGCCGCCCCAAGGGCGTCGAGATCACCCACGGGGCGCTGAGCAACTTCCTCACCGCCATGCGCGAACGCCCCGGGTGCGGCGCGGGCGACCGGCTGCTCGCGGTCACCACCGTGTCGTTCGACATCTCCGTACTCGAACTGTTCCTGCCCCTGCTCTGCGGCGCGACGGCGGTCATCGCGCAGGCCCGGGAAACCCTGGACGCCAAGGCACTGAGCGGGCTGCTCGAACGTCACGCGGTCACGATGATGCAAGGCACCCCCGCCACCTGGCAGTTGCTCCTCGAGGGAGGGTGGCGGGGCACCTCCACTCTGAACAAGATCCTCTGCGGCGGTGAGGCGCTCTCCCGCGATCTCGCGGACCGGCTCCTGGCCACCGGAGCGGGTGTCACGGTGTGGAACATGTACGGACCCACCGAGACCACCGTGTGGTCCACCCTGTGGCGGGTGCGGGACCGCGCCGAGGAGGAGGCCGTCCTCATCGGCGGCCCGATCGACCGCACCCAGGTCTACGTCCTCGACGAGAACCTGGCGCCGGTACCGCTCGGATTCCCCGGCGAACTGTGCGTCGGCGGCGCCGGAGTGGCCCGTGGCTACCGGGGTGACCCGGAGCAGACCGCGCTGCGCTTCGCGGACAACCCCTTCCACCCCGGCACCCTGTACCGCACCGGCGACCTGGCGCGCTTCGAGGAGCCGGGCCGGCTGGTCCTGCTGGGACGCAACGACCGCCAGGTCAAGCTGCGCGGCCACCGCATCGAGCTCGCCGAGGTGGAGGCCGCCGTCACCCGCCACCAGGAGGTCAGGCGCGCCGTGGTGGTGGGCCGCGACGAGCACCTGGTCGCCTACTGCGTCCGCGAGGCGGCGCCGGCCGGCCAGGCGGCGCCCGCGCCGGCGGACCAGAGCACCGCGCTCGCCGAGTGGGCCTCGGCCTGGGACCGCGCCTACGAGGCCGGCGCCGACGCCGCGCCCGGCGACTCCATGGCCGCCGACGCCACCTTCAACCTGGCCGGCTGGCGCAACAGTTACGACGGTCTGCCCTTCTCCAACGGTGAGATGCGCGACTGGCAGCGCGCCTCGGTGCGGCGCGTCCTCGCGCACGCGCCCGAGAACGTCTTCGAGATCGGTTCCGGCAGCGGCCTGATGCTGTTCGGCCTGGCACCGCACTGCCGCACCTACCACGCCGTGGACACCTCCGCGGCGGCCGTCGAGATGACCCGGCGGCACCTGGCCTCCCTGCCGCACGTGACCTGCGAACAGGCCGCCGCCCACGCGCTGCCCGACGTGGCCGAGGGCGCCTTCGACACCGTGGTCATCAACTCGGTGGCGCAGTACTTCCCGAACGTCGACTACCTGACCTCGGTCCTCGCCTGGGCGACCAAGGCGGTCGCCCGGGGCCGGATCTTCCTCGGTGACGTACGCGACCTGTCGCTCCTGGACGTCTTCCACGCCGACGTGGCGCACTTCCGCGCGGACGGGGACGCCGAGGAGATCACGGCCGAGGAACTGGCCCGCCGGACCGAGCGCGGGGTGCGCGCGGAGCGCGAACTGGTGCTCAGCCGCGACTACTTCGCGCACCTGCCCCAGCTGTTCCCGGCGATCGCCCGCGTCGACATCACCCTGCGCGAGGGCCGCTATGTCAACGAGATGACGCGGTACCGCTACGACGTCACCCTGCACATCGGCGACGACGTCCCGGACGTCACGCCCGCGACGGAGCAGGACTGGGGGGCCGACGGCTTCGAGGCGGCCGCGCTCCGCGCCGAGCTGGGCGCGGTCACCGACCGGCCGCTGCGGCTCCGGGGCGTTCCCAACGGCCGGCTGAGCGAGGTGTGCGGCCGGGTCACGGCCGCCCTGGAGATCAGGGGAACGGGCAGCCCGGCTCCCACGTCCTGGGCCGACCCCGTCGCTCTGGCCGACCTCGCCCACGAGGCGGGCCTCGAAATGGCGCTGCTGCCCGGCCGCGCCGGTGACATCTGGCGCTGCGACGCCCTGTTCTGGCGGCCGGGCCAGACCCCCGACCTCGGCCCGCGCCCCGCCACAACCGGCTCCGCCTCCCCCGGCCCCGCCGCGTACGCCAATACACCCGCCGTCGGCGAACCCGTCAGGACGCCGCTGCACCGCGTGCTGCGCCCCTGGCTCGCCGAGCGGCTGCCGGAGTACATGGTGCCCGCGTTCATCGTGGAGCTGGACGAACTTCCGCTGACCCCGAACGGCAAGGTGGACGAGCGGGCCCTGCCGGACCCGGTGGTGGAGGTCGAGGCCGCCGCCAGGCCCGCCACCGAGCTTGAGCGGGACATCATGGCCATCTGGGCGGACGTGCTCGGCCACGACCGGATCGGCGTCAACCAGAACTTCTTCGAGATCGGCGGCAACTCGCTGCGGGTCGTCCGCGTCCAGACGCGCCTCGAAGAGCTCCTGGGGCGCCCGGTCTTCGGCGCCAAGCTCTTCGAGCACTTCACCGTGAAGTCCCTGGCCGCGTATCTGGCCGGCGGCACGAAGGCGAGCCGCGAGGTCGTGCCCGACCGCGGGCGCGCCGTCCAGGACGAGCCCATCGCCGTCATCGGCATGGCCTGCCGGCTACCCGGAGACGCCAACACCCCCGAGGAGTACTGGGAGTTGCTGGAGCGCGGCGGCGACGGGATCGTCGACGTCCCCAAGGACCGCTGGGACGCCGAGGCCCTGTACAACCCCGACCCCGAGGTGCCCGGCACCTCGTACTGCAACCGGGGCGGATTCGTGGGGCGGCCCATCGACCTGTTCGACGCCCCCTTCTTCGGCATATCGCCGCGCGAGGCACGCTCCCTCGAACCCATGCAGCGCATGGTCCTGGAAACCACCTGGGAGGCGTTCGAGCGGGCCGGGTACACCCTGGACCAGCTGCGCGGCAGCCAGACGGGCGCGTTCATCGGCGTCGGCAAGAGCTCGGCGTACCACGAGTACGGGCTCACCATGGCCGGCACCCTCACCGACCTCGACGGCTATGTGGGACCCGGCTCGGCGGGCGGCACCATGTCCGGCCGGGTGTCGTACGTGTTCGGCCTCGAAGGCCCCACGCTCACCCTGGACACCGCCTGCTCCTCCTCGCTCGTCACCACCCATCTGGCCTGCAACGCGCTGCGCAACAACGAGTGCGACCTCGCGGTGTCGGCCGGGGTGAGCCTGATGCTCACGCCCGAACTGCACGTCGAGTTCAGCCGGTTGCGCGGCATGTCGGCGGACGGCCGCTGCCGTTCGTTCTCCTCCGACACCGACGGCACCGGCTGGAGCGAGGGCTCGGCCGCGGTCGTCCTCAAACGGCTCTCCGACGCCCAGCGGGACGGTGACCCGATCCTGGCCGTGCTGCGCGGCACCGCCGTCAACCACGACGGCCACGCCGCGAGCCTGACCACGCCCAGCGGCCCCGCCCAGCAGCGCGTCATCCGCGCGGCGCTTGCCGCGTCCGGGCTCCAGCCGGACGACATCGACTACCTGGAGGCGCACGGCACCGGCACCAAGCTGGGCGACCCCATCGAGGGGACCGCGCTCGCCGAGGTGTTCGGCGCGAGCCATTCACCGGACGAACCGCTGTGGGTGGGTTCGGCCAAGTCCAACCTCGGCCACACCCAGGCGGCCGCCGGTCTGGCCGGTGTGATGAAGGTCGTCCTGGCCATGCGCCACGACACGCTCCCCCGGACGCTGCACGTCGCCGAGCCGACCCCGGCCGTGGACTGGCAGGGCGCCGGCATGGCGCTGGTCCAGGAGCAGCGACCCTGGCCGGTCAAGGACACGCCGCGCCGCGCGGGCGTCAGCTCGTTCGGCATCGGCGGCACCAACGCCCATGTGATCGTCGAGGAGCCGCCGCGCGCGGTGGGGCGGCCCGTCGAGCAGGCCGCGCCCGCGCCGCTGCCGCCCACCGTGCCGTTCGTGATCTCCGGGCACAGCGACGCCGCCCTGCGCCAGCAGGTGGAGAACCTGCATCTGCGCCTGGGCATGAACATCCAGGACCGCCTCGGCGACGTGGCCAGGTCCCTGGCGACCACCCGCAGCCACTTCCGCCGCCGTCTGGTGCTCCCGGCCAAGGACAAGGCCGAACTGCTGGACAAGCTGGCCTCGTTCGCCCGCACCGGAGAGCTTCCGGCGGACTCGGTGCGCACCGAGAACCATGCGGAGGAGCCCCGGCTCGCCCTGCTCTTCACCGGGCAGGGCAGCCAGGTCGCGGGGATGGGCAAGGACATCTACGACGTCCATCCCTCGTTCCGTGCGGCTCTTGACGAGGTCGCCGCCCGCTTCACCGGCCTGGAACGCCCCCTTCTGGACGTGATGTGGGCCGCCCCGGGCAGCGAGGAGGAGGCGCTGCTGCACCGCACCGACTTCACCCAGCCCGCCCTGTTCGCCCTCCAGGTGGCGCTGTGGCGGCTGTGGGAGAGCTGGGGCGTGCGCCCGGAGCTGCTGCTCGGGCACAGCATCGGCGAGTACGCGGCCGCCCATGTGGCGGGGGTGTTCGACCTGGACGACGCCTGCCGTCTGGTCGAGGCCCGTGGCTCTCTCATGCGGGCGCTGCCCGCGCGTGGCGCCATGGTGTCCGTCGAGTGCGCGGCCGAGGAGGCGCGGGCCGCCATCGACGTAGTCGGTCTGCGCGGCACACTGGACGTCGCGGGACTCAACACGCCCACGCAGACCGTGCTTTCCGGTGACACCGACGCCGTCGAGGCGATCGCCGCGCACTTCACCGAGCGGGGCCGCAGGGCCAAGCGCCTCACGGTGTCCCACGCCTTCCACTCGCACCACATGGACGCCATGCTCGACGCGTTCCGTGACGTGGCGCGCGGTGTACGGTTCGGGCCCGCCCAGATCCCGCTCGTCAGCAGTCTCACCGGTGAGCTCGCCGCGCCGGGTGAACTGGAGCGGGCCGACTACTGGGTGCGCCAGGCGCGCGGGGCGGTCCGCTTCAGCGACGGCATGCGCCTGCTGCGCCGCGAGGGCGCCAACACCTTCCTCGAACTCGGCCCCCGAGCCGTCCTGTCCGGCCTCGGCGCGACCTGCCTGGCCGATGAGGGACCGGTGACGTGGGTGCCCTCGTGCACGCCGGGCAAGAACGGCGCGACGGTGATCCAGCGAGGCCTGGCCGAGCTGCACGTACGGGGCGTGACGGTGGACTGGGACGGCTACTTCGCGCCGTTCGGCGGCGGCCGGGTCGCGCTGCCCACCTACGCCTTCCAGCGGGAGCGGTTCTGGTTCGAGCCGCCGGTAACGCCCCAGATCGGCGCCGGGCTCAACCCCACGGGGCACGCGCTGCTCGGCGGCGGGGTGGAGATCGCAGGCACCGACCTTTCGCTGTTCACCAGCGTGGTGGCGACGGACCGGCCGGTGTGGGTGCGTGAGCACCGGGTGATGGACGCCGTCCTGATGCCGGGCACGGCGTTCTTCGAGGCCATGCGGGCGGCGGGGGACGCCGCGCACGAGGGCGAGTGGGACCTGGCGGACGTGGTCATCGCCTCACCGCTCGTGCTGGCCCCCGGGGTTTCGGCGCGGCTCCAGGTCACGGTGGGCCCGAAGGCGGGCGAGAGCCGCACCGTCCAGGTCCACAGCGCTCCGGAGGGCGAGGACGGTGCCTGGCGGCTGCACGCCGAGGGCCGCGTGTCGCCCGCGCGGGAGGGCGGCGCCGGCGCTTCGGTGACGGTTCCCCCGCTCGGCGCCGAGCCGTTGGACGCCTCCGCCCTCTACCGCGACCTGGACGCGCTCGGCTACGGCTACGGGCCGACCTTCCAGGGCATCAAGGAGGCCTGGCACGTGGGCGGGGAGGTGTGGGCGAGGGCCGCGCTGCCCCAGGACGCCGAGCAGTCCGCCGGCGGTTACGTCCTGCACCCGGCCCTGCTCGACTCGGCGATGCACTCGCTGCTGCTGACCCAGCGGTTGCAGAACCGTACCGGTGACGATCTCTTCGTACCGTTCGAGGCCGAGCGTCTGTCGCTGCGCGTGAAGGGCCTGTCGGAGATCTGGGTCCACGTCGCCGAATTCGAGCTCGGCGAGGGCGAGTTCTGGGCCTCGCTCGACATCTACGACCATGAGGGCGCCCACGTCGGCCGACTGCACCGGCTGCACGCCCGCAGGGTGGACCGGGCGGTGCTGCGCCGGCTGGCGGCGGCCGGCGTGGACCGGTTCCAGTTCGACGTCGACTGGCGCCCCGTGGACACCTCGGGGGTCGAACTGGGCGGATCCTGGGGCCTGTTGACGCCGGCGGGTGATGTGCCATGGGCTCGTGAGGCCCGGGCCGCCCTGGCCCGGGCCGGCATCCAGGTGATCAAGGTGCGGGAGCTCGCGGACGCCGAGGACCTGGACGGCCTGATCTGTCTGTGGGACTCCGACGCCGATGTGCCCGCCCAGGCCCACGCGTTCGCGGCCAGAGGACTGACCCAGCTTCAGGAAGCGGTGGACACCGGGTTCCGGGCCCCGCTGGTGTGGGTGACCCGCCGCGCGGTGGGCACCGGCGCCGACGACGTGGTCTCGGGGCTCGGCGCGGGCCCGCTGTGGGGCCTGATGCGCACCGCCCGCAATGAACACCCCGAGCTGGGCCTGCGCCTGATCGACCTGGGAGCGGAGGAGGCCGACCGCGCGGCGCTGCCCGCCGCGCTGATGCTGGAGGGCGAGCCGGAGTGCGCGCTGCGCCGCGGCGAGGTGCTGGTGCCGCAGCTGCTGCGGGTGGGCTCCGCCCAGGACCTGGAACTGCCGGCCGAGGGACGCTGGCAGCTGGAGATCGCCGCCAAGGGCCGCCTCGACGAACCGCTGAAGGTCAAGCCGCTGCCGGAGCGGGCCCTCGCGCCGGGTGAGATCCGTGCCGAGGTGCGGGCGAGCGGAGTGAACTTCCTCGATGTGCTCAACGCGCTCGGAATGGTGGAGATCCCCGCGTTCGGCCTGGAGTTCGCCGGCGTGGTCACCGAAGTCGGCGCCAGCGTCGACCAGGTGAAGGTGGGGGACGCCGTCCTCGGCCTGGCCAGGGGCTCCTTCGCCTCCGAGGTGACAACGGACGCCCGGCAAGTGGTGCGGATGCCCGAACACCTCACGTTCGAGGAGGCCGCCACCATCCCGATGACCTTCCTCACCGCCTGGTACGGCCTGCACGAGCTGGGCGGGCTGCGGGCGGGCGAGCGGGTACTGATCCATGCCGCCGCCGGTGGTGTCGGCATGGCGGCGGTGCAGCTGGCGCGGCTGCACGGCGCGGAGGTCTACGGCACCGCGAGCGAGCCCAAGTGGGGCGCGCTGCGCGAACTCGGCCTGAACGACGCCCACATGGCGTCCTCGCGCGACCTGGGCTTCGTCGAGCACTTCGGGGGCTCGGGCGACCACGGGCGTCGTGGCACCTTCGACGTGGTGCTGAACTCGCTGGCCACGGAGTTCATCGACGCCAGCCTTGGCCTGCTGGACAGCGGCGGCCGGTTCCTGGAGATGGGCAAGATCGATGTGCGGGAGCAGGACGCCATCGACCGCAGCCACCCCGGCGTGACGTACACCGTCTACAACCTGCCCGAGGCAGGACCCGACCTCATCCAGCGGATGCTGGTGTCGATCGCCGAGCTCTTCACGCAGGGCAGGCTCACGCCGCTGCCGCTGCGCGCCTTCCCCATGACCCACACCTCCGACGGTCTGCGCTTCATCGCGCAGGCGCGGCACGTGGGCAAGGTGGTGCTGGTCCCGGCGCGGCGACGGCAGTTCGTCAGGACGGACGGGGCGGTGCTCGTGTCGGGCGGCGCGGGCGACCTCGGCCGGCGCGTGGCCAAGTGGCTCGCGAGCACACACGGCGTACGCGATCTGGTGCTGACCTCCCGTCGCGGGATGGAGAGCCCCGGGGCGCCGGCCCTGGTGGCGGAGCTCGCCGAGCTGGGCGCCCGTGCCACCGTGCTGGCCTGTGACGCGGCCGACCGCGACGACGTCGCCGCGGTGATGGCCCTGTTCGGCGAGGGGCGTCCGCTGCGCGGCGTGGTCCACGCGGCCGGTGTGCTGGACGACGGCGCGCTGAGCGATCTGACGCCGGAGCGCTTCGACGCGGTCTTTTTGCCCAAGGTGGACGGCCTCTGGCACCTGCACGAGCTGACGCAGGACAGGGAGCTGGACCTCTTCATGATGTTCTCCTCCATCGCGAGCGTCATGGGAGCACCGGGCCAGGGCAACTACGCCGCCGCCAACGCCTTCCTCGACGCGCTGGCCCACCTGCGCCGGGCCAAGGGCCTGCCCGCCACCTCGGTGGCCTTCGGTCCCTGGGAGGGCGAGGGCATGGCGGCCGGGCTCAGTGAGTTCGACCGGGCCCGCTTCGCCCAGCTCGGCCTCGATCAGCTCGCCCCGGACGAGGGTCTTGAGCTCTTCGAGCTCGCCGTCAGGAGCGGCCGCGCGCTGACCATGTCCGCCGCGCTCGACCTGAACCGTGTCCAGCACTACTACGAGAGCCGGGGCGGCATACCGCCGCTGTTCCGCGCCCTGCTCAGCGCCGGCTCCGGCCCGCGCTCGGGGGCCGGCGGCACGGCTGATCTGCGCAAGCTTCTGAGCGAGGCCACGCCCGATGAGTACGCGGATGTGGTGCTCGGCGTGGTGCGCGCGGAGGTGGCCAAGACGCTGGGCTTCGCCTCGCCCGACGCCGTCGATGTCAGCGTGTCGCTCCAGGACATCGGCATCGACTCGCTCACCGCGGTCCTGATGCGCAACCAGCTCGCGGACCTGACCGGACTCGCCCTGCCCGCGAAGATCGCCTTCGACCACCCCAACCTCACCTCGCTGGGCGACTTCCTGCTGCGCAAGCTGCTGGAGGCCGGCCTCGACACGGCGCCCGCGTCCGGCGCGGAGACACCGGCCGACGTGGCCGCCGACGCCTCGCCCGACGCCGTCGACCTCTCCACGGCCCGCAAGGGCTGCCTCCACCCCGATCTGCGCTTCGACAACGCCGCCTCGGCGCCGGTCCGTCCCGAGGCGGTGTTCGTCACCGGCGCCACCGGGTTCGTCGGGGCCTGGCTGCTGCACGAACTGCTCGCGTCCGACGTGGTCGCCTACTGCCTGGTGCGGGCGGACGACGCCCGCCGGGGCATGGACCGCCTGGTCGGCGCGCTGGACGCGTACGGCCTGTGGAGGCAGGAGTTCGCGCCGCTGCTCAACCCGGTGGTGGGCGACCTCGCCCGGCCGCTGTTCGGCCTGGACGAGGAGGACTTCGACGACCTGGCCGACCAGGTGGACGCGGTGTGCCACTGTGGCGCCCTGGTGGACTGGATGCGGCCGCTCGACGACTACATCGGCCCCAACGTCGTCGGCACGCACGAGGCGCTGCGGCTCGCCTCGCGCGGTCGCGGCAAGGCGTTCCACTTCGTCTCGACCTTCGCCACGCTGCCCAAGTACCTCGGGTACGAAGTCACCGAGGACGACCGGGAGTTCGGCTATCTGACCTCCAAGTGGCAGGCGGAGCAGATGGTGGCGGCGGCCCGCTGGCGGGGCGCGAAGGCGTCCGCCTACCGGCTGCCGTTCGTGGCCGCATCGACCGGCACCGGGCACTTCCGGCTCGACCGGGGCGACTTCCTGCACAACCTGATCACCGGCGGTCTGGAGCTGGGCAGCTTCCCGTCCCTTGACGCCGACCTCACGACGGTGCTGCCGGTCGACTACCTGTGCCGGACCATCGCGCGGGCGATGACCGACGACCTGGCGCGCATCGGCCGTGACTACGACTTCGTCAACTCCGGCGCTCCGGCCTTCGACCGCTTCTTCGAGATGGTCGCGGCCGCCGGCGGCGGGGCGAAGATCGTGCCTTTCGACGCCTGGCGCCGTGCGGCGCTCGCGTTCGCCGCGGAGCACCCGGCGAGCCCGCTCGCCCGCATCGCGGCCCTGGTGGACGGCCTCACCGAGCGGGGTCTGGCGGACATGTTCGCGGCGCTGCCCGTGGGCGGTGACGTGTTCGGGGCGCACGACTACCCGTCCCCGCCCGTCGACGAGGACTTCGTCCGCACCTATGTCCAGCGCATCACCACTTCGGACCGAGCGGAGAACCAGACGTCATGAGCGAGGCGACCCAAGCGCCGGGTACCACGGCGGACGACGACGCCACCGTCACCGGCACCTACCAGAAGACCGGCACCTTCCTGCACTCCTCGGCCGCGACGCACGCCGAGCAGCTGTCCCCCGTCCTGGACAAGTACCGGGTGGACAAGGGGGAGTTGGAGCTCAGGCTGCCGCCGCACCGGACGCTGAACACGAGCTGCTTCGAACCCGAGCCGCACCCCACGCATGTCGTCGCGATGAACCTGGACGACGGCCTCGCGGAGAACCTGGCGCGCCAGCTGCGCTGTCAGGCGGTGATCCAGGAGAGCTTCGCGGCCGCCTCGATCGGCAGCTACTTCCCCGTCTCCACCATGTTCGAGAACTGCGTCCTGTTCGTGCCGTCGGCGAAGCGGTTCTACGACCTGAACCAGGACATCGTCCACGAGCACTTCCCCGAGGTCGAGACGGCGGTGGTGAACGCCTTCATCGTGCCGGCCGAGAAGCGGCCGTACGGCACCCACGCGGCCAGCTCGATCGCCCTGCAAATCCCGTCCCTGGTGAAGAAGCAGCTCGGCTTCCCCACCGAGTACCGCAGCTTCCACACCGCGCTGACCCCCACCCCGCTCAGCCGGCAGCCCTTCGTGATCTTCGAGGAGGCGGAGCTGGAGGCGCCCAACCTGCCCTACGTCTACGAGAGGATGCTGGAAGCCGGCCTGGAGGGCGAGGAGAAGGAAGCCGTCGACAAGGCCCTCTACCTGTTCCTCGAAGGCAAGCTCTCCGAGCTCGACCTGCCCTCGGTGCGGGACTTCCTCATGGCGATGTACTGGGCCAAGACGTACGCCGACACGCCCTCGCCCGGCTACTACTGCGACAGCCGGGTGGGCGACGCCCTGGTCTTCGACAACTACCGGGCGCACGCCGACAGCACGCTGCCACGGACCACCAAGGACCGGCTCACCATCGACCTGCGCTGTTTCAACAAGGTGCACTACCCCAAGGGCATGACCAGCGGTCTCGACTTCATCGTCGATCCCGATGAGCGCGCCCATCAGATCCGGCGCAAGTGGGCGTCCATCGACTTCCTTCTCGCCACGCTCGGCTACGAGAGCGTCGACGAGTTCCTGCGCCTGGTCTTCGGCGGGTCGCGGCACGCATCGGACATCGATCCGTTCGGCCTGATGACCGACCTCCAGTTCGGCATCTACAACAAGTCCGACTACCACCTCCTCGACCAGAACCTCGACGCCCACTACGAGCGGGTCGAGGCCCTGTACGAGCGCATCGCCAAGGAGGGCGAGTACGTCCTGCCGGAGCGGGCGAGGCGGTGCCTGGCCGCGCTGAGCGAACAGCCCGGCGCCTGAGCGAGAACGCCCGCGAGAGGCGTTGCCCCTCTCCCCCACCGACATCCCCACCGACACCGATCGAGGAACGCGCCGTGAGCACGACCGAATCCGTGGACGACCTCGTGGAGCGTTATTACGCGGTCGTGAAGCTGCCCCACGACCCGTTCGCGAAGGCGTTCCTCGGCCGGTGCCGTTCGCGCACCATCAAGGTGGACGGCCGGTTCTACAAGTACTTCCAGAGCGGCAGCGGCCCTGCCGTGCTGCTCGTCCACGGCCTGAACACCAATCTGGGCAGCATGGTGACCCTCGCCGACGACCTCCTCGCGCAGGGCTACCGCGTGGTGCTCCTCGATGTGCCGCCGCACGGCGAAACACTCGGCACCGCGGGCGATCCCGCCGAGATACGGTCCTTGCTGCGCGCCCTGTACGCCCAGCTGACCGGTCTGTACGCGGTGGTCTGTCACTCCCTGGGCGGCCTGTGGGCCCTGACGGCGTGGCAGGCCGGCACCCCCGCCCGGGCCCTGGTGTCGGTCTCCGCCCCGGTCACCACCCGGTTCCTGGTCGAGAAGTTCGCCGAGATGAACGGTCTCGACGACGACCGGAGCCGGGAACTGACCGGGGAGATCGAGCGGCGGCTCGGCCCTGCGGTGTGGCAGGAGTACTCGGCCCTCGAAGCGGCCCGGACGCTCGACGTGCCCGGGCTCGTCGTGCACGGCACGGCCGACGACTACGTGCCGCCGGACCACGCGCACCGGCTGCACGCGCACTGGCGGGGCTCCACCCTCGAACTCCTCGAAGGGGCAGGCCACTTCGACATCATGGAGACGCCAGAGCTCCGCGAGACCGTTGGGGCGTATCTGCGGGGCCTGGACGCGACTGGGCCCTGAGCGGCCGCCGTTGTGAGCAACACCGTCTTGACGCGCACCCGGCTCGCGGCACGAGTCTTGGCGCAAGCATCCGGAGAAAGAAAGTAAGGGGCGATCCAATGGACACCGACACCACGGAGAAGCTGCGCCGGCTGGCCTTCACGCCGATGCGGACGCAGCCTCCGAACGCCACCCGGCCGATCCTGGAACAGGCCGCCAAGGAGATCGAGGTCGTCGACGGCGACAAGGTGGTCCACTACCTCTGGGGCGAGGGCGAGCGGCGGATCCTGCTGGTCCACGGCTGGGCCGGCAACGCGGGACATCTGACGGTGCTCGCGGACGCGCTGGCCCGGGCGGGCTGCGCGGTGGTCGTGGCCGATCTGCCCGGCCACGGCGAGTCGGAGGGGACGGAGTCCTCGGTCATCCACTTCGCGCGGGCCGTCGAGGCGGCCCATGAGCGGTTCGGCCCCTTCCACGCCGTCGTCGCCCACTCGATGGGCGCCGCCGCCACTACGTACGCGATGTCACGCGGCGTCGCGCTGGAGCAGGCGGTGTTCGTGAACCCCGTCAGCAGCTACACCAGTCTGTGGCGGCGCTCGGGAGAGGTGATGCGGGTGACGCCCGAGGCCATCGGGCTGGTCCGCTCGCGCGCCGAGGACTGGCTGGGCGTCTCCTTCGACGCCATCGAACCGGCGCTTGCGGCACGGGAGTTCACCAGCGGCCTGCTCGTGGTCCACGACGAGAACGACCCGGAGTCGCCGATCACCGACAGCGAGGCGCTGGTGGCGGCGTGGGGCCGGGCGGAGCTGATGCGGGTACGAGACCTCGGCCACACCAAGGTGCTGCGCGACGAGGCCGTGGTGGGCCGGGTCGTCGGCTTCCTCACGGCGCGCGAAGCGGACGAGCAAGCGCCGACCCGGTGACGCCCGCCGTGGCCGCGCACGCGACCGCCGCGCTCGGGGTCTTCCTGGCCGTGGGATTCCTGGGGCGCGGCCTCGCCCGCCGGATCGGGCAGCCCGGTGTCGTCGGCGAGATCGCCTTCGGCATGCTGCTCGGTCCCGCGATCCTCGGCCTGGCCGGGCCGGGCGCGCGGTCGGTCCTGTTGCCGGACGACGTGCTGGCGTTGCTGCGCGACCTCGGCCACGCCGGTCTTGTGCTGTTCCTCGTGGGCGTGGCCCACGAACTGCGCCTGGACGCGGCCCGGTTGCGGGACCGGGCCATCGGCTGGACGGTGCTCGGCACCCTGGTGCCCTCACTCGTGGCGGGCGCGGCACTCGGCGGCTGGCTCGTCCGGTACGGGCCGCCCTCGTTGCGCGGCACCGCGCCCGCCGGGGCCTTCGTGCTGCTCATCGCGCTCTCCCTCGCGGTCTCCGCGGTGCCGGTGCTCGCCCGGATCCTCGCCGACCGGAACCTGACCACCACGCGCGCCGGGCGGCTCTCACTCACGTCGGCCGCGCTCGTGGACGCCGTCGCCTGGCTGCTGCTGGCCGTGGTGGTCGCCGTCGCCACGCCCGGCTCGGGCGGTGTGGTGAGCGCGGTGGTGGTCCTGGTTGCCGGAACGCTCGCGGCCACCCTGGGCCGACGACTGCTGAAGTCGGCGCGGGCCGAGCGGCTGTGTGCGCGGTGGCCCTGGGCGGTGGCGGTCGTCCTCGGCGTGGGGGTGCTCCAGGCGGCGGACGTGGCGGAGTCCGAAGGGCTCACCGCGATCTTCGGGGCGTTCGTGGTCGGGCTGATGATCCCGCCCACCTCGCCGCACTGGGACGCGCCGGTGCGCCGCGTCTCCACGCTGGGCCTGTGGCTGGTGCCGGTCTTCTTCATCGCCACCGGGCTGACGATATGGAGGGCTTCGGGCGGCATACCGTGGCTGCTCGCGCTGGTGGCGACGGCGCTCGCGGTGCTCTCCAAGATCGGCGGCGGTTATGTGTCGGGCCGCCTGGGCGGTGAGGAGCGCGCCGAGGCACTTCGTGTCGGCGTCATGCTCAACACCCGGGGCCTGACCGAGATCGTCCTGCTCCAGGTCGGCTACAGCGCGGGGGTGCTCACCTCGGGCCTGTATCTGGCGCTCCTTGTGACGGCGGTGGTGACGACCTCGATGACCGGCCCGCTCCTGTCGCTGATCGACCGCCGCCGAAGGACGGCGCCGGCGCCGGCGCCCACGAAGGACGAGCGGATCGGGGCGGGATGACCGCCCGGGCCGGTGATCGCGTCCGGGGCGGGCCTGTTCATGAGGGGGCCTCGCCCGGACGGCGTGGTCACCGATACGCTCTCCAGCGGAATGGGCGGGCAAGGGGTCCGCGTGGGCGATGGGCCCGGTTCCGCTGGGAGATGTCATGGCTGTTGGTCGTGTGGTGCACTTCGACAGTGTGCGGGGTTTTGGATTCATCGCCCCTGAGGGCGGCGGGGACGATGTGTTCCTGCACGTGAACGACATGCAGGTGGCCGAGGAGCTGGTACGGCCGGGCGTCGAGGTGGAGTTCGACGTCGAAACCGGGGAGCGCGGGCCGAAGGCCTCCTCCGTCCGTCTCGCCCCCGGGGCGCAGGACAAGCCGTCGGCGCCGTACGACGACTCCCTCTGCGATGTGCTCAGCGCGGACGAATTCCTGCGCGAGGTCACCGAGGTCCTGCTGTCGTCGGCGCCCTCGCTGACGGGCGAGCAGATCCTTCAGGCCCGCGCCGCGCTGGTCCAGTTCGCGAAGAAGCACAGCTGGACGGAGGGCTGATCCACCGCGCGGCCCCGCCCGGGGTCTGACCTGCCGGGGCCCGCCGGGCTACCCCGTACGGGTCAGCCCGGCGGGCCCCCGCAGGTCGGGAGGCCTTGACTTGAGGACGTGGACACCTCGAAGCCCTCCGCCGCCGCGTACCGGAATCTGGTGACGGCCACGGTCGGGTTCACGCTCACCTTCTGGGCGTGGGACCTGGTCGCTCCGCTGGCCGGTGACTACAAGGACCGGCTGGGTCTCAGTTCGTTCCAGGAGTCGTTGCTCGTCGCGGTCCCGGTGCTCGTCGGGTCGCTGGGGCGGATTCCGGTGGGCGCGCTCACCGACCGCTACGGCGCCAGACTGATGTTCCCGCTGATGTCCGCCCTGACCATCGTGCCCGTGCTCCTGTTGATCCCGGCGCGTGACAGCTACGGCCTGATGCTGGTGGTCGGGTTCCTGCTGGGGCTCGGCGGCACGACCTTCGCCATCGGCATCCCCCTGGTCAACTCCTGGTTCCCGCCGCACAAAAGAGGGTTCGCGCTCGGCGTGTTCGGCATGGGCATGGGCGGCGTGGCGCTCTCGGGATACCTCACGCCCCGCATCGCGAAGCACGGCTATCACGTGCCGTTCCTCGTGGTGGCGATCGCCCTCGCCGGGTACGCCGTCCTCGCGGCGCTGCTGATCACCGACCGCCCCGGCCGGCCCGTCCCCACGGCGACGCTGGGGGCCCGGCTCGGGCGGGCGGGGCGGCTGCGGGTGACGTGGGAGCTGTCCGCGCTGTACGCGATCGGGTTCGGCGGGATCGTCGCGTTCGGCGTGTATCTGCCGACCTACCTCAAGAGCTGGTACGCCCTCTCACCGACCGACGCGGGCACGAAGGCGGCCGGGTTCGCGCTGGCCACGGTCGTCTTCCGCCCGGTCGGCGGCTGGCTGTCGGACCGGATCCACCCGGCCGTGGTCACCTCGGCCGCGCTCGGCGGCGTGGCCCTGCTCGCGATCGTGCAGGCCTTCGACCCCCCGCTTTACCCCGGCGGCACCACGGCTCTGCTGCTCATGGGCGCCAGTCTGGGAACGGCGAGCGGCAGCGTCTTCGCCCTCGTCTCGCAGGTGACACCGCAGCCACAGGTGGGCAGCGTCACCGGCATCGTCGGGGCCACGGGCGGCCTCGGCGGCTTCGTGCCGCCGCTGGTCATGGGGGCGATCTACAGCGCCAAGGGCTCGTACTCGATCGGCTTCATGCTCCTGTCCGACCTGGCGCTCGCGGGCTGCGTCTATGCCTACGCCCGCATGCGCACGAGCCGTCCCGACGAGCCGGGCCCCCGCGAAGGCCCGCTGGTCGAGGCGCACGGCCGCGCCCCCGCCGGCTGACGTCCGGGCCCGCCTCGCCCGGCGCGGGCATGCGGGCCCGCGTGCTCAGGCGAGCTCTCCCAACTGCGCGGGCAGCGGCCTGCTGTGGACGATCTCGAGGCCCGAGACCGCGCGCGTCAGGACCACGTACAGCCGGTGCAGACCGCGTTCCTCGGACGCCGCGATCGCGGCCGGCTCCACGGCCACGACATGGTCGTACTCCAGCCCCTTGGCCAGCGTCGCGGGCAGCAGCGTGACCCGTGCCCCGGCCGAAGCGTCGAGGCCCGCCGCCGCGACGGCCTCCCTCAGGGCGGGCACCTCGTGGTCGGCCGCGATGACACCCACCGACCCCTGCCGGCCCAGCGCCGCCCGCACCGCGTCCACGACGGCCGCCGCCAGCTCCTGCGGCCCCACCCGCCGATGACCCAGCCGGCCGTCCCGGCGCAGGGACCGGCCCGCCGGTACGTCCACGTCGAGGGCGGGGAGCAGCCGGTTGGCCAGCTCCACGAGCGCGGCCGGCACGCGAAATCCCGTCGTCAGCGGGACCACGGCGGCGTCCGGCTTGCCCAGGTGGGCCAGCTGTCCCGGCCAGTCGCGCGCCGCCCAGGCGGTGGTGCCCTGGGCCAGATCGCCGAGCACGGTGAGCGAGCCGAACGCCGCGCGGCGCGCGATCGCCCGGCACTGCATCGGCGACAGGTCCTGCGCTTCGTCCACGACGATGTGTCCGTACTGCTCCGGGTGTTCGATGAGGCCCGACACCTCGTCCAGCAGCACGAGATCGGCCGCCGACCACTTCGCGGACTTCCACGACCTCGGCGGCTTCGCCCACAGCAGCGCCTTCTGCTCGACGGGATCGAGCAGCCTGCCGGCGGCCGCGGCCAGCGCGTCGGGGTCGGTGAACAGGTGGGCCAGCACTTCCTCGGGCTTCACCCGGGGCCACACCGTGTCCACGTACTCCGTCACCGGACGAGCCCGGGTGATCTTCTGGAGCCAGGTGTTGTTCATGGGCCCGGACCGCCGCTCCGCCTGGAGCTGGATGGCCCGGACGGCGCGGCTGCGCACCCGCTCGCGCCCGACGGCGTAGGGCGGCGCCTCGGCCCGTACCGCATCGACGATCGCGGCGAGCTCGTGTCGCGGCACCCGCCAGGTGCTCGAACCCTCGCGCAGGGCAAGGGAGTTGACCGGTGGCGCGATCCGCCCGTACAACGCGCGCCGGAGCACGTCCGCCATGCGCACGTCGTGTTTGACGAGCGCCGCGCGCGCCTCGTCGACGGCGCGCACCTCACGGCCGCGCGTCTCGCGGACGATCTCGTCCTCCACGGTGGACTGACGGATGTCGTTCTCGCCGAGCGCGGGCAGGACTTCGCAGACGTAGCCGAGGAAGGTGCGGTTGGGGCCGAGCACCAGCAGGCCCCGGCGCTGGACGCGCTGGGGGTAGGTGTAGAGCAGGTAGGCCGCACGGTGCAGGCCGACGGCGGTCTTGCCGGTGCCCGGGGCGCCCTGGACACATACGGACCTGGCGAGTTCGCACCGTACGAGGTCGTCCTGGTCGGGCTGGATGGTCGCCGCGATGTCGCGCATGGGGCCTACGCGGGGGCGCTCGATCTCGCCGGTGAGGATCGCGCCCGGCCCGCTCGTCTCGCCCGCCGTCAGGTGTTCGTCCTCCAGGCTTGTCAGGTCCTCGGCGGCGCCCCGGCTCCCCTGCGCCCAGCCGAAGCGGCGGCGGACCGCGACGCCCTGGGGGTCGCGGGCGCCGGCCTGGTAGAAGCGGCGCGACACGGGGGCGCGCCAGTCGACGACGAGGGGCGGGGCCGAGGGGTGTTCGCTGATGCGGCGCCGGCCGATGTGGTAGCTCTGGCCGGCGTGACCGGCGTCGGCCGACGCGTCGAAGTCGAGCCGCCCGAAGAACAGCGGCCCCTGCGGCATCTCCGCCAACTCCTTGGCCCAGCTGCGGAGTTGATATCCGAGGACTTCGGCGTCGGCGCCGGACGCGAAGGCGTTCTCGCCGATCACGACCCGGTGCCCGGCACCCTCGGTCATGGCGGCGAGGGCCGCTCGGCAGGTGGCGTGGTGGGCCCGCTCCTGGTCGAGTTCCCGATCGAGTTCCCGGTCGAGTGACGTCATGCCGACCAGAGTACAGCAACTCGGTCACATATTTAACTCGGTAACGATCAGCGGGTCGCCCCGCTGCCGGGCCCGGCAGCCGCGCCCGGCACCGCCGCCGGCCCCGCCCCGCGCGAACCGGCTCAGCGGCGCGGCTCGCCGTACTGGGCGCCAAGACCCTCCCTCAGCTGCGCGAACGCCCGGTCCGCCGCGTCGGCCGCCTGCGGGTACAGCGCGTCGGCGCTCTCACCCGCCGCGATCCGGCTCCAGTTCTCCATCGCGAGGATCCGCTGGGTCGCGGCGATCTGGCCGGCCGCGAGACGCGCGCCGAGCCCGTCGCCCAGTTCGGCGGCCAGCGCCCGCTCCGACCGGTCCTGGTAGCCGTACAGCCGGGCCACCAGGCTCGGGGTGCCGTACAGCAGGCCGTGGTAGGCGAGCACATGCGGGTTGTCGCTCAGGCCGGTCACCGGGTCACGGCGCTCAAGACCCCGGCGGAAGTGGGCGTGCAGGGCGCCGAGCGGCGCGAGCCCTTCGGCGCGGCCGGCCGCCACCACGCGCGCCGCCTCGTCCTCGTGGTCCGCGAACCGGTACAGGACCAGGTCCTCCTTGGCCGGGAAGTACCGGAACAGGGTCGGCTTGGAGATCCCGGCGGCCGCCGCGACCTCCGCGACCGACACTCCGTCGAAGCCCCGCTCGAGGAACAGCGCGACCGCCGTGTCCGACACGGACTGGTACGTCTGCTGCCTCTTGCGCTCCCGCAAACCCATCTCACCGCTCATGGCAGGAGCGTACGTCGGGCGGTCAGATGCGCCAGGCGCGGATGCGCTCGGCGGCCTGGTACACGCTGACCTTGCCTTCCTGGATGTCGCGTACGAGGTCGACCATGGCGCCGTACGGCGGGTCGATGCCCTCGCCCGACGCGTACATGTACGCGGCCGTGACCTGGCAGGCGTACAGGCTGTTGCGGTGCGGCAGCGGCTGGAGGCGCACCAGGGTGTGCAGCAGCGCCGCCGCGCGCCAGGAAGGCTCGGGGTCGGCGGTGGCGGGGCGCGGGATGCGGGTCCTGTGGCGGGCGACGGCGGCGACGAGCGCGGAGTAGTCGGCGACGCTCACGTCTTCGGGGACGGCCTGCTCCTGCACGTCGAGCAGCCAGGGGACGTCGATGTAGAGAGCCATCAGGCGGCATCCGCCCCCTGGTCGCGGGCGGCGGGTGGCGCCTCGTCGGGAAACGCCTCGTCGAACTCGGCGCGCTGGCGCTCACCCCAGGACAGCGCGTAGCGGACGAACTGGATGCGCTGCTGTTCACGCAGCGGCAGGTCGTGGACGTACTGCTTGAGGGACTTGCCCTCGGCGGCCGCGGCGGCACGCACCGCTTCCAGTTCCTCTTCGGTGAAGGTGATGTTCAAAGACGGCATGAAAGCGATGGTACCTAGTTGGTACCTGCTCGGCCATCGGGGCGTCGCGTGGAGAACTTTCCGCCGCGCTGTCACATCGGTCGCCGGCGCGGTGTCAGGGCAGGGAAGGCAACACGAACAGCACTGAGGAGAAGGCCATGACCACGCGAACGCACTCGATCACCACCGGGACCCCGATGGCCCCGCGCATGTCCGACGACCCCGCACGGCTGGTGCCCGAGCTGGCGGAGGTGTCGGCGGCGCTGTTCAAGGCCACCGGCAACGGCTCCGTGCCCCGCACCACGATCAGCCTGGTCCAGCTGCGGGCCGGGCAGATCGTCGCCAGCACCTATCTGGCCGTTCTGCACACGGGCTTCCTGCGCAAGGCCGGGGAGTCGGACGAGCGGATCACCTCGGTGGCGACCTGGCAGGACTCGCCGTACTTCACCGGCGCGGAGCGGGCCGCCCTCGCGCTCGTGGAGGCCGTGCTCCAGCCGGCCGGGGAGGGCGAGCGGGTCACGGACGCGCTGTACGCCGAGGCCTCCCGCCACTACGAGCCCAAGGCGCTCGCCACGTTGATGTTCGCGATCGGTCAGGTCAACTTCTTCATTCCCGTGGCGCTCATCGCCAAGCCGGTACCGGGGCGGCCCTTGAACGCCCCCTGGAACTGACCCCCGGCATGCGCTCCCGTCCGGGCCGCGACCGGCCCGGACGGACCGGCGCGCCCCCGCGCGCCCCGGTGACGCCTGTTCGCCCTGCCCGCCCCGCACTACCGTTGCGGACGTGGATCTCATCTCCCATCCGGCCGCGACGGGCGGCCGAGTGGCCACAGTGCGCCAAGTACGCGGCGACGGGGGCGGCCGGGACCCCGCGCGCTCCCGGGGTCCAGAACGGGCGGGCGCCGGAGGGGGCCGGGCCGGGGCTCATGGTAGGGACCCGGCGGGCGCGGGAGACTCAATTCCCCTGGCCCGTGCGGATTTTCGCGACAGAACAGAGAAGAATGTCAACGCGATCGGCCGTCGATCTTTTCCTCGCCGTAGAAACGTCGCGGAAAAAGGGAGACATCCAAGCCATCGGGCGGTGGCGTGAATTGTTCCTCCCCGCCGCGACTCGCGGGTGGCGCACTGTTCACTGGTGAATGACCAAAGCCTCCCGGACCGTGCGAGCCCGTGGCCCGGGCCTTGACGGCGGCCGTGCCGGGAAGATCGGGGAACGGATTTGTCATGATCGAAGAAAGCGCACGCACCGACAGCGTCGTCGGCGCCCTGGAGCACCATCTCGTCCACGAGGTCTCCCCTCTGCGCCTGCAACGGGCCCGGCCCGCCTTCCTCACCCAGGGCTTCGTGAAGGCGGGCTTTCTGGCGCCGCACGACGTCAAGAAACTCGTCGCCGAGGAGACGGAGGCCCTGATCGGCGGGCACGCGGTGCGGCGGGACGAGAGGTTCGCCGAGACCGGTGGCACACCCCGGCGGATGCACAACGTGCGCCGCGCCGAGATAGCCGAGCACGGCCGGATCCTGCCCGGCGTGTACCGCTCCGCCGGCCTCAGGGAAGCGCTGTCCGTCATCGCGGGCGAGGACGTGCTCGAATGCCCTTACGCTCCCGAGCAATTCGTCATTACCGAACTCACCCGGTCCGGCGACACCCACGGCTGGCATTGGGACGACTACAGCTTCGCCCTTGTCTGGGTGATCGACTGCCCACCGCTGGAACAGGGCGGTTTCATTCAGTGCGTACCGCGCACGGAGTGGGACAAGGAAAATCCGCAGCTGCACCGCAGCTTCGTGTCACGGCCCATTCATTCGGCCGAACTCCGCCCCGGTGACCTGTATTTCCTGCGCTCCGACACGACCCTGCACCGCGTGTACCCGGTCACCGGCGGCAGGCGGCTCATTGTGAACATGGGGTACGCCGCGCGCCGTGATCTGGTCAAGCCCCTGTCCCACGAGACCATGGACGCCCTGTGGGCGGATCCGGAGCAGACCCGGGACACGCCCTCCCCCGGAACCGGACAGGAGAGTTCCCAGTGGCGGCGAACGTCCTGCGGCGGCACATCGGAGTCCCCGGGCTCGTCGTCCACTATCTGACCTCCGTCCTGGGCGTGGGGCTCCTGGTCATCCCGGTCCTCGCGTGGACCACGGCGGGGCCCCTGTCGCTGCTGGCCTGGGCCATCCTGATCGTCTACAGCTACCCGTTCGCGCTCGTCTTCGCGAAGCTGTCGACGCTGCACCCCACGAGCAAGGGAATCGCGCGGTTCGTCGAGGTCGCCTTCGGCCGACGGGCGGGCCGCGTCGCCGCGCTCTATCTGCTGATGACGCTGCTCGCGGCCAACCCGGTCCTCGGCCTGATCGCGGGACGCTACCTCCTGGCCGCGCTCGCGCCGGGCGCCTCCAACCGGGCCTCGCTGGCGGCCGGCGCGGCGGTCATCCTCGCCTGCGTCGCGCTGAACCTGCTCGGCGTCAAGGTCAGCGGACGGGTCCAGCTCGCCGTGCTGGTCGTCGTCACGGCGCTGCTGTGCGCCGTCATCGTCCTGGCGCTGCCCCGGGGCAGCACGGCCCATCTCACCCCCCTCGCGCCGCACGGCTGGTCCGCCCTCGGCGACTGCCTGCTGATCTGCTTCTTCGGCTTCATCGGGTGGGAGAACGCGGCGCCCATCGCGGAGGAGGTGCGCGATCCGGCCCGTACCTTTCCCCGGGGCATCCTGTACGCCGTCTGCGCGGTGGGGGTCCTCTACTTCGTCATGGCCCTCACCGTGGCGCTCACGCTGCCGGGCGAGCGCGGCGGCGCGGGTCAACTCGCCGGATTCACCGAGCTGTTGAGGGCCGCCACGGGTGCCGGCCACGCCACCGCCGGGTATCTGGTGGCGGCCGTCCTGCTGGTGCTCACCACGAACGCCTGGTGTTTCGGTACGTCGCGGGTCGTCTTCGCGCTGGCCCGCGAGGGCATCGTCCCGCGCGCTCTGAGCCGGATCTCGCCCCGCACCGGCGCCCCGGCCCGCGCCGTGCTCGCCCTGGTGCCCGGCTACAGCCTCACCCTCGGCCTCCTGGTGGCCACCGACTCCAACGAGTCGGTGCTCATCAAGGCGTCCTCCGCCGCCTACCTCCTGGTCTTCCTGCTCGCCTTCCTCTCCGCCGTACGCCTCGTGCGGACCGGGCCGATGCGCTGGACGAACTACCTGGTCACGGCCGTGACGGTGCTGATGCTGCCCTTCATGGGCGTCAGCGTGGGATACGCGGCGGCCATGTTCGCCGCCGCGGCGCTCATCGAGTCGTGGCGCGCCAGGAAGGGGCGGGCGCAGCGGGAACGGGCCGGCGGGGAGCAGGGCGGGCCGGAGCGGGCCGGCCGGGAGCGCGAGCGGCCTCGCCCGGCCACCGCGCCCGGCCCGGGCAGCGCGAGCACCCCCGCACACGACCCCGACCGCACCACGCCACACCACCACCATCCGCGGCACGACCCATGAGAGAGGTGACGCCGTGTTAGGCCGCCACATATTGGGAATGACCGACTTCTCCGCCGCCGAGCTGCACGACCTGCTCGCCCTCGCCGCACGCATGAAGCGCGGCGAGGACACCCATCCCTATCTCACCGGAAGCGACGTCGGGCTCCTCTTCCACGTCCCGTCCACCAGGACCCGGGTCTCCTTCCAGGTGGCCGCCGCCCAACTGGGCGGACGCAGCTACACCTACGGCCCCGACGAACTGCGCCTGGCCAACAACGAGACCGTCGAGGACACCGCCGCAGTCCTCAGCCGCTATCTGAGCGCCCTGGTGGTGCGCTGGTACGACATGGCCGACTACGGCGCGGGACACCGCAGGCTGCGCACCATGACCGAGCACGCCTCCATCCCGGTCATCAACGCCCTGGACGACGAGGAGCACCCCTGTCAGGTGCTCGCCGATCTGCTGACGCTGCGCGAGCGGTTCGGCGCGCAACTGCCCGAGCGCCGCGTCGTCTACACCTGGGCCTACTCCTCGCGCCAGAAGACCCCCGGCGTCCTGCACTCCTCACTGCTCGCCGCCGCGCTGCTCGGCCACCACGTCACGTTCGCCCATCCGCCCGGCTTCGACCTCGACGAGCGGTACGTCAAGGAGGCCCACGCGCTGGCCGCCGCCTCCGGGGCACGGCTGGACTTCTGCGACGACATGGAGGAGGCGGTGCGGGGCGCGGACGCCGTGTACGTACAGAGCTGGAAGTCGCTCCAGCTGACCGGCCAGGACGAGTGGCAGGCCAGGACCAGGCTCGCCGACCGCTGGCGGGTCACCGAGCCGCTGATGGCCCTGGCCGCGCCCGGGGCCCCGTTCCTCGACTGCATGCCGAGCAATCGCGGTGAGGAGATGGACGCCGAGGTCAAGGACGGGCCGCGCTCGCTGATCCTGGAGCAGGCCGAGAACCGCCTGCACGCGCAGAAGGCGCTGCTCGCCCTGGTGCTCGGCGCCACGGCCGAAAGGAGCGCGCGGTGAACGGGGCGCGGGAGGGGGCGGCTTCGGAGGCCGACCGTGTCGTGCTCGTCACCGGCGGCGCCGGCGGCATCGGCGCCGCCGTCTGCCGGCGCCTCGCCGACCACCGCACCGCGCTGGCGGTGGCCGACCGTGAGGTGGAGGCCGCCCGCGAGGTCGCCCTGGAGGTGCGGTCGGCCGGCGGCAGGGCCGAGCCGTTCGGCTGCGATCTGTCGCGGCCCAAGGACGTCGAGGTGCTGCTCGACTCCGTCGTCGGGCGCTTCGGCGCGCTGCACGGCCTGTGCACGGTGGCGGGCAGCATCCGACGCGGCGACGTCACGGAACTGACGCCCGCCGACTGGCGCGCCACCTTCCAGGACAACCTGGACTCGGTGTTCCTGACCTGCCGGGCCGCGATCCCCCATCTGACGCGGGCGGGCGGGGGCGCCATCGTCACCATCGCCTCCGGCTGGGGTCTGCGCGCGGGCCGCAGGGCGGCCGCCTACTGCGCGGCGAAGGCGGGGGTGGTGATGCTGACCCAGGCCATGGCGCTCGACCACGCGCCGGCCGGCATCCGTGCCAACTGCGTGGCGCCGGGAGACGTGCGCACCCCCATGCTGGAACGCGAGGCGCGTCAACTGGGCTGTCCTGTCGGCGAGTTCTACGCGGAGGCGGCCGACCGGCCGCTGGGACGCATCGGGGAGCCGAACGAGATAGCCGACGCGGTGAGCTACTTCCTCGGCGATGAGGCCTCCTTCGTCACGGGCGCGGTCTTGACCGTGGACGGCGGCGGAACGCTGTAGCGACCGAAGTGGCCGCGCCCCCGGGCGCGGGCCGGCGTGAGCGGCGCGGGCCCGCGCCCGGGTGCAGTGTGCCGCGCCCGGGCCGCCCGCGCCGACGCGAGCCGGCCACACCGGGGAGGGGAAGCCTGACGTGGCCAGGCCCGCAGGGCAAGCCTGCACCCGCATGCCCTTGCTGCCAAGGCGTGTTGACGACACCGGGTAAGAAAAATCCTTCGCTTCGGGACGCCCGTGAGGCAGAGTGGAGGGTGCGGCCGTTGTGACTACGCAGAGCCATCGCCTCCCTCCGGAGCGCATGCCCCAACGGACATGCCCTCATGATCATTCGCGTAAGTTACTAGTCCGTAAGCTTGGCCAGCGGGTCATGGCGGCCCGGTGGAGCGGCTGCGAGGCTCCCCGTATGAAGGTCCTTCCACGGCTGAGCAAAGCCGTCCTGTTGAACTCGGCGCTCGGTGCAGTGCTCATCGCGGCCGTGGGTGGCGCCTACGCGGTGGTGGACAGCGGCAGCGGTTCCGCCCCCTCCCGCACGGACACCCGGACCGCCGCCGTCTCCACGGGAAAGGTGCAGGCGAACGTCGCCGGGGCCGGGCTGCTGACATCGCCCAGTGACGCCGGGGTCAACTTCACCACCGGCGGCCAGCTGACCAAGGTCGAGGTCAAGCCGGGTGACAAGGTCACCAAGGGCCAGGAGCTCGCGCGGGTGGACGACAAGGCGGCCCGCCTCGTGCTCGCGCAGTCCAAGACGTCGCTGGCCGCGGCCAAGGCGTACCTCGACAAGGTCGCCCAGGGCCAGCCCGCGAGTCCGCCGCCGAGCGGCAATGCGACGGCCGGCCCGACCCACCCCGCGGACCCCTCGCCCAAGCCGAGCCCGTCGGCCGGCCTCCCGACGCCGTCGCCCTCCTCGTCCAGCAAGGACCCGGCGCCGTCGCCCAGCCAATCCACCCGGGACACCGTGTCCGGCGTGGCCTTCGTCCAGAAGGTCTCGCGCGCCGTTCCCGTCGCGGCCGCGTCCGTCGACCCCACCCAGCTCCTCCAGGCCCAGACGCAGGTGGCTCAGGCGCAGAGCGCCGTGGAGACCGCGCAGCGCACCCTGGACGGGACGATCCTGACCGCGCCCGTCGACGGCACGGTCGCCTCGGTGGGCGCGTCGGTCGGCCAGACGGTGACCGGGACGACGTACACGGCCGGAACGGGCGCGGTCCCGGGCACGGCGCCCGCGCCAGGCCCCACCGGCAACCCCGCCCCGGGCGGCGCCCCGGCCGCGCCGAGCGGCTTCATCGTCCTGACCAACCCGACCGGCATGCAGGTCAGGGCGAACGTCTCGGAGACCGACGCGCTGCGTCTCAAGCCGGGCCAGGCCGCCACCGTCACCCTGACCGCGCAGTCCACCACCACGCTCAACGCGAAGGTTCTCTCGGTCGGCACGCTCGCGGTCAACGGCGGGGCCCCGGCGGGCGCCGCGCAGTACCCCGTCACGCTCGACATCATGGGTCCGACCAAGGATCTGCACACCGGACAGGGCGTCACCGTCCAGATCGTCGCGGGCGAGGCGTCCGACGCGCTGTTCGTGCCGACGGCGGCGCTCAGCGGCAGCGGCCCCAAGCGCACCGTGACGGTCGTCGGACCGGACGGCTCGGCGCACCCCACGCAGGTCACGGTGGGGGTCGAGTCGGACACCAACACCCAGATCACCGGCGGCCTGACGCAGGGTCAGCGCGTGCGGATCACCACCGTCGCGCCGTGAGGCGAGGGCGGCCCGCCGCGTCATGACCCACCCACACACGGACCCCGCACGGGGACGAGGGAGTACCGAAGACATGGTCCGAGACCGTGACCCGTTCACGAAGGCCGAAGGCCAGGACCCCCGGCCGCCCGTGCCGACGACGACCGAGGCGCCGGGCGCCGGCACGACCCCCGCGCCGGCGCGGGAAACCGCGGCCGAGGCGCTTGACACCACGACCGTGCTGCCCGCGACGGGACCGGCGGCGGCCCGCACGGCAGAGGTGCCCCGGACGGCAGAGGCGCCCCGGACGGCAGGCGTACCCCAGGCGGCCGGTGTAGCCCAGGCGGCCGAGATGGCCCCGGCGCCCGGCACGGCGGACGGTCCGAAGGGTTCCGGCGCCTCGCGCCGGCTCGAAGTGCCGTGGCTGACGCTGCTCCTGGCCGTCGCCATCGTGGCGACGCTCGCCTTCATCGCGGGCGTTCTGGTGGAACGCCACCAGCTCTCATAGGCGTACGGACGCCGCCGCACGCACCTGCCCAGGAGAGGCCCCCGGTCACCCGGGGGCCCAACGGTCAGGGAGCGATGGGCAGTTGGCGCTTGTGCTCGGTCAGGCGGTAGCGGCCAACGATGATCTCGAAGACCCGCCGGTCCACCGGCTTGCCCTCAAGGAAGTCGTCGATGTCGTCGTAGGTGACGCCCAGCGCGTCCTCGTCCGCCTTGCCCGGCGCGAGCGTTTCCAGATCGGCGGTCGGGACCTTCCACACCAGCTCGGTGGGGGCGCCCAGCGCGTCGGCGACGGCGCGGACCCGGCGCTTGGTCAGGCCGGTCAGGGGGACGAGGTCGGCGGCGCCGTCACCGAACTTGGTGAAGAAGCCCGAGACCGCCTCGGCCGCGTGGTCGGTGCCGACGACCAGGCCGTTGTGCGCGCCGGCCACCGCGTACTGGGCGACCATGCGCTGACGGGCCTTGATGTTGCCGAGCACGAAGTCCTGGTGGCCCTCGTCCCGGAACGCCACGTCGGCGCTCAGCGCGGCCTGGAGCGCGGCGTCACTCGCCGGCTTCACATCCACGGTCAGGACGTGGTCGGCCCGGATGAAGGAGAGCGCGACCTGCGCGTCGTGCTCGTCCGCCTGGACCCCGTAGGGCAGCCGCATCGCGTAGAAGCGCGCCTCGTGCCCGGCGGCCCTGGCGCGCTCGACGGCCAGCTGGCACAGCCGGCCCGCTGTGGTGGAGTCGACCCCGCCGCTGATGCCGAGGACCAGCGCCCGCAGGCCGGTGGAGGTCAGCCGTTCGGCGAGGAAGGCCACCCTGCGCTCGATCTCCCGCTCGGCATCGAAGGCCGAGGCGACCTGGAGATCCCGCGCGATCTCCTGTTGCAGGGCGATGGACGCCGTCTCGCTCACGTCTGCTCCTTGTTCCGGTACCTGAGGTGATGTTCTTGAGGGGGTGTTCCTGACGTGATGTCCCGCCCACCCTAACCAAGGCGCGTACCGGCAGGTCGGGCGCGGATGCGTGGACGCACTTCCCTGCCCGCCCGCGCGTTCACCGCTCGGCGCCGGCACCGGCTCCCGCACCGGCCCTGCGCCGCAGGACGGCGGCGATCCGCCGGCACCAGTCACGGTTTTCCCGCTCGAAGGCCAGACCGCGCAGACACGTGAGGTACGGTCCGATCCGTTCGCCGCGCAGCAGGAATTCCTCCTCGTCGCTCTCGCCCCTCAACTGCCGCAGCAGCGCGTCCAGCAGCTCGATCCTGGCGTCGGCCGCCAGGGCCCGCTCCTCCAGCTGGCCGATCACCGCCGTGGTGCCGACGCGGTCCGCGCTGTGGACCTTGACGAGCAGGTCGTCACGGATGAACGAGGGTTTGGCCGGGGCTGCGGCGAACGTCTCCAGCTCGGCGCGGCCGGCGTCGGTGACCCGGAAGACGCGTTTGTTGGGGCGGGTCTCCTGGACCACCTGCCGCCCGGCCACCAGGCCGTCCTTCTCCAGTCTCGCGAGCTCCGCGTAGAGCTGCTGGGGCAGGGCGTGCCAGAAGTTCGCCACGCCGATGTCGAACGCCTTGGCCAGCTGGTAGCCGCTGTACTCGCCGTCGAGCAGCGCGGCAAGGACCGCGTGTCGCAGAGCCATCCTCGTAACCCCTTCCCTTTTGCCTGCCCCTGCGGGCATCCTACTCAACAATCTGACTAGTCACATTGTTGAGTATCAGGAGGAGCCATGGAGACTGCCGAGCGATTCCGCGCCGCCGTGGAGAAGCGTGATCTGGCCGCCCTAGAGGGCCTGTTCACCGAGGACATCCGGTTCTACAGCCCGGTGAAGTTCACGCCCTTCGAGGGCAAGGACATGGTGCTGGGGCTCTTCGGAGTGCTGGTACGCACCTTCGAGGACCTGCGCTACATCGGACACTTCGAGGGCGCGGCCGAGACCAGCGCCAGTGGCGAGGAGGCCCCTTCGGTGATCCTGCCGTTCCGTGCCGTGGTGGAGGGCCGCCAGATCCACGGGATCGACCTGCTGCACTTCGACGCGGACGGGCTCATCAAGGAGTTCACGGTGATGGTGCGTCCGCAGTCCGCCGTGCTGACCCTCGGCCGCGCGGTCATGGCGGGCCTCGTCGCCGACGGACTCGTGCCCGCGCCCGCCGCGCCCTAGGAGCGGCGCTCAAGATGCCGGGGCCGGGGAGCTGTACGAGGGTGGGTACGCGGTCAGGCTGCTGACTGTCCGGATCGAGGAGCCCACACGATGGAACCTAGACACGGCCCGAGCGACGGGGGCCCGGGACCGGGCCCGGCGACCGACCCTGATGCGACCGAGTCACAGGTGACCCTGCGGGTGAACGAGACCACCCACCGGGTCGAACTGGACCATCGCCTCACCCTCCTGGAGTGCCTGCGCGAGAATCTGGCCCTGACCCGCTCGAACCACGGCTGCGACGACGGCCGGTGCGGCTCGTGCACCGTGCTGCTCGACGGCCGCCGCGTGAGCAGTTGTCTGCTGCTGGCCGTCGCGCAGGAGGGGCGCGAGATCACCACGATCGAAGGCCTCGCGGTCGCACCCGGCGCGGAGGAGGACCACCACCCCCTCAGACGGCCCTCCCTCGAACGGGAGGCCGTCCGGTGCGGCTACTGCGCGCCGGGCCAGTCGTCGGCGGCCGCCGGCACGCCCGCCGACACGGCGGCGGGCCAGTCCGCCGTCGTCAGCGAACTGGACCTGCCGGCCGACCCGGCCCGGCTGACCGCCGTCGAGATCATGGAACAGCTCAGCGGAAACCTCTGCCGTTGCGGTGCCTACCCGGGTGCGGCCGAGGTCCTTGAGGACACGGTCCCGCAGGAGGTGACGCGATGAAGCCGGTCGCCTATGTGTGTCCCAGCACCGTGGCGGAGGCAGCCGCCGCCCACGGCGGGCGTCCCGAGGCGCGGTATCTGGGCGGCGGCACCAACCTCGTCGACCTGATGCGTCGCGGCGTCGAACGCCCGGACGTCCTCATCGACATCACCCGGCTGGACCTCGACCGGATCGAGGAGTTGCCGGACGGCTCGATACGCGTGGGGGCGACGGCACGCAACAGTGACCTCGCCGCCCATCCCGCCGTCCGCGAGCGCTACCCCGTCCTGACCCAGGCGCTGCTCAGCGGCGCTTCGGGACAGCTGCGCAACATGGCCACCACGGCGGGAAATCTCCTCCAGCGCACCCGGTGCGGCTACTTCCAGGACCTGTCGAGGCCCTGCAACAAGCGGGTGCCGGGCAGCGGCTGCGGAGCGATCGAGGGCGTCAACCGCGATCACGCGGTCTTCGGCCATTCGCCCCACTGCGTGGCCACCCACGCCTCCGACCTGGCCGTGGCGTTCGCCGCTCTGGACGCGGTGGTCGAGCTGGCGTGCGCGACGGGCGTACGCGGTGTCCCGGTGTCGGAGTTCCTGCGGCTGCCGCAGGACAGACCCGAGCAGGACACCGTGCTCAGGCCCGGCGAGCTCATCACGGGCGTCCTGCTCCCGCCCCTGCCGCCCGGCGCCCGCTCCCGCTACCGCAAGGCCCGGGACCGGGCGGGGCACACGTTCGCGCTGACCTCGGTGGCGGTCGTGGTCCATCTGGAGCGGGACGTGGTGGACCATGTCGCCGTCGCGTTCGGCGGGCTCGCCCACCGGCCCTGGCGCGCCCGGCGCATGGAGGCCGCGCTCGTCGGCGCCGCGCCGACCCCCGAAACGGTCGCGCGGGCGGTGGAGGCCGAGCTGGCCGACGCCGTCCCCCTGCGGCACAACGCCTACAAGATCGAGCTCGCCCGGGGCATGGCACGCGAAGTGCTGGGCTCACTGACCGCCCGCACGGGGGGCCGGGGCTCCCGCTGAGGGGAGCGCCGACGGCAGGGGCGCCGCGCGGGTGCTCGGCGCCGGCGGCGCCGGCCCGCACACCCGTTTTCCCGACTGATTTCCGGTGGATACGTGTGGGGTGAAAGAAGCGGGGCACAAGAGGAAACACATCGTGACCATGTCGACTGGAGGTTTCCCCTCATGCTGATGGCGCATCCGGCAGTGCTCCGCGATCTGCTCGACGAGTACGAAGCCCTCCTGGTGCTGAACGCCGCCGACGGCAGCGAGGCCACCCGACAGCGACTGGACGATGTGTCCTACACGCTGTGCGTGTCGACCGGCACTCGGGACATCGACGCCGCCGTGGTCGCCGCCCGGCACCGACTGCCCGGCGCACGCACCTTCGACGACTCGGTGCTGAGCACCGAGGGCGCGGTGCTCACCGCCTGACACGCCCCTCCTCTCGCGCGTGGGCCGAAGCTCCCCCCGACCGCTTCGGCCCACGCGCGCTCGCCCCACTCGGCCTCTGCCCGCCGCTCTGCGCACCGGCCGGCGCTCCACTGGTGGCTCCCAGGACCCGGGCCTACGGTTGAACAGTGGACGTCTGAACAGTGGACGTCCCAGTCCACGGTCCCTCGTACGAGGGCAGGGTCCACCATGACGAGTCCGCAGCCGGCACCCACGACCGAGCCCGCGGCCCCCGGCAGACGGGAAGGCGGCGGCAAGGGGATCGCACTCCTCGTCATCGCCTCGTGCCAGTTGATGGTGGTGCTCGACGTCACCATCGTGAACATCGCGCTCCCGCACATCCAGAGCGCGCTGCACTTCTCCACCACCGGCCTCGCCTGGGTGGTGAGCGCCTACACCCTCACCTTCGGCGGCCTGCTCCTGCTCGGCGGCCGCACCGGTGACATCCTCGGCCGGCGCCGGGTCTTCATGTGCGGCGTGCTCCTCTTCGCACTCGCCTCACTGCTCGGCGGACTGTCGGGCAGTTCCGGGCAGTTGCTCGCGGCGCGCGCCGTGCAGGGTGTGGGCGGTGCCATCGCCTCGCCGACCGCGCTCGCGCTGATCACCACGACGTTCACCGAGGGCCTTGAGCGCAACCGCGCCTTCGGTGTCTTCGCCGCGGTCTCCGCCGGCGGCGGCGCCATCGGCCTGCTCGCCGGCGGAGTCCTGGTCGAATGGCTCGACTGGCGGTGGGTGCTGTTCGTGAACGTGCCCATCGCCGCCCTCATCCTGGTCGCCACCCCCCGGCACATCAAGGAGTCCGAGCGGCATGCGGGCCACTTCGATCTCGCCGGCGCCCTCACTTCCACGCTCGGCATGGTGGCGCTGGTCTACGGCTTCATCCGGGCCGCCCAGGAAGGCTGGCGCGACCCGTTCACGCTGGGGTCGTTCGCGGCGGCGGTCGTCCTGCTCGGGGCGTTCGTCCTGGTGGAGCGCCGCTCGCAGCAGCCCATCACGCCGCTGCACATGTTCGCCGACCGCAACCGGGCGGGCACCTACGGCATCATGCTGAGCCTCGCCGCCTCGATCTTCGGGATGTTCTTCTTCCTCACCCTGTTCGTGCAGAACGTGCTCGGGTTCTCCCCGCTGCGGGCCGGCCTCGCCTTCCTGCCGGTCAGCGCGATCATCGCGGTGGGCGCGGGCCTGGCCTCCCAACTGCTGCCGAGGTACGGCCCGAAGCCCTTCATGGTGACGGGCGCGCTGCTCGCCGCGGCGGGGCTCGCCTGGCTCAGCCGGACCGACGTCCACTCCTCGTACGCGGGCAGCATCCTCGGCCCGCTCCTCGTCTTCGGATTCGGCATGGGTCTGAACTTCGTCTCGCTGACCCTGATGGCCGTCTCCGGTGTGCCCCCGCACGAGGCGGGCGCGGCCTCCGGGATGCTCAACGCGACCCAGCAGGTGGGCGGTTCACTCGGCCTGTCCATTCTGGTGACGGTCTTCGGCACCGCGAGCAGGAACGAGGCGTCCGATCAGATTCCCCGCTTCCTCGGCCAGGCGGACCCGGCTCAGCGGCTGATGTTCCGGCGCACCGGCACCCTGCCCCGGCCCTGGAGCGACCAGGTGCTCACCTCGGGCGTCTCCACCGCGTTCGTCGTGGCCACGGCCTTCGCTCTGGTGGCGGGCCTGATCGCGGTGTTCGCCATCCAGGTGCGCCCCTCCGACCTCGAACGCCTCCAGGGCGCACAGCCGACCGCCCCCTGAAAGGCCCCAGGTGGCCGGCCGCTCCTGGGCCACGCCTGGCCGGGCGCAACCATGACCGTCCAGGTCCGTGGCACGCTCGGCCCCGGCCCGCTGATGATGACCTGCCACCCTCGCGGCGGGTCCGGCGAGTCCGGTGGGGGCTGAGGGGAACCACCTCCGCCTTCGCGCCGTCTTCCGGCGCGTGATCACCGCGAGCAGTGGCGACATGAGGAACCCGGGCCGCCGGCTCCGGGGGGTGGAGGCTTTCCGTGCGGGGACCCAGGAGCGCTGACTGGCGGACGGCCGGTCAGCCGCAGGACGCCTTCGGGCACACGATGACGTTCGCGGCGTTCTCGCGGGCGCCGAACCGGCGGCGTACGGAAGCCTGGCTGCTGTGCGGTGTCGTCGTGATCACGCTCGGCGGCTACGCGTGCACGGGACTGTCGATGCAGGACCGGCTGCCCGCCGGGTTCACCGGATTCGCGCTCGGCATCGTGCTGCTCGCCGCGGTCGCCCACCTCGCCGTGCGGCGCTGGGCGGCGCGGGCCGATCCGCTGCTGCTGCCGCTGGCCCTGCTGCTCACCGGGCTCGGCCTGGTCCTCATGCACCGCCTGGACATCACCTACATCGCCGAACCGCGGCTGCGCATCGCCCCGGCGGGCAACGGCCAGCTGGTGTGGACGGCCATCGGTGTGGCCGCGTGTGTGGGGCTGCTCCTCGTGCTGCGCGACCACCGATGGCTCCAGCGATACCTCTACCTGATGATGGCCGTGGCGCTGGTGCTCCTGATGGCTCCGGCGTTCTCCAGCGCGGACCAGTTCGGCGCCAAGCGGTGGATCATGCTGGGGCCGCTGTCCATACAGCCGGGCGAATTCGTGAAGATCATGATCGCGGTGTTCTTCGCCGGCTACCTCACCATGAGCCGCGACGCGCTCGCCCTGTCCGGCCGCCGCGTCCTCGGCGTGCGGCTGCCGCCGGGCCGTCAGCTGGGGCCGATCGCCACGATCTGGATGCTCAGTCTCCTGGTGCTGATCTTCGAGCGCGACCTCGGCACCTCGCTGATCTTCTTCGGGCTCTTCGTGATCATGCTGTACATGGCCACGGAACGCATCAGTTGGGTGGTGTGCGGCCTGCTGATGGCGGTGGTCGGCGCCATGGTGGTCGGCTCCCTCGAACCGCATGTCCACGGCCGGGTGGTGGCGTGGCAGCACCCCATGGACGCCTTCACCCAGGCCGGCCGCGCCGCCGGCCAGTCCCAGCAGCTGGGCCAGGCCCTGTTCAGCTTCGGCAGCGGAGGCATCGCCGGAACCGGCCTCGGCCAGGGCCACCCGGAGCTCGTGGGCTTCGCCGGCAACAGCGACTTCATCCTGACCACCGTCGGCGAGGAGCTGGGGCTTGCCGGGGTGATGGCGGTCCTGCTCCTGTACGGGCTGCTGGCGCAGCGCGGTTTCCACATCGCGCTGCTGGCCCGCGACCCCTTCGGCAAACTGCTCGCCGCGGGCCTTGCGGGCGCCCTGGTCCTCCAGGTGTTCGTCGTCACCGGGGGCGTCACCGGTCTGATCCCGCTGACCGGCAAGGCGCTGCCGTTCCTGGCCAAGGGCGGTTCCTCCATGGTGGCCAACTGGCTGATGGTCGCCCTCCTCATCCGTATCAGCGACACCGCGCAGCGACGACACGAGCCGGTGGCGCCCCAACAGGGCCTCGCGTCAAGCGTGTTCCCCTGAGCCACGGGCGCCGCAGGTGGGGGCCCGGTTCCGCCGGCTGCGGGCGGAACCGTGAGGTGTCCATGTCGCGTCCACCCCTGTGGCCACGACATACATCACCTTCAGGAGGAGCCCCACCATGGTCCACCCGGGCAGCAACGTCCCCCCTGCCCCGCGCCGAGGAGGACGGAGGATCCTCCCCCGCCTGATCATTCTCGCGGTGATCCTGGGCCTCGGCTTCGCCGCGTCCCAGCTCTTCCGGCACGGCTCGTCCTCCTCCTCATCCTCCTCAAGCCCCTCGCACAAGAGCGGGGAGTGGAAGGTGGGCGACTGCGGCGGTCCCGACCCCGATGACAGACCGAACGGCTACACGGCGTTCGACTGCGGCGCCTCGGGCGCCACGTTCACGGCGCTCGACGTCCAGGCCGCCAGTTTCATGCCCGACGCCATCCAGTGCCCGGCCGGCACGGACCTCATCATTCAGGTGAGCATCAGCTACGGCTCCAAGAAGAGCTCGGGCGGCGGCATTCCCAGCAAGACGGTCTGCGGACGCAACCTCTCCTCCAGCCACCCCGGCGATCCCGGGGCCGGCGGCGGTCAGTTGGTCAAGGACGACTGTGTGACCTCCACGGCCAAGGAGGTGCCCTGCGCGTCCTCGGGCTCCGGCGCGTACAAGGTGCTCGCCCTCGTCAAGGAGACGTCGCAGTGCCCGTCGGGCACCACCGAGCCCATGCGCCTGACCATGGCCATCGGACGCCCCTACGACGTGATCTGCGCCGCCAAGCAGTAAACCCCCGGCCTGAAGGCGGGCCCAACTCTCCTACTGTGGCGGCTACTTCAGCCGCACGTGCAGCGAGAGCAGGCCGCGGTGGCGGGGGTTGGCCTGCCACCGGGCCTCGTGCTCCTCGCTCGGGCGCAGGGCCGGATAGCGGGTCAGGATCTGGGTGAAGGCGATCTCCGCCTGGAGCCGGGCGAGCGGGGCACCGAGGCAGTGGTGGATCCCGTGGCCGAACGCCAGGTGCCTGGCCGCTTCCTCGCGGCGGATGTCGAACCGGTCGGGATCGGGAAAGACACCTGGGTCCCGGTTGGCGCCGAGCAGTGCCATCTGGACGAACTCGCCCTGCTCCACGGTCCCTTCGGCCACCTCGACGGGTTCGGTGGCGTAACGGAGCGAGGCGAGGCCCGAGGGGGACTCGTACCGCAGGATCTCCTCCACCGCGCCGGGCATGAGCGTCATGTCCCGCTGGAGCGCGGCGAGTTGACCGGGGTGGCCGAGCAGAGTGTGGACGCCGTTGGCGATCAGGTTGACCGTCGTCTGGTGTCCGGCGATGAACAGGAGGAAGGCCATCGAGGTGAGTTCGTCCTCGCTCAGCGCGTCCTCGCCGCCGTCGCCGGCCCCGAGCAGCGCCGACAGCAGGCCGCTGTCGGGCCGCTCGCGTTTGAGGGCGATGAGCGCGCGCAGGTAGCCGAGCATGGACTCGGCGGTGAACACCGACACCTCGCCATCCCCTTGGCCTCCGTCGAGGCTGTTGCCCCGCACCTGAAGCAGCTCGTGGTCGGCGTCACTGGCGCCGAAGAGGGCGAACATGACGGCCACCGGCAGGGGCAGGGCGAACTCGCTGATCAGCTCGGCCTCCTCCCGCCCCTCCCACGCGTCCAGCAGATCCGACACATGGCCTTCGATCATCGGGCGCAGGGCCGCCGTGCGACGCGCCGTGAACACCTGCTGGACGATCCTGCGCAGCCGGGTGTGGTGCGGCGGATCGGAGTTGAGCATGTGCGTGAACAGCGCGCCGCCGGGGCCCCGGGTGAGCCCGACGTGGCGTCCGAACCGCTCCGCCGCGCCGTCCTTGGAAAGCCTCGGATCGGCGAGCAGCGCTCTGGCCTGCGCGTAGGAGGTCACGACCCATCCCTCGACGGCGGCCGGCCCCGGATAGCGGGCCCTGCGCGCCCCGCCCTCCTCGCGCCAGCGCCGGTAGGTGGCGTGGGGGCCATCGAAGAACGAGTCGTCCAGGATCTCCAGGTCAGACATGACGCACCTTGTTCCGGTGGCCGACGTGGACGGTCTTGACCCCCAGGAGCCCCACCAGCGGTACGTCGGCGGTGCGTTGGCCCGGGGCTACGACGAGACCGGTCCGCCGGATGTGGTCCAAGAGGAGTTCGGCGAGCGGCATGACCATGTGGCGCCCCCAGCACCGTTCGGACATGTGCCCGAACGGCAGGTAGCCGGGGGTGTCGTCCGGGTCGAGGCCGTCCCAGCGCTCGGGCCGGAACTCGTGCGGAGCGTCCCACAGGGCGGGGTCGCGGTGGCTGAGGAGCGGCAGCATGAGGAGGTCGTCGCCGTGCCCTATGCGGGCGTCGATCGCGGGGTATTCCGGCGACCTGTTGCGCAGCAGGTTCCACGACGGCGGCAGCAGACGCATCGCCTCGTGCAGGATGGCGCTGTTGGAGACGTCGTCGTCGAACGGCGAGCCGAGCCACAGGGCGTTGGCGACGAGGGTGGAGACGGTGAAACAGACCGGGGCGGCCGCGCGGCGGTAGATGCCCATCGCGTAGCGCCGGTCGTGGTAACTGCCCGCCTCGGCGAACAAGTTGGCCAGGTGGGTCAGCCGGGGTCCCGGCGCGGGGCGCAGGGGCAGGGCCGCACCGGCCACGATGGTGGTCCAGGTGAGCCGGGGGTCGATCTCCAGGGTGCGCGACATCAGCACGCGCAGCCGGAGCGGGTCGTCGCGCAGCACCAGGTCGCGCAGGAACCGGTGCCCGGTGATCGGCCAGGGTCCCGACAGATCGGTCCGCTCCGGCAGGGGGTCGGGCTGTTCCAGGGCGGCGCGGACGTCCTTGCCGATCGTCCGCATCACCGACGAGGCCTCGGTCTTGGTGATCGACCGGCCGTGCAACGGCTTGAAGGTGGGCCGTTCGGTCTCCGTCGCCCGCCGCGCACTCAGAATGCGGTCGGAGAGTTCCGCGCCCGCTATGCCGATGGTGTCGGGTTCAAGGCGGACGAGGTCCTTACCGAGGTGGTCGTCCAACAAGGCTTGCAGACGAGGAGCGAAAACCGTGGTGCGGTTACGGTTGCGCGTTATGACGGATGGCATACGGAGAGCTCCGAAAAATGAAATGCGGAGGGCCCGCACACGCGGCTGACCGAAATTCAGTCGGCCTGCGTTGTGTGCGGGCCCAGGATTGGCCTTCGGCTTAGTACCAGAAGTACCAGGCGGCCTGCTTCAGGCTCGGCTCGGTCTTCTTGAGCTGCGGCAGGCTGATCGGACCACGGGCGCGCAGGGCAGCAATCATCTTCGCCATGTCAGTCACTTCCTCTCATGAATTAATCGGCTGTGAACTGCACGGCCGACTCACACCGATTCGCACATCCGCTGGATGCCGAATGATCGTCGCCGACCGATGAGGGGAAGTGAAGCGGCAGCCACAAGCGTTGTCAATGCTTCCGGTTTTCTTTGCGGGAGCGACCATTCGTTCACCGGGACGCCCCCGCAAACATTCATTCCGGCCCGACGGAAAAGCGTGCCCGAACGGACATCGGCGCTTGCCCGTGCATACCTTTCCCTTTCCGCGCCGGCCCTGCTAATAAAGATTCCACCCGTTTTCGCACGGGCTCACAGCGACAGCTGGGACGCCTCGCTGCTCAGCCTCGGCGCGGGGAGCGCGTGCTGCCCGCGCGACCACGCGGGCGGCGGCGCGAGCGCACCGCCCCGGGCGACCGAGGTGATGAGCTCCCGCAACTGCTCCACGTAGCGGTGGATGTTCTTGTGGGCGATCGCGGTGTCGGGGTAGCGGATGGCGAGTTGCAGTCCGCCGTGCAGCCGGGTGAACCACGCGCACACCTGGTCCCCGTAGGACACCCGCAGCATGGCGTACGCCCGCTGCTCGGCCCACTGCCGAGATCCCGGGATGTCCCGCGCGTCGACGAACGAGACGATCGAGTAGAGATCGGGGGAGGTGGGGCGGAAGTCCGAGCCGAGCAGACGCAGCACGCGGGCGATCGGCAGGTGCGCCAGGGACTTGTTGGCGCGCAGCGCGGACCGCACCATCGTCAGCGCGTCGTCGAAGCCCAGCGCCCCGGCGACCGGGATCTCGATCGGCGCCCCGCCGACGTACCACCCCACCGAGTCCGCCCAACGGGACTTGGCCCGGGTGTGCAGCGGGACCACGGTGCGGTAGACCGGGTCGCCGCCGATGTCGTGGACGATGAGGCTGGTGGCCGCCAGGACCCCGATCTGCCCGCCGCCGTAGGGCCGGCAGTACGCGGAGAACGCGGCGGCGTCGGCGTCGTCCACCAGCATCTCGTACAGCAGCTTCTGTTCGGGCAGCCGCCCGCCCGGTTCGAGGCCGAGGTCCACCGGGAAGGCGGGCAGCCGGCCGTCGCAGCGGGCGATGAACTCCCGCCAGCGCGCCACGATGGCGTGGGTGTCGTCGACCTGGTCCGCGCTGGCCCGCTCGATCTCGCAGAAGTCGACATAGCTGCCGACGGGGGCCGCCTCCTGGGCACGCTCCTGGGCGCCCGCCGCGTAGAGCTCGGAGATCTCGGCGGGGATGCGCTGGAGCGAGTACGCGTCGACGTTGCTGTGGTCGAACGCCATGTACACGCTGGCGCAGTCGTCCCTGACCACCGCCGTGTACAGGAAGTTGGGCCAGCGCAACGCGTCCGCCACGACGTCGAAGCGGTGCTGTAGGTGGAGGCTCAGTTCCTGGGCGTCGGGGAAGTCGCCCACCGTCTCCCGGCGCAGCGCCACCGCGTCGGAGGCCGCGGTGAAGCGGCGCATGTCATCACCGACCCAGCGGAAACCGCTGCGCAGCGTCTCGTGGCGCAGGGTCCAGGTGCGCAGCGCCGCTTCGAGCCGGTCGAGGTCGACGAGCCCCGGGATGTCGAAAGCGGCGCCCAGCCACGTGGGCACGAAAAGTCCGTCCTCCCGCACCGAACGGGCCGTGCGGATGTGTGACTCCTGCACGTAGGCGGGGGGACGGGAGTCGTCGGGCTGGCTGGTCGCGGCCTCGACCATGACCGGGTCCAGGGTCCATTCCACCAGCCGCCCGGGACGGACCTCGCAGCCGTGAATGTCGGTAATTCGCACGGGAGTCTTCCATTCACACGCTGTCGGGGAACACGAACGAGCTGCGGGCCTCACGGGGCCGGCGCCGACCGGGGACACGCGGCTGAACGCCCACGTCCAGCGGCCGCCGTCCGTGTGCGCGGTCCCCAACGCCCGCGGAAGGGGCTTCCGTTCGGGGTGCCAGGGGGCCGAGGGCGGCATCCGCACACCTCAGCTCAGGAAATACGGTCATGCGGTGACCAACGCGCCATGAGCGCTCTCAGGCACGCGGGACCACCCCAACGAGTCGTGTCCGTGGGGGCATACGTCATCGCGCCCCGCGCGCGACCCGGCGTGCGCGCCCGCTCCGCGCCGCGCGCGACAACGCCCGGCGCCCCGGCGCGGGGGCGGGCCGGGGCGCGGAAAATGCCGGGTGGGGGCGGTCGCGTCAGCCTCAGCCGATCCGCGGCATCGGCTTCAGCACCGCGAGGAATACGGGTGCGGGCGCGGGCGCGGGCGCCGACGCTGGCGCGGGCGCCGGCCTTGACTGCCCCGGCGCGTCCTTGCCCAGGGCGGAGAACTCCTTCGCCATCCGTGCCGCGTCGGCCTTCGCCTCGGTGGCCTCGGCCTTCGCCTCCGCGACATCGGCGGCCGCGTCCTTCTTCTCGCGGGCGACCAGCTCGTCGATGTCCCCCAGCACCCGCGCGAGCCAGGTCCTGACGGAGTCGTCGCCGGCCTTGGGGTCCGGCGCGCCGGGGGCCGGCACGGCGGGCGGGCGCGGGGCGGCATGAGCGGGCGCGGCCGTTCCCGTGGCGAGAGCGCCACACAGAACGATCGCGGCAGCGGTGGCACATCGGCGCATGGAGCGCTCCTCTTCAGGTTGACGGGATCCTCGGTCACCCCACTCTTGATCCACTGTTCGTCACCGCCGCCCCGAGGGCCACCCGGCCTCGCCGAACGAGTGAGGCCCGCCCCCACCGCCGCGAACGGGGCCGCCCGCCACTCCACCGGCGCAATCGTGGAGGATCGGACCATGGGCGAACTTGTGGAGCGGGTCGACGAACAGGACCGCGTCATCGGCGTGGTCGAGCGGAATCGGGCCGTGCGCGAGGGGTGGCTGTACCGGATGGCCATGGTGCTGTGCCGCGACGCGCGGGGACGCTACCTGGTGCACCGGCGCCCCGACACCAGCTCACGGTTCCCGGGCCAGTACAGCTGGCTGGTGGCGGGCGCGGTGGGGGTGGGCGAGTCCTACGAGGACGCGGCGCGCCGGGAACTGCACGAGGAGCTGGGGGTCGAGGCGGAGGTGCGGCCGTTGTTCCGATTCCTGTGCGAGGGCGAGCTGGGTCCCTACTGGTTCGCGGTGCACGAAGCGCTGGTGGAGGAGGGCGACGTGGCCCCCGACCCGGCCGAGGTCGCCTGGCACGGGTGGCTGACCGGCCACGAACTGCGGGAATCCATGGGGGCCTTGACGTTCGTCTCGGACAGCCGGGACGCCTATGGCCGTTACCTCGCCCTCACCGGCTGAGCGGAGCGTCAGGAGCGGTTGACCCGGCCGGCCACCGCGTGGCCGATCAGCAGGTAGACCACTGCGGGCAGGCCGTAGTTGACGATCGTGCGCCAGGTGTCGGACCTGATGTGGAACATGTCCCGCGACCAGCCCGAGAGCCAGTCGGCGGCGCTGCGGACCCACGACACGACGTCGTTGGCCGTGTTGGCGTCGACGAGGAAGAAGGCGATCCACAGGACCAGTATCAGGGCCATGATGTCCGCGATGACCAGGATGCCGGTCGCCGCGGGATTTCCGCCATAGCGTCTTGCCATGTCCAACTCCTCGGTGGGGTGCGGTGGTTGTGGCTGTGGTTGCTGTTGTAGGGGTGAGGTGGATGGGGTGTCGTGGACGGGTCTGACCGTTCAGGGACGCGGGTCGCCGTGCTGTGCGGTGCCGGGGACGGCACCGCACAGCACAGCGGGGTGTCCGGTGGGCGCCTCGCCCTGTCCGGTGTGCGCTCGCCGGAAGCCGGGAGCCGGAAGCCGGGAGGCGGAACCCGGGAGGCGGAACCCAGGAGTCAGAAATCGAGCAGGCGCTCGGCGAGCCGGCGGTATTCGCGCAGGGCCATGCGCAGGTCCTCGGTGGCCGCCCCGCCGGAGGCGTCCTGCCACTGTGCGCGCAGGGCGCCGCGCCGTTCGCCAAGGGACTCGATGATCTGCTCGGCGAGCGAGTCGACCGCAGAGGCGGCCTCCTCCACGGCCGCGCGCGGCTCGTCCACGAAGGTGCCGACCGCCTGCTGGAGGCTGTGCCGCAGCTTGTCGCGCTCGCCCGGCCGCAGCACGTCGGCCTCCCCGGCCCCGGCTCCGTACGCGCCCTCGTACCCCGGCGCCCCCTGCTCGGGCACGGTCCGGCCAGGGGCCACCCCCTCGCGGAGGTCCTGGCCGGCGGCGAACTCCTCGCGCGGGCCCTGCCCAGGGGCGGACCCCTCGCGGATGTCCTGGCCGACGGCGGGCGGCTCGCTCACTCCTCCCCCGTGAGCGCCCCGGTCGGCGCCCGGCCGGCCGGGCGCGGGCTCCTCGGGCGCGCCTGCCCCGGGCGGCCCTGCCGGGTCCGCCACGGCCGGGCCGACACCGGACCTCGGGTCACCCACGGCTGTGCCGGACGCGGACGGCTCGGACGCGCCCCGGTCGAATCCGGCCTGACCGGTCAGGGGCCGCTCGGGTATGGGCCCTGCGGGCGCGGACCGGTCCGACGCGGGACGCTCGGGTACGGGCTGATCGGCGTGAGTCATGATTCGCTCCCTCGGGCGATGTCACGGTGTCGCATTGCTTCCGGGGACGCGTGCCGGCCGCTTCGCGGCGGCAGCCCCCCGGCCTTGTTCCCACGGCGCTCCCCGGCGAGTACGGCGAAGAACTCATGGGCCCCTACGAGAGCTTCGCGCAGCTCTTCCGTACTGCGGCGGCGCCCATCGGCGTTGTGGGCCGCGCCCTGGATCCTGCGGTAACTGTCGAGGTGGTCGGGGTGGTGCACCGAGAGCGCCGCGAAGCGCTCCTCCGACGAGCCGTCCGGAAAGCCCCGCTCCTGGGCGAGCCGGCCGAGCAGCGCCTCCGCGTCGGCGACCGCCCGCGCGGGCGAGTCGACGAACTCCTCCTGGATCCTGGCCCATTCGGCGGCGTACCGGGCACGGTCCGCGGCCGACGGCGGCTCGACCTTGAGGCCGCCGTACCGGCGGACACGCTCATCAAGGTCCTTCTCCGCGGCCTTGACGTCGCCGTGGTGCTGGGCGACGGTCCGCTCGTACTCGGGCCCGAACCGGCGGCGCAGTCCGCCACCGCCCCGGCGTGCGCGGAGCACACCGATGACCACCGCCGCGACAACGATCACCACGATCGCTATCAGGATGATGACGACACCACTGGACATGGCCTGCCTTCCCGTCGGTGAACGGCCCCCTCTCCAGGGGGTCTCTCTACGTGTGGGCGCTGCGCGGCCGAATAAACCCCGGGTAAGGCAGGGGACTTCGGACCGGTGCGGCCAACTTCCCTGCGGGGCCGTCCCGGACACCCCGCGCCGCTCCCCTGCCGGGTCCGGACCGAGTGATCAACCTACGTACCGGTAACACATGATTCGCTCGCCCCCTCACCCCAACGGGTCACGCGACTTTCGCCGGACGGCAACCCCGGTGAGGCTTTCCATAAGCATTCCCCACAAACTGGAGGAAATCGTGCGTATCCGTTCCGCACTCGCCGCAACGTTCCTGGCTGCCACCGCCGTAATGGGCGCCGCGGGCGCCGCGTCCGCCGCCGACCCGGATCCGATCGGCGTCACCGGCAACTCCCCCGGCGTGCTGTCCGGTGACAACATCCAGATCCCCGTCGACGTCGACCTTCCCATCTGCGGCAACACCATCGACATCATCGGGCTGCTCAACCCGGACAGCGGCAACACCTGCAAGACCAACTGACCGGACCGACCGCGTCGCTCCGCCCCGGAACCGCATGCCCGGTTCCGGGGCACAGTCGCGCCCCGGCCGCACGCCGCGCACACGTTGACCTCAAGCGTGGTCGAGGTCGTACGTTCCTCGTATGAGTATGGAAGCCACCGCGTGGACACAGCTCCACAACGTCATGAACGCGCAGCAGGACAAGCGCCCCTTCAACCGGGCCACCCTGCGCCGCATCGCCGCGTTCGCCCGCCCGCACCGGCGGCGCATCGTCTACTTCCTGGTCGTGAGCGTCGCCACGGCCCTGCTCGCGGTGGCCACTCCGCTGCTCGCGGGACGGGTGGTCGACGCGATCGTGGGCGGCAAACAGAGCGGGACCGTCACCCGCCTCGCCCTGCTCATCGCCGTGATCGCCGTGGCCGAGGCAGCGCTCGGCATCGTGAGCCGGTGGCTCTCCTCCACCCTGGGTGAGGGTCTGATCCTCGGCCTGCGCACCGCCGTCTTCGACCATGTGCAGCGGATGCCGGTGGCGTTCTTCACGCGGACCCGGACCGGCGCGCTGGTCAGCCGTCTGAACAACGACGTGATCGGCGCCCAGCGGGCGTTCAGCAACACCTTGTCGGGTGTGGTCAGCAATCTGGTCACGCTGCTGCTCACGCTCGCCGTGATGCTCGGCATCTCCTGGCAGATCACCCTCCTCGCGCTGGTGCTGCTGCCCGTGTTCGTGCTGCCCGCGCGGCGCATGGGCACGCGGATGGCGCGGCTGCAACGGGAGGCGGCGGAGCACAACGCCGCGATGGGCACCCGGATGACCGAGCGGTTCTCGGCGCCGGGCGCGACCTTGATCAAGCTGTTCGGGCGCCCGGCCGACGAGTCCGCCGAATTCGCCGCGCGGGCGCGCCGGGTGCGCGACATCGGGGTCCGTACGGCGATGGCGCAGTCCGCGTTCATCACCGCCCTCACCCTCGTGTCGGCCCTCGCTCTCGCCCTGGTGTACGGGCTCGGCGGGTACTACGCGCTGCGCGGCACCCTCGAAGCGGGCTCGGTCGTCTCCCTCGCGCTCCTCCTGACCCGGCTCTACGCGCCGCTCACCTCGCTGGCCGGGGCGCGGGTTGAGGTGATGAGCGCGCTGGTCAGCTTCGAGCGGGTCTTCGAGGTGCTGGACCTGAAACCGCTCATCGCCGAGAAGCCGGGCGCGCGGGCGGTTCCCCCGGGGCCGGTGTCCGTGGAGTTCCACGAGGTGCGCTTCGGTTACCCGTCGGCCGACAAGGTCTCGCTCGCCTCGCTCGAAGAGGTATCGAGCCTGGACACCCGGGGCGGCACCGAGGTGCTGCACGGCGTCTCCTTCCGGGCCGAGCCGGGACAGATGGTGGCCCTGGTCGGCTCGTCGGGCGCGGGCAAGTCGACGGTGGCCCAGCTCCTGCCGAGGCTGTACGACGCCGACGCGGGCACGGTGCGCCTCGGTGGCATCGACGTACGGGACCTGACCGCCGACTCCATCCGGGACACGATCGGCATGGTGACCCAGGACGGCCACCTCTTCCACGAGTCGGTCCGCGCCAACCTGCTGCTCGCCCGGCCCGACGCGGTCGAGGACGACCTGTGGGACGCGCTGCGCCGCGCCCGTCTCGACGGCCTGGTCGCCTCCCTGCCCGACGGACTCGACACCGTGGTCGGTGAGCGCGGCTACCGGCTCTCGGGCGGCGAACGCCAGCGGCTCACCATCGCGCGTCTGCTCCTGGCCCGCCAGCGCGTCGTCATCCTCGACGAGGCCACGGCCCACCTCGACAACACATCCGAGGCGGCCGTCCAGGAAGCGCTCGGCGAGGCCCTTGAAGGGCGCACGGCGGTGGTCATCGCGCACCGGCTCTCCACGGTGCGCTCCGCCGATCTCATCCTGGTCGTCGAGGACGGCCGGATCGTGGAGCGCGGCACGCACGGCTCCCTGCTCGAACTGGGCGGCCGCTACCAGGAGTTGTACCGCACCCAGTTCGAACGTCCCGGCGGTGCGCCCGCGCTCGGCTGAGCGTGCGGCGCGCGGCCCGGGCCCGGCACATCCGCCGGGCCTCGCGGGTCAGCCGTCCCTGCCCCCAAGCAGCCGGTCGACGTCGGTGACGGCGCCCAGCGCCCCGCGCAGGGCGCCCACCGACATCGCGTGCAGCTCGGCCCGGGTGAACGGCTCGCCGTCCAGCCACTCCACGCACAGCGCGCGCACGAAGACCAGCCAGCTCGTCAGCGTGGCGAACACCGCCTTCCTCGCGGCGCCCTCAAGGCCTGTGGCGTCGAGTACGCGCCGGCTGAGCTCGGCGAGTTCGTCGTTGATGATCGCCTGGATCACCGGGTCGCCCGCGAGCACCCTGTTCGCGGCCAGCACCGTGTTCCTGTTCGCGGCGAAGTAGTCGAAGTGCAGATCGAGCCCGGCGGACAGCTGCTCCACGAGGGAGCCCGCCGGGTCGATCCGGGTTTCGGCCAGGAGCCGGTCGGATGCCTCCTGGAAGATCGCGGCGAACAGAGCGGTCTTGTTGGGGAAGTACCGGTAGAGCAACGCCCGGGAGATACCGGCCTGTTCGGCGACGTCCTCCATCCGGACGTCCGGGTAGGGGCCGGCCGCGAACAGGCGGGCTCCGACGTCGAGCAGCTGTCTGCGGCGCTCATCGGGGTTCATCCTGCGGCGCGCGGTCACCGGCCCCAGATTACTTGACGCGTGTCTACTGGCGAACTTATCGTCGCCTTAGTAGACACTTGCCTACTAAGGCGGAAGGGGACCGCACATGGCCAGGCTCCTGAAGTGGCTTTCCTGGGCGATGGGCATCGCCGACGTGGCGATCGGCGCCACCCATCTGGTGTTCGGCATGCGCACAGTGCCCGGAGCCGGCTCTCCGGGCCCCACCGTGGACAGCCTCATGCGCTTCTTCGCCGCGATCTTCCTCGGGTACGGACTGGCGTGGATCTGGGTGGCACGGCAGTCGCCGATCCCCTCGAAGGCCGTACGCCTGCTCGCCGGTGTCTTCTTCCTCGGCGGCGCGAGCAGGCTGGTGTCCTGGGCGGCCCTGGGGCGCCCCGACTGGTTCCAGCTCGTCCTGATGGGCGTCGAACTGGGCCTGCCGCCGCTCTACTTCTGGCTGGCGCCCGCCGACGAGCGGGCCGCCGCAGCCCGCCTCCACAAGGCCGAGCCGGCGGCTCGCACCGGCACCGGATCCACGCCGTAACGGGCGGCCCGCGCCGCCTGCGCCACCGAAGACGTGCCGCAAATCCACCCGATTCCGTACGCGAGTGAAAGGTGGACGATCGCAAGGGAACGGATCACGCCCGATCGCGGTCTACTTCGGTGCGCACCGCGAGGCGGTGCACCTGGACGACGCCCCCGGGGCGCCGCGTCCAGGACGACCTTTTGCAGAGAGTGTTCTGGATCCCATGGGGCTGACAAGTACCACCGCTCTGGCAACGGCCGTGCTCGCCACGGTCCTGCTGTCCCTCCTCGTCGTATGGCAGTGGCCACGGCTGGCGGGGCGCGGATGGCGGCCGGTGCTCGGCCGGGTGGGCATGATGTGCGCCGTCCAGCTGCTGCTCTTCTCCTCCGTGGGTCTCGCGGCCAACAAGACGTTCCTCTTCTACGACTCGTGGGCAGACCTGTTCGGCCGGCAGGACGGCGTGGGGGTCCTCGACGCGAAGGCGACCGCGAGCCCGGGGATAACGGTCGCCGGGAAGCAGAAGGTCGATGTGCCGGGCGCCGGGAAGCCGAGCATAGGCGGTGAGGTGCAGAAGGTCTCGGTGCAGGGAGAGCGCTCCCGCATCGTCACCCCGGCCTACGTCTATCTGCCGCCGGAGTACTTCCAGAAGGGCTACGAGCACACCTCGTTCCCGGCGACCGTGGTGCTGACCGGTTTTCCCGGCACCGCCGAGAACCTGATCAAGGGGCTGCACTACCCGAAGACGGCGTGGACCCTGTCCAAGCAGAAGAAGTCGCAGCCCATGATCCTGGTGATGATGCGGCCGACCGTCGCACCGCCGCGCAACACCCAGTGCGTCGACATCCCTGGCGGCCCCCAGACGGAGACGTTCTTCGCCGACGACCTGCGCAAGGCGATCTCCGGTACGTACCGCGTCGGCACCAAGGCCCGCAACTGGGGCTTCATCGGGGACTCGACAGGCGGCTACTGCGCCCTGAAGATCGCCCTGGAGCACCCCGAGGCGTACGCGGCCGGCGTCGGCCTCTCCGCCGACTACAAGCCGGACGTGGACATGCAGTCCGGTGACCTCTTCCACGGCAACAAGCGCGAGGAGAATCGTTCCGATCTCCTGTGGGCGCTCGACCACCTGCCGCAGGGCAACTCCTCCTTCCTGCTCACCACATCGCACCAGGGCGAGGGCAATTTCCGCGAGACGCAGAAGTTCATCGCGAAGGTCAAGCACCCCGCGCACGTCTCCTCGATCACGCTCGCGTCCGGCGGCCACAACTTCAACACGTGGCTGCGGGAGATCCCGCCGTCGCTGCAATGGCTGAGTGACCGCCTCGCCGCCGACTAGCGGCCGCGGAAAACACCGTTCCGAGCACCCCAGGGGCCGGGCGGCGAGCGACTTTCACGCCGCTCACCGCCCGGCCCCGTGCGTGGTGCGCGCGGGCCTGCGCCACGCACGAAGCCGCACCACGCACCGGGCCTCGATCACATCTTCTTGATCTGGACGCGCTTGATGTTCACCGGCAGCGTGGGGTAGCCGTCGCCGGGCCCGTTCTGGTCGTCCTCGCCGCCTGCCGCGATCTTCTGCAGCACGTCGAGCCCCGCCGTGACCTTGCCGAACGGGGTGTAGGCGGGCGAGAGCTTGGTGTCCTTCCAGACGAAGAAGAACTGGCTGCCATTGGTGTTGGGTCCCGCGTTGGCCATCGCCACCGTCCCGGCCGGATAGGTGGCCCCGGTCAGGTTCTCGTCCGGGAAGGAGTAGCCGGGCCCGCCGCTGCCCGTGCCGGTCGGGTCGCCGCACTGAAGGACGTACAGGCGCGCGGTGGTGAGCCGGTGGCAGTGCGTGCCGTCGAAGTAGTGCCGCTGGGCGAGGAAGCGGAAGGAGTTGGTGGTGCACGGCGCCTTGTCGGTGAGCGCCTTGAAGGTGATGGCGCCCTGGCTGGTGCGCAAGGTGGCGCTGAACGGCCTGGCCGCCTTGACCGGGTCGAAGTCCGGTATCCCCTTGTAGTTGTCGGCGGGGACGGCCGGAGTGTAGGCGCAGGCGGCCGCCGGCGCGGGGGCGGCGGCGGCCGCGCCGGCCTGCGTGGCCGTGGCGAGCGGGATCAGGACGACAGCGGCGAGCAACGCGCCTCTTCTACCGAGCATGTGACGGCATCCTTCCGAAGCAAGGGTGGTGACAGGGCCGCATCATTCCCTGCCGGGACGGCGCGCGCCCCACGAAAAGGCACATCAACTGCCCCGCGCGGAAAGGAAGTTCTTGGATCCGGGTGGAACGGATCGGTGCGATCGACTGTCTTACAGGGCGTACATCCCAAAGGGAATGAAAGGGGAACAGCGTGTACGTATCTGGCATGCGCCGCGTTGCCGTCGCGGGCGCCGTGGCGGCCCTCGCCGGCTCGGGAATCCTGCTCGGCGCCGGCGGCGCGTCGGCGGCACCGAAGGACTCCGCACCCTCCGTCCGGCAGGCACCCGCGCCCGCGTCCGCGCCCGCACCGGCCGCCGAACCCAAGGGCCGGGTCGTCGCCAACGGCGGCCTGTGGGTCCACCAGGAGGCGAACACCACCTCCAAGCGGATCACCCTGCTGCCCAACGGCACGGTCACCGCGCTCCAGTGCAAGAAGACCGGCCAGAACGTGGACGGGAACAGCCTCTGGTACCGGCTCGGAGCGGGCAGGGCCGGCTGGGTCGCCGCACGCTATGTGCAGAACCTGGCGCCCGTTCCGTACTGCAAGTGAGCCCGCCCGAGGCCTCAACGTGTCTCAACAGCCGCCTGACCAGCGGGCGTTGAGGCCTCGGTACGGCCGTTCCGCACCGTCGGCCGGTGGCGACGGCACCCCGTGCGGGGCGTCGTCGCCACCGGCCGCGCCGTCGCGCCGTCCTCTCTTGTTTCCCCCAAGTTTCCCCCCGGTGCCCGCACCGGCGAATACTCGCCAGTAGTGTGTGGCCGCGCGCCGTGCCCGAGGGCCGCGCGCCATCGACTGTCAGCACCAGCAGGGGGATTGCAGATGCGCGGGATGAGCCGCCGTCAGTTCGTTACGCGGATGTCCGCGGCGGCCGCGGGAGCCGCGTTGTGGTCGGCGACCGCGCAGGACCGGGCCATGGCGGTCACCGCCGCGCGTGCGGTGCGCACCGGCGGCACGACCCTGGAGCAGGCCGCGGCGCCCGTGGGCACCGGGGCGTACAAGCGCCTGGTGGCGGGGCCCGGCTGGCCGCTGGTGGTCCGGGGCGAGCTGGCGGGCGCCGTGACCGGGCGCGACGACCGCCGCACCGGGCTCGCCTCCTTCGTCCAGTTCACCGATCTGCACCTGGCCGACACCGAGTCGCCGGTGCGCTTCGAGTACTTGGCGCAGTACAACGACAGCGCCTACCGCCCGCAGGAAGCCCTCACGGTGCGCGGCGCGTCCTCTCTGGTGGAGCGCGTCAACGCGGTGCGCCAGGGGCCGTACACCGGACTGCCCTTCAGCACGGTGATGGCCACCGGCGACAACACCGACAACCACGAACTCATCGAACTCGACTGGTACTTGACGGTCATGAGCGGCGGCCGCGTCACCCCGAGCAGCGGTGACGCCACCCGGTACGAGGGTGTGCAGGATTCCGGCAGCGCCTCCTACTGGAACCCCGAGCTGTCCTTCCAGGACACCTACAAGGCCAAGGGACTCCCTCAGATCCCCGGCTTCCTGACGGGCGCCACCCGTCCCTTCGACGCGCCGGGGCTCGACATGCCCTGGTACACGACCGTCGGCAACCACGACGACAGCATCGAGGGCAGCCTGCCCGACCTCGGCCTCCTGAACGATCTGTACACCGGCGACCGGAAGATCGAGGGTTGCGACGACGCCACCGCGGCGAAGCTCGCCTACGCCCTGCGCCACGACCCGGCCCAGGCGGTGCTCCTGCTCGGCAAGCTGCTCGGCAACGGCGGCGCGATACGCAAGGTGACCCCCGACGAGCGCCGCCGGCCCTTCAGCCCGGCCGAGTTCGCCAAGGCACACCTGAACCCGGCGTACGCCGGAGCCGGGCCGGTCGGCCACGGTTTCACCTCCGACGCCGCGAGCAGCGGCCACCTGTACTACACCTTCCCGCTCGCCGATGGGGTGCTCGGCATCAGCCTGGACACCACCAACAGGGCCGGTTTCGCGGACGGTTCGCTCGGCACCGCTCAGCTCAACTGGCTCGAATCGGTCCTCAAGTCCCACAGCGGCCACTGGTACGACAGCGACGGGCACGTGGTGCGCGGCGGGTCGGGCGACTCGCTCATCGTGCTGTTCAGCCACCACACCAGCACCACGATGGGCAACCTGCTGCCGGACCCGTACCACCCGTTCGAGGGGCGTCACGACGGCAACGCCCTGGTCTCGCTGCTCCAGCGCTACCCGAACGTGGTGGCCTGGGTGAACGGACACACCCACGAGAACCGGATCACCCCGCACGGCCACGCGGTCCCCGAGCGCGCCTTCTGGGAGATCAACACCGCGTCGCACGTCGACTTTCCCCAGCATGCCCGGATCATCGAGATCGCGGACAACGGCGACGGCACGCTCTCCTTGTTCACGACCCTCATCGAGTCCGCCGCGCCCTACACGACGGATTTCGCCGACACCTCCGACCGCGGACTCGCCGCGCTGTACCGCGAGTTGGCGTACAACGATCCCTGTGCGACCCCGGCCGCCCGGCTCGGCGCCTCCATCGACCACAACACCGAGCTCCTGCTGGCGCGCCCTGGCAAGTGAGCCACGGCCGCACCGGGCCCACGGTCCACCCGCCCGCCCGTGTCGGCGGGGTGTCGGCGGTTGTCGGTCCGGTGTCGGCGGGGGCCGGCACCTTCAAAGGGGTCAGGCCGGGGGTCCACCCGGCCGTCGGTGAAGGGGACCCCTCATGCATGACGTAGTGATCGTGGGCGCAGGCCCGGTCGGCCTGTTCCTCGCCTGCGAACTCGGCCTCGCGGGCTGTTCCGTCCTGGTCCTGGAGCGGGAGCCCCAGGGCCGTTCCCCGCTCAAGGCGAAGCCGCTCGGGCTGCGGGGTCTGTCCGCCGCGTCGGTCGAGGGGTTCTACCGCCGCGGAATGCTGGACGACCTGGTGGCGGCCTCCGGTACGCACGAGGTCTTCGGCCCCGTCGCAGGACCGGGCACCTCCCCCGGCGCGGACACCCCCGGGGCCCCGCGCGCCGGGGGCCATTTCGCGGGCATGCTGCTCGACCCGGCGAAGGTCGATGTCACCGCCCTGCCGTTCTGGCTGCCGAGCCCGGCGCCGCTGCGCATGCCGACCGACCTCGAAGCGGTCGAGACCCTGCTGGCCGAGCGGGCCGCCCGGCTCGGTGTGGAGGTCCGGTACGGCGTCGCGGTGTCCGGCCTCACCCAGGACGACGAGGGTGTGGTGGCCCGGGCCGGCGAGGACGAGTACGCGGCGCGCTGGCTGGTCGGCTGCGACGGCGGCCGCAGCACGGTGCGCGGTCTCGCCGGCTTCGAATTCGCCGGCACCGGGCCGCAGTTGACGGGATACGTCCTTGAGGGCACGATCGCCGACTCCGAGGAGCTGAGCTTCGGGTTCGTCCCCACCCCCCGGGGCATGTACCTGCGGCTCGGGCAGGGATACATCGCCATGATGGACTTCGACGGCGGCGCGTTCGACCGCTCGCGGCCGCCGACCCGGGACCACCTCCAGGAGGTCCTGCGCCGCATATCGGGCACCGACGTGACCTTGAGCGACGTCCGCCTCGCCTCCAGTTTCACCGATCGCTCGATGCAGGTGCCGAGCTACCGGCGCGGGCGCGTCCTGCTGGCGGGGGACGCCGCCCACATCCACTCCCCGCTCGGCGGGCAGGGGCTCAACCTCGGCATCGGCGACGCCATGAACCTCGGGTGGAAGCTCGCGGCGACCGTGCGCAAGGACGCGCCGGATGGGCTGCTGGACACGTACAGCGCTGAGCGCCATCCGGTCGGGGCGGCCGTGCTCGACTGGTCGCGCGCCCAGGTGGCGGTCATGCAGCCCGGCCCGATCGGCCAGGCACTCAAGGGCGTGGTGCGCGACCTCATCGGGACCGGCGACGGCACCGCCTATGTGTTCACGCGGCTTTCGGGGACGTGGGTCCGCTACGACCTCGGCGACGAACACCCCCTGGCGGGGCGCAGCGTCCCGGACTTCCGCCTCAAGGACGGCAGGCACATCGGCGACCTGTTGCGGGACGGACGCGCGGTCGCGCTCGACTTCAGCACCGATCACCGTCTGAGCGGTTCGGCCAAGGACCGCGAGGGCCGGATCCGGTACGTGGCGGGCCCGGTTGACGACGACCTCGGCCTCGGCGCCGTCCTTGTCCGGCCCGACGGCGTGGTCGCCTGGGCGGGCGAGCGCGTCCCGGACCCCGTCGCGTTCGAGCGCGCGGCCGACCGCTGGCTCGGCGGGCCGGAAATCTGAGACCGGGCCCCAACACGTTTGGTGCGTACGGGAGTTGAAGCGCCGCCCGGCGTGCTGCGGATTCCGTACGTCGGCGTCCAGAATCCATCTGTACAGGGCCCCCGGGCGCTGCGAGGGTAAGGACGTACCGGACGGGGGCCCTCCTGAACGCCGGGGCGGGACCGCCCGATCCATCCGCACGGCACGCACCACCACGTACTCCCGGTGGGCAGGCGCATCCGGCAGGGCGACCGCGGGAGTTCCAGGCCGGCCTCGCCGCCACCGGGGAGGCGCCCGGCGAGGGGGTACGGCCGCCCCCTGGTACTCCCCCCATCAGGGAGCCGCCCCCTCGCCGGGTCCGCTGCCGTACGCCCCTCGCGTGAGCGGTCTGCGCCGGCGCGGTATACGGCGGGGCGGTCTGTGCCGGGGCGGTCTGCGCCGGGGCGCGCGGGGGTTCGGGAAATCCGAACCCCTCGCGCGGGGGGCTCCACGATGGTGTGGAGGCGGCCGCTGAGCCAGCCTTGCCTCATGACCAGTTCACTCCCCCGCAAGGCATTCCTGTCCGCCGTCGCACTGACCGCCGCCGCGTGCCTGGGCTGCGTCGCTCCGGCTGTCGGTGGAGCCCCGTCGTCGGCGCGGGCGCGGGTGACACTGCCCGCGCCGACGGGACCGTATCCGGTCGGCACGACAGCACTGCACCTCACCGATGACAGCCGCCCCGACCCGTGGGTGGGCTCGCGTCCCCACCGGGAGCTGATGGTGAGTGTCCGCTACCCCGCACGTGATGTCGCCGGCCATTCAAGGGCGCCGCAGATGTCGCCGGGCGAGGCGGCCGGGTTCGACGCGCTGAACAATCTCACGGACATACCGAAGGGCCGGGTCGACTGGGCGGCCACGCGAAGCCATGCGTATGAGGGGGCGCCGATCGCGGCGCACGGCGCACACGGATTCCCCGTGGTGCTGTATTCGCCCGGCGCCGCGGATCCACGGAGCCTGGGCACGACCCTGTGCGACGATCTCGCGTCACGGGGTTATGTGGTGGTGATGATCGACCACACCTACGACGCGACGGCGGTCGAGTTCCCGGGCGGGCGTGTGGAGAAGTCCGTGCTGCCGCAGGAGTTCGACAAGGCGGCCAAGGGCGGCGACGAGCAGGTCACCGCGCTGTTGAAGAAGACCATGGCGGTGCGCGTGGCGGACACGCGGTTCGTCCTGGACCGGCTGGGGCAGCTTCCCGGTCAGCTGCGCGGGGCGCTCGACCTCGCCACCGTGGGGATGTTCGGGCAGTCCGCAGGCGGGTTCACGGCCGCGCAGAGCCTGCACGACGACCGGCGCGTCAAGGCGGCGGCCGACCTGGACGGTGTCCTTGGTTACACCCAGCGCGACGACGACCGGGCGAACCCGTCCTCGGTCGGAGTGGACGGCGTCGACCGGCCCCTGCTGCTGATGGGCAAGGAAGGGGACAATCACCACACGGTCGCGTCCTGGGACGCGGCGTGGCGGCACAGCAGCGGGTGGCTGAGGGACCTGACTCTCACCGGCGCCGAGCATGCGAGCTATACCGACCTCCAGTCCGAAATACCGCAGCTGGCCGGCCCGTTGGGGCTTTCCGGGAAGACCGTCGCCGCCAACATAGGCACCGTTGAGCCGGGGCGTTCGGTGGCCGCACAGGAGGCATATGTGTCGGCCTTCTTCGACCGCTGGCTGAGGGGCCAGGACCGCCCTCTGCTCGACGGTCCCTCCGAGCGCTTCCCGCAGGTGCGGTTCGTGAAGTGACCAAGGACGCGGGGCCCTGGGGGCGAGCGCAATTCGGATGCGGACCGGCCGCCCGCCGCAGTACCGTGGAGGGCATGAAGGTCATCATCTGTATCGGCGCCCCGACCGCGCGAGCGACCAGCTCGCCGGTTGCCGCCGTCTGACCTCACCCCTCTCCCCCGGCGACCGGAAACGGCCCGTCGGTGGATGGTCGGATTCTCCTTGTGGATCCCTGTCACGCGTCCCCTGCCGCGGTGCCGCTCCCGGCCGCCCCGCACCAAAGGATCCGCGGACATGGACACCGAGCGCGTCATCGCCACCTTCGTCGAGTACTTCCAGGACCGGGGCCACCGGCGCATCACGGGATCGGACCTGCTGCCGCCTCCGCAGGACCCCGTGCTGTTCACCACCTCCGGCATGCATCCGCTCACCCCGTATCTGGAGGGCCGCTCCCACCCGTCCGGCGGGCGGCTGGTCAATGTGCAGCGCTGTCTGCGCACCACCGATCTGGACGAGGTGGGCGACACCACGCATCTGACGGTCTTCGAGATGCTGGGCACCTGGTCGCTCGGCGACTACGACGGCTCGCAGAGCATCGCCTGGGGCCACGACCTGCTCGTCGACGGCTTCGGCGTGGACCCGAAGCTGCTGCACGCCACGGTCTTCGGCGGAGACCAGGACGCCGGACCCGACACCGCTTCCCTGCGGACCTGGGAGGAGCGCGGGGTGCCGGTCGAGCTGACCACGCGGGAGAACTGGTGGTCCAACGGGCCGACCGGTCCCTGCGGGCCCGACTCGGAGATCTTCATCTGGACGGGAGACACCCCGCCCCGGTCGACACCGATGGGCGACGAGCGATGGGTGGAGGTATGGAACCACGTGATGATGCGCTACCGGCGCGGCGACGACGGCACCCTCGGCCCGCTGCCCCGGCCGAACGTCGACACCGGTCTCGGCCTGGAACGGCTCGCCGCCGTCCTCCAGGGCAAGAGGTCGGTCTTCGAGATCGACCTGTTCGAGCCGTGGATGCGTACGGTGCCATCGCTGTGGCCGCTGGAGAAACCGTCGCTGCGTCTGGTCGTCGACCATGTGCGGTCGGCCATCGTGGTGATCGGCGACGGCGTGCCGCCGTCCAACACCGGGCGCGGGTACGTCCTGCGCCGGCTGATCCGGCGAGTGCTCACCACGCTGTGGGAGGCCGATCCCTCCCGGACACTCGGGGATCTGCCCGGGGAGCTGTTCCAGCACACGCTCGGCCACTTCGGTCAGAGCCGGCTCCCTGGCGAGGTCCGTGAGGTGCTGCTCGACGAGGAGCGGCGCTTCACCCGGCTCCTTGAGCGGGGCAGGCGCGTCCTGTCCCAGCCCCGTTTCTCCCACGGCCTCGACGAGGAGGACTACCACTATCTGCACGACACCCACGGCCTGCCCCGCGACCTGGTGCGCGGCCTTCGCGGGGGCTCGCCGGGGTGAGGCCGGGCCCCGGCAGGCGGGGCGCGCGGGGCGCCCCGCCCCCGGTGGGCGGGCCGCTCAGCAGCCGGGACCTTAGACTCGGCGGATGGCAAAGTACTTCGACGTGCACCCCGACAACCCTCAGCGGCGCACCATCAGCAGTGTGGCGGACAGCATCCGTTCCGGCGCGCTCGTCGCCTACCCGACCGACTCCTGCTATGCGTTGGGCTGCCAGCTGGGCAGCCGCGACGGCATCAACCGGATCCGGTCGATCCGCGCCCTGGACGACCGCCATCACTTCACTCTGGTGTGCCAGAACTTTGCCCAGCTGGGTCAGTTCGTGCAGATCGACAATGACGTGTTCCGCGCGATCAAGGCGGCCACGCCCGGCAGTTACACGTTCATCCTGCCCGCGACCCGGGAGGTGCCGCGTCAGCTGCTGCACCCGAAGAAGAAGACCGTCGGCGTGCGGATCCCCGACCACGCCGTGGCTCAGGCCCTCCTCGAGGAGCTGGGCGAACCCCTGCTCTCCAGCACCCTGCTGCTGCCCGACGAGGACGAGCCGATGACGCAGGGCTGGGAGATCAAGGAGCGCCTTGAGCACGTGGTGGACGCCGTCCTCGACTCCGGTGACTGCGGTACCGAGCCGACCACGGTGCTCGACTTCTCCAGCGGCGAGCTGGAGATCGTACGCCGAGGAGCGGGCGACACCTCCCGTTTCGAGTAGCCGCGTGCTTGGTGTCAGTCGCGGCGGGGTCCGATGACGCCGCTCGCGTCGGACACCGTGATCGCCTGGGCGGGGCAGGCGTCGGCGATGTCCAGAAGCAGCTCGTCCGGTTCCACGCCGTCCGGCAGCACCCGCGCGTGCCCGCCGTCCAGCGCGAACACGCCGGGGGCCGCTCCCGCACACATGCCCGAGGCCAGACACAGCTGCGGATCCACGCGTACGGTCCAGGTCATGGCGCTCACCACGCGACCGGCATGACACGCGGTCCACGGACCAGCATCTCGGACTTCCAGGTCACGTCGCCGGCCAGTTTCAGGCCGGGGAAGCGGGTGATGAGGGCGCTCAGCGCCTCCTGGAGTTCCAGCCGGGCCAGCGGGGCACCGAGGCAGTGGTGCACTCCGTGGCCGAAACCGAGGTGCTGGTTGCCGTCCCGGGTGATGTCGAGCACGCCGGGGGCGCTGAATCGCAACGCGTCGCGGTTGGCGGCGCCGGCGGCGACCAGGACCGGGGTGCCGGCCCGCACCAGGGTGCCGCCCACTTCGATGTCCTCGGTGGCATAGCGGGCCTGGCCCGCACCGCTTCCCAGGGGGACGAAGCGCAACAGCTCCTCCACGGCGTTCACGACGAGTTCGGGCCGGGCCCGCAGCCGCGCCAGCTGATCGGGGTTCTCCAGCAGGGTGAGGGTGAAGTTGGGGATCTGGGAGGCGGTGGTCTCGTGGCCCGCCACCAGGATCGTCACGCACAGATCGACGAGTTCGAGCTCCGAGAGGCGGTCGCGGCCGTCGCGCGCCTCGATGAGCGCCGTCATCAGGTCGTCCTGAGGGTCCTCGCGGTGCACGGCGATCAACTCGCGCATATAGGCGCGTAGTTCCTCCCGGTTGGCCTCGAACTCCTCCGCCGTCAGGGAGCTCGTCGACAGGGCCGCGTCGCTCCAGACCCGGAAGCGGGGGCGGTCCTCGGTGGGCACGCCGAGCAGTTGGCAGATCACCGCCACCGGCAGGGGCAGCGCGTAGGTGTCCACCAGGTCGGCGGGCGGCCCCGCCTCCTCCAGGTCGTCGAGCAGGCTGGTGATGAGTTCGCGGACCTGGGGACGGAGCTTTTCGACCTGGCGGACGGTGAACGCCCGCGCCACCAGGGAGCGCAGCCGGGTGTGGTCCGGCGGGTCCATGCCGAGGATCCCGCTGACGGTACGCCCTTCGGACTGGCGGGGCTCGTCGTGCAGGGCGGCCTCGGCTCGGCTGAAGCGCTGGTCGCCGAGGACGAGCCGGGCGTCGGCGTAGCGGGTGACGAGCCAGGCCGGCTCGCCGTACGGCAGCTGGACCCTCAACAGGCCGGGCAGCTCGCGGGCGCGCTCGTACGCGTCGGCGAGCTGGAGTCCGTCGGCGGTGTTGAAGGGATAGGCGAGGGGGGTGATGTCGGCTGTCGTCACTGCGGCCTCCCAGATGTAAGCAGCTGCTTACAACGGTAGGGCCGGCCCTCGGGGCGGTCAACGGCGCATTGTGGCCGTTATCCTGACGGGCCGTCTGAGAGGAATGTCCCCATGGATCAAGCCCCCGGCCCGGCCACCGGCGAGCGCCGCCGCGACGCCGGAGCCACCCGGCGCCGACTGCTCGACGCCGCCCGCGATCTGTTCGCGGAGCGCGGCTACGAGGGGGTGACCGTCCGCGAGATCGCCGAGCGGGCCGGGGCCAACCAGGCCCTGCTGTTCCGTTACTTCGGGTCCAAGCAGGGGCTGCTCACGGAGGTCGTCGCGCGGGGCGGCCTGGAACAACTGCGTGCCACGCCACCGGAAGAGCTCTTCGAGACGGCCTTGCGCTCGATGCTGTCCAGCAGCGCGGCCGGCTCGGCCGACCGCTCGCTCGAGGTGTATCTGCGCTCCATCGGCCGGGGCGACGAGGCGACCGGGACGCTGCGGGAGCTGGGCGAGCAGTACCAGAGCGCCCTGGCCGCGCTCTCGGGCGCCAAGGACGGGGCCCTGCGCGCCGATCTGGCCATGGCCTGGCTGCTCGGCATCGGGCTCATGCGGACGGTCGTGGCCCGGGAGCCGCTGGCGAGCGCCGACCCGGACACCGTCTGCCGCCTCGTGGTGGACACGCTCGACCATCTCTGGGCGAACCCCGAGGAGGGGCCGGCCTAGCGGGGCCGTAGGTGGTCAACCCCCTTGGCGCTGGGGGTGGTTACCCCGGTACTGGGGGTGGTTACCCCGGTGCGCCACGGCGGCACGCGGTTCGGGCCGAGCCGGGGCGGAGCCGGGGCCGAGCCAGGTCGGCGGGGCCGAGCCTGGTCGGGGTTGAGCTGGCCCGGGCTCGGTCGGGGTTGAGCCGGGCTGGGCTGGGCTCGGCCAAGCTGGGCCGGGCGGGCCCGGGCCGAGCGAGCGGGCCCGGGCTGGGCCGGGCTGGGCCGAGCCAGGGCCCGGGCCCGGGCCGAGAACCGGGCCGCCCCGGGAGCCGCGGGAGCCGCGGCCGCGAGGCAGGGTGGGACCGCGCCGGATGCCGTGGCGCTATTGCGTGACCCGGACCGCGCCGCGCGGCACCCCGCCGGACCGGACCGCGCCGCTACTGCGTGACCCGGACCGCGCCCGACGGGCAGAGGGTTCCGGCCTGGCGGGCCGCAGCCTGCTCCGCGCCTTCGGGTTCGGGCGTGATCACCTCGACGAGGCCGTCGTCGTCCTGGTCGAAGACGCCGGGCGCGGTCAGCGCGCAGAGTCCGGCGCCGACGCAGACGTTCCGGTCGGCGATGACGCGCATGGCACCACCTTTCTCCCCGGTCACCAGGTGACCGGGAGTTCGTTGACGCCCTGGATCGTCGAGCCCGGGCGCAGCGTCAGCCGCTCCACGGGCACCGCGAGGCGCAGGGTCGGAATCCGGTCGAACAGCGTGGTGAGGATGACCTCCAGTTCCAGGCGGGCCAGGTTCTGGCCCAGGCACTGGTGCACCCCGTACCCGAAGGACAGGTGGTGGCGGGCCGAGCGACGCACGTCTAGCGTGTCCGGGTCCTCGAAGACCGAAGCGTCGCGGTTGGCAATGGAGTTGGTGACGATCACGCCTTCGCCCGCGCGGATCACCTGCCCGTCGATCTCGATGTCGGCGGTGGCCAGCCGCCCGCCCGCGATGTCGGCGATGGCCAGAACGCGCAGCAGTTCCTCGACCGCCCCCGGCACCAGGGACGGATCGGCCCGCAGGGCGGCGTGCTGGTCGGGGTGTTCGAGCAGGGTGATCACGCTGAGCGAGGTCATCGAGGCGGTGGTCTCGTGGCCGGCGACGAGCAGCAGCAGCGCGGAGGAGATCAGCTCCTCGCGGTCGATCCCGCCCTCCGCCAACTGGTGCGTGACCAGCTTGTTCAGAAGGCCGGGGCCGGGTTCGGACTGCATCTTGGTGATCAGTCCGTCCAGGTAGTGCTGGAGGTCGTCGCGCGCGGCGGACGCGCCCTCGACGTCCTCGGCCTGCAACAGACGCCGGCTCGCGTCCTGGAAGAAGTCGTGATCGGCGTACGGCACACCGAGCAGTCGGCAGATCACCATCGAGGGGACGGGCAGCGCGAACTGACTGACCAGATCGGCCGGTGGACCGGATGCGAGCATGTCGTCGATGAAGCCGTGCACGATGCGCTCGATGTCGGGGCGCATGCCCTTGATGCGCTTGACGGTGAACTCGCTGATCATCATCCGCCGGCGCGGCCCGTGCTCGGGCGGGTCCAAGCCGATGAAGGCCTGGCGGTTCTGCCGGATGGCCTTGAAGCGCGGGGAAGTGGCGGGAAAGTCGTCGTGCGTGCGGTCGGAGGACAGCCGGGGGTCGGCGAGCAGGGCGCGCGCCGTCTCGTGCTTGGTCACCACCCAGGCACGTCGGCCGTCGTAGAGCGTCACGGGACGCAGCGAGTCCGGGGCGTCCCTCAACTGACGGTAGGTGGCGGGCAGTTGATAGGGACAGGTGCGGTCCGCCGGGAAGGCCGGAGCTTCGGGCGCGGGAATGGTCGTGGTCTTCTCTGTCATCTCGGTCATCGAATCCCTCGAAACCTCAGACGCTTTTAAAGAACGGACAGTTCTCTAATCGGGAGGCTAGGCTGTCCCCCCTGGAGAACGCAACGGCCCCTATGGGACAGACGCGGGAGGCAAGGTGCCCCACAGCGCCGAATCGGCCACCGAGACACCCCTTGACCACCGCAAAGGCCCCCGCCGCCGGGGCGAGGAACTGGAACGCGCCATTTTGCTGGCGACCTTGGACGAGCTCACCGAGGCGGGTTATGCCTCGCTGACCATGGAGCGGGTGGCGGCCCGGGCCAGGACCGGCAAGGCGGCCGTCTACCGGCGCTGGCCGAGCCGGGCCCAACTGGTCGTGGACGCATGCAAGTTGGGCAAGCTCTCCGACGACGACCTCCCCGACACCGGCGACCTCAGAGGCGACGTACTGGAGCTGCTGCGGCGCATGGCGGCGAGGATGGCCAGTCCGCTCGGCGACATCATGCGCGGGCTCCTCGCGGAGATGACCCGCGATCAGGAACTGGCCGAGCTGATCCGCCAGCGGATCCACACCGTCCGGCCCGCCGCCGTGCGGGTCGTCCTCGAACGGGCCGTCCAGCGGGGCGAGGTGGATTCTTCGGTACTGAACTCCCGCCGGGCCACGGTCGCGACCGACCTGCTGCGTGACCAGTTCCTGCTGTTCGGCTCCCCCGTGACGGACGACGTCATCACCGACATCGTCGACGAGGTGTATCTGCCGCTCATTTTGAGCCCGGCCCCTCCCCGGCACCGTGCGGGGCAACCCCCGGACGCCAAAGCCTAGTTGGCGCATGACGTACCGCCGTACGTGGATGCCGTCCGTGGATGCCGTACGCGGGTGGCACAGGTGGGTGTCGTGCGTGGGTGCCGGCCCCTCCCAGGGGCGAGGCCGGCGCCCACGCGCGCGCTCGTCCTACTTCAGGCGGGCCAGGATCTTGTTCATCTGCTCGATCTCGGCGTTCTGCGCCGCGATGACGTTGCCGGCGAGCCGCTTCGCGTCGGGGTTGTCGCCGTTCTTCTGCTCGTCCTTGGCCATGGTGACCGCGCCCTGGTGGTGGCCGATCATCAGCCGGGTGAACCGCTTGTCGAAGTCCTTGCCCTTGGCGGCGGTGAGGTCGGCCATGTCCCGGTCGGACATCATCCCGGGCATCCCGGACGCGCCGCTCGAACCGTGGTCCATCCCGGGCATGTCCCCCATCGGCGAGGACGAGGGCAACGGCTTGCCCCAGGACGTCAGCCAGCCCTTCATCGTGGCGATCTCGGGGTCCTGGGTCTTCTGGATCGCGGCCGCGAGGTTCTTGACCTCGCCGTCGGCCGCGCGCCCGTCGGCGAGCCGGGCCATCTCCAGGGCCTGCTGGTGGTGCGGGATCATCTGCTGAGCGAACGTCACATCGGCGCTGTTGAACGGACCGCCGGCCGCCGAGGTCCCGGCGGACGGCGTGGTGGCGGGGCCGTGGTGCGTGCCGGGCGTGGCCGGGTGGCCGGACTCGGAGCCGCCGGAGGAACCGCAGGCGGTCAGCGTCAGAGCCAGGACGGCGGCCGCGCCGAGGGCCGCGAGCGCGCGGCCGGGCGCCGGACGGGCCGGACGTGACGCGAACGGGTGGGCGGTCGAGGCGTGGGAAACGGTCATCGAAGCGTTCTTTCCAGGTGGGCGCGCCCTTGCCGGGGCGCGAAGACGGGCAGGACGGACGGCCGGACCGGCGGGGGGCCGGGCCGGTCGGTTCCTGTCATGTCCGTGCGACGCACACCTGGAGAAGCAGACCTCTGCCGCCGCGCGGTGGACCGCGCCGCGCCGTCGCGAGCCCCGACGACCACGGCCCGGCGGGCTTGCCGACCACCAGAACCACCAGGGCGAGGAGGGCGAGCAGGCCGGTGGCGGCCAGCGGCAGCCGCTCCCGGGCGCCGGTCGACACACACGTCTCCCCGTGCGCCCCGGTGACCACCGGCGCGGCCCGCGCGACCTGCCGCTCGGCCGCGACCGTCGCGTGCGTCATGCTCATGGAGGCGGCGGACGGGGGAGGCGCCATAGCCATCTCGCCGTGGCAGCCGCCCGCCGCGCTCGCGGGAGCGCCGTGCATGGAGAAGAGCCCGAGCAGGACGGCACACAGGACGAACAGCCGGGCTGTCCCCGTCCCGCTCGCACGCCCTCGGCCCATGACTGCCCCGGTCTCCTTACGTATGGACGGATCCTCTTGTGTACGGAACGCCGTGCGTACGGATCCTCTTATGTACGGAACCTCGTGCGTACGCATCCTGCGTTCTGGGGCCCGACCATACCCCCACCGGGTGTGCGTCCTGCGCCCCCACCCCGGCGCGCCTCCCGGCGTGGCCCGCGGAGCCGAGCGACCTGGCCGACTCCACTCCGGTCTCCGAAGAATCCGCGTACGCGCCCGAAGTGGCCAGGTCAGTGGGTGAGATGTGGCCTGGTCCGCACCAGGGGTGGGTTATGTTTTGAGCACACATGGCTCGCGAAGGAGGCCGTCGGTGTCATCGGGGCAGCAGGTACGCGCCCAGTCGGCTGCGATCACGCCGAGCGGGCAGCCCTCGGACCACGAGCGCGTCCCGTCCGACCGCGTCCGGGCCCTGTTCGACGGCCGCCGCCTCTCCCCCGGCCAACGGCGCATCGCCCAGTACCTCATCGACCACCTCACCGACGCCGCCTTCCTTTCCATCACGGAACTCGCGGAACGAGTCGGCGTGAGCCAGCCCTCCGTGACGCGCTTCGCGGCCTCGCTCGGCTACAGCGGTTATCCCGCGCTGCGTGAGGCCCTGCAACCGATCGCCCTGAGCGCGGTCGCGGGCACACCCGAGGGCCGCGACGAGAGCCGGCACAACGAGCTCCAGGCGGCGGTAGACGCCGAGATCGAGAACCTGGAGCAGGTGCGCCGCCTGGTCGCCAACACCTCCCAGGTCCTGGAGATCGGCCACGAGCTGGCGCTGTCGGTCCCGCTGACCGTCCTCGGCCTGCGCATCTCGGTGTCCCTCGCGGAGTACTTCGCGTACGCGGCGCGGCGCATCCACCCCGATGTGCGGCTGGTGACGCGCGGCGGCAGCGTCGCCTATGACGCGCTGCTGCAATCCCGCTCGGCGGGCGGCACCTGGGTCCTGGCGTTCGCGATGCCCCGGCACGCCAAGGAGACGCTGGCGGCGCTGCGAGCCGCGCGGAGCGCGGGTCTGCGCGTCGCGCTGGTCACGGACACCACCCTCGGTCCGCTGGTCGACGAGGCCGATGTGGCCCTGACCGCGGGCACCGGCTCCCGGTTGGTGTTCGACTCCTACGCGGCCCCGGGCGTCCTGGCCGCCGCGATCCTCCAGGCGATGGCGGACGCCGATCCGGAACGCACGCAGGCGCGGCTGGAGGAGTACGAGCAGGCCGCCGACAAACACGGATTCTTCCTCTAGCGGGCCTCTCAGCCTTCCGATTCCTCCCTCACGGGCCGATTCGCCCCGCGAGTCCCCAGGATCTTCACACCCTGGCAGCGCATGAATTTTTTCATACCCTTGTTTACTCAACGGTATATATGTTTACTGAGGCGTGGCGGCCATCGATCCCCCCACGCCAGGAAGAGCGACCCCCAGTCCCTCTGTGAACGAACACCCCGCGTGACGCCCCCCTCCTCACGTCGCGCCGGATGTCCGTTCCGGCCAGTCGGATCCGTCGGCCCGCCCGTGGCGGCCCCGGTCAACCCCTGGGCCGGGGCCGCCCATCACCTCTCGATCAGAGTTCGCCACCCATCGGAAGCGACGAGCATGCCTCCTACGGCCCCCACCACCACGCTCAGCCCGGACTGGCCCTGTCAGGTCAAGCCACCGGGGAGCCGTGACTGGGAACGCACCGCCACGCGCTGGCTGCGCGACCTGCTGCCGGCCCGCTACGCCGGCTACTCCCCCCTCGTACGTCACCACGTCCTGCTGGCCCGGCACGCCCAGATCCAGGTGCAGCACGAGATCCGCGCCGTACGCGTGGCCCTCCAGACCAGCCGCGCCGAACTGCCCACGCTCGGAGTGGCCCCGGCCGTCATCGAGAACACCATCAGGATGTACGCGATGGAGCTCGAACAGCTCGGCCGTCTCGCCCGGGGTGTGCGGCTCATCATGGAGGCGCTGATGGACGACGGCGCCCCCGCGCGCAGATCGCCCGCACAGCGCAGGTGACGCACCGGCCGGTGCGGGTAGCGCCCCGGCCGGTGCGGGCGCGGCCGGTGACCCCGGTGCGGGCGCGGCCGGTGGCCCCGGTGCGGGCGCGGCCGGTGGCCCCGGTGCGGGCGCGGCCGGTGGCCCCGGTCACGACATGCGATCCCTCCGGGCGCGTGCGAGCGTGGAGGTGGCTCTACCCACATGCCCACCAGGGGGCGACCAGCATGAGCAAGAAGCAGACCCGTCAGAACCGGGGAGCGCGCACCGGCGGCCACGACCGCGGTGCCACCACCACCGACGCCGCCGAGCAGGCGAAGAACCCCGCCCAGCCCGAGCGCACGCACCCGCTGTCCGAGGCCTCCCACAAGCAGCCACGGAAGTTCGGGCACAACTAGGCGCACCATCAGGTGAGTTGACCGAAGCGACCGCTCGTCGGCGCTCACCCCCGCACCCGTTCGCGGTTTCGCGACACCACCCCGCAGGCACGCGGGTGGTGTCGCGAAACCGCCGGAAAGGGGCTGCCTGGCCCTGCTGGAGTGGAGCGACACCTTGTGTTGCCCCCACCCAGGACGGGACTCATGCCCACAGCGACCGCCACTTCCGCTCCCCCGGATCTCGCCGCCCCCGCGCCCCGCTCACCGCTCGTCTCCTGGCTTGCCGTGCTGTCGCTGATGCTGGGACTCTTCTCGATCGTCACCAGCGAGATCCTTCCCGTCGGCCTGCTCACCGAGATCGGGTCCAGCTTCACCATCTCCGACGGCATGGCCGGCCTGATGATGACCCTGCCCGGCCTGCTCGCCGCCGCGTCCGCGCCACTGGTCACCGCGGCCACCGGGCGCGTCGACCGGAGGCTGATGCTCGGCGCGTTCGTGCTGCTGCTCGCGCTGGCCGACTTCCTGACAGCGGCCGCGACCAGCTACTGGGTCATGCTGGTCGCCCGGGTCATGGTCGGCGTCACCATCGGTGGCTTCTGGTCGATCGGCGCGGGCCTCGCCGGCCGGCTCGTGCCCCCGCGGTCGGTGGCGAGGGCCACCTCGGTGATCTTCGCGGCGGTCCCGCTCGGCTCGGTGCTCGGGGTGCCCGCGGGCACCTTCATCGGCGACCTCGCGGGCTGGCGTACGGCGTTCCTCGTCATGGGGTTCTTCACGCTGGCCGTCCTGGTCCTGCTGCTCCTGGTGGTCCCCCCGCTGCCCGCCCCGCGCGCCACCCGCCTGCGCGTCCTCGCCACCATGCTGAAGCGTGTGAACACCCGCTTCGCCCTGCTGACCACCTTCCTCATCGTCCTCGCGCACTTCGCCACCTACACCTATGTGACGCCCTTCCTCGAGCGGGTGACCCAGGTGGGCGCCGGACTCATCACCGTCCACCTGCTCGTCTACGGAGTGGCGGGCATCGCCGGGAACTTCGTCGGCGGGGCGTACGCGCCCCGTCACCCACGTGCCACCTTCGCGGCGGCCGCCGCGACGATCGCCTGCGCCACCCTGCTGCTCCCGGTGCTGGGGCGGTGGGACGTGGGGGCGGTGGTCCTTCTGCTGGTCTGGGGCGCCGGATACGGGGCCGTGCCCGTGTGCTCGGGGACCTGGTTCGCGAAGGCCGCTCCCGACGCCCCGGAGGCGTCCTACGTCCTGTTCACCGCGTCGTTCCAGGCCACCTTCTCCCTCGGGGCGCTGCTCGGTGGTGTCGTGGTGGACCACTCCTCGCCCTCGACGGTCATGGCGGCGGGCGGCGCGGTCGCCCTGCTCGCGGTGCCGGCGATCTGGTCCCATCGCGCGAGCACGGTGTCGTGGCCCGAGTCCTGAGACCGGACCCGGGCTCCGCCATCGTCCCCAACGCCACGGTCAGAACACGGAGTTGGCGACCCAGTGGTTGAGCAGTGCGGCGTCCCCCGAAGTCTCGACGGCGTCCGCCGTGAGGTCGAGGCGGCCGTACAGGAACAGCAGCAGATCGGCGGCGGACGCCTGGACCGTGGCGTCCGCCGGGCGCGTGTCCTGGCCGTCGGCGGGGTGGGGTTCGAGCCCGAATCCGTCGGGGCGCAGCCGGATCAGCCAGTCCCCCGCCCGGTCGAGGCAACGGAACCGGATGGCGGTGTCCTGGCCGCGCAGTTCGGCGGTCCTGGGCGCGAAGGACGCCGCGAAGGGCAGATTGACGAGGAATTCGTCCACCCCGTCCGCCGCGAGGGCCGCGTCGATCTCCGGCCGCACGCCGAGGGCGAGTTCCGCGTCGACGCGGTGCACCAGTGTCTCGAACAGCATCCGCCGGATCCAGAACCGGGCGTGGGGATCGGCGCCCCACACCCACATCGAGGCGTCCGGATCGGTGTCGGCGAAGACACCGGCGGCCACCCGCGAGCTCGCGGTAAGCCAGGCGGGGTAGCCGTCGTCGCTGGTCGGCAGGTCGAGTTCCGTGTCACGGCTGCGGGGCCGTTCCTGGACGAGTCCGGCGAGCAGCCCGGAGAACATGCGCTGGACGCTTCCGGTGTGCCGGATCAGATCGACGAGGGTCCAGCCAGGACAGCTCGGCACCGGCGTCGCCAGGTCCGCGCCCGCCACGGCGCTCACCAGGCGGTCGGTCTCCGTCATCACCGCGGCGCGGTGGACCGCCGCGTCGGCCGCCGCCCCTCGCGGGTGCCCCGCCGTGCGCCTGTGCTCGCTCATCTCGCTGCCCATGTCCATGCCCCTGTCCTCGTGTCCGTGCGTCGGCCGCACAGGTTTGCTTCGCGCTCGCGGGCGCCCGCCCTGTGCCGGGCGCCCGGGATCAGTCTGCGCCGGGGGATGCCATGCGGTGCACGCGGGTGGCTCGCGGGGGCGGTGGGGCGCGCCCGCTCGGCCACGCCGGGCCGACGGGACGGGCCGCGCGGTGTATGCAGGTGGGATGGATCCCAAGGCACCGCGTGTGGCACAGCTCCGTTCCCTGGCGCCCCGGCACGCGGTGATGGCGGTGCCGTTCGCGATGATCGCACTGGTCACCGTGGGCGACCTGCTGGCCCCGCCCGATGTGCACCTCGGCCCGTTCCTCGCCGCGGCCCCCGCCGTCACGGCGTCCTTCGCGGGCCCCCGGGCCACGGCCCTGATCGGGGCCGTCGCCGTCCTCGCGCAGGTGATCGTCTCGATGGTGCGCGGCAGCGTCACCGACCTCAACCACACGTTCCAGATCATCACGCTGGTCCTGATCTCGGTGTGCGTGACCGTCTTCGCCCATCTGCGTGAGGTGCACGAGAAGGAGCTGGTGCAGTTGCGTTCGGTGGCCGAGGCCGCCCAGCAGGTGGTGCTGCGGCCCCTGCGCGAACGGCTGGGGCCGCTGCGGGTGGCGAGCGTGTATCTGGCGGCGGCCGCCGAGGCCCGGATCGGCGGGGACCTGTACGCCGCAGCCCGCACCGCCGGTGGCACCCGGCTCATCATCGGAGACGTACGCGGCAAGGGGCTCGAAGCGGTCGGGGACGCGGCGCTCGTGCTGGGCGCCTTCCGGGCCTCCGCCCACCAGGAGGCCGACCTGCCCTCGCTGGCCGCCTACCTCGAACGGGCGGTCGCGCCCGGCCTTGAAGGCGTCCGGGCGCCGCACCCCGGCCCCGAGCCAGGACCCGGATCCGACGGTGACGCGCCCGCCGACTCCTACGCCGATGATCCGGGCGAGTCCTTCATCACCGCGGCCCTGCTCGACATCCCCGACTCCGGCCGTGCGCTCTCGCTCGTCAACTGCGGCCACCCGCCGCCGCTGCTGTTGCGCGGTGGCCGTGTGATCTCCCTCGATGTGGACCTGCCGGCGCCTCCGCTGGGTCTCGTGGAGTTCGCGGCGACCCGGCTCGGCGCGCAGAGCTTCCCGTTCGAGCCGGGCGACATCCTGCTCCTCTATACGGACGGCGTCCTCGAAGCCCGCGACGAGCGCGGTGTCTTCTACCCCCTGACCGAACGGGCGGCCGCGTGGCGGGGCGCCGGCCCCCGCGCCCTGCTGAGTTACCTGCGCGACGACCTTCTGGCACACGCGCCCACCGGGGCCCTCGGTGACGATGCCGCGATGGTGGCGGTCGAACGCCTCCCCCCAATCATCTGATGGTGCGTCAGAGACGGGCGTCCAGGAACTCCTTGAGAGCCGACCGGTCCATCGCTCCCGCCTCGATGCCCGTCGCCTCCCCGTCCTCGATCAGGACCACGGTGGGCGCGCCCGTGACACCGTAACGCCGTACGGGTTCGGGGCACCGCGCCATGTCGGCCTTGACCACGGTCAGCCGCCCCGCGTACTCGTCGGCGACGCCGCTCACGACCGCGTCCATCGCCCTGCACGCATCGACGGCCTTCGGCCAGGTGCCGAAGAAGTACGCGAGCACCGGGCCGCCGGCCAGATTCAGGATGAAGGAGAACTCCTCGTTCTCCCGTGCTTGGTGAACCCTGCTGGCCATGGTGCTCCTCGTCATTGCGGTCGCGCTGCGGCACCCATCATGACCCGCGCACGGCCGCGACCGGCGGGCACCCCGGGCCCGCGCGGCAGCCGGCCGTTCGCGTCGGTGCGCGGCCGCCGGGGGCGCGGGGCGGATACTGACGGCGCTGCGTCCGCCGCGCGTCCAAGGAGCCGGTCATGGTCCTGCCTCATCCGCTCAGCGAAACCCCCGCACGCGCCGTCACGCGCCGGGCGGTGCTGCTCGGCACGGCGGCCTGGTGCGCGGGTACCGCCGCCTGTTCCGGCGGAGCCATGCGTGCCTCGTCCGCCCCGTCGGCTTCGTCCGCCGCGTCCCCGTTCACCTCGCCCTCGTCCGCGTCCGGCTCCCGGGCGCCGGCCGCGAGCCCTCGTACGGCGCTGCCGCCGGCCGTGGCGTGGCGGCCCGGCGCAGGGGAGATCGAGCCCGCCGCCAAAGTCGCCGCCGTCCGGCTCGTCGAAGCGCTCGGGACGTGGCCTGCGGGGCAGGGCGGGGAGCGTGCGGCGGCGGGCCGGGCCGCCCGCCTGGGGATCCCCGAGGCCACGGCGTCCGAACTCGCCGCCCAGGCAGGGTCGTTGCGGCCGCCGGCCGACGCGGCGGTCGTCCGGGTGATCGACGCCCAGTACGGCGGGATCCTGCCCGACACGGCGAGTGTGCTGGTGGTCTGTGACCAGCCGGCCCTGACCGGAGGCGCGGTCCGGCCGGGTGGCACCACCGTCGACGTGCGCCTCAGCCGCACCGCCGACGGCTGGCGCGTCACCGCCCTGCACCCGGCGGCGCCGGGACCGGCCGTCGCTTTGAGCGCGGCGGCGCGCGACGTCCTGGCCCAGTCCCGGATCGAGCTGCCGCCCGCATCCGCCGCCGACATCCGAAGCGGCGCCGTGCACGACAGTGTGCTGCGGGCCATGCTCCACCTCGCGGGCTCCTACCGGCTGTCGGTCAGCGTCGTACGCTCGGGGCACCCCCTCGACGTGTTCGGCACCGACCGCCCGAGCGACCATCCGCGTGGCCGCGCCTTCGACGTATGGCGCGTCAACGGCCGCCCCGTCGTCGATCCCGCCACCTCGCGCGCCCTGATCACCGGCTTCATGCGGGCCGCGGCGGCGGCCGGGTCGTACAACGTGGGCGGCCCCGTCCAGCTCACCGGCGGCGCCACGGCGAACCAGTTCTTCAGCGACGACACCCACCACGACCACGTGCACGTGGGTTTCACCTCCTGACCTCACCACACGGCCACGGGCGCCCCCGCGTGGCTGACGGGCACGGTGTGGGTCACCCACCCGGTGTCCGTACGCAGGTGCAGCAGGAAGGACGTCGGTTCCGCCAGGTAGTGGGGCACCCCGCCGCGCAGCGCGAGACCGCTGTGCAGGTGGGTGCTGGGCGCGACGGCCAGGACGGTGCCGGCGAAGGCGGTGGTCACGGCGCGGTGCACATGGCCCGCCAGCACCCGTACGACCCGTGGATGACGTGCCACCACGGCGGCCAGCTCCTCGCCGTCGGCCAGCCGCATCCCGTCGAGGAAGGGGATCCCGACGGGCAGGGGCGGATGGTGCAGACAGACGAGCGCGGGGACATCCGGGCGGCGCTCAAGTACCGTGTCCAGCCAGGTGAGTTGGGCCTCGCCCAGCCGGCCGCCGGGCGAGCCGGGCGCCGTCGAGTCGGCGACGACGACGGTGAGGCCCGGGTGCTCCACCACGTAGCGCGTCTCGTGTGCGGCGCCGGGGGAGCCGAGGAAGGCAGTGCCCTCGAAGACCTCGCGCAGCGCCCGCGGATCGTCGTGGTTGCCCGCGACCAGATGCAGCGGCAGGGGGAACCCGGTGAGCAGGGCGCGCAGCGCCGCATACTCCTCGGCCCTGCCCCGGTCGGCGAGGTCGCCGGTGACGACCACGGCGTCCGGGGGCGGATCGAGTGTGAGGACACGGCCCAGCGCGCGGCTCAGCGCCTCGGCGGGCGGGCCGGCCAGCGGGCCTGTCGTGATGTGCGGGTCACTGAGATGAGCGATGGCCGAAGTCATTCCCGTACGCTGCGCCGCCGCGCCCCGCGCCACACCCGGTCACGCTGAGGGCGTAGGCGCCTCCCGTTCACTCGCCGGCGAACAACGACCGCAGGTGCTTGCCGTTGACCAGGGCGACCACGGCGAGCAGGAGCACTCCGCAGACCGCCTGTTCGGTCTTCAGCCACAGGGGGAACGCGCCGGGCAGGGCGATGATCGCGGCGATGGCCACAACCATGACGCCGGAGAGGATCCTCAGTCTGCGGTACGCCGAGCGCGAGCCGGCCGCCGCCCGCGTGACGCACAGATAAGTCACCACAGCGCTGAGGACGACGATGGAGGCGCGCACCCACACGGCCAAGTTCACCGCCGCCGAGTCGTCGCGCAGCAGGACGACGGCCCCCAGGGTGAGGACGCTGAGCGCGAGATAGCCCCCGACGAGCAGCCGCGCGCCCCGGAACGCCGCCCGGGTGCGGGGATGGTCCAGGTGCTCCGTGCGGACGCGGGCGGCTTGGGGGTGCGAGCTTGGGGCGGCGGTCATGGCGGGGTCCCTTCCTGTGCTGCCCGGCACCGGGCCGACGACGCGAAGCGGCGCGTGCGGGCGGACGCGGGGCTCCGGCCGGCCGGGGGCCGCACGTGGCACCGGCCACGGGGCCGCCCACCGGCCGGGGGCGTTGTCGGCGGCCGCCGTGCGCGGCCTTTTCCCAGGATCCGATCCGCGCGCCCCGCGTTCATCGCCCGGGCGGACGAGCCCTGGCGGGCCCTTCCTTCAGGGGCTCCTGCGGGCCGTCCCGTAGGGGCCGCGCGCGGGGGCCTCAGGGCAGGGGCCGACCGGCGGCCCCTTCCGCCGCCACGCTTGTGCCACCTCGGGGTGACGGCCCGCGAGGTTGCGCGCGTTCAGACCATCGCGACGGTCAGCAGGAACGCCGAGTCCTCCAGCGCCTCCACTGTGTGGGGCGCGCCCGGCACGGCCAGCAGATCACCGTCGCGGCCCTCCCAGCTGTCCCCGTCCGTGACCAGCCGGATACGGCCCCAGCACACCAGGAGCGTCGCCTCGCCCCCGATCACGTGTTCACTGAGCGAGCTCCCTTCGGTCAGGGCCATGACCGTCTGCCGCAGTACGCGTTCGTGGCCGCCGATGACGGTGGACGCGCTGCGCCCCGCGCCCGAGTCCCGGGCGGCCGTCAGCTGAGCGCGGGCGATCGCTTCCAGGGAGAACTTCTCCATGCCTTGGTCCCACTTCCTTGGGTGAGGGGCGCCGCCGGTCCCGGGGGCGCCGGCCCCGGGGCGTACGCCGTCACGTACAGGCCGACCCTGGCAGAACCGCGCGGCGGCGGCACGCCAGGACGCGCCGAAACGGGCGCGGGCCCCCGGTCCGGACGGGCCGTCAGGCGGACGGCACGCCGAGCCCTCGTACCAGCGCCGTCGTCGTGCTCTTGATCACCGCTTCGTCCGTGGCGGCGACGGGGGCGGTGTGGTTGGTGTAGATCGCGATGATCACGGGGTGCCCGGACGGGGGCCAGGCGATGGCGATGTCGTTGGCGGACCCGTAGGAGTCACTGGTGCCGGTCTTGTCGCCGACCGTCCAGTCCTCGGGCAGCCCGGCCCTGATGCGGGCGTCGCCCGTGGTGGTGGCACGCAGCCACGACGTGAGTTGGGCGCGGTCCTCGGGGACCAGGGCCCGGGTGAGGGAGACCCTGGCGAGGTCGCGGCCCATGGCCGAGGGGGTCGTGGTGTCGCGCCGCTCCCCGGGCTCCCAGCGGTTCAACTCCGGCTCCCAGCGGTCGAGGCGGGAGAACGGATCGCGCAGCGACCGGTAGTAGCGGGTGAGGCCGTCGGGTCCGTCGATCTGACGGAGCAACAGGTTTCCGGCCGTGTTGTCGCTCCGGGTGATGGCCGCGTGGCAGAGGCCGGCGACGGTCATCCCCTGCTCGCCCCTGCCCTCGGTGAGCGGGGAGTTGTCGACCTCGTCGGCCTTGGTCCAGTGGACGACCTTGTCCATGAGCCCCGGCTCCACGTGTCGCGCCCGGTCCAGGACGGCGGCGCACACCATGGCCTTGAACGTGGACAGGGCGGGGAACCGCTCGTCGCCCCGGTAGGAGAGGGTCCGGCCGGTGGCGGTGTCGAGGGCGAAGGCGCCGATGCGTACGTGATGGTCCGCCTCCAACTGCCCGATGGTGTCGGCCACTTGCCCGCCGTGCGTGGCGGGCGGGACCGCGGCCGCGAAGGTGTGGGCGGGCGCCGTGGCGGGGGCCTCGGCCGCCTGCGCCGTGGAGACGCCGGTGGTGGTGAGCACCAGGAGGGCGAGCAGTGCCGCAGGCCCCTTCGTGCGGGAGCGGCGCGGGAGGGCGGGGTGTTTCGTGTGGTCTCGCATGGCTCAAGCACAACAGCCGGGCACCGTCGCCGTCCAAGAGCCGTCCGGGCAACGCGGCCATAGCGATCCGCCTATCGCCGCTGGTTTCGCGGGTGTGCAGGGGCGCCGAAAAGGCTCGTCCTCGCCTCGCCGCCACGGCGCGCCCGGGCGGCCACGCGCACTACTGTCTCCGGCCCGGGCCGCCGTATGGTGAGTCGTCACCCATGTCCGGGCAGAGGGGAATCGATGGTGCGCAGGACCAGGATCATCCGGCACGCCGCCCTGGCGGCGGCCACCCTGCTGGTGTCGGCGGGGCTCGGGTCGGCGGCTTTCGCGGCGTCCCCGGCGGACCCGAACCCGGACGCGGAGCGGCTGAGCGCCTATTGGACCGCCGCGCGCCTGACGGCGGCGGTGCCCGACGAGGAGCGCGGAGGCGGCGGGCCGTCGGCGCGGGGCGACACGACCACCGTGGACGGTCCTCGGCCCGGGGAGTTCATTCCGCCGAGCAGCAGTTTCGACGGCATCCCGCAGGCCGGCACGTTCTTCTGGACCGACGACTCCGGTACGGGGCGTACGTGCAGCGGCTCGGTGGTCCGCAGCCCCGGCCACGACCTGGTCCTCAGCGCGGGGCACTGCCTCAAGGGGTACGCCGGCGCCTCGCCGCGCCGCCACCTCGCCTTCGTGCCGCAGTACCACGACGGCCTCAAGCCGTTCGGCGTCTTCCCCGTGCGGGACAACGGCGTGTACGTCCCGCAGGAGTACTACGACCGGGGTGAACACGCGGGCGCCGCCTACGACTTCGGGTTCGCGCTCACCGAACCCAATGAGGAGGGCGAGCCGCTGGAGGACGCCACCGGCGCGGTCGAGTTGCTCACCGGAACGGGGTACGCGCACACCCCGGTGCGGATGATCGGGTACCCCGGCGGCGCCCAGAAACCGCTGGAGTGCCTGAGCCGGACCACCAAGTGGGTCAGCGACGACCCGGCCGACCCGGGCACGTTCTCGCGCATCACCTGCGACGGTTTCGTGGGCGGCACCAGCGGCGGCCCCATGCTGGTGCCGTGGCACGGCGAGTGGGGAGTGGTCGGGGTGATCGGCGGCTACCACACCGGCGGCAACACGCCCCAGGTCTCCTACAGCGCGTACTTCGGCGACGCGACGCGGGCCCTGTACGAGGCCGCCGCCGTCGGGGCTCCCCCGGCCGGTCCCGGCTCCTCCTGACGGCCCCGGGGCTTCGCACGCCCCTCTTGCGATGATCGGGGTTGCCGCGCGAGCGGGTGAAGGGGGGCTCGTCGGCCTGGACTTGGCGCGCCGCCGCCGGTTACGAAGGGGTCGCGGGCATTCCCCTGCCCCCGTCACCAGGAGGCGACCCGGCCGTGCAGTGGTTCTCCTCGTCGGCCTACTGGCTCGGCAGGCTCGTGTTCCAGCGTTCCCTCGCCGTCGTCTACGTGGTGGCGTTCCTGGTGGCGGCCCGGCAGTTCCGGGCCCTCATCGGGGAGCGCGGGATGCTGCCCGTGCCCGCCTTCGTCGAGCGCGTGCCCTTCCGCCGGGCCCCCAGCATCTTCCAACTGCGCTACTCGGACCGCTGGTTCGCCTCCTGCGCCTGGGCGGGGGCGCTGCTGGCGGCGGCCGTGGCGGCGGGTGCGGCCGACGCGTTGCCGCTCTGGGCGGCCATGGTGTGCTGGGCGGTGCTGTGGGCGCTGTACCTGTCCATCGTGAACGTGGGCCAGACCTGGTACGGCTTCGGCTGGGAGTCGCTTCTCCTGGAGGCGGGGTTCCTCGCCGTCTTCCTCGGCAACGACGACGTCGCCCCGCCGGTGATCGTGATGTGGCTCCTGCGCTGGGTGCTGTTCCGCGTCGAGTTCGGCGCCGGCCTGATCAAGATGCGCGGCGACCCCTGCTGGCGCGATCTGACCTGTCTGTACTACCACCACGAGACACAGCCGATGCCCGGGCCTCTGAGCTGGTTCTTCCACCATCTGCCCAAGCCTGTCCACCGCGTGGAGGTGGCGGCCAACCACGTCGTCCAACTCGTGGTCCCGCTGGCCCTGTTCACCCCGCAGCCGGTGGCGGGCATCGCGGCGCTCCTCGTCGTGTGCACCCAGCTGTGGCTCGTGCTCTCCGGCAACTTCGCCTGGCTGAACTGGCTGACCATCGTCCTGGCCGCCTCCGCCGTGGACGGCCCCCGCGTCGCGAACTCCCCCGCGTTGGCCCCGCCTCCGCTCTGGTACGAGAGCGTGGTCCTCCTGGCCGCCGCCCTCGTCCTGGCGCTGAGCTACCGCCCGGCCCGCAACCTCGTCTCGCGCGGGCAGCGCATGAACACCACGTACGAGCCGTTGCATCTGGTGAATTCGTACGGCGCGTTCGGCAGCGTCACGCGGATCCGGCACGAGGTGGTCGTCGAGGGCGCGGCGCACCGGGGGCCTCCCGGCGCACCGGAGCCCCCTCATCCGCCGCCCGGCCCCCACGAGGCGCAGTGGTACAAGCAGCGCGAGGGGCGGGGCCACCCGGTGCTGCGGCCGGCCGGCCAGGAGATCTCCCCCGACACCCCGTGGCGGGAGTACGAGTTCCGGGGCAAGCCGGGCGATCCGCGGCACTGGCCGCGCCAGTTCGCCCCCTTCCACCTGCGGCTGGACTGGCTGCTCTGGTTCGTCGCCCTCTCCCCCTCCTACGGGGCCGCCTGGTTCGACGGTTTCCTCCTGCGGCTGCTCCTGAACGACCGGGACACCCTGCGCCTCCTGCGCCGCAACCCCTTCCCCGACCGGCCCCCCGTCTACGTCAGGGCCCGGCTCTACCAGTACCGGTTCACGACCTGGCCCGAGCGGCGCGAGACCCGTGCCTGCTGGCACCGCACCTACCTGCGGGACCTGACACCGGTGGTGCGGCTGCGAGACCTGCCCGAGGGTGTGTCACTCACCGGACCCGGTGAGTGACGCGGTCTTCCCCCGTCCGGGCTCCTTGATCATCGAGGCGAGTACCGTGTGCAGGTCCTCGCCCGGCTCGGGCCGCAGCGCCGTGGCGAGGCGGTCCGCGCGGTAGTGCCAGCGGTGGTCGAGGTCCTGGTGCACCGTGTCGTCGAAGGTCACCGTGCTGTCGCTGCCGAGCAGTGCCATCAGCTCGGCGGTCAGGTCGGACCAGGCCACGTGGCCGCTCACGGCGTTGGCCACGCCGTGGACGGGGGCGTCGAGGCAGGCGGTCACGGCGCGGGCGAGCGCGGCGGCGTGCACCCAGGGCGCCCCGTACCAGTCGTGACCGCCGGCGCCGGGGGCGGGCAGGCTGATGGGGCTCCCGGCGAGAGCGGCCTGGTACAGCAACCCCGTGGCGCCCCAGCGCAGTTGGTCGCGCAGCCGGTCGTGGGCGCCCCACACGATGGGTGAGCGCACGGCGCTCGCGCCGCCACGGCCCTCGGTGCCGGCCGCGTGGAGCAGGAGTGCTTCGCAGTCGAGCTTGGCCTGTCCGTACGCGCTGAGCGGTGCCCGCGAGGATGATTCCTCGGCGACCCGCGCCGCCTCGGGGCGGCCATAGGCGTCCACGCTGCTGACGAACACGAACGGGCCGCCGCGCCAGGCGTCCACCATGGCCCGCATCGCCGCCACGTCCACCTCGGGACGGGTGAACGTGCACGCCGCGTGGATCACGGCGTCGGCGCCCTCGACGGCGCGGCGCAGGCTGTCCAGGTCACCGAGGTCGCCCTCGATCACCTCGACGCCGTCGCCGCCGACCAGGTGCGCGGACTCGGGCCGGGCCAGGGCGAGGACGGGCCGCCCCTGGGACGCCAGTTCGCGCAGGACGAACGCGCCGACGCCACCCGTGCCACCGGTCACCAGGACCGTGCCGGCCCGCGTCCGGCGCGGTCGCCCGGCCGACGCCGACTTCGACGCCGACGCCGCGACGGCGGCCGTCCGCTCCGCCGCGCGCGAGTCCAGCAGCGCCGCGATGGCGCGGGGTGTACGGGTCTGCATGATGTCCAGGCCGATCAGCGGCAGCGTGAGCGCGGAGCGCAGACGTTCGGCGAGCTGGACGGCGGCCAGGGAGTGACCGCCGAGCGCGAAGAAGTCGTCGTCCGGCTCCGGCCTGCGGTCCAGGAGCTGCGCGAAGGCGTCCGTGACCGCTTGGATGTGGCGGCCTTCCGGTGCCTCGGGGCGCGGCAGGGCCGGCAGCCGCGCGCTGTCCACGGCGCCGTCGGGCGTACGGGGCATCTCGTCCAGCAGTGTGACGGCGGCCGGGACGAGTTCGCGCCCGAGGACCCGGCGCAGATGCGCGCGGAGTTGTACGGGCGAGGGGCCGCCGGTGCGGCCAAGGACGGCGTAGGCGACGAGGGGGCCGCCGTGCGGGTCCGGTACGTACGCCTCGGCGACCTCGGGGTGGGCCAGGAGGCGGGCCTCGGCCGGGTGGCCGGTCTCCGGGGCCGGCTCGGCGCGGCGGCCGGGCAGCTGGGACAGCCGGAGCGCGGGGTCACCCGCGACGGCCGTGAGCAGGTCGGCGTAGGAGGCGGCGAGGGCGTCCCCGGTCCCCTCGTCGAGGGCGGCCCGCGCGTACTGGACGAGGCTCTGGGGGTGTTCCGTGTCCAGGATGCCGAGCGTGAGGTCGAACTTGGCCTCACCCAGGCCGACTTCGACGGGGCCCGCGTCAAGTCCCGGAAGGCGAAGGGCTGTCGGCTCGCCGACGATGTCGGTGGTGACGCGCACCAGGGCGGTGCCGTCGTCGCCCCGTGCCTGGGCGCCGAGCCGTTCGAGGATCAGGTCGAAGGGCACCACGCGGTGCTGCTGGGCGGCCAGGAGCGCGTCACGTACGCGCTCGACAAGTCCGGCGAAGTCGGGGTCGCCGGACAGGTCGACGCGGACCGGGAGCGTGTTGACGCACAGCCCCACCAGGCCGCGCATGGCCTGGCCCTCGCGGTGGGTGGCGGCGCAGCCGATGACGAGGTCCGTCTCGCCGGTGAGGCGGTGCAGCGCGGCGAACGCGGCGGCCAGACCCACCGTGAAGACGGTGGCGCGGCGCTCGCGTCCCAGGGCGCGCAGGGCCGGAAGGACCTGCTCGCCCAGGGCGGTGGTGCGGGTCGCCGCCGGGTGCTCGGCCACGTCCGGGGGCGGGGCGCTCGGCCGGGGCAGCCGGGGCGCGGTGGCTCCGGCGAGCGCGCGGGTCCAGTGCGCGAGGCCGTCCTCCAGCCGGGCGGCCCCCGCGTGCTCGCGGCGCGCGAAGTCCGCGTACTGCGGCGGCTCGGGCAGCTCGCCCGCGCGGCCGTCGAGCGCGGCGGCGTAGAGAGCGGCGAGCTCCCCCGCGACCGTCTCCAACGAGCCGCCGTCGATGGCTATGTGATGGAACGTCAGAAGGACGGTGTGGTCCTCGGGTCCGTGCCGCAGGACCAGGGCGCGCGGCAGGGTGTTCTCGGCCAGGTCGAACGGGCGGCGGGCCTCCTCGGCGAGGAGGTCGTCGCCGTTGCCCGGCGCGTCGAGGACGTTCACCGCGATACGGGCGGGCGCGGGGAGCGCTTCCTGGTAGGGCTCATCGCCGTCGCGCCCGTAGCGGGTGCGCAGGATGCCGTGCCGGCGTACGAGTTCGGTCAGGGCGGTGCTCAACGCGTCCAGGTCGAGCGGGCCGCGCAGCCGGGTGGCGAACGGCACGCTGTACTGGGCGCTGTTCTGCCCGAGCCGTTCCATCAGCCACATGCGGCGCTGGGCGTGGGTGAGCGGGGCCGGGCCCGGGTCGGGGGTGACCGCGGGCGCCGGGGTCTGGGGACGGCCGGCGGCGCGGGCGCGGGCCCTGCGCAGCAGCTCTTGCTGGAGGGCGGCGGCGGAGGTGTCAGTGGCCATCGGTGTCCTCGGGCGCGTCGGGGCGCAGATCGGTGTGGGCGGCGAGCAGGGCGCGCTCGACCAGGTCGGCGTGGCCCGCCACGGTGGGGGCGGTGAAGAAGTCGGCGAGGGACAGTTCGACGCCGAGCTCTTCGCGCAGGTCCTCGGCGACGACGAGGGCGAGCAGGGAGTGGCCGCCGAGGTCGAGGAAGTCGGCGTCGGGGCGGGTCACTTCGCAGCCGAGCGAGCGGCTCCACACCTCGGCGACGGCCCCCTGGAGCGGTGTCAGCGGTTCGGCGGCGCCGCCCACCTCGACCGCCGTGCCGAGCTCACCGAGCGCGCGGCGGTCCACCTTGCCGGAGCTGGTGAGCGGCAGGTGCTCGACGAAGGTCAGCTCGTCGGGGACCAGGTGGGCGGGCAGGACGGCGCCGAGCCGGGCGAGCAGGGCCTCGGCGCGGGGCACGGGGCCGGATCCCGCGACCACGAACGCGGCGAGGCGGGCGTCGTCGGGGGTGGGGCGGCGCACGGCGACAGCCGCGTCGTCGACCTCCGGCTGCTCGCGCAGGGCGTGCTCGATCTCGCCGGGCTCGATCCGGAAACCGCGCACCTTGACCTGGTCGTCCGTGCGGCCGTGGAAGTCAAGGGCACCGTCGGGGCGGGCCGAGACGAGGTCGCCGGTGCGGTAGAGGCGGCCGAGCACCGGGTGGTCGACGAAGCGCTCGGCGGTCAGGCCGGGCTGCCGGGTGTATCCGTGGGCCAGGCGGCTGCCGCCGACCCACAGTTCGCCGCGCGCGCCGTCGGCGACGGGCAGGCCCGCTTCGTCGAGGATGTGGGCGGTGGCGCCGGCGATGGGGCGGCCGATGGGCACGGGCCCGTCGCAGTCGCGGTCGCTGACGCGGTGGGCGGTGGCGAAGGTGGTCGTCTCGGTCGGGCCGTAGCCGTTGACGAGTTCGACCCAGGGGAAGGCGCGCAGGACGGCACGGGCGTGCTGCGCGGCCATCGCCTCGCCGCCCACGACCACGGTGCGCAGCAGCGCGAAGACGCGCGAGCGGCGCGCGGCGAGCTGGTGGAAGAGCGCGGTGGTGAAGAACGCCACGGTGACGCCCTGCCGCTCCACCACCTTGGCCAGGTCCTCGAACGAGGGGCGTTCGGTGGTGCACACGACGACGGCGGCGCCGTTGGCGAGCGCCGCCCACACCTCGAACGTCGAGCCGTCGAAGGTGGCGGGCGAGTGCAGCAGCACCCGGTCGCGCGCGGTGACGGTGACGTAGTCCGGATCGGTGACGAGTTCGGCTATGGCGCCGTGGCGCACGGCGACGCCCTTGGGGCGGCCCGTGGAGCCCGAGGTGAACATGACGAACGCGGTGCCGTCCGGGTCGGGGCCCTCGCCGCTCACCCCCGCTCCTTCAGCCGGCTGCTCGTCGTCGGGCAGGGCCAGGACCGCGCCCGGTGTCGCGGCCGCTTCGAGCAGCTTGCTGTCGCCGACGGTCAAGGTGGCGCCGGAGTCCTCCAGCATGGCCTCGGTACGGGGCCTTGGGTGGCCCGGGTCGAGGGGCACGCAGGCGGCGCCCGCCCACCACAGGGCGAGCTGGGCGACGACGGTCCGGGCCGAGCGGGGCATCAGGAGCGCCACGGAGTCGCCGGGGCGTACGCCCTGGTCGTGGAGGTGGGAGGCGAGGGCGCGGGCGCGCGAGACCAGCTGCGCGTACGTCAGGGTGGTGTCGCCGTCCGCCACGGCGAGGGCGTCGGGGGTGTGTTCGGCGTGCCGCGCCACCAGGGCGGGCAGGCCGGTCCGGGCCACGGTCACGGCCGTTTCCTTCCGGTCGTCGGGGAGGGGCCCGGGGTCCTCACGTCAGGACCCCGGGGTGCGCGCCGCCGTGCGGCGCTTGTCGAGTACGGCGGCGATGGCCCGCAGATCGGGCTGGCGCAGCAACTCCGTGGCGCGCAGACGTACTTGGGTCGCCTTCTCCAGGGCTTCGAGGAGGCGGGCCGCGAGCAGGGAGGTGCCGCCCGCGCCGGTGAAGTTGTCCTCAAGGGTGGTCTCGGGGCGCCCGAGCAGGTCGCGGACGGTGGCGAGCACGAGCCGTTCGTCGTCGGTCGCGTCCTTGGGCACGGCGGCCTCGGGGGCGGCAGCCGCGGGTGCCTGTTCGGCCTGCTTCAGGAGGGCCGCGCGGTCCACCTTGCCGTTGGCGTCGAGGGGGAAGGCGTCCACCATGCGCACCGTGGAGGGCACGGCCTGCTCGGGCAGCCAGGCCCGGACGCCGGCGAGGAGGTCGTCAGCGGCGGGCGCCGCGCCGGGCGCGGGAAGGATGTGGGCGACGAGCCGGGCGCGGCCCTCGGCGTCGCGCGGCGCGGTGACCACGGCGGTGCGGACGGCGGCGTCGTGCTCGAACGCGGCCTCGACCTCGGCCGGTTCGATCCGTACGCCGCTGATCTTGACCTGGTCGTCGAGGCGGCCGAGGAAGACCAGCCGGCCGTCCTCCAGCATGCGCACACGGTCGCCGGTGCGGTACACGCGGTCCAGGTCGGCGAGTTCGGCCGGCGGGGCGGTGAAGCGGCGGGCGGTGAGCTCGGGGTCCAGATAGCCAAGGGCCAGACAGCTTCCGCCGATGCGCAGTTCGCCCTCCTCGCCGCGCGCGAGGACGTTGCCCTCGGAGTCGGTGACGACGACGGTCGCGCCCGCGATCGGGGTGCCGATGGGCGGTGGGGCGTCGGTGTCCGCGTCGGGGTCGGTGGCCCGCATGGCGTGGGTGGTGGTGACCACGGTCGCTTCGGCGGGGCCGTAGGCGTTGTGGACGGTGGCGGTCACATCGGGCCCGGGGCGCCGGCGCATGCGGTCGCCGCCGACCATGAGGTGACGGAGCTTCAGGTCCTGCGGCCAGGGGCGGTCGAAGAGCGGTTCGATCATGGGGGTGGCCGCGACACATGCCGTCACCTGCGCCGCGCGCCACCAGTCGGTGAGCGCGGCCGGGTCCCAGCGGACCTCGTCGGGCGCGGGTATGAGGGCCGCGCCGCAGGTCAGACCGGACCACAGCTCAAGCAGATGGGGATCGAAGGCGACACCGATCAGCAGCGACTGGCGCCCGCCGGGAGCGAGCCCGGTCTCCTCGCGGTACCAGTCGAGGAGCGCGGCCAGGGCGGGCTCGGCGACGGTCACCGCCTTGGGGCGGCCGGTGGAGCCGGAGGTCAGTACGGCGTACAGGGCCTCGGGCGGCGCGGTGTGCGCGCCGGGCGCGGCCGAGGTGAAGGCGGCCACCACACTCGCGGCGGCGTTGGCGCCCGCACCGGAGACCGGCAACTCGGTTTGCTCGGACGCTTGGTGATGGTCTGCCAGGACCTCGGGGTCGCCGATGAGGCAGACGACGCCGATGTCCTCGGCAACCGCGGCGATCCGGCGCTCGCCGGGGCGGGGGCCGAGCGGCAGATACACCGCGCCGATGCGGGCCAGCGCGATCGCGGTGACCACGAGGGCGGCCGAGCGGTCCAGGCAGACGCCGACGACGTCCCCGGGGCGCACGCGCCCGGTCAGGGCCTTCGCGACCGCGTCGGCCGCCTCGTCGAGCTGGGCGTAGGTCCAGCGGTGCTCGCCGTCGATCACCGCGGGGGCGCCGGGCGAGCGGCGTACCCACTCCTCGTAGCGCGCCAGGACTGTGGTGGAGCCGGCGAGGGGGGCGCCGCGCAGGATGCTCGGGGCGGCGCCGGAGGCGGCCTGGACCTGAGGGTCCGTCAACTGCTGGGTCATCACGACTCCTTCGGCGTGGCGAGGGCGGGGGCGGGGATGGCGGCGAGGGCGCGGGCCTGGTCGGCAAGGACCGGGTGCTGGAAGAGCAGCCGCAGCGAGGGGCGCTCACCGAGCCGGGGCTCCAGCCAGGCCGCGAGCTGCGCGGCGAGCAGCGAGTGGCCGCCGACGCGGAAGAAGTGCGAGCTCTCCTCGAAGCGGTCGTGTCCGAGCACTTCGCGCCAGCCCTCGGCGAGCAGCACGACGGCCGGGTCGTCGGACGCGGCGGGGTCCGTCATCGGGGCCGCTTCCTCGGCGGGCGCCTCGGGCGCGGACTCGGCCGCGAGCCGGGCCAGTGCCACCCGGTTCGGCTTGCCGCCGGCCAGGGTCGGCATGGCGTCGAGCAGCACCCAGCGGGCGGGCACCAGGGCGCCCGGCAGGCGGCGGCTCAGCTCGGTGTGCAGCGCCTGCTCGTCCCACTCCTCGACCTCGTCGGCGCGCTCGCGGAAGGCGACGAGGCGGGGACCGCCGGCGTTGTCGCGGTCCAGGACGACGGCGCAGGAGCGGCCGCCGAGCGCGGCCGACGCGGCGGCCTCGACCTCTTCGAGTTCGATGCGGTAGCCGCGCAGCTTGATCTGGTTGTCACGGCGGCCGAGGAAGCGCAGCAGCCCGTCCTCGCCGCGGTAGCCGAGGTCGCCGGTGAGGTAGACGCGTTCGCCGCCGAGGGCGTCGACGGTGACGAAGCGGGCCCCGGTGGCCTCGGCGTTGCCGACGTAACCCTCGGCAAGTCCGGCTCCCGCTATGGCCAGTTCACCGACCGCGCCGGTGGGCAGCGGCCGCAGCGCCTCGTCCAGGACGTGGATCCGCTCGCCGGGCAGCTCGGCGCCGAGCGGGATCTCGGCCCCCTCGGCCAGGCTGTCGCGGGTGATCTCGTACACGGTGGAGCTGATGGCCGCCTCGGTCACGCCGTAGACGTTGAGCACGCTGAAGGCAGGGCCCGCCTCGGCGTGGGCGTCGGTGTCGGCGAAGAAGGCGCGCATCACATCGGCCGGGATGCGCTCACCACCGAGGACGATCAGGCGCGGCGCCCAGCGGCCCTCGGTGAGCACCGCAAGCAGGTCCTGGCGGGTGGCGAGGAAGTAACTGGTGGGCAGGTTGGCCACGGTGACGCGGGCGGCGGCGAGCAGCCGCGCGAGTTCGCCGCCGGTCGGCACGTCCTGCTCGGGCACGACCAGGCACGCGCCCGCGTACAGCGAGGGCAGCACCTCTTCGAGGGCGACGTCGAAGGACGGCTGGGCGAACAGGAGCACCCGGTCGCCGGCCGCGAGCTCGAACCGCCGCGCGGCCCCGGTCAGATGGTTGACCAGCGCGTCCCGGCCGACCGCGACGGCCTTGGGTATGCCGGTCGAACCGGACGTGTGGATGATGTACGCCGCGCCGGCCACGACGTCCGCAGCGCGGGCGGCCGGCAGGACCGGAGCGTCGAGGTTCGCGCTCGGCAGGCCGTCGGGCACGGACACCGAGGCGCCCGGGGCGGTGAGGACGAGCGCGGGCGCGAGCCGGCCGAGCAGCAGCTCAAGACGGGCCGGCGGGTCGGACGGCGACAGCGGGCAGTACACCGCGCCGGTGCGCAGGCAGGCCAGCAGCGCCACCACGGAGTCGGCGCCGCGCGGCAGCACCGCGGCGACGGGCTGTCCGGCGGTGACGCCCGCCGTGCGCATCCGTTCGGCGAGCGAGGTGACCTGGGCGTCGAGTTCGCCGTAGGTGACCCTGCGGGCCCCGATCAGGAGGGCGGGCAGCGCGGGGTCCTGGGCGGCGGCCGGGTCGAGCGGGTCGCCCTCCCCCGTCACGGGCACCCTGGGCGCCGCCTCTTGGGGCGTGGCGGGGAGCGCGAGGTCGGCGAGCGCGGTGGAGGGCGCGTCGAGGTAGGCGCGCAGCAGGTCAAGGAAGCGCTCGGCGAGCAGCTTGGCCACGTCCTCGCCGAAGAGGTCGGCGTCGTAGTCCCACACCAGGGTCATGCCGGGCGCGCCGTGGCGCAGGCTCACCCCGCGCCGGTCGTCGGGCAGCAGCACCACGTCGAGGTCGAAGCGGGTGGTGCCGGTGTTGAACCCCTCGAACAGGGTGATCTCCAGGCCGGGCACGTCGAGTTCGGGCAGCGGCGCGTCGTGGGCGCTGAACATCACGCTGAACAGCGGGTTGTCCGCGCCCGATGTGTGCAGGCCGAGGGTCCGGGTCAGCTCCTGGACCGGCACCTCCTGGTGCGGCAGCGCCCGGATGAGGGTGTCGGTCACCTCGTCCATGGTGTCCTCGGCGCTCGCGCCGGGGTCGAGGTCGAGCCGCAGCGGGATGGTGTTGACGAACATGCCCACCGCGTCCTCGTAGCCGCGCGGGCGGTTGCCGACGGCGGTCCCCACCACCATCTGGCTGCGTCCGCTGTGGCGGCGAAGGAGTTCGGCGAAGAGCCCGAGCAGGGTGGCGAAGGGGGTGAGACCGCGTTCGCGGGTGTGGGCGCGCAGCCGCTCCGCGAGGTCGGCGCCGATCGACTGGCGCAGCTGGCCGCCGTGGTGGCGCCGCCGCGCGCCGGGCCGGGCGAGGCCGGGCAGCGGCATGTCGTACGAGGCGTCGCGCAGGGTGGTCGACCAGTACGCGAGGCTGGCGCTCAGCTCCTCGGCGCGGATGTCGCCGGCCCGGGCGCGTACGTGGTCGGCGTACGAGCTGGCCTCGGGCAACTCGATTGCCTCGCCCCGCACTTGGGCGCTGTAGACGCTGAAGACGTCGTTCAGGAGGATGGCGAACGAGTGGCCGTCGTGGATGAGATGGTGCTCGACGTGGATGAGCCGGTGCTGGTCGTCGGCGAGCTTGACCAGGGTCCAGCGCAGCAGGGGCGCGTCGAAGGTGTCGAGGGGGGTCTCGGCCTCGGTGCGCAGCAGCTTCTCGAAGGCGGCCTCGGGGTCGGCCTCCCAGGTGATGTCCACGGTGCGCAGCCGGGGCAGGCAGACGTCGGCGACGCGCTGGCCGGGCATGGCGCCCGGCACGGGCACGAGTTCCAGGCGCAGGCCGGGGTGGCGGGCGAGGGTGGCCGCGAGACCGCTGCGCAGCGCGTCGACGTCGAGGGTGCCCCACAGGTCGAGCGAGGCGGTGAAGTTGTAGGCGCGGCTGCCCGGCTGCACTTGCTCGTGCAGCCAGACGATCTCCTGCGAGGAGGAGAGGGGGAGCATGGGCGATCCCTTGGGTTGTCGGGTCGGGTGGCGCGGGGCGCGGTGGTGCGCCCGCGCGGGGTTGCGCCGGCCGGTCCGCGGATCGCGCGGCCGCCCGGATGCGGGGGTCGGTCAGGACGTACGCGCTCGTGCGGAGCGGGGTGTGTCGCGTCCGGGGTGCGGGGTCAGTGGACGGGGGCGTCGGCGGGCAGGGCCGCGCACAGCGCCGCGAACGCGTCCTCGGCGGCGGCGTCGTCCAGGACCGTGCGGTCCCAGACCATGCGCAGGTCGAGTTCGGGTCCTTGGGTGGCGGAGACGGCGAAGGGGGCGCGGACCTGGCGGCCGTCGATGTGGATCTCGCGTCCCGCCGTCCCGCCGAGGCGCAGGGGCGTGCGGTGGGCGGCGTCGTCCACGGTGAGCAGCCCGTCGAGCCGGCCCGACCAGGCGGAGCCGCCGGCCCGTGCCGCCCGCACCACTTCGTCGAAGGGCGTGTCGGCCCGGTCCAGGTCGTCCCACCACTGCGTCTCGGTCACCTCGGGCGCCGGGGTGGCATGGGTGCCGGCGGGGAAGACCACGGTGTTCAGGAAGCAGCCGAGGACGGGTTCGGCGCCGGCCGGGCGGCCGCCCCAGGGGTATCCGATGGGCGCGACCGAGCCGGTTCCGTACAGGGTCGCGGCCGCCGCCCGGCACGCGTCGAGCAGCGCGGGGAAGGGCACGCCGCCTTCGGGTGAGGGCAGCTTCGACGCGGCGGCGCCCGTGGGCAGCCCGTCGCTCACGCGGCGCGTTCCCGGCAGCGGGGCCCGCTCACGGGCCGGGCGCAGCCGCTCGCCCCAGTAGGCCAGGGCGCGCGGGGAGGCGGCGCGGTCCTCGGCGTCGAGCTGGCGCAGGACGGCGTCCTTGTAGGCGGCGAGTTCGGCGGCCGCGTCCGAAGGCGCGAGGTCCTGGGGGCCCAGGCGGTCGCGGTAGGCGGCGCCGAGTTCCGCCACGACGCGGGCCAGGGACTGGCCGTCGCACGCGGTGTGGTCCAGGACCACGGCCAGCAGCTCCTCGTCGGCGCCCGGGCCGTCGGCGGCCAAGTACAGGCGCAGCGGCGGGCCCTGGGTGGTCCAGGCGGCCAGCGTGCGGCGCAGCGCGTCCCGCGCGTCCTCGCCGGGCGCGGGGCTGACGTGCTCCAGGGGTATGTCCGCGGGCCCGGGCCGCAGCACGGGTGTGCCCCGTACGACGCCGGCCTGCGAGCGCAGGGCGGGGTGGCGGGCGGCGAGGTGGCCGGCGGCGGCGCGCAGCCTGGGCCCGTCGACGGTGCCGCGCGGGAAGGCGAAGAACATCGGCACGATGTCGGCGCGGCCGGCCGGGTCCAGGGAGCGCACGAGCAGGAAGCGCCGCTGGGCCCCGGTGGCGGGCAGCAGTCCCGCGGCCGCCTCACTCGCGTCGAGGCGCTGGTAGCGGGCGAGGTACTGGCCCGTGATGCTGGGGAGCACGTGGTCCTCTCTCGGGGTCGGGGACTCTGATGGACGGGCGGTGCGGGGGTCAACTGGCGCCCGAGCGAGGCGGGTTGACATGGAGACTCGCGGTCAGGCGACGGGGACGCTCTCGTCCTGGCCGGGGGTGACGTCCTGGCCGGGGGCGGCGCCCTGGCGAGGATCGGTGGTGTCCCGCGCGTCGTCGTCCACGGCGTGGGCGGGCGCGGGAAGGTCGCGCATCCGGCGCAGCGGCGAGAGCAGCAGGGGCAGCGGTACGACGAGGAAGCCGGCCGCGCAGATCCACAGGGCCGCGCGGGCGCCGAACGCGTCGGCCACGGCGCCGCCGACGAGCGCGCCCAGCGGCAGCGTGCCCCACATGACGAAGCGCAGGGTCGCGTTCATCCGCCCCAGCAGGCGCGGCGGGCACAGGGTCTGACGGAAGCTCACCTGCGCGACGTTGTAGACGACGGCGCCGAAGAAGACCACCGCCGAGCCGAGCGCGAACAGGGCCGCCCCCGCGCCCTTGCCCGACAGCGGCCACAGCAGGGCGAACGGTCCGCTGACCAGGGCCGACAGCCAGATCAGACGGGCCTGGCCGAAGCGGGCGGCGAGCCGACCCGCGCTCAGCGCCCCGGCGAGTCCGCCGACGGCCGACGCCGAGAGCATCACACCGACGGCGGCTGGCTGAAGGCCGAGGACACGGACCAGGAAGATGGTCTGGGTGGCCATGAGGACGGCGGTGAAGAAGTTGCCGAGCCCCGTCGTGCCCGCGATGACGCGCAGCAGCGGGTGGCCGAGCACGAAGCGCAGGCCCTCGGCGACCTCCTTGCGCAAGGACGCCCCGGGCACTGCCTCGGGCTTGGCCTCGGGCCTGCGGATGGCCAGCAGGAACACGGCGGAGAGGGCGTAGCCGACGGCGTCGGCGACGATCGCCAGGTGCGCCCCCACGAGCTGGACGAGTCCGCCGCCGAGGCCGGGCCCTGCCACCTGCGCCGAGGAACGCACCGTCTCGAGCGCGCCGTTTCCCGCCACCAGCTGTTCCCTGGGCAGGAGTTGGGGCAGATAGCTCTGGTGGGCCACGTCGAAGAAGACGGTCGCCACCCCGGTGACCAGGGCGACGACGTACAGCTGCGCCATGCTCAGCGCGCCCGCCGCTGCGGCGAGCGGGACGCTCGCCATGGCCAGGCAGCGGACCACGTCGGCGCGGATCATCAGCGACAGCTTGCGCATCCGGTCGACCCAGGCGCCCGCCGGCAGCCCGATGAGCAGGAACGCGGCGGTCTCGGCGGCGGTGAGCAGTCCCACCTGGAAGGCGGGTGCCTTGAGTTCGAGCACGGCCACCAAAGGCAGGGCGACCAGCGTGACTTGGGCACCGGCCTGCCCGGCCGCGGCTCCGGCGAGCAGGAAGCGGAAATCGCGCATGCGGAGCAGACCGTGGGGAGCGGCCCGGGACGAAGGGGACATGCACGAGACCTTCACCGCGTACCGATCAGTAGTCAAAAGAAACGGGACAGTTTCGGTCGTTTCTTGGGCCATTCTGACTCTCGATCAAGAAAATCGTAGGCCAGATCCGGGCAACGGCCGCATGAATCGCAGGCGTTGAGGCACGAAGGCAGAGGACTTCTCGCCCGGCGGGGCGAGCGATTCCCGGGGGCGGCAGGCCCTCACACCCCTTGAATGCAGGTATGTCCGAAACTCACCGCCCCCACACTTGCGGAAGGAACCAGATCCCCGCTCACACGTCGGGGGTGGTGGGCCCGCCCGGGCGCCCCGTCAGGCCTGGGCCGCCCCGAGGTCGAGGCTGTGCCGGTCGGTGGCGAGGACGTAGGGCACAAGCGGCAGGAACCCGATGCCCCGGTCCAGCCGCGCGAGCGTCGCCACGACCTCGGTCGCCTGCGGCTTCGCCGTCTGGCCCAGGGCCATCCTTCCGTGGTTGGTCCACGTGTGCGTGGCGCCGTCGCACGTGGCCACCGTCCCGCCGATGCCGTACTGCACGGAGCCCTTCACCACCGAGCTCGACACGACGACCGGACGCCCGTTCGCGGGCGGCGAGCAACGGTAGGTGCCCGAGAGCGTGACGGTGCCGTCCTTGGCGACCGTCCCGGTCGCGTTGGCGGTCACGGTGTCCGAAGAGGCCGCGGGGTCCGAGGCGGCGACGGCCGGGCCCGGGGCCACGGCGAGAAGGGCGCCGGCGGCGGCGACGGCCCCGGCGGTGACAAGACGTACGCGCATTGGCAGATCACTCCTGTGTCCCTGCGTTCCGGTGGAAGGTGCCGGGGTGGCGCAGTCCACACCCGCACTCGCGCCAAGCAATACCGCCCAGCGGTCCGCCACCCGGGGATTCCCCCCGGTCGGCGGCGTGTCCGCCAACGTCACCGCCGTGCCGCGCGGGACGGGGGATGCGCCTGCACACCGCTGGGACCGAGGCGCGAGGGGCCGCCCACGCATGACCGAAAGAGGGCCCCCGCACCGGCGACCGCGCGCGCCACCGGGCGGGCATGCTGGTTCTCCGGCCGATTTCGCGGGCCGTTCGTCGGGGGCCACAGGACACGATGGGAGCGTCAATTTGCGCACCGTGGGCGTGGAAGAGGAACTGCTCCTGGTCGACCCGGACACCGGAGTGCCGAGTGCCCTGGCGTCGGAGGTGCTGGCCCGACTTGCCAAGTGGGGCGACGAGGAGAGCGGGGCGCCGCCGCACGCGTTCGCCCGTGAACTGCAAGGACAGCAGCTGGAGTTCGGCACGCGGCCGCACACCGACATGGACGCGCTCGGCGCCGAGGTGGTGCGCCGGCGCCGCGCGGTGGCCCGCCACGCACGTGAGGCGGGAGCCTCGGTCGTCGCGCTTGCCACCTCGGTGCTGCCCGTCCGGCCCGCCGTCAACGCCGGCGTCCGCTACCAATGGATGGAGCAGCAGTTCGGTCTCACCACCCAAGAACAGCTCACCTGCGGATGCCATGTGCATGTGTCAGTGGCATCGGACGACGAGGGCGTCGCGGTCGTGGACCGGATCCAGCCGTGGCTGCCCGTCCTGACCGCACTGAGCGGGAACTCACCGTACTGGCACGGCAGGGACACCTTGTACAGCAGTTACCGCAGCCGGGTGTGGGGTCGGTGGCCCATGTCGGGACCCACCCCCGTCTTCGGTTCCGCCGAGCGCTACCACGCCCAGGTCGACGCCATGGTGACCAGTGGGGTGGTACGTGACAGAGGCATGATCTACTTCGACGCCCGGCTCTCCCACCGCTATCCCACCGTGGAGATACGCGTCGCGGATGTCTGTCTCGAGGCCACCACCACCCGGCTCGTCGCGTGTCTGTCACGTGCGTTGGTGGACACCGCCGCACGGGACTGGAAGGAAGGACGCGGACCGCTGGGACACGGGGTGAACCTGCTGCGGCTCGCCGCCTGGCAGGGGGCGCGCTCGGGGCTCGACGGCGAGCTGCTGCACCCGCTGACCATGCTGCCGCGCCCCGCACCCGTCGTCGTGTACGCGCTGCTCGACCACGTCCGGGAGGCACTTGAGGACACCGGCGACCTCGCCTGGGCCCGCCGGGCGATGGCGGATCTGCTCGCCCGCGGCAATGGCGCCCGCCTCCAGCGCGCCCTGTTCGCCCGCACCGGAAGCCTCAGCGGTGTGGTCGCGGGATGTGTGCGCCGCACCCTGGGTGAGCGCGAACCGAGGTACCCGGCACCGGAGCGGACGTGACCCTCACGGCGGGGTGAGACATCACTCGATGGGGTGTCATGGCCATGGGTCCATGCGGGCGTACGCACCTGAGCGGTCTCATCTGGTGTGAAGTGGGTGCCGCACACAGTGGAGACGCGTAACATCCGGCAGCAATCACGTACGCACACATCTCGGAGGTACCCCCGTGCCGGACAGCACCACGCTCCAGTCCCAGTACGCCGCCCAGATCCAGAGCGACCTCGACAGCAACGTCGCCGAACGCGAACAGATCGCCGCCCAGATCAGCGCGCTCCAGGAGCAGTTGAGCACCCTGGAGAACAACCACGCCCTGCTCGCGTCCATGAGCCAGGCGATCGGCGGCACGGCGGCGCCCGCGTCCCGCAAGAAGTCCAAGAAGGCCGCGTCCGCCCCCACGCCGAAGGTGCCGCAGGCCCGCACCGCGCCGAAGTCCGCCGCCCGCGCCACCAAGTCCGTCAAGAAGCAGGGCAGGACCGCCGCGAGGACGAAGGCGGCCGGCGCCACCACCACGCTGCGCGACCTCGTCGCGGCCCACCTCACCCAGACCGGCGAGCCGCGCTCGGCCGCCGAGATCACGGCCGCCCTCACCGAGGCACACCCGGGCCGCACCATCGCCGGCACCGTGGTGCGCAACACCCTCGAAAACCTCGTGGCCAAGGGCGAGGCGCAGCGCACCCGGCAGAACCGCTCCGTGTTCTACACGGCGCCCGACGCCACCGCCGCCGGCGCGTCCGCCCCCGCCGCCGACGCCGACGTCAAGAAGGAGGCGGACGCGGTCACCCCCGCGGCCACCAGCTGACCGGTGCGAGGTGCCGGTGCGTCCGGCACATGCGCGCTCACCGACCGGAGAGGTGACATGGCAGCCCCGTGCCTCACGCCACAGGGCTGCAGTCCGGGTGACCCCAGCCCTCTTCGCGCTTCATGATGGGAGTGCCGGCCGCATACGGTTTGCCGCAGGGGCAGCGGCCGGGGAACTTCGCCTTGATGGTGCGGGGCGTCCCCGACGAGGCCGGGCGCGCCTTGCCGGCCTGCTTGCGCGCGGTGGCGGGCCTGGCGCGCGTCGCGGTGGCCCTGGTCGGCGCCGGTACGGGCGGCTCCTGGTCACCGAGCGCGGTACCGGCGGCCCGCTGCGAGGCGGCCGCGTCACTCGCGGCCTGGTCCGCGATGGCGTTCAGCGGGTCACCGCCGACCTGGTGCGCGGGCACATGGACGAACTCCACATCCCGCTCGGTCAGCAACTCGTCGATGCGCTCGACGAGTTCACGGTTGGCGACCGGCTTGCCCGCGGAGGTCTTCCAGCCGTTGCGCTTCCATCCCGGCAGCCACTGGGTGACCGCCTTCATGGCGTACTGGGAGTCCATCCGCACCTGCATCCGGGTGCCCGCGTCGACGGCCTCCAGCAACTGTTCGAGCGCGGTGAGCTCGCCCACGTTGTTGGTGGCGGTGCCGAGCGGCCCCGCTCCCCAGCGCTCCGGCCGCCCCTGCTCGTCGGCGATGACCCAGCCCCAGCCGGCGGGGCCGGGGTTGCCCTTGGACGCCCCATCACATGCGGCGACAACAACACGTTCAGACATCGCGCCATCATCCCACCCACCTGCCCCGCACCCGAAATCCCGCCCGCGCCCGCGCTCAGCGGCGGCCCCAGGACTTGGAGGCGACGAGGTGACCGCGGTTGTCGCGCAGGGTGGCGGTGTCGCCACCGTTGTCCCACACGTAGGAGCGGCGGTTCTGGTACACGTCGGTCCGCACGTTGTGGCCGATGCCGGTGTGGACACGTACGGAGGCGCGGCCGGCGAGTGTGAAGCCACCGAAGGTGCAGGTGTGGTGCTGGCGGTCGGTGAGCGTCCACCCCCGCAGGCTGACGGAGGCGCGGCCGGTGTTGGTGACGGTGACCCACTCGGCGTTGAGGCTGCGCTGCGAGCCGTCGTCCTTGCCGGGGCTGTCGTACTGGATTGCGCCGAAGGTGACCGGCGAGCGCGGTGCGGCGGCGGCCGCGGTGGGCAGCGCGGTCACGGCGGCCAGGGCCGCGCCCGTGGCCAGGACGGCGAAGGTGCGGGATATCGAGCGTGCGAACATGGAAACCCCCAGTTCAGGACGGGTGAGCAGCGTGCCGCTCGCCCGCCCGGACGGTGCGTCGGTCCGGGTCATGTGACGGCTGGACATCCACACTGTGGACCTCGTCGGAACCGGAGGAGACGGATAGTTCAACGCGTAACAGAACGCGGACATCGACACACCGTCAGATTCCCCGGCTCACACGCCCCCGCGTACGCCCGCCCCTGCGAGCCCACCGCACAGGGCCCGCACAGGCTGAGATGCCAGGGGCCTGCCAGAGGCGAGGGTCAGGGCGGTGGGGGTCCGGCGGCGCTCAGTCGGGGGCGGGGGCCGGGATGCTGCGGTCGCGCGTCCAGGACAGCAGGTCCTCCAGGGGCCAGGCGGTGACGACCCGTTCCTGCGGGACGCCGCACTCCTCGGCCCGGGCGCAGCCGTAGATCTGCCAGTCGAGCTGTCCGGGGGCGTGCGCGTCGGTGTCGATGGAGAACAGCACGCCCGCCTCGACCGCGCGGGTCAGCAGCCGGCGCGGCGGGTCGAGGCGTTCGGGCCGGCTGTTGATCTCGACGGCGGTCCCCGCGTCGGCGCACGCGGCGAACACCGCGTCGGCGTCGAACTGGGACTCCGGCCGGCCACGGCCGGCCACCAGACGCCCGGTGCAGTGTCCCAGGACGTCCGCGAGCGGGTTGCTCACGGCGGCGACCAGGCGCCGCGTCATCGCGTCCGCGTCCATGCGGAGCTTGGAGTGGACCGAGACCACCACGACGTCCAGCTGGTCGAGGAGTTCGTCCTCCTGGTCGAGCGAACCGTCGTCGAGGATGTCGCACTCGATGCCGGTGAGCAGCCTGAACGGTGCCCAGCGCGCGTTGAGCGCGGCCACCACGTCCAGCTGGCGGCGCAGCCGCTCGGCGCTCAGACCGTTCGCGACGGTGAGCCGGGGCGAGTGGTCGGTGAGTACGGCCCACTCGTGCCCCAGTTCGGCGGCGGCGCGGCCCATGTCCTCGATGGGGCTGCCGCCGTCGGACCAGTCGGAGTGCAGATGGCAGTCACCGCGCAGCGCGGCACGCAGCCGCTCGCCGCCCACGGCGAGTGGCGCCGCCGCCTCGAGCTCCGCCTCGAGGCGCTGGAGGTAGCCCGGCACCTCGCCCGCCAGCGCCTCGCGCACCACACGCGCGGTCTTCGGGCCGATCCCCTTGACCGCCTCCAGCTGCCCGCCCACCGCGGCGCGCGCGGCGAGTTCGTCCCGCGCAAGCTCCTGGACCGCGTCGGCCGCGGTACGGAAGGCACGGACGCGGTAGGTGGCCTCCCGCTTGCGTTCGAGCAGGAAGGCGATCCGCTTCAGGGCCGACACGGGATCCATGGACACCTCCGGTGCGGCGCCGCGCGGGCGCCTATGCGGACGGGATCGGCGCGCGCCCCTGCCGGGCCCCGCCCTCCCAGCTTCCCTCAGGCCCGGCCCGCCCGCAGCCGCGCGGGGCGGGCGCGGTCCGTTCCGGTTGCGCGTGCGCCCCGCCGCCGTGTCGGCGCGGCCGCCACCGGAGGCCGGCCCTAGCCTCGCCAGAGTGGTCATGCGAAAAGATGGGCGGCGGGCCGGGCCCCGGAGGGTGTGGGCGGGTGGCGCGCTCCTCGCGGCGGCCGTCATCACGCTGCTGGCCGGGCTCTGGACGATTCCGCGCCCCTCCCCCGCCGCGCCACCCACCGAGCCGGCCGTATCCACTCCCGCGCCGGACGCCTCGGCGCGCGCCGCCACGCGGCCCCACGCCGGCTCCGCCGCCCACACCGGCCCGCCCGCCCGCACCGGGGCCGACACCGCGGACTACCGCCGCGTCCACCCCGCGGTGCCGAGGGACTGTGCCGCGACGCGCCGCCGCCCCGAGCCCCACGATCTGGTGCCCTCGTGCTCGTATCCCGTGGTGGGGGTCTTCGAGTGGCCCGGCGGACGAAGGACGTGCACGGCCGCCGTCGTGGACAGCGGGAACGGCGATCTGCTGGTGACGGCGGCGCACTGCCTGCCGTTGGACGGCGCGGTGTTCGTGCCCGGCCACCACGACGGCGTCGCTCCGCTGGGCAGGTGGCCGGTGGTCGCGGCGCTGGCCGACCCCCGGTTCACCACGGCGCGCCAGGGGGCCGAGCACTGGCCCTACGACTGGGCCTTCGTGCGGGTGGCGCGGGTCGGGGGAAAGAGCGTCCAGGAGGCGGTGGGTTCGGCCTTCCACGTGCCGCCGCACCCGGAGGAACTGCCGGCCGATCTCGACCGGGTCACGCTGATCGGCCACCCGCACAACCGGCCGGGCCAGCACGTCTGCACGGTGGACTCCGCGCCCGCCTACGGCGCCTTCCGGCAGGCGCGCTGCGCGGGGTTCTCCAGCGGGGTGTCGGGCAGCCCGTGGGTGATCTCGGCGCAGGAGGGCGACGGCATCGTGGTCGGGGTGCTCGGCGGCGCCGAGCACGGCGGCGGTTTCCTTTCCGACGTCTCCTACACCGCGCGCTTCGACGCGGGAGTCACCGCGCTCTTCGAGCAGGCGCAGGGGGTCGGGACCCAATCCGCCCACCCTGCCCCCTGAGTACCTGACGTCACATCAACTCGCTCTCGCCCGAGGCTTATTGGGGAATGCCCGCATGACCGGGCCGCCCGTCGGGGGATTCGACGGGCGGCCCGGGGTTGCGGGGCGCGGGTCAGTGCGCCGGGGCGATCAGCACTCGCGCAGGCCGGGGGCGGGGTCCTGGCCGGTCTTCACGCTGACGGCGGGGACGTTGCCCCAGGCGCCGTTGTCCAACTGCGTCCAGTACCAGATGTCGTTGCCACCCTGGTGCGGGTCGCCGTGGCCCCAGCACGCGAACCAGTTGAACCCGGTGGTCAGGGTGCCTCGGGTCGCCGAGCGGTAGGAGCGGTCGGCGTAGCCCTTCGCGCCGACCGCGTTGCCGCAGTAGAGCCGGCCGTCGGAGCGGACCCCGCACTCGGCCGCGGGCTTGGCGGCCCTGGCCGGCGCGGCGGCGGCCGCCGGAAGCCCGGCGGTGGCGAGACCGGCCGTCAGGGCGGTGGCGGAGAGGAACAGGGCGACCTTCTTGCGTGCGTTCATTGCGAACTCCTCGCGGATGTCGGATGCCAAATGTTGGCTGTCAGATGTTGGCTGTCAGGTGTCGGATGTCAGTTTTTGTCGGGCGTCGGACGCCGGGCCTCGGGCATCTGGCGCAGGTGTCGGAGCCGGCTGCTGCCAACCGGTGCGGGCTGGTGCGACCGGGTGCGCACTGGTGCCAACCGGTGCCGGGTGGCGCCTACCGGTGCGAGCTGGTGCCAACCGGTGCCGGCTGGCGCGCCGGGCGTTCAGGCGCAGGTGGGGACGCCGTCGAGCCAGGCAGGGCCCTGGATGTAGATGTTGGTGATCCAGGCGTTGTAGTCGGGCAGGTAGGACCAGGCGTCGTTGCGGTAGCCGTCGGCCTCGACGAGCTGGGCGTGCTTCTGGCAGCCGACCTTCACGCGGGTGGGGCCCGCGAACTTGTTGACGCGGGCGCTGGTCGTGGCGGGCTGGGTGTGCGTCCACACGTCGGTGCCCCAGGTGGAGAAGTTCCCGCTCCGGCCCGGGTCGCCTCCGATGCGTACCGCGCCGTTGTAGTCGCCGCCGAGCCGTACGTCGCTGACCATCACATGGGTCCCCGACTGGCGGGCCTCGACCATCTTGCCCGCGCCCAGGTAGACCGCGATGTGATGGATGGAGTCGGCGCCGCCCCAGGCCATCAGGTCACCCGGCAGCAGCGGCCCGGTGCCCTGGCCCGCGCCGAAACGGGCCGTCACGTGCGGGGAGCGGTACTGGCTGTTGGCGGTGCCGGCCAGGATGTCCTGTCCGGTGGCCTGGGCGTAGGCGTAGCGCACCAGACCCGAGCAGTCGAATCCCAGGCGCTCCGGGTCGTGGTCGCTTGCGGGGTCGGTGGGGTCCACCTGGCCGTAGGTGGCGCCGGGCCGCGGCCCGTGGCCGCCGCCCCACGTGTACCAGAGACCGAGCTGTGAGCAGGCCGCCCGCACCGCGGCCTCGGCGGCGGCGGAGGCGCCCGGTGCGAGTACGTCGCAGCCGCCGGCCGCCGCCCGGGTCGCCGCCCCTGCGTGGGGCGCGGCGGTGGCGGCAGGGGCGGTCGGGACGATGGCGCAGGCCGTCAGGAGGCCGGCGGTGGCGATGGCGCGGCGGGCTCTGGCAAGGGTGTGGTGGCGCATGTGTCGTTTCCCCGTTTCGTCGGATGCGTGCCGGATCGGTGATCGGTGCCCGGGGCAGCGGGATGCCCCCGTGCCGGACGGGATCACCTGCGGCGGTGGTTCGAGACTGGGCCGTGGCCGGGGCCGATGTCGAGGAGGCGGCCGTCTCCCGTAGGGCCGGGAAACGGGAAACACCTGGGAAACGGCTGGGCCCGGCGGTCAGTTGGGGGCCGGGCACAGCGGACGGAAAGGCACGTCGGGCAGCAGATGGGCCCAGCTTTCCGGGCCCGTGTCGCCCAACAGGCGGCACGCCTGGGCCTGTTGGCGGGGCACGTCGGTGTTCCACAGTCTGACGGTGCCGTCGTTGCTGCTGCTGGCCAGTGTCCCGGGCAGGGCGGGGTCGAAGGTGACGCCCCACACGGCGCCGGTGTGTCCGCTGAGGGTGGCGAGGTGCCGGGCGCGGACGGGGTCCCACAGGCGGACGGTCTGGTCGCTGCCGCTGGACGCGAGCGTCCGGCCGTCGGGGCTGAAGGCGACCGCGCGCACCGAGCCGCTGTGACCGGCGAGGGTGCGGGTCTTCGCGTGGCCCGCGAGGTCCCACAGGCGTACGGTCCCGTCGTTGGCGCCGCTGGCGAGGGTGCGGCCGTCGGGGGCGAACGCGACGGAGCGTACCGAACCGGTGTGCCCGCGCAGCACCGACCGGGGGCCGTGGCCGGGGTCGCGCACGTCCCACAGCCGGACCGTCAAGTCGTCGCTCGCGGTGGCCACCGTGCGCCCGTCGGGGCTGAACGCGACCGCGTTGACGAAGTCCTCGTGTCCGCCGAGCGTGGCGTAGGGGCGGCGGGTGGCGACGTTCCACAGGGTGGCGGTGCGGTCGGCGCTCGCGGAGGCGAGCAGGCGGCCGTCGGGCGAGAACGCCACCGCGAACACCGAGCCGTCATGTCCGGTGAGGGTCGCGTCCAGGCGGCCCGTCGCCGTTTCCCAGAGTCTGACCGTGCGGTCGGCGCCCGCCGACGCGAGCAGCTTGCCGTCGGGTGAGAACGCCACCGCGAAGACCGAGCCGTCGTGTCCGGTGAGGGTGGCGCGCAGCCGGTGGCGTGCCACGTCCCACAGCCGTACGGTGCGGTCGGCCTGCGCGGAGGCGAGCAGGGTGGCGTCGGGTGAGAACGCCGACTGCCACGCCTCGGTGAAGGGCCGGGCGGTGAGCGCCGAGCGGCCGGGGTCCCACAGCACGGCGGACTGGTCGAATCCGCCTGTCGCGAGGTGTTCGTCGGGGCCGGCGGCCACGGCGAGGACGTAGTCGGTGTGGCCGGACAGGGTGGCGACCACGCGGTGGTTCACGGCGTCCCACAGCTTCACGGTGCCGTCGCCGCTCGCGCTGATGACGGTGTCGCCGCTGCGGGTGAAGGCGACGGCGTTCACGTCGTCGCTGTGTCCGGCCAGGACGGCCCGGGTGGTGCCCTGGGGCAGGTCCCACAGGCGTACGGTGCGGTCCGCGCCGCCGGACGCCAGGGTGTGGCCGTCCGGGCTGAAGGCCACGCCGAGCACTTGGTCGCTGTGCCCGGTGAGGACCTGGGTGTGCTGACTGTCCGTCATGTCCCACAGCCGTACGGTGCGGTCCATGGACGCCGAGGCCACGCTGTGCCCGTCGGGGCTGTAGGCGACCGCCATCACCGCGTCGTCGTGGCCGGTCAGGACGGTTCGCGCGGCGCCGTCGGGCACGTTCCACAGGCGTACGGTGCGGTCCGTGCCGCCGGACGCCAGGGTGTGGCCGTCCGGGCTGAACGCCACGGAGCGGACGGCGCCCTGGTGTCCGCGCAGGGTGGCGGTCATCCGGTGGGTGGCCGCGTCCCAGAGCCGTACGGTGCCGTCGGCGCCGGCCGTCGCAAGGCGCGTGCCGTCGGCGCTGTAGGCGACGGCGGTGACGGCTCCGGTGTGGCCGCCGAGGGTCGCGGTCATCCGGTGGTCCGTGGTGTCCCACAGGCGCACGGTGGCGTCCGAGCTCGCCGATGCGAGCGTCCTGCCGTCGGGGCTGAACGCCACCGAGTTGACCGGGCCCGCGTGTCCGCGCAGCCGTCCGTCGAAGTACTGCGCCTGGGTGCTGAGCAGGGCGCCGCGTGCCTGCGGGGTGCGGCCGGTGCGGTAGGCGTCGGCGGCGAGCAGCATGGAGGCTTCGGGCTGCCCGGCGGCGAGGGTTCCCGACCGCACGGCCAGGGCCTGCGACTGGGCGGTGCGGCTCTGGTCGAGGGCGCGTCTGCGCTGCTGGAAGGCGAGGGATCCGGCCGCCACCGCGATGGCGAGGAGTCCGGCGAGGGTCGCGAGCAGGGCGCGGCGCACCTGGGCCTGGCGCCGCGCCTGGCGCTCCCCGCGCTCCTGCTCCGTCGCGCACGCTGCCAGGAACTCCCTTTCCACCGGCCCCAGTTGGCCGCTTCCCTGGGCGTCGCGCGCGCGGTCGCGCACGGCGGCGAGCCGGGTGCCGCGGTAGAGCAGGGACGGGTCGCGGCCGGCCTTGGCCCACTGGTTCGCCGCGTCGCAGACCTGCTGGCGCAGCACCAGGCCCGCGCGGTCGGCGTCGATCCAGTCGCGCAGCCGTGGCCAGGCACGCACGAGTGCTTCGTGGGTGATCTCCACCGTTTCGCTGCCGGCGGTGAGGAGCCGGGCGCGTACGAAGGCGTCGACGGCGCGCGCGCCGGACGCCGGGTCGCTCAACTGCCGCATGAGCGCGGCGCGTTCGACGGGCAGGCGGGTCTGTGCGGTGTCGTCGGCGACATGGACCAGACGCACCAGGAGTTGACGGGCCATCACCTGTTCGGCGTGGTCGAGGCGTCCGTACACCGACTCGGCGGTGCGGGCGACCGCTCCGTGGATGCCGCCGGTCGTCTCGTAGCCGGCCACCGTCAGGGTCCGGCTCGTGCGCTGCTGCCAGGTGACGAACAGGGCGTGTGCGAGCAGTGGGAGCGAGCCGATCGAGGCGGTGGCGTCGGCGCCGAGGTCTCTCAACAGCAGTTGGACCAGGCCGGGTTCGAGGCTGAGTCCGGCTCGTTCGGCGGGTCCCGTGATGGCTTGGCGCAGTTGGGCGCCGGACATCGGGCCGAGCGCGAACAGGCCGTGGGTGAAGACCTCCACGAGGCGTGGGTGGTCGAGGCAGCGTCCGCAGAAGTCGGCGCGCAGGCCGATCACGACGGCGGCGTGGCCAGGTGCGCCGTCGTGGGGCCGGGCGGTGGCCAGGGCGTGGAGCACGGCGACGAAGTCGCGGCGTTCCCGCTCGCTCTCGCACAGGGTGAAGGTCTCCTCGAACTGGTCGACGACCAGGACGAGGCCGGGCGGCCGGCCGTGGGCCGCCGACGCGTCGAGCAGCGCTCGGGGCCGACGGGCCAGCGTCTCGGGGGTGATCTGCGCGCCGGCCGCCGCGAGGACGTCCGCCGCGCAGCGCAGAAGTTCCTTGAGCGGGTGGGCGGTCGGTGTGCACACGACGACGGGCCACTGGCCGGAGCCGGGCGTGGGCAGTGCGCCCCGGCGCACTGCGGGCAGCAGTCCGGCCTGGAGGAGCGAGGACTTGCCCGCGCCCGATGGGGCGACCACCGCGAGCACACCCTGGCCCATGCGTTCGGCGAGTCTGCCGGTCAGTTCGGCGGTCGCGCTCTCGCGTCCGTAGAACCATTCGGCGTCCTGGGGCCCGTAGGCGGCGAGACCGCGGTAGGGGCAGGGGGTGGTCGCGTCGGCGCCGGCGTGCGCGGTGCGGGCCTCGGGGACGGTCGCCGCGGCGGGCAGCAGGCGTACGAGCGCGCCGCGCGCCTCCAGTACGTCGTCGCAGCGGCGGGCCACGTCGAGTGTGGGTGGCTTGCCGCCGTTCTCGATCTTGCTGAGGTACCCCTTGCTGTAGTGGATCGAGCGGGCGAGCCCGGTGAGGGACACCTTGCGCAGGCCTCGCAGCCGCCGCAGCTCCGCCGCGAAGGGGCCGGCCGTTTCGTCGTCCATTGGCACGGCATCCACCTTTCCGTGACGGACGGGGCGTACGCCTGAAAAGGGCGAACTTGGTCCGCTTACGGTCATCAATGTGCCCGCGTTCGGGCGGTGTTGGACGGCACGGGCCTCCGATCGGGCCCGGCGAGGAAACGCACCCGGGAAGCAACCTTTCGGCGCGATCTCCCATCTCCGCCGTCGAGTGGGGGAGTTCGGACACCTTCCGGCCACCTGGAACGGGGCCGATTGTTAAATCTGGGTTCCGGGAACACGGAACTCGATCTTCCCTCTTTACATGTCCATGCCAGGCATAGCAGGGTTCCGGCCAAGACCTCACAGTCCCCACGGTGCACAACAGCACCGTGCGTACGGGCGGTTGTGAGCCGACCGCCCCCGCACCTCTAAGGACCCCCCACCGTGCGTACACCCCACATACGCAGCCTGGCGATATCCCTGGCCGTCACCACGGCCCTCACCATCACGGCGGGGGGCGGGGCCACGGCCTTCGCCGCTCCCGCCGCCCAGGGGGCCACCGCCCCCGCGGCCACCGCCGCTTTCCAGCCGGTCATCGACGCGGCCCGCGCCGCGGCCCAGGCACACGCCTCGGCGACCGGCGTCGGCAAGGACGACACACTTCAGGCCAGCGACGTCCTGGTCGACCCGGACGGCAAGAAGCACGTCCGGTTCATACGCTCGCACCAGGGACTGCCCGTCCTCGGCGGCGACCTCGTCATCCACCTCGACGCGAGATCCGGCTACGCCGGTGTGACCCGGGCCCTGCGCCACCAGGTCACCGTTCCCACCACCAGCGCCAAGCTGACGGCCGCACAGGCCAAGGCGAAGGCCGCCGCCATCGCCAAGGGCACCGCGGGCGCCGCCAAGCTCGTGGTGGACGCCCGCGCCGGGCACGCGGCGCTCGCCTACCAGATCCAGGTGACGAACAGCTCGACCACCGAGTCCGGCACCCGCACCGTGGTCGTCGACGCCGCCACCGGCACGGTCCTCAGCAACACCCCGGCCGACGACTCCTTCTTCTCCCCCGGCGTCCAGGCCAAGCTCCGCAAGAGCGGCCAGAAGCTCAGCCCGGCCCTCGACGCCTCCTTGCCCGCTCCCCTCGCCTCGTCGAGGGCGACCGGTTTCCCGGCCTCGGCCGCCGGCACCGGCGCCTCCCTGTTCGTGGGCAGCGTGCCGCTGACCACCACGCAGACCGCCAAGAGCGCGTTCGCCCTGAAGGACCCGAGCCGGGGCCAGACCGAGACCCGCGACGCCGGCAACAAGCAGCTGGAGCAGTTCAGCGCGGGCAAGGCGTTCACCAGCACCACCAACCGCTGGGGCACCGGCAAGGTGAGCGACCGCTCCACCGTCGCCGTCGACGCGCAGTACGGGATCACCAGCACCCTGGACTTCTACAAGAAGACCCTGGGCCGCGACGGGATCAAGAACGACGGCGTGGGCGCCCACGCGATGGTGCACTTCGGCAGCAAGGTCGGCAACGCCTTCTGGGACTCCGACTGCGGCTGCATGCTCTACGGCGACGGTGACGGGCAGACCTTCGCGCAGCCCCTGGTCGTCCTCGACGTCACCGGCCACGAGCTCACCCATGGTGTCGTGGACGCGACGGCGAACCTCCAGCCGACCCGCGTCGACGCCGACGACAACCAGTTCGGCGAGCCCGGCGCGCTGAACGAGTCGCTGGCCGACATCTTCGGCAGCAACGTCGAGTTCGCCACCAACAACCCCAAGAACCCGCCGAACTACCTGATGGGCGAGAAGCTGGGGCTCCAGCAGAAGTTCCTGCGCCGCCTTGACAAGCCGTCCCTCGACAAGCTCGAAGGCACGGTCGACTACTGGTCGCCCGCGTCCTACGACACCGAGGTCCACGCGGGTTCCGGTGTCTCCTCGCACGCCTACTACCTGCTGGCCGAGGGCAGCGGCAAGAAGACCATCAACGGCGTCGCCTACGACTCGCCGACCTACGACGGCTCGACGGTGACCGGCATCGGCCGCGACAAGGCCACGGCGATCTTCTACCGTGCGCTCACCCGGTACATGGTCTCCACGACCGACTTCCACGACGCCCGCACCGCCACGCTGAGCGCCGCCGCCGACCTGTACGGAGCGTCCAGCACCGAGTACAAGACGGTCGACCAGGCCTGGGCCGCCGTCAACGTGACTCCGGCGAACGCCCCGTCCGCCGGCTGATCACGCACGTCACTGCCGCTCCACGGGTCCGTGGGGCGGCAGTGGCATGTCCACCGCCGGGCGCCGTCCCGGTGTCACCATCGGCGGACGTTCGGCATGCGTGGGCGCGGCAGCGGTGTCAGGGTCGGATGGCCGGGGTGCGCCCGGCGCCCGCGCCACCGGACGCGGCCCGACACGCATGAGGAGTCACCAGTGCGCCATCACATCGTCGCCGAACCGCTTCCCGACGGCACGCTCAAGGAGTGGCACATGGTCCGGGGCGAGGAAGTACAGGCCATGTGCGGACGGGACCTCGCCGAGGGCGCCCAGGAGATGCCCGACGACGCCTGGGGCACCGACCGCGCCCACCCCTTCTGTCACACCTGCGGTGCGCTCTATCTGCGCGAAGTCCCCTGACACGGCGCGGTGACGCGGGGATTGCTCCCGCGCGGTCCGGCTGCGCGCCGCGTCCGCGCGGGTCCATCCAGGGACGAGGTCGCGGGGAGTATGTCCGGCGTGCGCCGGGTACTCGCGTCCGGCAGGTGTGGTTCGGTCGCGGCGGCAGGAGGCACTTCATGAGCGGTACGGCGCAGAGTCCCGGGCGGGGGCCGGGGACCATCACCACCTCCGTGCCGGCCAGGCTCGACCGGCTCCCCTGGTCGCGCTGGCACTGGATGATCGTCATCGGGCTCGGCACCGTGTGGATCCTGGACGGGCTCGAGGTCACCGTCGTCGGGAACATCGCGAGCCGCCTCTCCGAGGACGGCAGCGGCCTCGCGATCACCGACGCCCAGGTCACGGGCCTGGGCGCCGCGCTGTATGTGGCCGGAGCCTGTTGCGGCGCGCTGTTCTTCGGCTGGCTCACCGACCGGTTCGGCCGCAAGAAGCTGTTCCTGGTCACCCTCGCGGTCTATCTCGCCGCGACCGCGATGACCGCTCTTTCCTTCACCGCGTGGTGGTTCTTCCTGTTCCGCTTCCTGACCGGTTTCGGCATCGGTGGTGAGTACGCGGCGATCAACTCCGCCATCGACGAGCTGATCCCGAGCAAGTACCGCGGCCGGGTGGACCTCATCATCAACGGAAGCTACTGGCTCGGCGCCATGGGCGGCGCGCTGCTGTCGGTGCTCGCCCTCAACACCGACCTGCTGCCGAAGAACATCGGCTGGCGCCTCACCTTCGCCCTCGGTGTGGTGCTCGGTCTCGTCATCCTGGTGGTGCGCCGCCATGTGCCGGAGAGCCCCCGGTGGATGTTCATCCACGGCCGTGAGGAGGGCGCGGAGCAGCTGCTCGACGACGTGGAGCGGGCGGTGGAACAGGAGAAGGGCGAGCGGCTGCCGGAGCCCGGGAGCTCGATCACCATCGAGCAGCGCACCAGCGTGGGCTTCTGGGAGATCGCCCGGACCCTGTTCAGCTCCTACCCCAAGCGCGCGGTGCTCGGCTTCGCCCTGTTCATCGGGCAGGCCTTCCTCTACAACGCGATCACCTTCGGGTTCAGCTCGATCCTGGTGAAGTTCTTCGCCGTGTCCAGCGGCAGCACCGGTTACTTCTTCGCCGTGATCGCCTTCGGCAACTTCCTCGGCCCGCTCTTCCTCGGCAAGCTGTTCGACACGGTCGGCCGTCGCCGGATGATCGCCGGCACCTATGTGCTCTCGGGCGCGCTGCTCTTCGTCACCGCGTGGTTCTTCGCGCAGGGGTGGCTGAACGCGACCACGATGACGGCGTGCTGGTGTGTGGTGCTGTTCTTCGCGTCGGCTGGCGCGAGTTCGGCGTACCTGACGGTGAGTGAGATCTTCCCGATGGAGACCCGGGCGATGGCGATCGCCTTCTTCTACGCGATCGGCACGGCCGCGGGCGGCATCTCGGGGCCGCTGGTGTTCTCGGCCCTGACGTCCAGCGGGGTGGTCGGTGACGCCGTCCTCGCGTTCAGCATCGGCGCCGCGCTGATGACGGCGGCCGGCGTGGTGGCCGCGTTCTTGGCCATCGACGCCGAGGGCAAGTCCCTGGAGGACATCGCCGCCCCGCTCTCCGCGCGGCTCGCCGCCCAGGGCGAGAAGGCGACACCGCCGGCGGCGCCCGCCGGGTGAGGCGGCGCCGCCCGCCCGGGTGTCGGCTCAGGCGTCTTGGTCCTGTACGACGAGGCCGCTGGCCCGCAGGGAGGTGATCAGCTCGGCGGGGGCCGTGGAGATGGAACCCGCCGCGTAGGGCGGCTGGGGGTCGTACTCGACCGCGAGTTGGATGGCCTGGGCGACCTTGGGACCGGCGATGCGGCCGGCGAGGTGGAGAGCCAGGTCGATGCCTGCGGAGACGCCCGCCGCGGTGGCGTACTTCCCGTCGAAGACGACACGCTCACTGCTGGGTATGGCGCCCAGCCGCTCGAGGTGGTCGAGGGCGATCCAGTGCGAGGTGGCGCGGCGTCCGTCCAACAACCCCGCCGCCGCCAGCAGCAGGGAACCCGAGCAGACGGAGGTGGTCCATGTGGACGCGCGGGCCGCGGTGTGGATCCAGTCGAGCACGGCCCGGTCGGCCAGCAGCTCGGCGGTGCCCGGGCCACCGGGCACCAGGAGGATGTCGGGGGTGGTGACTTCGGACAGGAGCCGGTCGGCCGTGAGCGCGAGGCTGCCCATGTCGGTGCGGACCGGACCGCGCTGCGCGGCGGCGAAGACCACCTCGGCTCCCGGCAGGCGGGCAAGGATCTCGTAGGGGCCGACGGCGTCCAGAGCGGTGAAGCGGTCGTAGAGCAGGATGGCGATCAGCATCAGGAATTCCTTGGGTCGGTGGCCGGTCGGAAGCGGTTGGGGGTTGGTGGGGGCGGGAGGGGAACGGCGCGCGGGGAGACCTGGCGCACCCTCTGTGAGGTGTCGTCATCGCAGGCTTGGGGCGACGTCCTCGGTCCTGTCGTCGACCGTGGATCGGAGTTCGCCGACGGACAGCGGCCGCAGGTGCTCGTACCGGTCCCCGAGGCGCCCGGCAATGACGAGATGTGAGGCCACCGCGAGCAGATGACCGGTGCTCGTCCATGGGACCTGGGACAGCTCGCGCCGAGATCGCGCCGCAGGCCGGGCTGCGCCACCAGCAGGACGGTGCCGTCCAGCGCGACGAGCATCGCGCCCGCCACGCTGACCGAAAACGCCAGGTGCCGCCGCACAGGCGCGGTCACGAGTCCACCGGGCCCAGGTGAGCGTCCAGCGCCGCCGCGACGAGTTGATCGACTTGATCGACCTGGTCGCCACGCGGTGCGCCGCCGGTCGGTTCGGCGTCGAGGGCGAGCCGCAGACTGCCCCAGGCCCACAGCTGGGCGATACCGTGCAGGCTCGCCCACAGGGCAGCGGCTGTCACGGGCGGTGGTGGCCCGGTCGCGGCCGGCCCGTCGGCGTGGGCGGTGTCCCGCTCCGCTCGGCATTGGGCGACGAGAACGACGACGCGCTCGAACAGCGGGAGAGTCGCCTCCCGCAGCCGTGGCCCGTCCGACATGTGCTTGTCGCTGTCGAGCAGATCGTGACGGAACATCAGCTCGAACATGCCGCGGTACTCCAGCGCGTACCCCACGTACACCCGCGCGATGGTCCGCAGCTGAGCCCGGGGGGACGCCGTGTCGGCGATCGCGGCCGCGAACCGGGCTCCGAGATCTTCGAAACCGCGCCGGGCGATCGCGGAGAGCAGGGCGTGATGCGTGGGGAAGTACCGGCGCGGCGCCCCGTGCGACACCCCCGCCCGGCGGGCGATCTCGCGCAGCCCCAATGACGCGGAGCCCTCGGTCGTCACGAGCTCCACTCCGACGTCGATCAACCGCTCCCGAAGGGAACTCTCATCCTCCATAGACACTGTCTACCAGCGTATGTAGACAGTGTCTACCCCCCGACTTTCAGACTGAGCACCCGATCCCTCCCGGTGGAGCCGCATTGCGTGCTGCCGTGAGCGATACACCCTGACGGTTGCGTTGCCCCTTCACTGCGGTTACAGTCTCTAACTAACGGCACGCCACATAACAAAACCGGGTGCGCGCATGCCCCCGGCCCTAGAAGGGCTTCGACATGAACCACACCGAAAGCAACCTGCACGTGGTCCTCGGCTCCGGTCCGGCCGGGACCACGCTCGCCGCCGAGCTGGTCCGCCGGGGCCACCCGGTCCGCCTGGTCGACCGCTCCGGCACGCTCACCGCGATGACGGGTGTCGACCGCGTGAAGGGCGATGTGTCCACGCTCGAAGGGGCCACCGCGGCCATCGCGGGCGCCGAAGTCGTCTACCACTGCGTCAACGTCGCCTATCACCTCCAGGTCGACGTCATGCCCCGTATCCAGCAGGCCGTGCTCGATGCCACCGAAGCGGCCGGGGCGCGCCTGGTCGTGCTCGACACGCTCTACCCGTACGGAGAGACGCACGGCGATGTCATGACCGAGGACACCCCCTGGCGCGCCACCACGCTCAAGGGCAGGATGCGCGCGGAACTCGACGAGAAGTACCTGGCCGCGCACCGGGGCGGCCGCGTCCGTGTGGCGCTCGGCCGGTCCGCCGACTTCGTCGGGCCCGGCGTCCTCAACTCCACGCTGGGCGCGTCCGTCTTCCTCCCGGCGCTGACCGGCGGCGAGGTATTGACCCTGGGCGACATCGACCTGCCGCACAGCTACACCGACATCCGCGCGGTGGCCGCCGGGCTCGCCACGCTGGGCGAGAGCCCGCGCGGCGACGGGCGCGTGTGGCACCTTCCCACCGCATCGGCCCTGACCACCCGTGAGGTGCTGGGCATGATCGAGGACCGCGTCGGCGCCGCGCTGAAGGTGGTCACCCTCGACGAGGCGCGCCCCTTCGGCCCGTTCGACCAGGTCTTCATGGACGCCTACGCCGAGATGTTCTACCAGCACACCGAGCCGCAGATCATGCACTCGGGGGCCTTCGAGGCCGCCTTCGGTGCCATCCCCGTCCCGATGGGCGACACCCTGGACGCCACATTGACGTGGTACCGCGAGCTGCTTGCCGAGCGTGCGTGAGGGCCGCGCGCCGGGAGCGGAGCCGATCCGCTACTCGATGACGATCTCGAAGGGGATGTTGCCCCGGGTCGCCTTGGAGTAGGGGCAGGCGGCGTGGGTGAGCTCCACGAGCTTGGCGCCGCTCTCGCCCTCCAGGTGCCCGGGCAGCTCCACGCGCATGACGACCCCGATGCCGAAGCCGCCGTCGGCGGGGTCCTTGCCGATGCCCACCTCGGCGGTCACCGAGACGTCCTTGACGTCCAGCCGCAGCTGACGCGCGACGGAGCCCATCGCGCTGGCGAAGCAGGCGGCGTACCCGGCGGCGAACAGCTGCTCGGGGTTGGTGCCCTCGCCGTTGCCCCCGAGGGCCGGCGGGAAGGCGAGCGGCAGGTCGAGCCGGCCGTCGGAGCTGACAGTGCGGCCCTCGCGGCCGTTGGCGGTCGCCACCGCGGTGTAGAGCGCGTCCATGGATCGGTTCCTCTCGTATCGGCGGGCGCGAAGCGGTGTCCGCGCTCGCCCGGGTCCGTCAAAGCTCTGTGCTGCGCGGCCTGCGGGGCGTCACATCCGCTGCCCCTCGGCCACGCCATCAACTGAAGCACACAATTCAGTTGCGCACAACTAAATGGCGCCGGTGCTAGCCTGGGCGCATGGTCACCACACCGCCCGCCCATCCGCACGAAGAGGACTATCTGCGGCTGGACCTCCAGCTCTGCTTCTCGTTGCAGGCGGCCTCCCGCGCCTTCACCGGCGTGTACCGCACGCTCCTGAAGGACCTGGGCCTGACCTATCCGCAGTACCTGGTGATGCTGACCCTCTGGGAACACGGCGAGCTGCCGGTGAAGGGGATCGGCGAGAAGCTGCGGCTGGACTCGGGCACGCTGTCACCGCTGCTCAAGCGCCTCGAAGCGGCCGGCCTCCTGGAGCGCCGCCGCAGCCCGGCGGACGAACGCTCCGTCACCGTCCGCCTCACCCCGAAGGGCAGCGGTCTGCGGGAGCGCGCACGCACCGTGCCGCACCACATCGCGCGGGCCGTGAACCTGCCCCCGGAGGACTTCCACACCCTGCGCACCCTCCTGGCCACCCTGACCGAAGGGCTGGACGCGGCGGGGGCGGCGCCGTGTGGTACGACGTGAGGTGGCGGCGACGCGGCTTAGAGGCGAGCACGGGAGACATCACATGACACGTCCGGTCACCATCGTCACGGGCGGCAGCCGGGGCATCGGCGCGGCGACCTGCGTCCGGCTCGCGAGCGAGGGGCACGACATCGCGCTCGGCTACGTCAGCGACGAGGCGGCCGCCCGCGAGGTCGCCGACGCGGTACGCGCGGCCGGGGCCCGCTGCGTCACCGTACGGGGTGACACCGCTCAAGAGGCGGACGTGGAGCGGCTGTTCGACACCGCGGCGGCCGAACTCGGGCCCGTGAGCGCGCTGGTCAACAACGCCGGCGTCACCGGACCGCTCGGCCGTCTCACCGAGACCCGCACCGAGGATCTGCGCCGGGTGATGGACGTGAACGTCGTGGGCTACCTCCTGTGCTGCCGACGGGCCGCGCGGGACATGGCCGCGCGCGGCGGGGGCGCCATCGTCAACATCTCCTCCGCTGCGGCCACCCTCGGCAGCCCCGGTGACTACGTCCACTACGCGGCGTCGAAGGCGGCCACCGACGCGATGACGGTCGGCCTGTCCAAGGAGCTCGGACCGGACAACATCCGAGTGAACGCGGTCGCCCCCGGCATCATCGACACCGACATGCACGCCACGATGGGCGACCCCGGCCGTCCGGCCCGGGCGGCCGCCGGCATCCCGCTCGGCCGCCCCGGCGAGGCGTCCGAGATCGCCGCCGCCGTGGCCTGGCTGCTCTCGCCCGAGTCCTCGTACACCACCGGCGCGATCCTGCGGGTCTCCGGCGGACGCTGAACCGGGCGCCTCAGGGACCAGGGAGGGCGGCCATGGCCGTTGACGAGACGGCGGGGCCCTTTGAGGCGGCCACCGGGGACGGGCCCGCGCTTCGCGGCCCGGACCGCGAGGCAGCGGTACGGGCCGCCTTCGACGGGCTGCTGCGCATCCGCCGGGTGATGGCCGGGCCGGACGCCTCGGGCCCCGCCGAGTGGGAGCGGCTGCGGCCGGTGCGGGCGGTCGCCATCGCCCTGGAGGCCTCGGGGATCGAGCCGTCCGCACTCGACGAGGAGGGCCGGCGGTGTGCCCGCGGATACCGCGTCAGCGCCGCCGGGGCGCCGGCGACCGTCCGGGTGGAATGGCTCGGCCCGCCCGGAACCGGCGCGGAATACACGGCGAACGAAGCACTGCGCCGCTGCGCCGAAGTGCTGCGCCCGCTGGGCTGGCTGGCCCTGGAATACCGGGGGCCGCGCCGCCACCACTACCTGGAGGTCGAACCCGCCGGGTGAGGCCCCGGCCGGTTCGCGGCCCGGCGCCCGCTGCCGCTACAGTGCGATATTCGTTAGAACGTTCGGGGCGTGGGGGAAGCGTGAGTGCACAACTGCGGGACACCGCAGGCGAGTTGGCCGGCCTGCTGTGGCGTGAGCACACGGTGTACCGGGAGCGTTCGGGTGGCGTCGTCATCCGCGCGGCCCATGTGGAACGCTGGATCAGCCTCTCCCCCACCGGCGGCAGGGACCAGGTCCTGATCCGCGCGGGCCGGATCCTGGAGGGCGGCACCACCGCTCCGGCCCGCTCGGAGACGGTGGCGAGCCTGACCGCGGGCACCGGTCAACTCGCGCTGATATGCCGTCAGTTGCTCGCCGAAACCACCCCGGGCCCGGCGCCCCGGCCCGCACGGAAGCGGCGGCCGGGCCGCACGAAGAAGAAGGCGAAGGCGGCGCGCCGGGGCCGGCACACCGGCTTCGTCTCCTGGCTGGTCATCCTCGCGATCGCCGCCGCCGTGGCCGTGTTCCTGCGCGACCTGCCCGCGACGCCGTGAGGCCGTGAGGCCGGCCCCGCCCCTCAGACCGCCCGCGCCTCCAGGATCGAGGGCAGGGCCGGGGTGGGCAGGACACGCTCCAGCCTGAACCCGGCCCCCGCGAGCAGGTCCTCGAACTCCTTGGCCGTACGCTCCTTGCCGGTGACCAGCATCATCATGATGATGTCCAGCTCGACGGCGGGATGCGGGTCGCCGTTGTCCGGCAGCACCGAATCGACCACGAGAAGGCGCGCGCCCGGCGCCACCGCCGCGCGGACCGCGCCCAGGATGCGCGCGCATTCCTCGTCGCTCCAGTCGTGCAGGATGCGCTTGAGCAGATAGATGTCGCCGCCACTCGGCACGGCCGCGAAGAAGTCGCCGCCCCGTACGCTCCAGCGCCCGCGCACCTCTTCGGTGTCCAGGACGTGGTCGGCCACGGTGTCCGGCTGGTCGAACAGGACGCCGGTCAGGGCGGGTTCACGCCGCAGCACCGCGTGCAACAGGCCGCCCCGGCCGCCGCCGACGTCCACCACGGTGCCGGCGGCGGGGAAGGGGTAGCTCGCCGCGATGAGATCGTCGGTGCGGTCCGCCATCGAGGCCATCCCGGCGTCGAAGAGTTCGCGCTGGTCGGGCGAGACGGCGAGGTGGTCGAAGAACGGGACCCCGTAGGCCGCCTCGAAGGAGGTCCTGCCGGTCCTTACGGCGTCGGGGATGCCGTCCGCGGCCCGCCGGAACATCTCGTCGGTGAGCAGCAGGGCCGCCGTGCGCTGCGAGCCCGGCACGTCGCTGCGCAGTGCCTGGCCGGCGTCGGTGAGTCCGAAGGTGTCCTTCTCGTCCTGGGTGAAGAGCCCGTGCATCGCGAGCAGGCGCAGGACGCGCCTGAGCGTGCCGGCGTGCAGCCCGCGGGCCGTGGCGAGTTCCCCGGCGGTGCGGGGCCCGTCGGCCAGCAGGTCGGCGACGCGGTGCTCGGCCACCGCCCTGACGGCGGCCGAGTGGATGTGTCCGTACAGCAGCTGGTTCAGTGGTGAGGGGGTGAACTGTCCGGTGGGGCCGGTCGGTTGGTCCGGGCTTGTCGCCAAGGGTTCGCTCCTGTCATCACGAGGTTCGCCCGCCCATCGTCGCAGTGCGCGCAGTCGAGCGCGCTCCCGACCCGCCCCGGGAGCGCGCCGGGAGCACGGGGGCGCCATGAGCCGGGGCACGGGAGCGTCACGAGCCGGAGCGCGGGAGCGTCACGAGCCGGGGCACGGGAGCGTCACGAGCCGGAGCGCGGGAGCGTCACGAGCCGGGGCGCGGCGACGCCGTGCCCACGCGCATCACTCCCGGCGCCGTGCCCCCGCGTATCACTCTCGGCGCCCGCACGTCGGGGAACCAGGGAACTCCCGGCGTGCGGGAGGGGCCGCTGATAGCTTGACGCGTCCGCAAAAGCGCGTCGCAGGGGGACGATCAGCAGTGCACAGGTTCTCGCGTACCACCGGCCTCGCCACCGTGGGGCTCACCGCCGTCCTTCTCCTGTCGGGGTGCGGCAGCGGTGGGTCGGACGCGGCGTCGAACAAGCCGTCGGGCGGCCCTTCGGGCAGCGCGTCGGGGGCGGCGGCCGCGAGCGCCACGCCGACGGCCGGGGCGACGTCGGGGGCGGCGGCGCCCGGCGGGACCGGTGCCTCAACTCCCGGCGGTGGCAAGGGACATGGGCCGGCCTCGCAGGCGTCGCCCGCGACGGCCAACGGCCTCGACGGCAACTGGGTGGCCGTGACGCGCGGCAAGCCCGTCGCGCTCGTCATCAAGGGCCGGACCGCGTCCGTGCTCGGTGAGCACCAGTGCACGGGCACGGCCGACGGCAAGCCCGCGGCGGTGACGCTGCGTCTGACCTGCACCGACGGCGACACCACCCGCACCCGGGGCACGGCCAAGGTGAACGGGGCCCACCTTGAGGTGAGTTGGGCCGGGTTCGGCAAGGACGAGTTCACCCGGAACAAGACGTCCCACTGAGTCCCGCCGCCCGGCCCGCCCGCTCACACCCGCGCGAACCGGGCCTCCTCGGCCACGGCGGGCCGGCTCGCCACCGGCGTCGGCGGCACATCGCCGAGCGCCCGGTCCAGGTCGCTCCACAGGTCCTCGATGTCCTCCAGCCCCACCGACATGCGCAGCAGCCGTTCGCTGACACCCGATGACCTGCGGTCGTCCTCGGGCACGATGCGGTGGCTGATGGAGGCGGGGTGCTGGATGAGGGTGTCGACGCTGCCGAGGCTGACGGCGGGCGTGATCAGGCGCACCCGGGCGATCACCTCGTGCGGGTCGGTCAGCGTCTCGAAGGCCACCATCGCGCCGCCCACCTTCGGGTAGTGGACGCGCAGCACGCGCGGGTCGGCGGCGAGGCGGGCGGCGAGCGCGGCGGCGGTCGCGGACGCGGCGCGCACCCGGACCGGCAGCGTGGCGAGCCCGCGCAGCAGCAGATAGCCGGCGAGCGGGTGCAGGACGCCGCCGGTGGCGAACCGGATCTGGCGCAGCCGGCGGGCGAATGCCTCGTCGCAGGCCACCACTCCCCCAAGGACGTCCCCGTGACCACCGAGGTACTTGGTCGCGCTGTGCAGGACCAGCCGGGCGCCGCTGAGGGCGGGACGCTGGAGCACGGGCGTGGCGAAGGTGTTGTCGACGAGGAGCGGCGCCGTGCCACAGGCCGCGGCGAGCGCGCTCAGGTCCACTTCGGCGAGCGTGGGATTGGCGGGGCTCTCCACCATGACGAGCGCGGTGTCGGGACGGACCGCGTCCGCGACGCCCTCGGGATCGGTCCAGGTGACCTCGGTGCCGAGCAGCCCGGCGGTCAGGAGGTGGTCGCTGCATCCGTACAGCGGGCGCACGGCGACGACGTGGCGGTGGCCTGCGGCGTGCTGGGCGAGCAGGACGGCGGACAGGGCGGCCATGCCGCTGGCGAAGGCGACGGCGGCTTCGGTGCCCTCCAGGGCGGCGAGCGCCGACTCGAAGCGGGCCACGGTCGGGTTGCCGAGCCTGCCGTAGACCGGGGGGCCTTCGGGGGCCTCGCCGGTGGCGGCGAAGGCGTCGATCCTGGCGGCCTCTCCCCTGCTGTCGTAGGAGGGGTAGGTGGTCGACAGGTCGATCGGCGGGGCGTGCAGTCCGAGGCCTGCGAGGTCTTCGCGGCCGGCGTGCACGGCGAGGGTGTCCACTGCTCTGGCGTCCGCTTCACGCGGGGCTGTGTCGGCGTCCATGGGCTCACTGTGAACAGTCGCCGGGCTCTCGGTGCCGTACTCCGTGTTACGTTCGGGCCATGGCCGAATCCGTCGTACTCGATCCGGTGGACCTGCACATTCTGCGCCTTCTCCAGAACGACGCACGTACGACCTACCGCGATCTGGCCGCCGAGGTGGGCGTGGCGGCCTCGACCTGCCTGGACCGGGTGGCGCGGCTGCGGCGGGCCGGGGTGATCCTCGGCTATCAGCTGCGGGTCGATCCGGCGAAGCTGGGGCGGGGTCTCCAGGCGCTGCTTTCGGTGCAGGTGCGCCCGCATCGGCGCGATCTGATCGGCCCGTTCGTGGAGCGGGTCAGGGCGCTGCCGGAGTCGCGTTCGCTGTTCCACCTGACCGGTCCCGACGACTATCTGGTCCATGTGACCGTCGCGGACACCGCGGATCTCCAGCGTCTGGTCCTGGACGAGTTCACCTCGCGCCCCGAGGTCGCCCGGGTGGAGACCCGGCTCATCTTCCAGCAGTGGGACTGCGGCCCACTGCTGCCGCCGGACTAGGGGGTGTCTGGTGGACCATGGCCGGCGGCGCGGCGTCTGGCACGGCACCTCGCGGCGTTGCCGAATCGCCCCGATAGCTCCGCTATCGAGACGCTCCGGCGCCTTGCGATGCACCGCACCA